>NZ_CP117435.1:4512500-5112500 GCF_030687495.1 Pseudomonas sp. FP453 | reverse complement strand
CAGCGGCTGGGAGCCGAGGCTGCCTTGGTAGATCGAGCCGTTGGCCTGGCGCAACGGGTAGACCGGCGCCGGCAGGTCTTCTTCGGGCACCACCGGTTTGTGCGGCAGTTGATCGCAGCCGGCGAGGGCCAGCACGCAGGCGAGTAGGTACTTGTGAGCCATGGTGGGGATCTCGCTCAGAGCTGGGTCAGACGCTGGAGCATCTCGTCCGAGCTTTCGACGGCCTTGCTGTTGATTTCGTAGGCGCGCTGGGTCTGGATCATGCCGACCATTTCTTCCACCACGTTGACGTTGGACGTCTCTACGTAACCTTGGGACAAGGTGCCGCCGCCGTTCAGGCCCGGGGTGGTTTCGGTGGGCGAGCCGGAGGCGTCGGTTTCCAGGTAGAGGTTCTGGCCGATGCTTTCCAGGCCGGCCGGGTTGATAAACAGCGCCAGGTTGAGCTGGCCGACCTGGGTCGAAGTGGACGCACTCGGCGTGGTCACCGAGACGATGCCGTCGGTGCTGATGGTGATCGCGGTGGCGTTGGCCGGGATGGTCACGCCGGCCGAGAGTTTATAGCCGTTGGAGGTGACCATCTCGCCGTTGGAATCGAGCTGGAAGCTGCCGTCGCGGGTGTAGCCGGTGCTGCCATCGGGCATGTCCACCTGGAAAAAGCCCAGGCCGTTGATGGCCAAGTCCTTGGAGCTGCTGGTCTGTTCCAGGTTGCCCTGGGTGTGCAGGCGTTCGGTGGCGACTTCGCGCACGCCGGTGCCGACCTGCAAGCCGGAGGGCAGGCGTGTGTCGGTGCTGCTTTGCGCGCCGGGCTGGCGCACGTTCTGGTACACCAGGTCTTCGAACACCGCGCGGGAGCGCTTGAAGCCGTTGGTGCTGACGTTCGCCAGGTTGTTGGCGATCACGTCCATTTGCCCTTGTTGGGCTTCGAGGCCGGTCTTGGCCGTCCACAGTGAGCGGATCATCGTTTGGTTCCTTGTCGGTGCAACGGTGCGCTCAGCTCAGGGACAGCAGGCTGTTGGCGCTCTTGGCGTTTTCGTCGGCGGTGCTGATGGCTTTCATCTGCATGTCGTAGCGGCGCGAGTTGTCGATCATCGCGACCATGGCGCTGGTCGGGCTGACGTTGCTGCCTTCCAGGGCGCCGGGGGCGACGCGCAGGCTGTCGTCGGCGGGCAGCGGTTGGCTGTTAGCGGTGCGGAACAGCCCGTCGGTGCCGGGCTGCAAGGTGCCGGGCAAGGCCGCGACCAGCTTCAACTTGCCCACCGGGCTGAGGCCGCGCGGGCTCATGCCCAGTTCACGCACGCTGATGGTGCCGTCGCTGCCGAGGGTGACTTCGCTGCCCAGCGGCACGGTCACCGGGCCGCCATCGCCGATCACCGGGCGACCGCCCACGCTCATGGCGCCGGTGCCGTCCACCTGCAAATCGCCGCGCCGGGTGTAGGCCTCGCTGCCGTCGCCGGCCTGCACCGCGAGCATGACGTTTTCGCCCAGGGCCACGTCCAGTGCGCGGTCGGTGTGCACCACCGGGCCTTGGCTCCAATCGACGCCGATGCCGTTGGCCGCCACCGAGACGCGAGTCGGCAGGCCTTCGCCGGCAACGGGTGAAGACTGCATCTCCACCAGTTGCGCACGAAACCCCGGCGTGACGATGTTGGCCAGGTTGTTGGCGACCACGGCTTGTTGTTCGAGGGCCTGGTTGGCGCCGCTCATGGCGGTGAAAAGCATGCGGTCCATAGGGTCAGGACCCGATGTTCACGGCTTGCTGCAAGACTTCGCTTTGCGCCGTCACCGACTTGGCGTTGGCCTGGAAGTTGCGCTGGGCAATGATCAGGTTCACCAGTTCGGCGGTCAGGTCGACGTTGGAGTCTTCGGTGGTGCCGCTGAGGATCGAGCCCAACGAGCCGCTGCCGGCCACGCCGAGCAAAAGCCTGGCCGGACGAGGACGTGGCCAGCCAAGTGTTGTCGCCATTGGCTTTCAGGCCGTTTTCATTGCTGAAGGTAGCGAGCTGGATCTGGTCGATGTTCTTGGTCTGGTCGTTGGAGTAGGTGGCGACCACGGTGCCGGTTTCGTCGATGCTGAAACTCACCAGGCTGCCGGAGGTGTAGCCGTTCTGCGAGATATCGGACACGGCCGAGTCATTGCCGAACTGGGTGGTGCCGGTGAGGTCGAGGGTGATCGACAGCTCGGCGGCGCCGTTGGCCGGGTCGTAGGTGTAGGTGCCGGTTTCACCGCTGGTGATCAGGCCGCTGGCGCTGAAGCCGACGGTCTGGGTCTCGGTGAGCAGGTTGCCGTCGATGGCGGTGTGCACTTCCCAGGTGTTGTCGGCGGTCTTGCTGAAATACAGGGTGCTGGTGTGGCTGATGCCGAGGGAATCGTAGAGCGTGGCGCTGGTGGAATAGGAGTAGGTGGACGAATCGGTCTGGTCGAAGGTGGCGGTGATGGTGTCTTCGCTGGCGTCCAGGTTCAGCTCGGCGTCCAGCTCGCTGCTGGCGCTGGCTTGCAGGCCGGTGGTGGGGATCTGGATCACGCCGTTGACGCCGAGCAGTTGGTCGCCGGCAGCGTTTTCCAGGTAGCCCTCGGCCGTCAGGGTCAGCTGGCCGTTGCGCGAGTACACGGTTTGCGTGCCGTCGGTGAAGGTGAAGAAACCATCGCCGTTGATCGCCAGGTCCAGGGAGTTATCTGTGGTGGTCAGGCTGCCGGATTCGAAGTTCTGCACCACGCCGGAAACCTGGGTGCCCAGGCCCACATCCGCGCCGGAATACACGTCGGCGAACTGCGTGGTGGAGCTTTTGAAGCCCACGGTCTGGGAGTTGGAAATGTTGTTGCTGACCACGTTGAGGTCGGTAGACGCCGCCGACAGGCCACTGAGCGCTTGGGAAAAAGCCATGGTGTTGCTCCTTTATATAAGTAGGCGAGTCAGAGGACGAGGCTGATGTCGCTGAGGGCGACGTTGTCGTTGACGCCGCCCAGGTCCAGGGCGACCTGGTTGCTGCTGTCGGTGGTGACGCCGGTGACCAGGGCGTATTTCAGTGCGGTGCTGGTCACGGCGACGTCGCTGGCGGTGGCGCTGATGGCAAAGGTGTAGGCGCCGTCGGCGGCGGTGCTGCCGTCATCGTTCAGGCCATCCCATGACAGCGCTTGGGTGCCGGCACTCATGCTGCCTTCATCAATCGTGCGCACCACCGTGCCGGTGCTGTCCTTGATGGTGACGGTGACGTCATCGGCGGCGCTGTCGAGGGTCACGCCAAAGGTGGTGGCCACGCCGTCGCCGACCTGGAGGGTGTTGCCGTCGATCAACACGCCGTTGCCCACCAGCGCCGAGGCTTGCAGGGTTTCGGCAGCGCTGATCTGGCTGGAGATGCCTTCCAGCGTCGAGGTGACGTTCTCGATGCTGCTGATGGTGCTGATCTGCGCGAGCTGGGTGACCATCTCGCTGTTGTCCATCGGGTCGGTGGGGTCCTGGTTTTGCAACTGCGTGGTGAGCAGGGTGAGGAACTGGTCCTGCAAATCATCCGCCGCCGAGGTGGTGCTGTCGGCGGTGGCGCTGGTGCTGTTCATGCTCGACAGCACCGAGCTGGCAATCGTACTGGTCATGGTTTACGCCTCACCTAAGGTCAAAGTTTTCAGCATCATTTCCTTGCTGGTGGACATGACTTCGACGTTGGCCTGGTAAGAGCGCGAGGCGGAGATCATGTTGACCATTTCGCCCACGGGCTCGACGTTGGGCATGGTCACGTAGCCGGATTCGTCGGCGAGCGGGTCGCCGGGGCGGTATTCCTGGCGCATCGGCGAGCCGTCCTCGACCACTTGGCTGACGCGCACGCCGCCGATGTTGCTGCCGGCCTGGTATTGGGATTCGAAGACCACTTGGCGGGCGCGGTAGGCAGCGTTGTCCGGGCCGCTGGTGGTGTCGGCGTTGGCCAGGTTGCTGGCGGTTACGTTCATGCGCTGGGACTGGGCGCTGAGCGCGGAGCCGGCGATATCGAAAATGCTGAACATCGACATGGTGCTTCCCTGGATTATTCGGACTGCATGGCGGTCTTGAGCGATTGCAAGCGGCTGGTCAGGAACGTGAGGCTGGCCTGGTAGCGCACGGCGTTGTCGGTGAACTGCGCGCGTTCGCGGTCCATGTCCACGGTGTTGCCGTCCAGGCTCGGTTGGTCGGGCACGCGGTAGAGCAAGTCGCGGCTGGACAGGCTTTGGGACGAGGCATGCAGGTGGCGGTCCGAGGTGGTGGCCAGGGCCATGCCGCTGCCCATGTGCTGTTTTTGCAGGGAGCTGGCCAGTTCGCTGGAGAAGTCGAAGTCCCGCGCGCGGAAGTTCGGTGTGTCGGCGTTGGCGATGTTGTTGGCCAATACCTGCTGGCGCTCAGCCCGCAAACTCATTGCGTCCTGCTGAAAGCGCAGCTCGTTGTCGAGCTTGTCGATCATGGTTGCGGACCTGTGCATCAAATAAATGAACGGCTCGCAGGTTAGTCCCAAGGTTGCTTGGGCAAAGGCCGAAACAGGCGGCTATTTGGCGACTAATTCCGGCCTTGCCCCGTGGGCCGGGCGACTAGAATTCTGCGCTTGGAAGCGCGGAGGGCGGGATGGATGAGGTGGCGATCAGGCGGTTGGGTGTGTTTGCTGTGCAGCGCCCTGGCCCAGGCGGACGGCCTGGAGGACAGGGTGCGCGCGGTGATCAGCCCGCGTTTGCCGGCGCATGCGCAACTGGTGGCGATGGAGCTCGGCCAGCCGGCGGCGCGTATCGTGGACTGCGCAGAGCCGCGTCCGTATCTGGTCCATCCCGAGCAAAACGCATTCGGCCGGGTGGCGATGGGCGTGCGCTGTAGCAGTGAGGTGGCGGGTTACCTGCAAGTCAATGTGCGGGTGGTGGGCGACTATATAGTTGCGCGCCAACGCATCACGGCGGGGGAGGTGATCAAGGCGCCGATGCTGGAAAGCAAACGCGGCCCGTTGGAGCGGTTGCCCAAGGGCGTGCTGTTCGACACCGCGCAGATCATCGGACGCCAGGCCAGCCGCAATCTCAGTCGCAATGTGGTGCTGACCCAGAACAGCGTGCGCGAGCGTTGGCTGGTGGAGCGCAACCAGCAGGTGACGTTGCAGGCCGAGGGCGCGGGTTTCACCATCAGCCGCGAGGGCAAGGCGCTGGACAATGGCAGCCTGGGCAGCACCGTGCGCGTCATGGGCAGCGACGGCAAAATGCTCAGCGCCCAAGTGGTGGGCCAGAACGCGTTGCGGCTGCGTTACTGAGTTTTTTCGATCAGCGGGCAAAGTTTGCCTTTTCGATTGCCGATAGTTGATCCAACCCCACAGCAGATGAAGCCCCTAACGTGAAAATCATAAGTGCGAACCTGACCAACCCCCCGGCGCCCGTCGACAGCCAAGCGCCCGGCAGCCAGCGCGTTGAATTGCTGGCGCTGGAAGCCACCGTCGATGACGGTGTGCAGGTTTCCAGCAGCAGTGCCGAGACGCGCGTCGAGAGCTCGGCGGATGTGGACATGGATAAAGTCGCAGCGGTGCGCCAGGCCATTGCCGGTGGGACGTATCAGGTCAGCGCCGATTCGATCTTCGACGGCCTCGCCGCCAGCGTGGGTGAAACCGTCGAATGAGCGCGGGCCAATGAGGTGCAGGTGCCTATGAGCCTGGGCAAACATCTGCAAGTGCAGCAGCAGGCGATTGAGCAGTTGGTGCAGTTGCTGGAGCAGGAACGGTTGGCGTTGGCCCAGGCTAAGGTCGAGGGTGAACGCTTGCAGGAACTGACGGCGAGCAAGCAGGCGGCGTTGCTCAAGCTGGAGCAGCTGGAAGCGATCCGCAGCGGTGCGCAATTGAAGCTCGGCTATGGCAGCGGTCGCCAAGGTGCCTTCAAGGCGGCCGAGGATGCCGATTGCCTGGCGGCGTGGCGGCAGGTGCAGGCGTTGGCGCAACGGGCGCGGCAGCTCAACCTGGCCAATGGCGGGGCGATCAAGCAGCGCATGGCGTGTAATCAGAAGATTGTCGGGTTTTTGAACAGCCTGGGCGGTGACCGGTTGTATGGGCCGGATGGGCGCACGCAGCGGGACAACCCTTGAGTCGGGCCGCCGGTAACTTTTCCCCGTTGTGGTGGTTATCTTTTCTTATTACCATTGGGAACAATTCTTATTCGTAGGGCTGCCCATGCCCCCGCTTCCCGAGCCCTCACCCTTCAACGTTGGCAGCCTGTATTCGGCCCATCACGGCTGGATTCAACGCTGGCTGGCGCGAAAACTCGGCAATGTCAGTGACGCTGCCGAACTGGCCCACGATGTGTTTGTGCGTTTGCTGACCCATCCGCGCGAGTTCGGCAGCGACGGGCATGCGAGGGCGTACCTGAGCACGCTGTCGCGTAACGTCTGTGTGGATTTTTTCCGCCGCAAGCAGGTGGAGCAGGCGTGGCTTGAGGTGTTGGCGAGCCGGCCGGAAGCGTGTGCGCCGTCGGAAGAACACCGGGCGCTGGTGCTGGAAGCGCTGGTGCATTTGCAGGCGATGCTGGATCGCTTGCCGGTGAAGGTGTCGGAGGCGTTCTGCCTGGCGCAGATCGATGGCTTGAGTTACCGCGAGATCGCGCTGCGCATTGGCGTGAGCGAGCGCACGGTGACCAAGTACATCGGGCAGGCCATGTTCCAGTGCATGGTGCTGGAAGCCGAGCTGGACGGCGCTTTGTCGTGAGCACTCCTTCTACTGGCCTGGACTATGCCGCGTTGCAACAAGCCGCTGACTGGTTTGCGCGCTTGAGTGCCGAGCCGGATGCGCGGCATCTGCATGACGCGTGGCGCCAGTGGCATGGGCGCAACGAGGTCAACCGGTTGGCCTGGAGTTATGTCGCGCGGGTGAGCCAGCGGTTTGCACCGTTGCAGGAGGATGTGCCGGGGGCGAACCAGACGTTGGCCCACCTGCGCGGTTCGCAGCGCTCGCGGCGGCAGGTGTTGCGCGGGTTGTCGATTGCCATGGGCAGCGCGCTGCTGGGCTGGGGGAGCTGGCAGCAACGGGGCGCCTGGACCCGCGATTTCCACACCGGTGTTGTGCCGCTGGGCGAACAGGTGTTGGCCGACGGTACGCGTATTTGGCTCAACAGCGGCACGGCGCTGGACGTCAACTTCAGTGCCGGGCAGCGCGCGTTGAAGCTCTACAGCGGTGAAATCCTGATCAACACCGGCAGCGACAGTCGCCCGTTTGTGGTGCAGACCGCGCAAGGTTGCCTGCGGCCTTTGGGGACGCGGTTCAGCGTTCGCGAACACGATGGCCGCACGCAGCTCAATGTGTATGAAGGCCGTGTGCAAGTCGCGTGTGGCGACAGTGGGCAGACGCACATCGTGCCGGCGGGGCAGGGCGTGGATTTCGACCGCCACAGCCTGTCGGCGCTGCACCCTGCGCAACCTGGGCGCGAGGCGTGGGCGAAAGGTGTGTTGATGGCGAACGATATGCGCTTGGCGGAGTTTGTCGGTGAACTGGCCAGCTATCGCCATGGGCATTTGGGGATTGATCCGCAGGTTGCCAATCTTCGGGTGATGGGCACGTACCCGTTGCAAGACACCGATCAGGCGCTGGCCATGCTTGCGCAGGTGTTGCCAGTGCGCGTCGAGCGGCGGTTTGCCTGGTGGGTCAACGTGGTGCCGCGCTGATTTTTTCGTTTGTGCTTCCGGTTTTGCGTTCTCATTCGAATTAGAGAAGGACAACGGCTTGATGCCTCCTTCGACCGGAACTGTTTTATGCCTTTATTCCTGCGTAACTCTCCCCAACCTTTGGCCCTGGCGATTGCTTTGGCCTTGGCCGTGCCTGCGAGCCTGAGCTTTGCACCCCTGGCGGCTGCCGCTGAACAGGCTGTACAGCGCTTCGACCTGCCCGCTGGCGCCTTGGCCGATCAGCTCAATCAGCTCGCCGCGCAAAGTGGCGTGTATCTGGCGGGCAATGCGGCGCTCACCGCCGGCAAGACTGGCCCGGCGCTGCATGGCAGCTACTCGGTGGACCAGGCGTTGCAGGTGCTGCTGGCGGGCAGCGAGCTGACGGTGGTGCAGACCGGCGAGGGGCATTATCAATTGCAGCCGGGGGCGGGCGGTGCTGTGCAACTGGGCGCGATCTCGATTTCCGGCATGGCGCCGGGTTCGACCACTGAGGGCACCGGCCTTTACACCACCTATTCGTCGAGCAGTTCGACGCGACTGAACCTGACGCAGAAAGAAACCCCGCAATCGGTGACGGTGATCACCCGCCAGCGTCTCGATGATCAACGGCTCACCAACCTCACCGAAGTGCTGGAGGCCACGCCGGGCATTACGGTGCTGCGGGTCGGCGTCGGCGCGGAGAACGATACGTACTGGTCCCGCGGTTTCCAGATCAACAACTTCGAGATCGACGGCGTGCCGACCTCGGCGCGCCTGGATAACACCACGCAGAACACCGCGATGTACGATCGTGTTGAAGTGGTACGCGGGGCCACGGGGTTGATCAGTGGGTCGGGCACGCCGTCGGCGACTATCAACCTGATCCGCAAGCGCCCGACGGCGGAGGCGCAGGCCAGTATCACGGGGGAGGCGGGCAGTTGGGATCGTTATGGCACGGGGTTCGATGTGTCCGGGCCACTGACCGACAGTGGCAATATCCGTGGGCGCCTGGTGGTGGACTATAAGAAGCAGAACTCCTGGGTGGATCGCGTCAACACCGACTCGCAGATGGTGTACGGGATTTCCGAGTTCGACCTGAGCGATGCGACGATGCTGACGGTGGGCTTCAGCTATATCAACAATCAGGTGAATGACCCGTTGCGCACCGGTTTTCCGATGTTCTACAGCAACGGCAACCGCACCACCTTCAGCCGCTCGGCCAACAGCGCGCCGGATTGGGCCTATAACGATCGCAAGCAGACCAATGTGTTCAGCTCCATCGAGCATCAGTTCGATAACGGTTGGAGCGGCAAGGTTGAGGTCAGCCACACGCAGAACCAGTTCGATGAGCTGATCAACTATATGAACGGCAGCATCGACCAGGATACGGGGGCGGGGGCTTATCTCTATCCCAATCGCTGGTCGGGCACGCCGCGCCAGAACAACCTTGATGCGTATCTGACTGGGCCGTTCAGTCTGTTTGGGCGTGAGCATGAGTTGATCGCCGGCGTGACGATGTCGCGTTACCACGAAAATACGCCAAGCCATGGCGGCTGGTTTGGCAGTTGGACCGGTTACGACGGCACCGTGCCCAATATCTTCAATTGGAGTGGCAGCGGCGCGAATGTTCCGAATACCACGCCGGTGGGCAAGACCCATATAGAAGAGAACCAGTATGCGGCGTACCTGACGTCGCGTTTGCATGTCACCGACAACACGGCGGTGATCCTCGGTAGCCGTGTAACTGACTGGAAGCGTAGTAATGAAGTAGTGACTTACGCCGACCCGAGCCAGAACACCGAGAGCAAGGAAACCCGCAACGGTGTGTTCCTGCCGTACGCCGGTATCGTGTATGACTTGAACAGCACCTGGTCGCTGTATGCCAGCTATACCAAGATCTTCAATCCCCAGGCCTACGGCATTCATGATGCGAGCTACAAGGCGTTGGATCCGCAGGAAGGCACGGGTTATGAGGTCGGGGTCAAGGGCAGCTTCAATGACGACAGACTCAACGCGAGCCTGGCGCTGTTCAAGATCGACCAGGATAACCTGCCGGTGTTTGTGAGCGACCCGGACATCTATCGTGCGGAGCAGGGCACCACGACCAAGGGTGTGGAGCTGGAGTTCAACGGTGAGTTGAGCGACGGCTGGCAAGCGTCCGCCGGTTACGCCTATAGCGTGAGCACCGATGCCGATGATCAGCGCATTGTCACCACCAGCCCGCGTCACAGCCTCAAGACCTTTACCACTTACCGCCTGCCGGGCGTGCTCGACAAGGTGACGGTGGGCGGCGGGGTGAACTGGCAGAGCAAGACCGGGATGGACTTGCATACGTTTGAGCAGGGCAGCTATGCGTTGACCAACCTGATGGCGCGGTATGACATCAGCCGCAATCTGAGCGCGACGTTGAACGTGAACAACGTATTTGATCGCAGTTATTACGCGTATGCGGACAGTTGGAGCGTCTATGGCGCGCCGCGTAACTTCATGACGAGCTTCAAGTACACGTTCTGACCTGGCAATTGCGGGGGGCGATGCATCAAAGTTACACTTGCTAATCATTCTTATTCGCAAGCAAGGCACGCTCTCCATGAAGGTTCCGCCTGGTGCTCCTGTTCTCAGTTCCAACCTGGAGGCGCTCTACCGCTCGCACCATGGCTGGATGCAGCAGTGGCTCCAACGCAAGCTGGGCAATGCCAGCGATGCGGCGGAGCTGGCGCATGACGTGTTCGTGCGCTTGTTGGCCACGCCGCGCAGGTTCAACGATGACGAGCATGCGCGCGCTTATCTTGGGCGCATGTCGCGGCATATGTGTGTGGACTTCTGGCGCCGTCGGCGCATCGAGCAAGCGTACCTGGACGTACTGGCGGCGCAGCCTGAGCATCAGGTGCCGTCGCTGGAGTATCAGGCGATCATCCTGGAAACCCTTGGGCAGTTGCAGGCCATGCTGGAGCGGATGCCCAAGCGGGTTGCCGAGACATTCCTGCTGGTGCAGTTGCAAGGTCTGACGCAGCGCGAAACGGCGCTGCGGCTGGGGGTGAGCGAGCGCAGTGTGAACAGTTATCTGGCGCAGGCGATGTATCAATGCCTGCTGTTGGAAGTCGAGCTGGCTGGAGCGCTGATATGAACCCGGCCGCGCCCGATCATCGTGTGCTGCAAGCGGCGGCCAGCTGGTTTGCGCGCTTGCATGCACAGCCGGATGACCCCCGCGCCCACGGCCAGTGGCGGGCATGGCTGGCGGAGGATGCTCAGCATCGGCTGGCGTGGCAGTACGTGGAGGGCATCAATCAGCGTTTTGGCAACCTCAGCGGTAGTGCCGATCAGGCGCATCAGGTGTTGACGACGTTGCGCCGTGATCGCGTTTCACGCCGAACCTTGCTCGGCAGTCTATGTGTGGCGGGCATGGGTGGGCTGCTGGCGTCGGCGGGTTGGCGACAGGGCTGGCTGGACTCGCCGCGTGCTCTGTTTGCGACCTATCGCACCGGGTTGGGTGAAGTGCGGCCGATCCGCCTGGCCGACGGCAGCCAGCTGTGGCTCAACGGCGCGACGGCGCTCGATGTGCACTTCGATGAGGGCGTGCGGCAGCTGCGGTTGTATCGCGGTGAAATGCTCATCGAGACCGGTACCGATGTGCGCCCTTTGCAGGTAGTGACGCGGGCCGGGCGCATGCAACCGCTGGGCACCGTGTTTGGTGTGCGGGCCGAGGGCGTGCAGACCACGTTGAGTGTATTTGGTGGCGCGGTGCAGGCTACTTGCGCAGACAGCGGCCTGCAGGTGCAGGTCGCGGCGGGCCAGGCAATGGTGTTCGATGCCCAGGCCGGTGGCGCGTTGGTGCCAGCGCAAGCCCGGCGTCAGGATTGGCGTCGCGGCGTGCTGGTGGCTGAGGACCTGCCGCTGGGCGAAGTGGTGCAGACACTTGGGGATTACCGTCAAGGTCATCTCGGTATCGATCCGGCGCTCGCCGGTTTGCGCGTGGTGGGGACCTATCCGTTGCTCGACAGTGACCGCGCGCTGGCGATGCTGGAGCGGGCGCTGCCGATTCGGGTGGTGCGCACGTTGCCTTGGTGGGTGTCGGTCGAGGCACGTTGAAAATAATCCGAAAAACTTTTTCCGGTTTTGCGCGGCTCGCTCGCTTGGTTGGATGACGCTCCTCCATTCGACTTGCGAAAGGATTCATTCATGCTGTCTCGCACTACCGTTTTCTCACGCCGCCATCCCCTGGCTCTGGCTGTGGTCATCGCTTTGGCCGTTGATGTCGTTTCTGCCCAGGCCGACAGCCCGGGCGCTGCTGCCCAATTGCAAACTCTGGAGATCCCGGCAGGTCCGCTGGCTCGTCAGTTGAACCTGCTGGCCAGCCAGGCGGGGATTCTGATCGGGGGGGATGCCACGCTCACGGCCAATAAGCAGAGTCAGGCGGTGCACGCTTCGAGCGTCGAGCAGGCGCTGGCGCAGATGTTGGCGGGCACTGGCGTACAGGCGGTGCGCACCGGGGAGCGTGAGTTTCAACTGATCGTGCAACCGGCAACGGGTTTGACACTGGGGGCCACCACTATCACCGGCCAGGGCTTGGGGATGGTGACGGAGGGCAGCGGGTCGTATGCGACCGGGCGCTCGTCCACCGCCACCAAGCTGGCGATGTCCCTGCGTGAAACGCCGCAGTCGGTGACGGTCGTTACCCGTCAGCGCATGGATGACCAAAGCATGAAGAACCTCGACGACGTGATGCAGAACGCCACGGGCATCATGGTGGTCAAGAATGGTGGCGAGCGTTCCTTGTACCAGGCGCGTGGGCAGTTGGTGGACAACCTGCAGATCGATGGCGTGCCGACCAATATCAGCAATGCGTATTCGATGGATGCGATTTCCAAGCCCACCACCGACATTTATGACCGGGTCGAGATTGTGCGCGGCGCCACGGGGTTGATGGAGGGGGCGGGGACGCCGTCGGCGTCGATCAACTTGATCCGCAAGCGTCCAACGGCCGAGCCACAGGCGCTGATTGAAACGTCGGTGGGGTCTTGGGACGACTATAAGACGATGGTGGATCTGTCCTCGCCGCTGAATGAAGAAGGCACGCTGCGTGGGCGATCGGTGATTTCCTATAACAATGCCAACAGCTACCTGGATATCGCCCGGAAAGAGAACCAGCTGTTCTATGGCATCCTCGAAGCCGATGTGAGTGAGTCGACGCTGGTGACCCTCGGTTACAGTTATCAGAAGGAGCGCAATTCGGGGTACGACTGGTCTGGCTTGCCGATCCATACCGATGGCACGTTCTATCCGCTGTCACGTTCGACATCGCTGACGGGGGACTGGAATCATCTCGACAAGCGCAACACTACGGTCTTTACCGATATCCAGCACAGCTTTGCCAATGACTGGAAAGCGGTGGTGGCGGTGAACCAGATGTGGTCCAAGGCGGATTTTCTGGGTAACTACACCTGGCCTGCTGGCGACACTGACCAGTTCACCCTCAACCCACGTCATTTCCGTTATGACGATACTCAGACCAGCATCGATGGCTACGCGTCCGGTCCGTTCCAGCTGTTGGGTCGTCAGCATGAGCTGATCATCGGTGGGAACTGGCGCAAGGATGACTTCGATTACCACGGCGGTCGGGATGCGACGTACCGCTACGTGGTGGATATGAACGATGTGGGGGCCTTTGATCCGCCTGCGCCGACGGCGCTGAATGTCAACCAGTGGAAATACAACCGTACGCAAGAACAGAAGGGCGTCTATATAGCAGGACGCTTCAGCCTGACCGATTCTACAAAGCTGATCCTTGGCAGCCGTTTGAGTTGGGTCAGCTACGACAGCCTGGATGTGGTGAGCCGGCCAGTAACAAACCACTACTCCAAGAGCGGTGAAGTCACACCTTACGCGGGCCTGGTCCAGGACCTGACCGAAAACCTGACGGCTTACGCCAGCTATACCGAGATTTTCAAGCCGCAGAGCAACCAGGACATCACGGGCTCGGTGCTTGAACCCATGACTGGCAGCAACTATGAGCTTGGGCTCAAGGGCGAGTTCTTCGACAAGCGTCTGCTGGGTTCGATTGCGCTTTACCAGTCCGATCAGACTGGGCGTCCTGAGTTGGTGGCCTGCGAGCGCGACTGGTCCTGCTACCGTGCTTCCGACAAGGTGCGCAATCGCGGTTTCGAGTTGGAGGTCAATGGGGAGGTGACGTCGGACTGGAACCTCTCGGCGGGTTACACCTACAACCAGTCCAAATATGCCGGGGGTGAGCAGAAGGGCGATGATTTCAACAGCGCTGCGCCGCGTCATCTATTCAAGCTGGCTACCGACTACCGACTGCAGGGCGCGCTCAACCACATGCGGGTTGGCGGCAGCTTTTATGCACAGAGCACGATGGTGCAGAGGGAGTATGGCAAGACGTACAAGATCCAGCAGGATGCATACCATTTGACCAACCTGCATGCGGTCTATGAGATCAATAAGAACCTGGAGCTGCAGTACAACCTGGACAACGTATTCGACAAGAAGTACTACCAGACACTGGGCAACCCCAATTACTGGAACTTCTATGGTGAGCCGCGCAATTTCAACATGGCGCTGCGGGCGAAGTTCTGAGGTCGCAGAAGGCTGCCGACGCGGGCGAATGGCAGTCTTCTCAAGAATGTGAAGAAAAGGGTTGACGGCGAATTGTAACTGTCTATAATTCGCCCCACTTCCGGCGCAGTCGAAACGGAAAACTCTTTGGTAAACAATGAGTTATGTAAGTTTCGGCAGCAGGTGCTTCAGTTCATCGAAGCCAGAAAGAAGTTGAAAAAGAGGTGTTGACAGCAGCGTGTAACGCTGTAGAATTCGCCTCCCGCTGATGAGAGATCTGAAGCGCAAGTGGTTGAAGTTGTTGAAGAATTCTTCGAAAGCTTCTGAAAATAATCACTTGACAGCAAATGAGGCTGCTGTAGAATGCGCGCCTCGGTTGAGACGAAAGATCTTAACCAACCGCTCTTTAACAACTGAATCAAGCAATTCGTGTGGGTGCTTGTGGAGTCAGACTGATAGTCAACAAGATTATCAGCATCACAAGTTACTCCGCGAGAAATCAAAGATGTAACCAACGATTGCTGAGCCAAGTTTAGGGTTTCTTAAAAACCCAAAGATGTTTGAACTGAAGAGTTTGATCATGGCTCAGATTGAACGCTGGCGGCAGGCCTAACACATGCAAGTCGAGCGGTAGAGAGAAGCTTGCTTCTCTTGAGAGCGGCGGACGGGTGAGTAATGCCTAGGAATCTGCCTGGTAGTGGGGGATAACGTTCGGAAACGGACGCTAATACCGCATACGTCCTACGGGAGAAAGCAGGGGACCTTCGGGCCTTGCGCTATCAGATGAGCCTAGGTCGGATTAGCTAGTTGGGAGGTAATGGCTCACCAAGGCGACGATCCGTAACTGGTCTGAGAGGATGATCAGTCACACTGGAACTGAGACACGGTCCAGACTCCTACGGGAGGCAGCAGTGGGGAATATTGGACAATGGGCGAAAGCCTGATCCAGCCATGCCGCGTGTGTGAAGAAGGTCTTCGGATTGTAAAGCACTTTAAGTTGGGAGGAAGGGCAGTTACCTAATACGTGATTGTTTTGACGTTACCGACAGAATAAGCACCGGCTAACTCTGTGCCAGCAGCCGCGGTAATACAGAGGGTGCAAGCGTTAATCGGAATTACTGGGCGTAAAGCGCGCGTAGGTGGTTTGTTAAGTTGGATGTGAAATCCCCGGGCTCAACCTGGGAACTGCATTCAAAACTGACTGACTAGAGTATGGTAGAGGGTGGTGGAATTTCCTGTGTAGCGGTGAAATGCGTAGATATAGGAAGGAACACCAGTGGCGAAGGCGACCACCTGGACTAATACTGACACTGAGGTGCGAAAGCGTGGGGAGCAAACAGGATTAGATACCCTGGTAGTCCACGCCGTAAACGATGTCAACTAGCCGTTGGAAGCCTTGAGCTTTTAGTGGCGCAGCTAACGCATTAAGTTGACCGCCTGGGGAGTACGGCCGCAAGGTTAAAACTCAAATGAATTGACGGGGGCCCGCACAAGCGGTGGAGCATGTGGTTTAATTCGAAGCAACGCGAAGAACCTTACCAGGCCTTGACATCCAATGAACTTTCTAGAGATAGATTGGTGCCTTCGGGAACATTGAGACAGGTGCTGCATGGCTGTCGTCAGCTCGTGTCGTGAGATGTTGGGTTAAGTCCCGTAACGAGCGCAACCCTTGTCCTTAGTTACCAGCACGTTATGGTGGGCACTCTAAGGAGACTGCCGGTGACAAACCGGAGGAAGGTGGGGATGACGTCAAGTCATCATGGCCCTTACGGCCTGGGCTACACACGTGCTACAATGGTCGGTACAGAGGGTTGCCAAGCCGCGAGGTGGAGCTAATCCCATAAAACCGATCGTAGTCCGGATCGCAGTCTGCAACTCGACTGCGTGAAGTCGGAATCGCTAGTAATCGCGAATCAGAATGTCGCGGTGAATACGTTCCCGGGCCTTGTACACACCGCCCGTCACACCATGGGAGTGGGTTGCACCAGAAGTAGCTAGTCTAACCTTCGGGAGGACGGTTACCACGGTGTGATTCATGACTGGGGTGAAGTCGTAACAAGGTAGCCGTAGGGGAACCTGCGGCTGGATCACCTCCTTAATCGACGACATCAGCTGCTCCATAAGTTCCCACACGAATTGCTTGATTCATTGAAGAAGACGATAAAGAAGCAGCCCGAAATTGGGTCTGTAGCTCAGTTGGTTAGAGCGCACCCCTGATAAGGGTGAGGTCGGCAGTTCGAATCTGCCCAGACCCACCAATTTTGTGTGGGAAACGCCTGTAGAAATACGGGGCCATAGCTCAGCTGGGAGAGCGCCTGCCTTGCACGCAGGAGGTCAACGGTTCGATCCCGTTTGGCTCCACCACTACTGCTTCTGTTTGTTGAAAGCTTAGAAATGAGCATTCCATCGTGATGATGGTGAATGTTGATTTCTAGTCTTTGATTAGATCGTTCTTTAAAAATTTGGGTATGTGATAGAAAGATAGACTGAACGTTACTTTCACTGGTAACGGATCAGGCTAAGGTAAAATTTGTGAGTACTCAGTTTTGAGTATTATCGAATTTTCGGCGAATGTTGTCTTCACAGTATAACCAGATTGCTTGGGGTTATATGGTCAAGTGAAGAAGCGCATACGGTGGATGCCTTGGCAGTCAGAGGCGATGAAAGACGTGGTAGCCTGCGAAAAGCTTCGGGGAGTCGGCAAACAGACTTTGATCCGGAGATGTCTGAATGGGGGAACCCAGCCATCATAAGATGGTTATCTTACGCTGAATACATAGGCGTAAGAGGCGAACCAGGGGAACTGAAACATCTAAGTACCCTGAGGAAAAGAAATCAACCGAGATTCCCTTAGTAGTGGCGAGCGAACGGGGACTAGCCCTTAAGTGGCTTTGAGATTAGCGGAACGTTCTGGAAAGTACGGCCATAGTGGGTGATAGCCCTGTACGCGAAAATCTCTTAGTCATGAAATCGAGTAGGACGGAGCACGAGAAACTTTGTCTGAATATGGGGGGACCATCCTCCAAGGCTAAATACTACTGACTGACCGATAGTGAACTAGTACCGTGAGGGAAAGGCGAAAAGAACCCCGGAGAGGGGAGTGAAATAGATCCTGAAACCGTATGCGTACAAGCAGTGGGAGCCCACTTTGTTGGGTGACTGCGTACCTTTTGTATAATGGGTCAGCGACTTATTTTCAGTGGCGAGCTTAACCGAATAGGGGAGGCGTAGCGAAAGCGAGTCTTAATAGGGCGTCTAGTCGCTGGGAATAGACCCGAAACCGGGCGATCTATCCATGGGCAGGTTGAAGGTTGGGTAACACTAACTGGAGGACCGAACCGACTACCGTTGAAAAGTTAGCGGATGACCTGTGGATCGGAGTGAAAGGCTAATCAAGCTCGGAGATAGCTGGTTCTCCTCGAAAGCTATTTAGGTAGCGCCTCATGTATCACTGTAGGGGGTAGAGCACTGTTTCGGCTAGGGGGTCATCCCGACTTACCAAACCGATGCAAACTCCGAATACCTACAAGTGCCGAGCATGGGAGACACACGGCGGGTGCTAACGTCCGTCGTGAAAAGGGAAACAACCCAGACCGTCAGCTAAGGTCCCAAAGTTATGGTTAAGTGGGAAACGATGTGGGAAGGCTTAGACAGCTAGGAGGTTGGCTTAGAAGCAGCCACCCTTTAAAGAAAGCGTAATAGCTCACTAGTCGAGTCGGCCTGCGCGGAAGATGTAACGGGGCTCAAACCATACACCGAAGCTACGGGTATCACGTAAGTGATGCGGTAGAGGAGCGTTCTGTAAGCCTGTGAAGGTGAGTTGAGAAGCTTGCTGGAGGTATCAGAAGTGCGAATGCTGACATGAGTAACGACAATGGGTGTGAAAAACACCCACGCCGAAAGACCAAGGTTTCCTGCGCAACGTTAATCGACGCAGGGTTAGTCGGTCCCTAAGGCGAGGCTGAAAAGCGTAGTCGATGGAAAACAGGTTAATATTCCTGTACTTCTGGTTATTGCGATGGAGGGACGGAGAAGGCTAGGCCAGCTTGGCGTTGGTTGTCCAAGTTTAAGGTGGTAGGCTGGAATCTTAGGTAAATCCGGGATTCTAAGGCCGAGAGCTGATGACGAGTTAACTTTTAGTTAACGAAGTGGTTGATGCCATGCTTCCAAGAAAAGCTTCTAAGCTTCAGGTAACCAGGAACCGTACCCCAAACCGACACAGGTGGTTGGGTAGAGAATACCAAGGCGCTTGAGAGAACTCGGGTGAAGGAACTAGGCAAAATGGCACCGTAACTTCGGGAGAAGGTGCGCCGGTGAGGGTGAAGGACTTGCTCCGTAAGCTCATGCCGGTCGAAGATACCAGGCCGCTGCGACTGTTTATTAAAAACACAGCACTCTGCAAACACGAAAGTGGACGTATAGGGTGTGACGCCTGCCCGGTGCCGGAAGGTTAATTGATGGGGTTAGCTAACGCGAAGCTCTTGATCGAAGCCCCGGTAAACGGCGGCCGTAACTATAACGGTCCTAAGGTAGCGAAATTCCTTGTCGGGTAAGTTCCGACCTGCACGAATGGCGTAACGATGGCGGCGCTGTCTCCACCCGAGACTCAGTGAAATTGAAATCGCTGTGAAGATGCAGTGTATCCGCGGCTAGACGGAAAGACCCCGTGAACCTTTACTATAGCTTTGCACTGGACTTTGAATTTGCTTGTGTAGGATAGGTGGGAGGCTTTGAAGCGTGGACGCCAGTCTGCGTGGAGCCAACCTTGAAATACCACCCTGGCAACTTTGAGGTTCTAACTCAGGTCCGTTATCCGGATCGAGGACAGTGTATGGTGGGTAGTTTGACTGGGGCGGTCTCCTCCTAAAGAGTAACGGAGGAGTACGAAGGTGCGCTCAGACCGGTCGGAAATCGGTCGTAGAGTATAAAGGCAAAAGCGCGCTTGACTGCGAGACAGACACGTCGAGCAGGTACGAAAGTAGGTCTTAGTGATCCGGTGGTTCTGTATGGAAGGGCCATCGCTCAACGGATAAAAGGTACTCCGGGGATAACAGGCTGATACCGCCCAAGAGTTCATATCGACGGCGGTGTTTGGCACCTCGATGTCGGCTCATCACATCCTGGGGCTGAAGCCGGTCCCAAGGGTATGGCTGTTCGCCATTTAAAGTGGTACGCGAGCTGGGTTTAGAACGTCGTGAGACAGTTCGGTCCCTATCTGCCGTGGACGTTTGAGATTTGAGAGGGGCTGCTCCTAGTACGAGAGGACCGGAGTGGACGAACCTCTGGTGTTCCGGTTGTCACGCCAGTGGCATTGCCGGGTAGCTATGTTCGGAATAGATAACCGCTGAAAGCATCTAAGCGGGAAACTAGCCTCAAGATGAGATCTCACTGGAACCTTGAGTTCCCTGAAGGGCCGTCGAAGACTACGACGTTGATAGGTTGGGTGTGTAAGCGCTGTGAGGCGTTGAGCTAACCAATACTAATTGCCCGTGAGGCTTGACCATATAACACCCAAGCAATTTGACTACTCGAAAGAGCATCAGATTGCGGTGTGTGAAGACGATAGAACCGAAAGTTCGATTCTCACAAAACACCGAAAGCTGTCACATACCCAATTTGCTGAAGCGAGGCCACTTGGTCACGACTCAGTACCCGAATTTCTTGACGACCATAGAGCATTGGAACCACCTGATCCCATCCCGAACTCAGCAGTGAAACGATGCATCGCCGATGGTAGTGTGGGGTTTCCCCATGTGAGAGTAGGTCATCGTCAAGATTAAATTCCGAAACCCCATTTGCGAAAGCAGATGGGGTTTTGTTTTGGGCGCGAGAAAAGTGCTTGCTGCTTCGTTCGCGGCGGCTTTACGTGTTGCTTCGAGTGATCGCAGTATCAGCTGCGTGCGAGTGCAGGCCTTATGGTCACGGCCGGTCTGTGACTTCTCGTGTGGCTGTGTCGTTTTCCGCGTTACCGTTTCTTATCAAAACACCCGAGTGCTTCTGAGTGCTGGACGCGCTTCAGCGGTCGCTGGAGGCTTGTGAGCTTGCGATGAATGGTAGCGAGCGCATTGCGCCAGTTGGGCGCGTAGAGCGACCCTGGAGGAGGGAGGGGCGCGCGTGGTGTAGCCCATGAATGATGGATTTAGCCGCTGGTGTACTTTTCTACAGGCGAAAAAAAAGACCTTGAATTTCAAGGTCTTTTTTTAAGATGGTGCCCCGAGGGAGACTCGAACTCCCACTCCTTTCGAAAACGGATTTTGAATCCGCCGCGTCTACCAATTCCGCCATCAGGGCTCAATGGCGGCGAAGTATAGAGATGAGATTACCGTTGGTCAATCACCTTTCATGGTCAATTTTCACTATTTCCGCTAGACTTCCCGGCCCTGCTAGACGAACTCCATCATGCGCGTTGCTGACTTTACTTTTGAGCTTCCTGATTCGCTGATCGCTCGCCACCCTTTGGCCGAGCGTCGCGCCAGTCGACTGCTGACCCTGGACGGGCCCAGCGGTGCCCTCGCACACCGTCAATTCACTGATTTGCTTGAGCATTTGCGCCCAGGCGATCTGATGGTGTTCAACAATACCCGGGTGATTCCGGCGCGCCTGTTTGGCCAGAAAGCTTCCGGCGGCAAGCTGGAAGTTCTGGTGGAGCGCGTACTGGACAGCCACCGCGTGCTGGCCCATGTGCGCTCCAGCAAATCGCCAAAACCGGGATCGAAGATCCTCATCGACGGTGGCGGTGAGGCTGAGATGGTTGCGCGTCATGACGCGTTGTTCGAGCTCAAGTTCGCCGAAGAGGTGCTGCCGCTGCTGGAGCGTGTCGGCCATATGCCGCTGCCGCCCTACATCGACCGTCCCGACGAAGACTCGGACCGCGAACGCTATCAGACGGTTTACTCCCAGCGCCTCGGTGCAGTCGCTGCACCGACGGCCGGCCTGCATTTCGACCAGCCGCTGCTGGATGCAATCGCCGCCAAGGGCGTCGAGACCGCCTATGTAACCCTGCACGTGGGGGCCGGCACGTTTCAGCCGGTGCGTGTGGATAACATCGAAGACCACCACATGCACAGCGAGTGGCTGGAAGTCAGCCAGGAAGTGGTTGACGCTGTGGCTGCGTGCAAGGCGCGTGGCGGGCGTGTAGTGGCCGTCGGGACCACCAGCGTGCGCTCCCTGGAAAGCGCAGCGCGTGATGGTGTGCTCAAGCCTTTCAGTGGCGACACCGATATCTTTATCTTCCCAGGCCGTCCGTTCCATGTGGTCGATTGCCTGGTGACCAATTTCCATTTGCCCGAATCCACGCTATTGATGCTGGTCTCGGCATTTGCCGGCTACCCGGAAACCATGGCGGCTTACCAAGCGGCCATCGATAACGCGTACCGTTTTTTCAGCTACGGTGATGCGATGTTCATCACCCGTAACCCGGCGCCACGCGGCCCAGAGGAACAACTATGAGTCGTATGTCGTTTGAATTGCTCGCCACCGACGGCAAGGCCCGTCGCGGTCGCCTGACCTTCCCGCGCGGCACCGTGGAGACCCCTGCGTTCATGCCGGTTGGCACCTACGGCACCGTCAAGGGCATGTTGCCACGGGATATCGTCGCCACCGGCGCCGAAATCATCCTCGGCAATACCTTCCACCTGTGGCTGCGCCCGGGCACGGAAGTGATCAAGAAGCATGGCGACCTGCATGACTTCATGAAGTGGCAAGGCCCGATCCTCACCGACTCCGGCGGTTTCCAGGTGTTCAGCCTGGGCGCCATGCGCAAGATCAAGGAAGAGGGCGTGACCTTCGCCTCGCCGGTGGACGGTTCCAAAGTGTTCATGGGCCCCGAAGAGTCGATGCAGGTGCAGCGTGACCTGGGCTCCGACATCGTGATGATTTTCGACGAATGCACGCCGTACCCGGCCGACGAAGACGTCGCGCGGATCTCCATGGAGCTGTCCCTGCGTTGGGCCCAGCGCTCGAAGAACGCCCACGGCGACAACACCGCTGCGCTGTTCGGCATCGTCCAGGGCGGCATGCACGAAAGCCTGCGCAAACGCTCGCTGGAAGGCCTCGACAAAATCGGTTTTGACGGCCTGGCCATCGGCGGTCTGTCGGTGGGTGAGCCCAAGCACGAGATGATCAAGGTGCTGGATTATCTGCCGGGCCTGATGCCGTCTGACAAACCCTCGTTACCTTATGGGCGTTGGCAAACCGGAGGATCTCGTAGAGGGTGTGCGCCGCGGTGTGGACATGTTCGATTGCGTGATGCCAACCCGTAATGCCCGCAATGGGCATCTGTTCATCGATACAGGCGTGCTGAAGATCCGTAACGCGTTCCATCGCCATGATGATTCGCCGCTGGATCCCACCTGTGATTGCTACACCTGCCAGAACTTCTCCCGTGCTTATCTGCACCATCTGGACAAGTGTGGGGAAATGCTGGGTAGCATGTTGAATACCATCCACAATTTGCGTCACTACCAAGTCCTGATGGCTGGTTTGCGCGAGGCTATTCAACAGGGTACATTGGCCGCCTTCGTCGATGCCTTCTATGCCAAGCGCGGGCTCCCTGTGCCGCCCTTGGACTGAGTTTTCCGACCCTAAGATTCACTATTTGCAACTGGAGTGCTAAATGAGCTTTTTTATCTCTAACGCCATGGCTGACGCCGCTGCGCCTGCTGCTGCCGGCCCTATGGGCGGTGGTTTCGAGTGGATTTTTCCTGGTCGGCTTCCTGGTCATCTTCTACCTGATGATCTGGCGTCCACAGGCCAAGCGCGCCAAAGAGCAGAAAAACCTGCTGGGCAGCCTGCAAAAAGGTGACGAAGTCGTGACCACTGGCGGCATCGCCGGCAAGATCACCAAGGTTTCCGATGCTTTCGTGGTACTGGAAGTCTCCGACACCGTAGAAATGAAGTTCCAGAAGGGCGCCATCGCCGCCACGCTGCCAAAAGGCACGCTCAAAGCGATCTGAGTAACAACCTTTACCAATCGACGGGGCGCGCAAGGCGCCCCGCGTCATAAGCGGGCGGCGTGATGCTGAACAAATACCCTCTGTGGAAATACGTACTGATCCTGGCGGTGCTGGCGATCGGTTTTATTTATTCCGCTCCCAATCTCTATCCTGATGACCCGGCGATCCAGATCACTGGCGCCAGCACTTCGCTGCAGGTCAATCAGGCTGATCTGGAACGCGCGAGCAAAGCGCTCACCGACGCGGGTATCCAGGTCAAGGCGGCAACGTTGGCGGCTGATGCGAAGGGCGGCTTGTTGCGCCTGACCAAGCAAGAAGACCAATTGCCGGCCAAGGATGTCGTGCGCAAGGCCATGGGTGACGACTACGTTGTCGCGCTCAACCTGGCACAGACCACGCCAAAATGGCTGCGCAGCATTGGCGCGCACCCGATGAAGCTGGGTCTGGACTTGTCCGGTGGTGTGCACTTCCTGCTGGAAGTCGACATGGACAAAGCCCTCGACGCGCGCCTGAAAGTCTACGAAGGCGACGTGAAGAGCCTGCTGCGCAAAGAGAAGTTGCGTTATCGCAGCCTGCCGCAGCTCAACGGTGCCATTCAGCTGGGCTTCTCTGATGAAGCTTCCCGTGAACAGGCTCGTGCGCTGATCCGCAAGAACTTCACCGATTTCGACATCGTACCGGCCGACCTCAACGGTCAACCTGTACTGCGTCTGGCGATGACCCCGGCCAAGCTGGCGGAAATCCGCGAATACTCGATCAAGCAGAACTTGACCACGGTACGTAACCGCGTCAACGAGCTGGGTGTGGCCGAGCCGATCGTTCAGCGCCAGGGTGCCAACCGCATCGTGGTCGAGCTGCCGGGTGTGCAGGACACTGCTGAAGCCAAGCGTATCCTGGGCAAGACGGCCAACCTGGAGTTCCGTCTGGCTGCTGAGCCGGGTGCTTCCAAAGCCACTTCGGAAGAGTTCGAGTTCCGCGAAGGCAACCGCCCTCCTGCATTGATCGAGCGCAGCTTGATCATCACCGGTGACCAGGTGACCGATGCCAAGGCCGGTTTCGGCGAGCACGGTACCCCTGAAGTGAACATCCGCCTGGATGGTCATGGTGGCGAACTGATGAGTCGCGCCACGCGCAGCAACGTCGGTCGCAGCATGGCGGTGATCTTCATCGAGCAACGCCCGGTGACCACCTACGCCAAGCAGATCGTCAACGGCGTCGAGAAAGACGTGCCGGTGCAGTCCTTCAAGGAAGAGAAGAAGATCATCAGCCTGGCGACCATCCAGTCGCCGCTGGGTGCTCAATTCCGCATCACTGGCCTGAACGGCCAGGGCGAGTCGTCCGAGTTGGCACTGCTGCTGCGTGCCGGTGGCCTGGCGGCTCCGATGTACTTCGCTGAAGAACGCACCATCGGCCCGAGCCTGGGTGCCGACAACATCACCAAAGGTATCGACGCCGCCTTGTGGGGCATGCTGTTCGTGTCCCTGTTCATCATCGCCATCTACCGCTTCTTCGGTATCATCGCCACCGTGGCCCTCGCGGGCAACATGGTGATGCTGCTGGCCCTGATGTCGCTGCTGGGCGCTACGCTGACCTTGCCAGGTATCGCCGGTATCGTACTCACCATGGGTATGGCCGTAGACGCCAACGTACTGATCTTCTCGCGGATCCGCGAAGAGATCGCCAACGGCATGACCGTACAGCGTGCAATCAACGAAGGCTTCGGCCGGGCATTTACCGCGATTCTCGACTCCAACCTGACCACCTTGCTGGTCGGCGGGATTCTCTTCGCCATGGGTACCGGCCCGGTCAAGGGTTTTGCGGTAACCATGTCCCTCGGTATCTTTACCTCGATGTTCACGGCCATCATGGTGACCCGCGCAATGGTCAACCTGATTTATGGCGGGCGTGACTTCAAGAAGTTGTGGATTTAAGGGGCTGCCATGTTACGTACAATCAACTTCATGGGCGTTCGCAACGTTGCGTTCGGCGTCACTGTGCTCCTTACCGTTCTGGCGTTGTTCAGCTGGTTCCATAAGGGCCTGAACTACGGTCTGGACTTCACCGGCGGTACGCTCATCGAGCTGACCTACGAGAAGCCTGCCGACGTCACCCTGGTGCGCAACGAGCTGGTCAAGGCCGGCTATCACGAAGCCATCGTGCAGAGCTTCGGTGCAACCACCGACCTGCTGGTGCGTATGCCGGGCGAAGACCCGCAACTGGGTCACCAGGTGGCCGAGGCCTTGCAGAAGGTCGGCGGCGACAACCCGGCGTCGGTCAAGCGCGTCGAGTTCGTCGGCCCGCAAGTGGGTGAAGAACTGCGCGACCAGGGCGGCCTCGGCATGCTGATGGCGCTGGTCGGCATCATGATCTACCTGGCGTTCCGCTTTCAGTGGAAGTTCGGCGTGGGCGCGATTGTCTCGCTGATCCACGACGTGATCGTCACCGTGGGTATCCTGGCGTACTTCCAGATCACCTTCGACCTGACCGTACTGGCAGCCGTGCTGGCGATCATTGGTTACTCCCTCAACGACACCATCGTGGTATTCGACCGGGTTCGTGAGAACTTCCGTGTACTGCGCAAGGCGTCGTTGATCGAGAACATCAACATCTCCACCACCCAGACCCTGCTGCGGACCATGGCAACGTCGATCTCCACCTTGCTGGCGATTGCTGCGCTGATGATCTTCGGTGGCGACAACCTGTGGGGCTTCTCCCTGGCGCTGTTCATCGGCGTTCTGGCGGGTACCTACTCGTCGATCTACATCGCCAACGTGGTACTGATCTGGCTGAACCTCAACAGCGAAGACCTGATCCCTCCTGCTGCTACCGGCAAGGAGGTCGACGACCGCCCTTGATGGGCAGTTGTTGATCCGCTGTTACAAGAAAGGCACGAGTATTGAACTCGTGCCTTTTTTTTTGCTCCAAGGCTGGGTATAGCGCGGACGTTTCCGTCCGTTTGTGATGGTCAGGAGGTTCATGTGAACAAGTCGTTGCTGGTGGGTGCGGTATTGGGTGCTGTCGGTGTGACTGCCGGGGGTGCTTTTGCCACCTATAGCCTGGTAAAAAGCGGCCCTGAGTATGCGCAAGTGCTGGCAGTACAGCCGGTGAAAACCCAGATCAAGACGCCACGGGAAGTCTGCAAGGACGTCGCCGTGACCCGGCAGAAGCCGGTGCAGGATCAACATCAAATCGTCGGCACCGTGGTCGGTGCGCTGGCCGGTGGCCTGCTCGGCAACCAGGTCGGTGGCGGTAATGGCAAGAAACTGGCTACGGTAGCCGGTGCGGTCGGTGGCGGTTACGCCGGTAACAAGGTTCAGGAAGGCATGCAGAACCGTGATACCTACACCACCACGCAAACCCGTTGTAACACCGTGAACGACATCAGCGACAAAGTGGTCGGTTATGACGTGCGTTACAACCTGGATGGCAAGGAAGGCTCCGTGCGTATGGAGCGCGACCCTGGTAGCCAGATTCCGGTGGACAAAGAGGGTCGTCTGATTCTCGGTCAGAATCAGCAGTAATTCTTAAGCCTGATGCAGTTCAAAATGTGGGAGCGGGCTTGCCCGCGAAAGCGCAGTGTCAGTCGCCGGATGTATTGACTGGCCCACCGCATTCGCGGGCAAGCCCGCTCCCACAGTTGATGTGTGTCGTTGCCGAATCCCAGGCATAAAAAAAGCACCCCGAAGGGTGCTTTTTTTGTGCTCGCTCGCTTAGCGCTTCAGCGAAGCCGGCAGGTGCGGCTGGATCGCCGTCAGTACTGCCTTGAAGCATTTGGTGTTACCAGCAACTACGTGGCCTTTCTCAAGGAAGTCATGACCACCGGTGAAATCGCTCACCAAGCCGCCTGCTTCCTGGATCAGCAGGGCGCCTGCAGCCATGTCCCACTCGGACAGGCCCGATTCCCAGACGCATCAAACCGACCGGCGGCCACATAAGCCAGGTCCAGGCTTGCTGCGCCAGCGCGACGGATGCCAGCGGTCTGGCCAACCAGGGCGCGGAACATGCCCAGGTAGTTTTCCAGGTTGTCCATCTGGTCGTCACGGAACGGGAAGCCGGTACCCAGCAGGGCGCCGTCCAGGCTGGTGCGGCCGCTGACACGCAGGCGACGACCATTCAGCTGGGCGCCACGGCCACGGCTGGCGGTAAATTCTTCCTGGCGAACCGGGTCGAGTACGACAGCGTGTTCCAGGCGGCCACGGTATTTGCACGCGATGCTCACGGCAAAGTGCGGGATGCCGCGCAGGAAGTTGGTGGTGCCATCCAGTGGGTCGATGATCCACAGGTAGTCTTCGCCTTCGCCGCTGCCTTTGTGCAGGCCGGTTTCCTCGCCGAGGATGCCGTGGGTCGGGTAGGCCTTGCGCAGCGCGTCGATGATTTTCTGTTCGGCGGCGCGGTCCACCTCGGATACATAATCCTTGGCGTCTTTTTCGTCGACCTTGATGGTATCCAGGCGCTCGATGGAGCGGAAGATCAATTCACTGGCGCTGCGGGCGGCGCGCAGCGCGAATATTCAGCATGGGCTGCATGGATGTGTCACCTAAGGTTGTTAAAGAAAGCCGAGCATTCTAGCAGAAACTTTCTTCAGGTGAAGGACGACGTTAGCTTTCATGGCATAACCTTAGGCGGTTCTGTAAGATTTGCTCCCCTTTCCCGTGTCCGAGAGCGCCTCCCTTGCTGCAAAACATTCGTGTCGTCTTGGTCAATACCAGTCATCCCGGCAATATCGGTGGGGTGGCGCGAGCCATGAAAAACATGGGGCTGACGCGCCTGGTGCTGGTCGAACCGCGTGTGTTCCCGCATCACGAGGCCGATGCCCGCGCGTCCGGCGCTAATGACATCCTGGAAAAAGCCCAGGTTGTCGCCACCCTGGAAGATGCGTTGGTCGGTTGCAACCTGGTGCTGGGCACCAGTGCGCGCGACCGTCGTATCCCTTGGCCGCTGCTGGACCCGCGTGAGTGCGGCACCAAAGTGGTGGAGGAAGCCGCCGGCGGCGCTGAAATCGCCTTGGTATTCGGCCGTGAAGACTCCGGCCTCACCAACGACGAGCTGCAGCGATGTCATTACCACGTGCACATTCCATCAGACCCTGAATTCAGCTCGCTGAACCTCGGGGCAGCGGTGCAGGTGTTGACGTACGAAGTGCGCATGGCCTGGCTGGCCGCCGAAGGTCAGCCAAGCAAAGTGGAAAAGGACGAGGTGGCTTCGACCAAAAGTGGCGAGTTGGCCACCATGGATGAGCTGGAGCGGTTCTATGAGCACCTGGAACAAACCCTGGTGGCCATCGAATTCCTCGATCCGGAAAAACCACGGCACTTGATGGCGCGCCTGCGTCGCTTGTACGGGCGTAGCTCGGTCAGCCGAGCGGAAATGAATATATTGCGTGGCATCCTCACGGAAACCCAGAAAGCGGCCCGTGGCGAGCTTCTAAAGCGGAAGGATTAAAAATGTTCGAGCGTCTGCGAGAAGATATCCAGAGTGTTTTCCACCGTGACCCGGCGGCGCGCAACGCCTTTGAAGTGCTGACCTGCTACCCGGGCATGCACGCCATCTGGATTCACCGCCTGTCCGGCGCCCTGTGGGGCATGGGCTGGAAATGGCTGGCGCGGCTGGTGTCGAACTTTGGTCGCTGGATGACCGGGATCGAGATCCATCCGGGTGCCAAGGTGGGGCGTCGCTTCTTTATCGATCATGGCATGGGCATCGTGATCGGCGAGACCGCTGAAATCGGTGATGACGTAACCCTGTATCAGGGCGTAACCCTTGGCGGTACCAGTTGGAATAAAGGCAAGCGCCACCCGACACTGGGTGATGGCGTGGTGGTAGGGGCGGGCGCCAAGGTGCTCGGTCCATTCACGGTCGGTGCGGGCGCCAAGGTGGGGTCCAATGCCGTGGTGACCAAGGCCGTGCCACCTGGCGCAACGGTTGTCGGCATTCCTGGGCGGATTATCGTCAAGCCGGAAGTCGGCGACGAGCAGGAAGCCAAGCGCAAGGCCATGGCCGAGAAGATCGGCTTTGATGCCTATGGCGTCAGCGAAGACATGCCCGACCCTGTGGCGCGCGCCATTGGTCAGTTGCTCGATCATCTGCAAGCGGTCGACGGTAAGCTGGATGGCATGTGCGGCGCGTTGAAGGATCTGGGCAGCCCTTACTGCGCGAAGGATCTGCCCGAGTTGCGCGAAGAAGACTTCGCCGAAATCAAGGACGAAGCTGCCACCAAGGCTGGCTAGTTCCAAAGGTCAATACATAACCCTGTGGGAGCTGGCTTGCCTGCGATAGCGGTGGGTCAGTAACCCAAGAGGTGGCTGGCATACCGCTATCGCAGGCAAGCCAGCTCCCACATTTGATCTCCATTGGTCTTACGGCTCCCGCCCGGGCCTGATGCTGCTGGTCCTCCCCACCCCATCCTGCTATGATTCGCGCGCCCTTTTTACGGGTAATCCTGACTAAAGTACTAGGTCTTATAGTTGACTTAAATACTCGGGAATCGCATACTCGCTCCCATTCTGAAACACCTTGGTACTTGTCCATGAGACTGACTACAAAAGGCCGATACGCGGTGACTGCCATGCTCGACTTGGCTTTGCACGCGCAAACTGGGCCGGTGTCCCTGGCCGATATCTCCGAGCGTCAAGGCATTTCCCTGTCCTACCTTGAGCAACTGTTCGCCAAGCTGCGCCGCAGCAATCTGGTTTCCAGCGTGCGTGGGCCAGGGGGTGGCTATCAGCTTTCCCGCGATATGCAGGGCATCCAGGTCGCCCAGGTGATCGACGCGGTCAACGAATCCGTCGATGCCACCAAGTGCCAGGGCCTGGGTGATTGCCACGCCGGCGACACCTGCCTGACTCACCACCTGTGGTGTGACTTGAGCCTGCAGATCCATGAGTTTTTGAGTGGTATCAGCTTGGCTGATCTTGTGACTCGCCGTGAGGTGCAAGAAGTAGCCCAGCGTCAGGACCAGCGCCGTTGCAACACCAAGGCGCCGCGTCTGGACAAGATTGAAGCGTCCGCCGTCGAGTGACAGCCGAAGAGCTAACGGCACGCCAGCCAGCCTGATTTAGGAGAAAGTCCATGAAATTGCCGATTTACCTTGATTACTCTGCGACCACCCCGGTTGATCCGCGTGTCGCGCAAAAGATGAGCGAATGCCTGCTGGTTGACGGAAACTTCGGCAACCCGGCCTCCCGTTCCCACGTGTTCGGCTGGAAAGCCGAGGAAGCGGTGGAAAACGCTCGTCGTCAGGTCGCTGACCTGGTCAACGCCGATCCGCGCGAAATCGTCTGGACCTCCGGTGCTACGGAATCCGACAACCTGGCAATCAAGGGCGCGGCGCATTTCTATGCGACCAAAGGCAAACACCTGATCACCACCAAGATTGAGCACAAGGCTGTCCTCGACACCATGCGCCAACTGGAGCGTGAAGGTTTCGAGGTCACCTACCTCGAGCCGACCACCGACGGTATCGTCACCCCGGCCATGATCGAAGCCGCGCTGCGTGAAGACACCATCCTGGTTTCCGTGATCCACGTGAACAACGAAATCGGCACCATCAACGACATCGCGGCCATCGGCGAGCTGACCCGTTCCAAGGGCATCCTGCTGCACGTCGACGCTGCTCAGTCCACCGGCAAGGTCGATATCGACCTGTCGAAGCTGAAAGTCGACCTGATGTCGTTCTCTGCCCACAAGACCTACGGCCCTAAAGGCATCGGCGCGCTGTACGTGAGCCGCAAGCCTCGCGTGCGCATCGAAGCCACCATGCACGGCGGCGGTCACGAGCGCGGCATGCGTTCGGGCACCCTGGCGACCCACCAGATCGTGGGCATGGGCGAAGCCTTCCGCGTAGCCAAGGAAGACATGGCTGCCGAAAACATTCGTATCAAGGTCCTCAGCGACCGCTTCTACAAGCAGGTCGAGAACCTTGAAGAGCTGTACATCAACGGCAGCATGACCGCCCGTGTACCGCACAACCTGAATTTGAGCTTCAACTACGTCGAAGGCGAGTCGCTGATCATGGCGCTCAAGGACCTGGCGGTTTCGTCCGGTTCGGCCTGCACCTCGGCGTCCCTTGAGCCGTCCTACGTGCTGCGCGCCCTGGGCCGCAACGACGAACTGGCACACAGCTCGATCCGCTTTACGTTCGGCCGTTTCACCACCGAAGAGCAAGTTGACTACGCCGCGCAGAAAGTCTGCGAAGCCGTGAACAAGCTGCGCGTCCTGTCGCCACTGTGGGACATGTACAAAGACGGTGTCGATATTTCCAAGATCGAGTGGGCGGCACACTAAATATAGAAGCCGCCACCCCAGCTCTGTAGGCACGTGGCGGAAAACGCAGGCGTGTCTACAGGGTCCCAGAGCGGCCCTGATGAGTGAGGATTCAGTACCATGGCTTACAGCGAAAAGGTCATCGACCACTACGAAAACCCGCGTAACGTCGGCAAGATGGACGCGGAAGACCCAGATGTCGGCACTGGCATGGTCGGCGCTCCGGCGTGCGGCGATGTGATGCGCCTGCAGATCAAGGTCAACGAAGCGGGCGTTATCGAAGACGCCAAGTTCAAGACCTACGGCTGCGGTTCGGCCATCGCCTCCAGCTCCCTGGCGACCGAATGGATGAAAGGCAAGACCCTGGATGAGGCTGTCACCATCAGCAACACCCAGCTGGCCGAAGAACTGGCCCTGCCGCCAGTGAAAATCCACTGCTCCGTACTCGCTGAAGACGCCATCAAGGCGGCCGTTCGCGACTACAAGCAGAAGAAAGGCTTGATCTAAGCATTTGGCGACGAGTAAGGAGTCAACGATGGCTATCAGCATGACAGAAGCGGCTGCGCAGCACATTCGCCGCTCCCTGAATGGGCGCGGTAAAGGTGAGGGGATTCGTCTGGGTGTACGCACCACGGGCTGTTCCGGCCTTGCCTATGTGCTGGAGTTCGTCGACGAGGTGGTTGCGGAAGACCAGGTGTTCGAAAGTCACGGCGAGAAAGTGATCATCGACCCTAAAAGCCTGACCTACCTGGACGGCACCGAGCTCGATTTCGTCAAGGAAGGGTTGAACGAAGGCTTCAAGTTCAACAACCCCAACGTACGCGGTGAATGTGGCTGCGGCGAAAGCTTCAACATCTGAGGCTATTCGTGGGTACTCCTTGTCATTTCGCTTTATTCGAGCTGCAGCCGAGCTTTCGGCTGGACCTTGAGCAGCTTGCCACGCGCTACCGAGAGTTGGCGCGTGGGGTGCATCCAGACCGCTTTGCCGACGCCTCCGAGCGTGAGCAACGCGTTGCTCTGGAGAAGTCGGCCAGCCTCAACGAGGCTTATCAGACCCTGAAAAATCCGCCCAAGCGCGCGCGTTACCTGCTCGCGATGAACGGTGGAGAGCTGCCGCTGGAAGTCACGGTGCATGATCCGGACTTCCTGATGCAGCAGATGCAGTGGCGCGAAGAACTCGAAGACTTGCAGGACGAAGCCGATCTGGCCGGTGTTGCAGTCTTCAAGCGTCGTCTGAAAACGGCCCAGGATGAGCTCAACGAAAGCTTCGCAGCCTGTTGGGATGATGCAGCGCAACGTGAACAGGCCGAACGCCTGATGCGGCGCATGCAGTTCCTCGACAAGCTCACCTACGAAGTGCGCCAGCTAGAAGAGCGCCTCGACGATTAACCCCGTGTGCTGCCCGTGATGCACGCCTGATAGACAGATAAGACCTGATTACCATGGCCCTACTGCAAATCGCCGAACCCGGCCAAAGCCCACAACCGCACCAGCGTCGCCTGGCGGTCGGGATTGACCTGGGCACCACCAATTCCCTGGTTGCTGCCTTGCGCAGCGGCCTGTCCGAGCCGCTGCCCGACGCCGATGGCCAGGTGATCCTGCCGTCCGCCGTGCGTTATCACGCGGATCGCACCGAAGTCGGCGAGTCGGCCAAATTGGCCGCGTCTACCGATCCCTTGAATACCGTGCTGTCGGTCAAGCGCTTGATGGGTCGTGGGTTGTCCGACGTCAAGCAATTGGGCGACCAGCTGCCGTACCGCTTTGTCGGCGGTGAATCCCACATGCCGTTCATCGACACCGTGCAGGGCCCGAAAAGCCCGGTGGAAGTGTCGGCCGATATCCTCAAGGTGCTGCGCCAGCGCGCGGAAAGCACCTTGGGCGGCGAACTGGTAGGGGCGGTGATCACCGTTCCAGCCTATTTCGATGACGCCCAGCGCCAAGCCACCAAGGATGCGGCAAAACTCGCCGGCCTGAACGTGCTGCGCCTGCTCAACGAGCCGACGGCTGCTGCGGTGGCTTACGGCCTCGACCAGCATGCTGAAGGCCTGGTCGCGATCTACGATTTGGGCGGCGGTACCTTTGATATTTCGATCCTGCGCCTGACCGGCGGTGTGTTTGAAGTGCTGGCCACCGGCGGCGACAGCGCCCTGGGTGGCGACGATTTCGACCACGCCATTGCCGGCTGGATCATCAGCAGCGCCGGTCTGTCCGCCGACCTAGACCCGGGCGCGCAGCGCAACCTGCTGCAAACCGCCTGCGCCGCCAAAGAAGCGCTGACTGATGCTGCTTCCGTTGAAGTTTCCTACGGCAACTGGTCGGCCCAGCTGACCCGCGAAGCCTTCGATGCGTTGATCGAGCCGATGGTCGCCCGCAGCCTGAAAGCCTGCCGCCGCGCCGTGCGTGACTCCGGTATCGAGCTGGAAGATGTCGGCGCCGTGGTCATGGTTGGCGGTTCCACCCGCGTGCCGCGTGTTCGTGACGCTGTCGCCGAGGCCTTTGGCCGCCAGCCGTTGACTGAAATCGACCCGGATCAAGTGGTCGCCATCGGCGCCGCGATCCAGGCCGACACCCTGGCCGGCAACAAACGCGACGGTGGCGAACTGCTGTTGCTCGACGTGATTCCGTTGTCCCTGGGCCTGGAAACCATGGGCGGCCTGATGGAGAAGGTGATTCCACGCAACACCACCATCCCAGTCGCCCGCGCCCAGGACTTCACCACTTACAAAGATGGCCAGACGGCCATGATGATTCATGTGCTGCAAGGCGAGCGCGAGCTGATCAGCGACTGCCGCTCCCTGGCGCGCTTTGAATTGCGCGGCATTCCGGCGATGGTGGCCGGTGCGGCGAAGATTCGCGTGACCTTCCAGGTCGACGCCGATGGCCTGCTCAGCGTTGCGGCGCGTGAGCTAGGCTCGGGCGTTGAAGCCAGTATCCAGGTCAAGCCGTCCTACGGCCTCACCGATGGCGAAATCGCCAAGATGCTTAAGGACTCGTTCCAGTACGCCGGTGACGACAAGGTCGCCCGCGTATTGCGCGAGCAGCAAGTGGATGCCCAGCGCCTGCTCGAAGCCGTGCAGGGTGCCCTGGACGTCGATGGCGAGCGCCTGCTGGACGCGGAAGAACGCATGGTCATCGACCTGCAGATGCAGGAACTGGCCGAATTGATGAAAGGCACCGATGGTTATGCCATCGAGCAACAGACCAAGCGTCTGTCGCAAGTGACCGATGCCTTCGCTGCCCGCCGCATGGACCAGACGGTGAAAGCCGCCCTGGCGGGACGCAACCTGAATGAAATCGAGGAATAATTAATGCCGCAGGTCATTTTTCTGCCACACGCCGAGCATTGCCCGGACGGTATGGTCGTGGAGGCTGAGACCGGCAAGTCCATCCTCGAAGTCGCCCATGACAACCACATCGAGATCGAAAGTGCCTGCGGCGGCGTCTGCGCCTGCACCACCTGTCACTGCATCATCCGTGAGGGCTTCAACACCCTGGAAGAGGCTGACGAACTGGAAGAGGACTTTCTTGATCGCGCCTGGGGCTTGGAAGCGCATTCGCGCCTGAGCTGTCAGGCCAAGGTCGGGACCGAAGACATCACTGTCGAAATTCCGAAATATTCGCTCAACCATGCGGCCGAAGCGCCGCACTGATTGGTAGAACTGTCATGAATTATGGTTGGAATGATGTACAGCGCATTGCTGAAGAGCTCGCTGAAGCCAAGCCGGATGTGAGCCCGCTGACGGTCAACTTCGTTGATCTGCAGCGCTGGATCATGGAGCTGCCTGATTTCGACAATACTTCTGGCCGTTGTGGCGAGAAGGTCTTGGAAGCGGTCCAGCAGCTCTGGATCGAAGAAATCGACTGATCGTCCCCGCAGGTTAGGCAATACCCAATAACCCGCGTATAATTCGCGGGTTTAATTTTTCGTAAATTACCGTTTCTGGAGTTACACCATGGCTGTTCAACGTACTTTCTCCATCATCAAGCCTGACGCTGTTGCAAAAAACGTCATCGGCGAGATCACCACTCGTTTCGAAAAAGCCGGCCTGAAGGTTGTAGCTTCGAAACTCAAGCAACTGTCCAAAGCCGAAGCTGAAGGCTTCTACGCTGAGCACAGCGCTCGTGGCTTCTTCGGCGACCTGGTTGCCTTCATGATCTCCGGTCCTGTTGTTGTTCAGGTTCTGGAAGGCGAAAACGCTATCGCTCTGAACCGTGAGCTGATGGGCGCTACCAACCCTAAAGAAGCTGCTGCCGGCACCATCCGTGCTGACTTCGCTGAATCCATCGACGCCAACGCTGTACACGGTTCGGACTCCGAAGCTGCTGCTGCTCGCGAAATCTCGTACTTTTTCGCTGCTACTGAAGTAACCGCTCGCTAAGCATTGGCTTAAAGAGTGAGGGTGAATCCATGACTACATCGACTGTTAAAACCAACCTGCTGGGTCTGACCCAGCCGGAAATGGAGAAATTCTTCGACTCAATCGGGGAGAAGCGTTTCCGTGCCGGTCAGGTAATGAAATGGATTCACCACTTTGGCGTCGACGATTTCGATGCCATGACGAACGTCAGCAAGGCCTTGCGCGACAAGCTCAAGGCCATTGCTGAGGTCCGTGGTCCCGAAGTGGTGAGCGAGGACATCTCCAGCGACGGCACCCGTAAGTGGGTGGTGCGCGTGGCGTCCGGCAGCTGCGTCGAGACCGTGTACATTCCCCAGGGCAAACGCGGCACCTTGTGCGTTTCGTCCCAGGCAGGCTGCGCCCTGGATTGCAGTTTCTGCTCCACCGGCAAGCAAGGCTTCAATAGCAACCTCACCGCCGCCGAAGTCATCGGCCAGGTGTGGATTGCCAACAAATCCTTTGGCAGCGTCCCGGCAACCGTCGACCGTGCCATCACCAACGTGGTGATGATGGGCATGGGTGAGCCGCTGCTGAACTTCGACAACGTCATCGCGGCCATGCACCTGATGATGGACGACCTGGGCTACGGCATCTCCAAGCGCCGCGTGACCCTGTCGACCTCCGGCGTGGTGCCGATGATCGATGAGCTGGCCAAGCACATCGACGTCTCCCTGGCGTTGTCGCTGCACGCACCCAATGACGCATTGCGTAACCAATTGGTGCCGATCAACAAGAAGTATCCGCTTAAGATGCTGCTCGAATCCTGCCAGCGTTACATGGCGACCTTGGGCGAGAAACGCGTGTTGACCATTGAGTACACCATGCTCAAGGACATCAACGACAAGGTTGAGCACGCTGTCGAGATGATCGAGTTGCTCAAGAACACCCCGTGCAAGATCAACCTGATCCCGTTCAACCCGTTTCCCCATTCTGGCTACGAGCGGCCGAGCAACAACGCCATCCGCCGTTTCCAGGATCAACTGCACCAGGCCGGCTACAACGTCACCGTGCGCACCACCCGTGGTGAAGACATCGACGCCGCCTGTGGCCAATTGGTCGGGCAGGTGATGGACCGCACCCGCCGCAGTGAGCGTTACATCGCCGGGCGTGAAGCGAATGCCGCCGACGATTTGCCGCTGATTGCTGTGAATCGAATCTGAGAGAGGATCTCTATGCCCTTGCGCCTTGCGCTGCTCTTGCTTGTTACCGGCCTCGCGGCCGGTTGTGTTTCATCGGGCCATGACAGCCCTTTGCAAACCGGCAAAGGCCGTGATGAGGCGCGAGTTGCCTATGTGCAACTGGGCTTGGGGTACCTGCAACAAGGCATGAGCGAGCAGGCCAAGGTGCCGCTGAAGAAGGCCCTTGAGCTGGACAGCGACGATACCGACGCCAATGCGGCGCTCGCCCTGGTGTTCCAGGCCCAGGCCGAGCCTGACCTGGCCCACCACTATTTCCGCAAGGCGCTGGCCTCCCGACCTGCCGACCCGCGGCTGCTGAACAACTACGGCAGCTTCCTGTTCGAGCAGAAACGTTTTGACCAGGCCGCCCTTTATTTCCAGCAAGCCAGCGCCGATACCCTTTATCCTGAGCGTTCCCGTGTCTTCGAGAACCTCGGGGTGACCTCGATGCGCCTCGGCCAGCGCGACAGCGCTCGCCAGCAGCTGGAAAAAGCCCTGCATTTGAATGGTCGTCAGCCGCGGGCACTGCTCGAAATGGCTGAGTTATCCTTTGATGACAGGCATTATGTGCCGGCTCGTGACTATTACGAGCGTTTTAGCCTGCTCAGCGGGCAAAATGCACGTAGTCTATTGCTCGGCGTGCGCCTGGCGACGGTTCATGAAGAACACGACACGGCCGCACGTTTTGGCCAGCAACTCGAACGACTCTATCCCGGTACGCCGGAATATCAGCAATACCTGTCGGAGCAATGATGAAAGCGGCGCACCCGGAAGTTGTAGCAGCTAATCGCGTAAACCCAGGCGACACCTTGCGTCAGGCCCGCGAAAGCAATGGTTGGTCGCTGGCAGAAGTGGCCCTCAAGCTCAATTTGACCACTACGTCCCTGGGCAACCTGGAAGCCGGCGCGTTCGACAAGTTGCCTGGGCATACCTTTGCCCGTGGCTACATCCGCGCCTATGCCAAGTTGCTGGGCATCGACCAGGCGGTACTGGTCCAGGAGTTCGACCAGTTCACCGGCACCGACTCCCAGGGCAGCAATGTCCACGGCCTGGGGCGTATTGAAGAGCCTGTCCGGGTTTCCCACACGATTTTGCGCATTGTCAGCCTGTTGCTGCTGATCGCCGTGATTGGCGGCGGTTTTGTCTGGTGGCAAGACCAGACCTCCCAGCGCACCAAGGACCTGACCAGCAACGCCATGGAGCACGTCGAAGTCGAAAGCGCCGACGGCACCACGCAGATTCATCCGTTGGACGAGCCGGAAGACCAGGCGGTCGCCGAAGGCCAGGCTGCACCTGAAGCGCCGGTCACTGCCGAGCAACCGGCACCGGAAGTGGCACCTGCCGCAACCGCTGCCGTGCCAGCGCCAGTCACGCCGGCCGCAGCCGCTCACACCCCGGCTGCCCCCGTTGCCCAGGCCCACACGCCAGCCGCACCGGTACAAGCGCCTGCTCCAGCTACCCCGGCCGCTCCAGCCATTTCCCCGCCGACCACCCCAGCGCTGATCGCCGGCGATGGTCGCGTGCAGATTACCTTCGTCGCTGACTGCTGGACGCAAGTCACCGATGGCAATGGCAAAGTGCTGTTTAGCGGTCTGAAGCGTAAGGGAGATACGCTCGACCAAGGCGGCAAGCCTCCTTTGACGCTGCGTCTGGGCTTTGCCCGTGGCGCGCAAGTGGCCTACAACGGCCAGCCTGTGGACGTGGCGCCGTTCACCACTGGCGAGACCGCTCGCCTGAAGTTGGGACAATAGTCATGCACGGCGAATCTCCAATCAAACGTCGCGTATCGCGCAAAATCTGGGTCGGCTCCGTGCCGGTGGGTGGCGATGCCCCCATCGCCGTGCAGAGCATGACCAACAGCGACACCAATGACGTGGCCGCCACCGTTGCCCAGATCAACCGTCTGGAAGCGGCCGGCGTCGACATCGTGCGCGTCTCCGTGCCGGACATGGACGCCGCCGAAGCCTTCGGCCGCATCAAGCAGCTGGTCAAGGTGCCGTTGGTTGCCGACATCCACTTCGACTACAAGATCGCCTTGCGTGTAGCCGAGTTGGGCGTGGACTGCCTGCGGATCAACCCGGGCAACATCGGTCGCGAAGACCGTGTGCGCGCCGTGGTCGACGCTGCCCGTGATCGTGGCATTCCAATCCGCATCGGCGTCAACGCCGGTTCCCTGGAAAAAGACCTGCAAAAGAAATACGGCGAGCCTACCCCGGCGGCGCTGGTTGAATCCGCGCTGCGCCACGTTGAACACCTCGAACGCCTGAATTTCCAGGACTTCAAGGTCAGCGTAAAGGCCTCCGACGTGTTCATGGCGGTGGAGGCCTACCGCCTGCTGGCCAAGGAAATCGTGCAACCGCTGCACCTGGGTATCACCGAAGCCGGCGGTTTACGCTCAGGCACAGTGAAATCTGCGGTGGGTCTCGGTATGCTGCTCGCCGAAGGGATTGGCGATACTATCCGCATCTCGCTGGCAGCTGACCCGGTAGAGGAAGTGAAAGTCGGTTACGACATTCTCAAATCCCTGCGTTTGCGTTCCCGTGGTATCAATTTCATTGCCTGCCCGAGCTGCTCGCGGCAGAACTTCGACGTGGTGAAAACCATGAACGACCTGGAATTGCGCCTCGAAGACCTGCTGGTGCCACTGGATGTTGCGGTGATCGGTTGTGTGGTCAACGGGCCGGGTGAAGCCAAGGAAGCCCATGTGGGCTTGACCGGCGGTACACCGAACCTGATCTACATCGACGGCAAGCCGGCGCAGAAGTTAACGAATGACAATCTGGTGGATGAGCTCGAAAGACTGATCCGCCAGAAAGCGGCCGAAAAGGTCGCGGCTGACGCAGCGCTGATCGCGCGCGGCTGATTGAACGAATTTAAGGATTTGATGTGAGCAAGTCTCTGCAAGCCATTCGCGGCATGAACGACATCCTGCCGGAGCAGACGCCGCTGTGGCGCTACTTCGAAAGCACCGTCGCGCGCCTGCTGGATAACTACGGTTACAAGCAGATCCGCATGCCGATCGTCGAGTTCACCGAGTTGTTCAAACGCTCCATCGGTGAAGTGACCGACATCGTCGAAAAAGAAATGTACACCTTTGAAGACCGCAACGGCGATTCCCTGACCCTGCGCCCGGAAGGCACTGCTGCGTGCGTGCGCGCCGTGCTCGAGCATGGTCTCACCGGTGCTGGCCAGCCGCAGAAGCTGTGGTACATCGGCCCGATGTTCCGCCACGAGCGTCCACAGAAAGGCCGTTATCGCCAGTTCCACCAGATCGGCCTGGAAGTCTTCAACATCGACGGCCCGGACATCGACGCCGAGCTGATCGTGCTGACCTGGCGCCTGTGGGGCCTGCTGGGCATACGCGACGCCGTCAAGCTTGAACTCAACAGCCTGGGCACCAGCGAATCCCGCGGCCGCTACAAAGTGGCCCTGGTCGAGTACCTGTCGGCCCACCTGGACAAGTTGGACGAAGACAGCCAGCGCCGTCTGAAAACCAACCCGCTGCGTGTTCTTGATACCAAGAACGCCGATACCCAAGCCGTGCTGGTCGACGCGCCAAAAATGGCCGACTACCTGGACGACGAATCGCGCATTCACTTCGAGGGCCTCAAGGCTCGCCTGGACGCGGCCGGCATCCCGTTCGTGATCAACACCAAGCTGGTGCGCGGCCTCGATTACTACAGCAAGACCGTGTTCGAGTGGGTCACCGACAAACTCGGCGCCCAGGGCACCGTGTGTGCCGGTGGTCGCTACGACGGCCTGGTCGAGCAGATGGGCGGCAAGCCGACCACTGGCGTGGGCTTTGCCATGGGCATCGAGCGGCTGATCCTGCTGCTGGAAACCCTGGAAAAAGTCCCGGAAGAAATCTCCCGTCAGGTGGATGTGTACCTCTGTGCCTTTGGCGAGGCCGCCGAGCTGGCTGCCCTGGCCTTGAGCGAAAAGGTCCGCGACCAACTGCCGAACCTGCGCCTGCAAGTCAATGCCGGCGCCGGCAGCTTCAAGAGCCAGTTCAAGAAGGCCGACAAGAGCGGTGCGCTGTATGCACTGATCCTCGGCGATGACGAACTGGCCCAGCAAGTGATAGGTTTCAAACCCCTGCGTGGCCAGGGCGAGCAACAGAACATTGCCTTTGATGCGCTCGCTGCGCACTTGGCCACCTGCGTCGTGCAGGGTTGAAGCTGTCGAACAGCCGAATTTAGCGATTAAGGAGTATTGGGGTGTCGAGTTCTGATGATGATCAACTGGCCGAGTTCAAGGACTGGTGGCAGCGTAACGGCAAGCCCCTGGTTACTGGCGGTCTGCTGGCTTTAGTGGTGGTGTTCGGCTGGCAAGCCTGGCACAAGTATCAGGCCAACCAATCCCAGGGCGCCTCGATCCTCTATCAGCAATTGCTGGAAACCACCCTGACGCCGGACGGCAAGCCCGACCCTGCGCAGGTTGCAGATTTGGCCGGCAAGCTGAAAAACGAATTTGGCGGTAGCACCTACGCCCAATACGGCAGCCTCTTCGTCGCGAAAGTCGCGGTCGACACCGGCAAGCTGGATGACGCCGCCTCCGAGCTGAAGGCCATCGCCGACAAGCCGAAGAACCCGACCCTGGGTGAAATCGCACGTCAGCGCCTGGCTCAGGTACTGGCGGCACAGAACAAGGCCGACGAAGCACTCAAACTGCTCGAAGGCGATGCTGACAAGGCATTTGTAGCCACTCGCGAAGAGCTCAAGGGCGACCTGTTGGTCCAATTGGGTCGTACCGACGAAGCCAATGCTGCGTACCAAAAAGCCAAGGCGGCGCTGTCTGATGAAGCGGCGGTCGGTGGCTTACAAATCAAGCTGGACGACTTGGCCAAAGGGGATGCGTGACGTGATCCGTTGGAAACATGCAGCATTGCTGGCTCTGGCCGTTCTGGCCGCGGGTTGCAGCAGCAACAGTAAAAAAGAACTGCCGCCTGCGGAGCTGACCAGCTTCAAGGAAGAAGTGGTCCTGCAGAAGCAGTGGAGCCGCTCCATCGGTGACGGCCAGGGTGACACCTACAACATGTTGGTACCGGCAATCGACGGTGACAACATTGTGGCCGCTGACGTGACCGGCGTTGTGATCTCGATGGATCGCATGAACGGTGACGTGAAGTGGAAGAAAGACCTTGAGTTGCCTGTATCCGGCGCCGTCGGCGTGGGTTACGGCATGGTCATGCTCGGCACGCTGAAAGGCGAAGTCGTGGCCCTGGATTCCAGCACCGGTGAAGAGAAATGGCGCGCTCGCGTGACCAGTGAAGTCCTCGCACCGCCTGCCACCAACGGCGATATCGTCGTGGTGCAAACCCAGGACGACCGTGTGATCGGCCTCGACGCCAGCACCGGCCAGCAGCGCTGGTTGTACGACAGCACCCCTGCGGTGTTGACGCTGCGCGGTACCAGTGGTCCGGTTGTGACCAACAATCTGGCCGTTGCAGGCTTGTCCACCGGTAAAGTAGTCGCCCTTGATACCCAGAACGGCGTGCCGGCCTGGGAAACCCGTGTGGCTATCCCGCAAGGTCGTTCCGAACTGGATCGCGTAGTGGACATTGACGGTGGCTTGCTGCTGTCGGGTGAAACCCTCTACGTCGCCACTTACCAGGGCCGTGTCGCGGCGCTGGACCTGCAGAGCGGTCGTGTGAACTGGCAGCGTGATGCTTCCAGCTACGCCGGTGTCGCCCAAGGGTTTGGCAGCGTCTACGTAAGCCTGGCATCCGGCACCGTTGAAAGTGTCGACGAGCGTTCCACCACTGCACTGTGGAGCAACGACTCCCTGGCCCGCCGTCAACTGTCGGCACCGGAAGTCTTCTCCAGCTACGTCGCGGTTGGCGACTTCGAAGGCTACCTGCACCTGCTGAGCCAGGTGGACGGTCGCTTTGTCGGTCGCGAGCGTATCGACAGCGACGGCCTGCGTGCTCGTCCGCTGGTCGTGGGTAACATGCTTTATGTGTTTGGCAACAGCGGCAAGCTGGAAGCCCTGACCATCAAGTAAGAACTATGCTTGGGGTAACACCCAGGCGGCCCCGCTTCGGCGGGGCATGCGGCATCTGACGATGCTGCCCCGAGCACCAGCCGCTGCCTTGCAGCGGCTTTTGTATTTTCTGAAATAACGAAGTGGAGAGCCGCATGGTTCCCGTAATCGCCCTGGTGGGCCGACCTAACGTCGGCAAGTCCACCTTGTTCAACCGCCTGACCAGGACTCGTGACGCCATCGTTGGCGACTTGTCCGGTCTGACCCGTGATCGCCAATACGGTGAGGCAAAGTGGCAAGGGCGCTCATACATTATTGTCGACACCGGTGGTATCTCCGGTGACGAACATGGCATGGACGAAAAAATGGCCGAGCAGTCGCTGCTCGCCATTGAAGAAGCCGATGTCGTGTTGTTCCTGGTGGACGCCCGTGCGGGCTACACCGCTGCTGACCAAATGATTGGCGAGCACCTGCGCAAGCGCAACAAGCGTTCCTACCTGGTCGCGAACAAGATCGACAACATCGATCCTGAAGCGGCCCGTGCCGAATTCAGCCCGATGGGCCTGGGCGATGCGATTCCGGTCGCCGGTGCCCACGGTCGTGGTATCACCCAGATGCTGGAAATCGCCCTGCGCGATTTCCCCAAGGATGATGTCGAGGAAGAAGAGGGTGAAGAAGAGATCGTCGCCGAAGGCGAGGAAGCCAAGCGCATTCCTGGTCCGAGCGAAAAAGACGGTATCAAGATCGCCATCATCGGCCGCCCTAACGTGGGCAAGTCGACCCTGGTCAACCGCATGCTCGGTGAAGACCGGGTAATCGTTTATGACCAACCCGGCACCACCCGCGACAGCATCTACATCCCGTTCGAACGCAACGAGGAAAAGTACACGCTGATCGACACCGCCGGTGTGCGCAAGCGCGGCAAGATCCACGAGGAAGTTGAAAAGTTCTCGGTGGTGAAAACCCTGCAAGCGATCAAAGACGCCAACGTGGTGATCTTTGTGATGGACGCCCGCGAAGGCGTGGTGGACCACGACCTGAACCTGCTGGGCTTTGCCCTGGAAGCCGGTCGCGCCCTGGTGATCGCGATCAACAAGTGGGACGGCATGACGCCGAGCGAGCGCGATTTCGTCAAGATCGAGCTGCAACGTCGGCTGTTCTTCGTCGAGTTCGCCGATATCCACTTTATCTCGGCACTGCACGGTACTGGCGTGGGCAACCTCTACGCATCCGTACAGAACTCGTTCAAGTCCGCGGTCACCCGCTGGCCGACCAACCGCCTCACCCAGATCCTGGAAGACGCGGTAGGCGAGCACGCGCCGCCGATGGTCAACAACCGCCGGATCAAACTGCGTTACGCCCACTTGGGTGGTGCCAACCCGCCGATTATCGTGATCCACGGTAACCAGATCGAGAAGGTGCCGAAGTCCTACGTGCGTTACCTGGAAAACACCTACCGTCGTGTCTTGAAACTGGTCGGTACGCCGATCCGTATCGAGTTCAAGGGTGGTGATAACCCGTACGAAGGCAACAAGAACACCTTGACCGACCGTCAGGTGAACAAGAAGCGTCGTTTGATGACTCACCACAAGAAGGCCGACAAGAAGCGCCGGGATAAGAAGTAACGGCAGCTTCAGGTTGTAAGCTACAAGCTGCAAGAGAGGGCTCCTTTGGAGCCCTTTTTTGTGCCTGATGGTTTGTCGCTTGACCTGCTTGCAGCTTGCAGCTTAAAACTTGCAGCCTCACCCGAAGGGGGGCTCCCATGATCACCAGCAAGCTGCCGAATGTCGGCACGACCATTTTCACCACCATGTCGCAACTCGCTGCCGAGACGGGCGCGCTCAACCTGTCCCAGGGCTTCCCCGACTTCAACGGCCCCCAAGGCTTGCTCGATGCGGTGGGCAAGCACGTTGCCAGCGGGCACAACCAATATTCGCCGATGACCGGCCTGCCGGCCCTGCGCCAGCAAGTGGCAGCCAAGATCGCCCGCAGCTATGGCGCCACCGTGAATGCCGACAGCGAAGTGACCATCACACCCGGCGCCACCGCCGCGATCTTCTGCGCCATCCAGGCGGTGATCCGCAGCGGTGATGAAGTCATCGTGTTCGACCCTTGCTACGACAGCTATGAGCCCTCGGTCGAGCTGGCCGGTGGTCGTTGTGTGCATGTGCAGTTGAGCCTGCAAGGCTTTGCGCTGGATTTTGAGCGGATCAAGGCGGCGCTGTCGCCGCGTACACGCATGATCATCCTCAACACCCCACACAACCCCACAGGCGCCCTGATCAGCCGCGCCGAGCTGGACCAGTTGGCCGAATTGATCCGCGACCGCGATATCTACCTGGTCAGCGATGAGGTCTACGAACACCTGGTGTTCGACGGTGTGCCTCACGTCAGCGTGCTGGCCCACGAAGAGTTGTACGCGCGCGCCTTCGTGGTCAGCTCCTTCGGCAAGACCTACCACGTCACCGGCTGGAAAACCGGCTACGTGGTTGCGCCACCGGCGCTTACGGCCGAACTGCGCAAGGTGCACCAGTACGTCAACTTTTGCGGCGTGACGCCGTTGCAGTTCGCCCTGGCTGACTTCATGGTCGAGCACCCGGAACATGTCGAGGAACTGCCGGCGTTCTACCAGGCCAAGCGTGACCTGTTCTGCGACTTGCTGGCGCCGTCGCGTTTCAGCTTTAGTCGCGTGGCCGGCACCTACTTCCAACTGGTGGATTACTCACAGATCCGCCCGGACCTGGATGACGTCGCCATGTCCCTGTGGATGACCCGCGAACACGGCGTGGCGACGATCCCGGTCTCGGTGTTCTACCAGAACCCACCGCAAGGCCAGCGCCTGGTGCGCCTGTGCTTTGCCAAACGCGAGGAGACGCTGCGCCAAGCAGCTGAAAAGCTATGCGTGATCTAAGTGCACTGCCGGACCTGAACATCGCCCTGATCCAGACCACCCTGGCCTGGCATGACCGCCAGGCCAACCTGGAACACTTCGAGCTGTTGCTGGAACAGGCCAGGGGCGCCGACCTGATCGTCCTGCCGGAGATGTTCACCACCGGTTTCTCCATGGAGTCCGCTGTCTTGGCCGAACCGGAGCACGGTCCGACCCATCACTGGCTCCAGGCCCAGGCGAAAAAATACAACGCCGTGATTACCGGCAGCGTGATTATCGAGGCCGCCGATGGCAGCCACCGCAACCGCTTGCTGTGGGCACGCCCGGACGGCGAGGTGTGGCACTACGACAAGCGCCACCTGTTCCGCATGGCCGGCGAGCACAATCACTACACCCCCGGCGAACGCCAGGTGCAGTTCGAGTTGAAGGGCTGGCGCATTCGCCCGCTGATTTGCTACGACCTGCGCTTCCCGGTGTGGAGCCGCGATGCCCAGGACACGGACCTGCTGCTGTACACCGCCAACTGGCCCGGCGCACGGCGATTGCATTGGAACCGCCTGTTGCCGGCGCGGGCCATCGAGAACCTGTGTTACGTGGCGGCGGTGAATCGGGTGGGCACGGATGGCAAGGGCTTTGCCTACACCGGGGACAGCCAGGTGTTGGATTTCCAGGGTGAGACCTTGCTCAGTGCGGGGGAAGCGGATGGCGTGTTCCAGGTGTGCCTGAATGCGGCGGAGCTGGCGTCGTATCGCACCCGATTCCCGGCGAATCTGGATGCCGATACTTTTCAGTTTGTCTGACACACCGCTATCGCGGGCAAGCCCGCTCCCACATTTTGATTTGTGAACACGTTCAACTGTGGGAGCGGGCTTGCCCGCGATGAGGCTCTCACAACCAACAAAAAAGGCCCCTGGACTCACATCCAGGGGCCTTCCACATTTCAGCAGCCGATTACGCCGCTTTCGCTTCCAACTGGCTCAACGAACGGTTCAGCGCACTGAACACCGCCTTGAAACTGGCCGTGGTGATGTTTTCATCAATGCCCACGCCATGCACCGGACGTTCACCGTTCACACGCAGTTCAATGTAGGCCGCCGCCTTGGCATTGGTGCCGGCGCCGATTGCGTGTTCGTTGTAGTCCATGATCTCGACCTTGATCGGCAAGGCAGCGACCAGCGCTTCCAGGGTGCCGTAGCCCTTGCCCTGCCAGCGCAGGTTGGTCTCGCCCTGGCCCTTGCCCGACACTTCCACTTCCACGCTGCTGTTGCCGTTCTCTTCCTGCAGACGATGGCTGACCAGCGCGTACGGGGTGTTGGCTTGCAGGTATTCACGCTGCAGCAAGGCGTAGATCTGTGGCGCGGTCATCTCCAGGCCCACGCGGTCGGTTTCGGCCTGGACCACCTGGCTGAACTCGATCTGCATGCGGCGCGGCAAGCTGATGTCGTATTCCTGCTCCAGCAGGTAGGCGATGCCGCCTTTGCCCGACTGGCTGTTCACACGGATCACGGCTTCGTAGCTGCGGCCGATGTCGGCGGGGTCGATCGGCAAGTACGGCACTTCCCACAGGGCGTCGTCTTTCTGCTGGGCGAAGCCCTTGCGGATCGCGTCCTGGTGGGAGCCGGAGAAGGCGGTGTGCACCAGGTCGCCCACGTACGGGTGACGCGGGTGCACCTGGATCTGGTTGCACTCTTCGACGACTTTGCGCACGCCGTCGATATCGGAGAAGTCCAGCTGCGGGTCGAGGCCCTGGGTGTACATGTTCAGTGCCACGGTGACCAGGTCGACGTTACCGGTACGCTCGCCGTTGCCGAACAGGCAACCTTCGACACGGTCGGCGCCGGCCATCAGGCCCAGCTCGGTGGCGGCTACGCCGGTGCCACGGTCGTTGTGGGTGTGCAGGCTGATGATCACGCTGTCACGACGGTTGATATGGCGACCGAACCACTCGATCTGGTCGGCATAGATGTTCGGCGTGGCGCATTCAACCGTGGCTGGCAGGTTTAGGATCATCTTGTGCTCAGGCGTCGGGTTCCACACCTCGATCACCGCGTCACAGACTTCCTTGGCGAACTCCAGCTCAGTAGCGCTGAAGGTCTCCGGGGAATATTCGAAGGTCCACTGGGTCTCTGGCTGCTGGGCGGCATATTTGACGAACAGCTTGGCCGCGTTGACCGCGATGGCCTTGATGCCGTCCTTGTCCTGGTTGAACACGATGCGGCGGAACGACGGCGAAGTGGCGTTGTACAAGTGCACGATGGCCTTTTTCGCACCGCGCAGGGATTCAAAGGTGCGCGCGATCAAGTCTTCACGGCCCTGGGTCAGCACCTGGATGGTGGTGTCCGCGGGGATGTGGTTGTCTTCGATCAGGGTGCGCACGAAGTCAAAGTCGGTTTGCGACGCAGCCGGGAACGACGCTTCGATTTCCTTCACGCCTACCGACACCAGGGTCTTCCAGAAACGCAGTTTCTTCGCGGCGTCCATCGGCTCGATCAGCGACTGGTTGCCATCACGCAGGTCGGAGCTGCACCAGATCGGCGCGGTGGTGATGGTTTTCGAAGGCCAGGTGCGGTCCGGGATGTCGATGGTCGGGAACGCGCGGTACTTCGAAGACGGGTCTTTGAGCATGCTCATCGGGAAATCCTTTGTTTAGGGGCCGAAAAGAGGCGGCCTGCCGTGGAACTGTTATTGGGGATAAAGCGTAGGACGAGGCAGATCGATTCAGCCTGGCAGTCGTGCGCTGACAAGGCACAGGCTGCGGTGCTGGCGGAGCTGAATGAGGGTGTGAGAGGTTTTCATAAGCTCAACCCTAACCGCCGGGGTGAAAGATGGCAAGCAGTCGGGGAAAATTGAGATAAGTTCTGCTATTGGCGTAGAAAACAAGATTTTATGGTTGGGAATTGTCGCGCGTCTATTTTTTATTGCGCGCCATTTGGCTGGCGCGCAATCGAATCAATCAGGGTTGGAAGGCGCCGATAAAGATCGCCGGGTCGACCCGCGCATCGTTGAGGCTGACGTTCCAGTGCATATGCGGCCCCGTCGCACGGCCGGTCGCGCCGACTTTGCCCACCACGGCGCCGCGGGTCAGCTGATCACCGACTTTCACATCGATCTTCGACATATGGCAGAACATGCTGATAAACCCCTGGCCGTGATCGACGAACACGGTGTTGCCGTTGAAGAAGTAGTTGCCCACCAGGATCACCTTGCCATTCGCCGGGGTCTTGATCGGCGTACCCGCCGGCACCGCGAAGTCCAGGCCGGAGTGGGGATTGCGCTCTTCACCGTTGAAGAACCGGCGCACACCGAACTTGCTCGACAGCGGCCCATTCACCGGTTTGTCCAGCACCAGGTTGCTGGGCAGGTTCGGGCTGAAACTGCGGTAAGCCTTGATCTGCACCGCCAGTTCCGCCTCGATGCGCTTGAGTTGCGCCGGCTCGGGGTTTACCTGGCTTTTGTTTTTCAAGGTGATGCGCTGTTCCGGGTACTTCTTGTAGCCGACGATAAACGGCAGGTTGCGCCCGCCACTGCTGAGGCGCTCGTTACCCGGCTTGACCGTCAGCGGGATGCCGACAATTGCCAGCCAGTTGTCCTGTTCCTTTACCACCAACACCGGTTTGCCTTGGTAGCTGGCCTTCGGTGCAGTTGCCGCCGGGCCCAGGTCGACGACGGCCACGCCACCCGGCACCGGCTTGTTCAAGGTGCGGGTGATGTAGCTGTCGGCGTGGGCGTTAACGGCAAGGCACAACAACATCAATAGGCTGAATAAACGTGGCATCAATCAATCCAATAACGAAAGGGTGACGGGCGTGAGGTGGTTGTCTTCCACCCGCACTTGCAGTTGGCCTTCACCGAGGCGTGCGGTCAGGCGCTGGCCGGTGTGGGTTTGCGCGGCATTGCGAATGGCCTGGCCGCGTTCGTCCAGCAGGATGCTGTAGCCGCGGCCGAGGGTCGCCAACGGGCTGACCACGTGCAGCGTCTGCACCTGGCTTTGCAGTTGCAGGCGGCGCGCCTTGAGGCCTTCGCGCATGGCGCGGGGCAGGCGTTCGGCAAGGCTGTCGAGGCGCTGGCGCAGCAGGGCCAGTTGGCGGCCGGGGTGTTGGCCGGCGAGGCGGGTTTCCAGGCGGATCAGGCGCTCGCGACGGGTATTGAGGCTGCGCTCGAAGGCCCGGCGCAGGCGCATGTCCAGGTCGTCCAGGCGCTGGGCTTGCTGGCGCAGGCGTTCGCCGGGATGGCGCAGGCGCCGGGCCATGCCTTCCAGGCGCAGGCGGTCGTGGCTCAGGCGATTGCGCATCAGCATCACCAGGCGGCGATGCAGGTTCTCGACCTGGCGCACCAGATGGCTGGCGTCTGGCGCAAGCAGTTCGGCGGCGGCGGACGGGGTAGGGGCGCGCACGTCGGCGACAAAGTCGCTGATTGATACATCGGTTTCATGGCCGATGGCGCTGACGATGGGCGTAACGCACGCATCCACGGAACGGGCTACGGCTTCTTCGTTGAAGCACCAGAGGTCTTCCAGCGAACCGCCGCCACGGGCCAGGATCAAGGCGTCGAAACCCCGCGCGTCGGCCATTTTCAGCGCCCGCACGATCTGCGGGATCGCCTCGCGGCCTTGCACGGCCGTCGGGATCAGTGTCAGTTCAATGTTCGGCGCCCGGCGGCGGAACACGCTGATGATGTCGCGGATCACCGCGCCCGTCGGCGAACTGATAATGCCGATGCGCCGCGGATGGGCCGGCAGCGGCACCTTGCGCTCGGCGCTGAACAGGCCTTCGGCGCTGAGCTTTTCCTTCAACGCATCGAAGGCCAGGCGCAGCGCGCCATCACCGGCCGGTTCCACCGTATCGAGGATCAACTGGTAGTCGCCACGGCCCTCGAACAGCGAGACCTTGCCGCGCACCTTCACCGCCAGGCCGTCCTTCAAGGCTTGGCGCACCCGCGCGGCGTTATTGCGAAACAGTGCGCAACGCACTTGGGCGCCGCTGTCCTTGAGGGTGAAATACACGTGGCCGGAGGCCGGGCGGGCGAGGTTGGAGATCTCGCCTTCGACCCAGATATTGGTGAACACGTCTTCCAGCAACACCCGCGCGCGGCCGTTGAGCTGGCTGACAGTGAGGACTTCGCGGTCGAGGCCCAGGCGGGCGAACGGGTCTTTAATCATGAGCAGAGATCTTTAATCATGGGCGGCAGTTTATAGGCATTCCTGCAAGGTTTGGCAGAATTGCTCCACCAGTGCGCTGGGCGCCTGCGCGCAAGCCAGGGCCACGGTGCTCAGGCAGTCCGGGTCGGCCAGCGGTAAAAAACACAGGTTGGCGGGGGCGATGTCCTGCATGGATTTTGGTAACAAGGCAATACCGAAGCCGGCCTGGATCAGCTGCAACTGGGTGGTCTTGCGTGACATCACCCGTGCGGCCTTGGGGAAAAATCCCGCACGCATGCACAACTCGGCCGACAGATAACTCAGGCCGCCGCGCTGAGGGTGGGGGATCGAGATAAACGCTTCGTCCTTGAGCTGTTCCAGTTCAATCGGCGCACTGCTGCTTGCCAGCGCATGGCTCGGCGGCACGGCCAGCAACACTTGTTCACTATATAAAGGCGTTACACGCACGCCTTCACGCTGGCGCAGCACCGGCAGGCGCAACAAGCCTACGTCCAGGCGGCCGTCGGCGATTTCTTCCAGTTGCGCTTCCGAGGACAGCTTGGCGATGTCCATCGACACGCCGGGGCAGCGTTCCAGCCAGGTGCTGATTCCTTGCAGCAACGCGCCGCTCATCGGCACGGTGCTCGAATGACTCAAGCGCAGTGTGCCGAGTTGGCCGTTGCCGATCTGCGTCGTCATCTCACTGGCTTTGATCAGCTCACTCAACAGATTGCGCGCCCGCGGGTAGAACGCTTCGCCCGCCGCTGTCAGCCGGGGCTGGCGCGCGGTGCGTTCGAACAGTGGGGTTTGCAGTTGGGTTTCCAGTTCCTTGATCTGCCGGCTCAGCGCCGATTGGGCGACAAACAAACGCTCGGCGGCGGCGCTGAAGCTGCCACTGTCGGCGATTTCGACGAAGTAGCGCAGTTGGCGGGTGGAGATCACGCGTCATGCCTTTTCGAGATAGGTGGAGGGCTTTGAAGATATTAGTCGCAACCCTCGCCGATGGCTAAAGTGAAGGTCATCTTTTTCAAGGAATAACCCATGGGCGCGGTTGAGCTATTGAGCCAGTGGTCGTTTGGCGGTGTGGATTGGCTGGTGATTGCCGTGGGCGTGGTGGTGGCCTACATCGTGTTTGGCATTGCGGGCTTTGGCACGGCGCTGGTGGCAGGGCCGATCCTGATTCTGTTCATGCCGCTGTCAAAAATCATCCCGTTGCTGGTGCTGCTGGATTTTGTCGCGGCCTTTGGCAACCTCCTGCAATCGCGGCGCGACGTGAACAAGCCCGAGCTGCTGAGGTTGCTGCCGTGCATGGCGATCGGTTGCAGCCTTGGCGTGGTGTTTTTGCTTAACCTGCATTCGGATGTGTTGTTGCTGCTGATGGGGCTGTTTATCAGTGCTTATGCGCTCTACAGCCTGCTGGTAAAAGCAAGGCCGGCGCAGTTGGCGGCGGGTTGGTCGATTCCCATGGGCACCGTGGGCGGGCTGTTTGGCGCACTGTTTGGCAGCGGCGGCTTTTTATATGCGATCTACCTGAACAGCCGTTTGCCCAAGGACGCGGCGCGGGCCACCCAAAGTGCGTTGATCAGTTGCAGCACGGTGGTGCGCTTGAGCCTGTTCCTGATGGCCGGGGTGTATGCGGATTTGCCGTTGCTGATGTTGGCGTTGTGCCTGTTGCCGGCGATGGCTTTGGGGCTGTGGTTTGGGCGCAGGCTGACGATGCGCCTGTCGCGGGAGGCGTTTGTGCGGTTGGTGACGTGGTTGGTGCTGGCCAGTGGGCTAGCGTTGATTGGGCGGTATTTGAGTACTTGACCTGTGTGGGGCAGGGATTAAGCTGCCAGCCTTTAGGGCCTCATCGCGGGCAAGCCCGCTCCCACAGGGATTGCATTGCAACTGTGGGAGCGGGCTTGCCCGCGATGGCGCCAGTGGCCACACCGCAGGACTCCCATGAACTCCCAAAGCATCCTTGTCCCGAAAATCTCCACCTTGCCCGTCCACGAACCCCGCGCCCCGGGCGATCGTGCGCTGGCTGGTGCGCAAGAACATCATCAAGGAAGAACTCACCACCTGCGGGCGCACCGGCAACCGCATGGGCTATGCCCTGGCCGACGGCGCCCGCGCGGTGGTTTTGTACCCGCAGGCGCTGCCGTTCAATGAGCCGATCAATGGCCTGGAGATCATCTACAAACGCTGCATCTACACGCCCGCCAAGGGCTTTCTCGAAGAAGCCGGCTGCCCGGAGTGCCGCAAGGAAGTCGGCGAGGCGCTGTTCGACAGCCTGGAAGACTGGATGCCTGGCCACACCGACAACTTCACCTGCCCGCTGTGTGGGCATGAAGACGACATCAACGGCTTCCTGTTCCTGCAGGAGTGCGGCTTTTCCAACCTGGGCTTCATCTTCAACAACTGGGCGGAGGCGGGGTTCAAGCAGAGCTTTATCGACGAATTCGCCGATTGGCTGGACCAGAAGATGAGTTGGGTCAAAGTCGAACTCTAATCCTGATCGTTCCCACGCTCCGCGTGGGAATGCCGCTCTGGACGCTCCGCGTCCCGCCGCTCACAGGGCGAACTTTAATCCATCTATCAGTATTACCAAGTTTGTCAGAGTTTTACATTGAGCCCGGCAGGGCGCATGTATATAATGGCGCGCTTCCATTTTCCCGCTCGGGAGCCCCCGCGATGCTGCGTATCAGCCAAGAAGCTCTGACATTCGACGACATTCTCCTAGTGCCCGGTTATTCCGAGGTGCTTCCTAACGAAGTCAGTCTCAAGACCCGCCTAACCCGTGGCATCGAGCTGAATATTCCTCTGGTTTCCGCTGCCATGGACACCGTCACCGAAGCCCGTTTGGCAATCGCCATGGCTCAGGAAGGCGGCATTGGCATCATCCACAAGAACATGACCATCGAGCAGCAAGCTGCCGAAGTGCGCAAGGTCAAGCGTTACGAAGCCGGTGTGGTCAAAGATCCCATCACTATCGAAGCCGACGCCACCGTGCGTGACCTGTTCGACCTGACCCGCCTGCACAACATCTCCGGTGTTCCGGTGCTGCATGATGGCGACCTGGTCGGCATCGTCACTTCCCGTGACGTGCGTTTCGAAAACCGTCTTGAAGTCACCGTCCGTGAAGTGATGACGCCGAAAGAGCGTCTGGTCACTGTCAAGGAAGGCGCCGACAAGAACGACGTGCGCGAACTGCTGCACAAGCACCGCATCGAGCGCGTGCTGATCGTCGACGACAAATTCGCCCTTAAAGGCATGATGACCGTCAACGACATTGAAAAAGCCAAGGCTTACCCGCTGGCCAGCAAGGATGACCAAGGTCGTCTGCGCGTTGGCGCTGCGGTCGGCACCGGTAAAGACACCGGCGACCGCGTTGCCGCGCTGGTCGCTGCTGGCGTTGACGTGGTGGTGGTCGACACTGCCCACGGTCACTCCAAAGGCGTGATCGACCGCGTGCGTTGGGTCAAGCAGAACTTCCCTGAAGTGCAAGTGATCGGCGGCAACATTGCCACCGGCGCTGCCGCCAAGGCCCTGGCCGAAGCGGGCGCGGATGCGGTCAAGGTCGGTATCGGCCCTGGCTCGATCTGCACCACCCGTATCGTTGCCGGTGTGGGCGTGCCGCAAATCAGCGCCATCGCCAACGTGGCGGCTGCCCTTGAAGGCACCGGCGTACCGTTGATCGCCGACGGCGGCATCCGTTTCTCCGGTGACCTGTCCAAGGCCATCGTTGCCGGTGCTTCCTGCGTGATGATGGGCTCGATGTTCGCCGGTACTGAAGAAGCACCAGGCGAGATCGAACTGTTCCAGGGTCGTTCGTACAAGGCTTACCGTGGCATGGGTTCGCTGGGCGCCATGTCCCAGGCGCAAGGTTCTTCCGACCGTTACTTCCAGGACTCCTCGGCAGGCGCCGAGAAACTCGTCCCGGAAGGCATCGAAGGCCGCGTGCCGTACAAAGGCACCCTGAGCGCGATCATCCACCAACTGATGGGCGGCCTGCGTTCCTCGATGGGTTACACCGGCAGCGCCGACATCGAAGAAATGCGCACCAAGCCAGAGTTCGTGCGGATCACCGGCGCCGGCATGGCTGAATCCCATGTCCACGACGTGCAGATCACCAAGGAAGCGCCAAACTACCGCGTAGGTTGATGCTTTCTGCATACGTTAAGTAACCGGGGCTGTTTTCAGCCCCGAGTTGTTTCTGAATTACATAGACGAGACTGACTCCATGGCCCTCGACATTCACGCCCACCGCATCCTGATCCTCGACTTCGGTTCCCAGTACACCCAGCTGATCGCCCGCCGCGTGCGTGAAATCGGCGTGTACTGCGAACTGCATCCGTTCGACATGGACGACGAAGCGATCCGCGAATTCGCACCCAAAGGCGTCATCCTCGCCGGTGGCCCCGAGTCCGTGCACGAAGCCAACAGCCCGCGTTGCCCGCAAGCCGTATTCGACCTGGGCGTGCCCGTCTTCGGTATCTGCTACGGCATGCAGACCATGGCCGAGCAACTGGGCGGCAAGGTTGAAGGTTCCGAGCTGCGTGAATTTGGTTACGCCCGTGTCGACGTGGTCGGCAAGAGCCGCCTGCTCGACGGCATCGAAGACCACGTTGACGCCGACGGCCTGTTCGGCCTCGACGTGTGGATGAGCCACGGTGACAAGGTCACCAGGATGCCGGAAGACTTCCACATCCTGGCCAGCACCCCGAGCTGCCCGATCGCCGGCATGTTCAGCGACGAGCGTCGCTACTACGGCGTGCAGTTCCACCCGGAAGTGACCCACACCAAGCAAGGCGGCCGCATCCTGTCGCGCTTCATCCTCGACATCTGCGAGTGTGAAGCCCTGTGGACCCCGTCGAAAATCGCTGAAGATGCCATCGCCCAGGTGCGCGCCCAGGTCGGCACCGACAACGTACTGCTCGGCCTGTCCGGCGGCGTTGACTCCTCCGTGGTAGCAGCCCTGCTGCACAAAGCCATTGGCGACCAACTGACCTGCGTGTTCGTCGACAACGGCCTGCTGCGCCTGCACGAAGGCGAGCAAGTGATGGCCATGTTCGCCGAGAACATGGGCGTCAAGGTGATCCGCGCCAACGCCGAGGACCAGTTCCTCAACAACCTGGCCGGCGAGTCCGACCCAGAGAAGAAGCGCAAGATCATCGGTCGCACCTTCATCGACGTATTCGATGCCCAGTCCAACAGCCTGGATAACATCAAGTACCTCGCCCAGGGCACCATCTACCCTGACGTGATCGAATCGGCTGGCGCCAAGAGCGGCAAGGCCCACGTGATCAAGTCCCACCACAACGTGGGTGGCCTGCCTGAGGAAATGAACCTCAAGCTGGTAGAACCGCTGCGCGAACTGTTCAAGGACGAAGTCCGCCGTCTGGGCCTGGAACTGGGCCTGCCGTACGACATGGTCTACCGCCACCCATTCCCGGGCCCGGGCCTGGGCGTGCGCATCCTGGGTGAAGTGAAGAAGGAATACGCCGACCTGCTGCGTCGCGCCGACCACATCTTCATCGAAGAACTGCGCAAGGCCGACTGGTACCACAAGGTCAGCCAGGCATTCGTGGTGTTCCAGCCAGTGAAATCCGTTGGCGTTGTCGGCGATGGCCGTCGTTACGCATGGGTCGTGGCCCTGCGTGCCGTAGAAACCATCGACTTCATGACCGCTCGTTGGGCACACCTGCCGTACGAACTGCTGGAAACGGTCAGCGGCCGTATCATCAATGAGATCGAAGGCATTTCGCGCGTTACTTATGACGTGTCGAGCAAGCCGCCGGCGACGATTGAGTGGGAATGATCCTGCGTTAGCAGGTGATTGCTGAATGACAAAACCCCGGCCTGGTGCCGGGGTTTTGCATTTGGGGCTAGAAGAACTCGTCGAGCAGGCAGTAGAACTTCATGCGCTGCTCGTCGGGCTCGACACCGTAGCGCTCAAAGAAGGGTTTCACCCACGCCTGGCCAAGCTCGCGTTCGATGCTCTGGGCGGCCAGGGCCAAGTCTTGATGGCGGTCACTGACGCTCAGCCGTGCACAGTCGATGAAACCGCTGAAGCGCCCGTTTGCCGCCATGAAGTTCGGCAAGTAGGCATCGCCGTGGGTTACCACCCGATCATGGGTGGTGGGCTGAGTCGCCAACAGTTCTGCAAACACTTCCTCCGCGCTTTGCCCCAATCGCTCGTCGTCGAAGTCGCTGCCGTCCACCAACCCTGCACGAATATTCTCCTGGGCACGTGGGATACGTACTTCAAGGGAGTGATCGAATGGGCAAAGCGCAACGGGCACTTGGTGCAAGGTACGCAGGGCCGTTGCCAGGATGTCGATGATCTGCGCGGCAGAAAGCTCGCTGGCGCTGGCCAGGTCCTGTCCGGGTACGGCAGTCATCAGCAGCCAATGGCGCTGGTCTTCTGTCACTTCATCGATAACCACGGGCGCAGGCAGATTCATTTGCCGCAGCCAGCGAAGGCGCTCGATTTCGTCTGCCAGCTCACCCAGTTCGTCAACGGGCTCGGACTTCAGGAACAGATCCGTGTTGTCGTCCAGGCGCAGGCGGAAGACGTCGGCGCGCGACTCGCCGATGGTCTGCTGCTCGATGAGTGCATGGGGGTGTTGGTCACGCCATTTTTTCGGAATATTCACGATGCTTCTTTCCTATTGATACCCATACAAGCTCTACTTCAAGCCGAAACCCTGAGCCTGGCGTCGTATGCAAATAAAAGACTATTCAAGTTTAAATGCATTGTATATGGTGCATAAGTTGATCTTTATCTATTTTGCATTGTATAGGATGCATTTTGCATGGGCGATTTGGGAGCATTGATCAAAGGACTGCGCAAGGCTGCCGGTCTTACTCAGAGCCAGCTCGCGCAACGGCATGGCATGAGTCGCGCGACCATCTCGGGGATTGAGAACAATACCATTCCAGAAGTGGGTATTCGAAAAGTCGCAGCGATTCTTGAGGGCTTGGGGTATGAGTTGACTGCCATTCCCATGCGTCGGCGCAAGACCCTTGATGAGCTGAAATCGGGAAACATCCATGACGAGTCAAAGTGAACGGCTGTATATCGGTGCAGGCGGTGTTCCGGCTGGAATACTCGGACGCAGTGAGGCCGACCGGCGCGATTCGGTTTTCTCGTACAACGACACTGTCGGCGAAGAGAATGCCGTATCCCTGACCATGCCGGTACGCCTGGAGAGTTACAACTGGGAGTACGGGATCCATCCTCTGTTCGAGATGCACATCCCCGAGGGGCATCTCAAGGACGAGCTTGTGCGGCGCTTTAGCAAGTCTGTGCGCGGCTTTGACGACTTCGCACTGCTGGGCATTGTGGGCCCGCATCAACTGGGTCGTATCAGTGTTGCCCATGACGCGGGGGGCGAGTCATTGCCAGAGGTCAAACTCTCCGAGCTGTTGGTGTATGACGGCGCCAAAGACCTGTTCGACGACCTTCTGAAAACCTACGCCGCCTACTCGGGGGTGTCGGGTGTTCAACCCAAGGTGTTGGTACGCGACCTTGACGACATGGGCGCTGGCATTGAGCGTCTCACCCATCGAGGCGCGACGCACTTGGTGAAGGCGTTCAACGAAGCTGACTTTCCACAATTGGCGGCCAATGAGTTTTTCTGCATGCGGGCTGCATTCCATTGTGGCCTTGAGGTGCCTGAGTTCCAGCTCAGCCAGCAGGGGAAATTTCTGGTGGTGAAGCGGTTCGATATCGGTGAAGACGCCTACCTCGGATTTGAGGATATGTGTGTTTTATCTGGATGGGGAACCGCAAAGAAATACGACGGCAGCTACCAGGGATGCGCGAAGCTGATCAGGTCATTTGTCACGCCCAGCCGTATCGCCGGAACGCTGGAAGACTTCTTCTTGATGGTGGCGCTGTCTGCGGGCATCCAGAACGGTGACGCACACCTGAAAAACTACGGCTTGTTGTATGAAAATTGCGCCGAGGACGCGGACGTTTGGCTAGCACCGGCTTACGATCTGGTGACCACCACCGTGTACAGCAGCAACGACATTATGGGGTTGTTGCTCGGCGGTTCGAAGGCTTGGCCCAAGCGCAAGATGTTGGTCCAGTTCGGACGCAGTTCGTGCAGCTTGTCTGAGGCGCGCTGCAACGAGCTGCTTGCCAGAGTGCAAGAGGGCATGACTCACGCGATGGCAGAGCTTTCAGCGTATCAAAGCACTCACCCAGCGTTCGCGGTGGTCGGGGAGAAGATGACTGCTGCGTGGACGGCAGGGCTGGCCAAGAGTATCGCAGTGCAATGATCCTCCCGGTTTATGCTTATCGCCGCGCAATATCCGAAAAGTAAAACTTATCCAACGTATGCCGCGACTCGGTGTACTCGAACTGCCGCCCATCCTGCAAAAACGTCTGGTTACTCACCACGATCACATGGCTTTGCCCTTCAAGGTCGAGGTGCGCCTGGTCGTCCTTGCTGCGGGGCAGGGCTTCGATGGTGCGTTGGGCGTAGGCAATTTGCAGTTGCAGGGTCTGTTCGATAAACGCGTAGATCGACTGCTCGGCAATCTCGCGGTCCAGCCCCGGAATCAGCTCGGCGACGAAGTGGTTGATGTCGAGGATCACCCGTTTGCCACCAATGCGCCGCACCCGCTTGATACGGGTAATCAGGGTGCCCGGCTCGGCTTCGATATGTTGCTGCAGTGAGCCTTCCAGTGGGAACTGGGTAAATTCCACCACTTCGGTACGTACGTCATCGCCCAGGTCGGCGTGGGTTTCGTAGAAGCTGACGATGCCGCCCAGTTGAAACTCGATGGGGTTGGGCGACAACACGAACGTGCCCTTGCCGTGGATCTTTTGCGCGAACCCACGCTCCTGCAATTGCTCGATGGCCCGGCGTACGGTGCCGCGGCTGGCCTGGTAGCTGTGCATCAGTTCGGTTTCGGAGGGAAGGCGCGTGCCGCGTTGCAGGCGTTCAGTGGTGATGCTGGCAAGCAGATCCGTGTAGATCTGGTTGTATTTGCTCATGGGGATGGCTCTGTGCCTTTGCGTTCAGGCAGGAACCTTAGTGGCATGGCTAGGGTTTGTCCATTCGACCTACAGTCAGTCAGGTCCTACACGGAATAAACTTTTTCAAACTCGTCTGTACGAGTTGTTGCTTTAACTCGTACAGACGAGTACTTTTGCCCTCGGCGTGCTGCCAATGACTGCCCCCAAATAAAAAAATCAAAGTGGAAACCAAGCATGAGCCACGACTATCCGAATATTGCCCGCGAGATCCTCGAACACCTCGGTGGCAGCGACAACCTTGAGCAAGCCGCCCACTGCGTGACGCGCCTGCGCCTGGCGCTCAAGGACCCGAGCCTGGTCAACAGCAGCGCGCTGAACCAGGTCGATCTGGTCAAGGGCTCGTTCTTTACCGGTGGCCTGTTCCAGGTGGTCATCGGCCCGGGCGAAGTGGAAAAGGTCTACGCCGCCCTGCGCGAACAGACCGGCCTCGCCGCTGCCACCATCGCCGATGTAAAGAAGAAGGGCGCCGACAAGACCAACGCCATGCAGCGTCTGGTGCGGGTCTTTTCCGATGTGTTCATGCCGATCCTGCCCGCGCTGATCATCGCCGGCCTGTTGATGGGCGTGAACAACCTGATGGGCGCCAAGGGCATGTTCATCGAGGGCCAGACGCTGCTGGAGGCGTACCCGAACCTCGACGGCCTGTGGAGCCTGATCAACCTGATGGCCAACACCTCGTTTGTGTTCCTGCCGGCGCTGGTGGGCTGGTCGGCGGCCAAGCGCTTTGGCGGCAGTGAAATCCTCGGCATCGTGCTCGGCCTGATGCTGGTGCACCCGGACCTGCTCAACGCCTGGAACTACGGCAAGGCGGTCGCCGGCCTCGACGGCCAGAGCCTGCCGTACTTCGATATCTTCGGCTGGTTCAAGATCGAAAAAGTCGGCTACCAGGGGCAGATCCTGCCGATCCTGATGGCCGCCTATGTGATGAGCGTCATCGAGAAATGGCTGCGGGCGCGGGTGCCCAATGCGATCCAGCTGCTGGTCGTGCCCATCACCACCATCGTGGTTACCGGTGTGCTGGCGCTGGCGATCATCGGCCCGGTGACCCGTCACCTCGGCATCCTGATCACCGAAGGCGTGGTCACCCTGTTCGACCTGGCGCCGATGGTCGGCGGGGCGATTTTCGGCCTGCTGTATGCACCGCTGGTGATCACCGGCATGCACCACATGTTCCTCGCCGTGGACCTGCAACTGATCTCCACCCAGGGCGGCACCTTTATCTGGCCGATGATCGTCATGTCCAACCTGGCCCAGGGCAGCGCCGCGCTCGGCGTGTTCTACATGACCCGCAATGCACGGGACAAAAGCATGGCGTCCACCTCGGCGATTTCCGCGTATTTCGGCATCACCGAGCCGGCGATGTTCGGCGTGAACCTGCGCTTCAAGTTTCCGTTCTATGCCGCGCTGCTGGGCTCGGCGCTGGGCAGTATTTTCCTGTCGCTGAACAAGGTGCAGGCGTCGGCCATCGGGGTCGGTGGCTTGCCTGGGTTTATCTCGATCATCCCGCAGTACATCCCGAGCTTTGTGATCGGGATGGTGATTGCGATCGTGGTGCCGTTTGTTTTGACCTGTGGGTTGAGCATGAAGATTGTTCGGCCTGGGTACAGGGTTGCCTGATCTATCGCTATCGCAGGCAAGCCAGCTCCCACATTTTTGATTTGTGAATACATTCAAAGGTGGGAGCTGGCTTGCCTGCGATGAGGCCCGCAAAGCCAGCACACAACTCTACTGAAGGAATCCCCATGCAAAACTGGCAACACTCGGTGATCTACCAGATCTACCCCAAAAGCTTCCACAGCCACGCGGGTAACGCCACCGGTGACTTGCTGGGCATCGTGGACAAACTCGACTACCTGCAATGGCTGGGCGTGGATTGCCTGTGGATCACCCCGTTCCTGCGCTCGCCGCAGCGCGACAACGGCTACGACATCAGCGACTACTACGCCATCGACCCCAGCTACGGCACCATGGCCGACTGCGATTTGCTGATCAGCGAAGCCGCCAAGCGCGGTATCAAGCTGATGCTCGACATCGTGGTCAACCACACCTCCATCGAACACGAATGGTTCCAGCAGGCGCGCAGCAGCCTCGACAACCCGTACCGCGACTTCTACATCTGGCGCGACCAGCCGAACAACTGGGAATCCAAGTTCGGCGGCTCGGCCTGGGAATACGAGGCGCAAACCGGCCAGTACTTCCTGCACCTGTTCGACCACACCCAGGCCGACCTCAATTGGGACAACCCCAAGGTCCGCGCCGAGGTGTTCAAGCTGATGCGCTTCTGGCGCGACAAGGGCGTTGGCGGTTTCCGCCTGGACGTGATCAACCTGATCTCCAAGCCCGCGGATTTCCCCGAAGACAACACTGACGGCCGGCGCTTCTACACCGACGGCCCCAACGTGCATGAGTACCTGCAGGAAATGCACCGCGAAGTCTTCGAAGGCCACGACCTGATCAACGTCGGCGAGATGTCGTCCACCAGCCTGGAACATTGCATTCGCTATTCGAATCCAGCGTCGAAAGAACTGTCGATGACCTTCAACTTTCATCACCTGAAAGTCGATTACCCGAACCTGCAAAAGTGGGTGAAAGCCGACTTCGATTTCCTCCAGCTCAAGCAGATCTTTTCCGACTGGCAACTGGGCATGCAGGCCGGCGGTGGCTGGAACGCGTTGTTCTGGTGCAACCACGACCAGCCACGGGTGGTTTCGCGCTTTGGTGACGACGGCGAGTACCGTGTGGTCTCGGCCAAGATGCTCGCCACTGCGCTGCACTTCCTCCAGGGCACGCCGTATGTGTATCAGGGCGAAGAATTGGGCATGACCAATCCGGGCTTCGACAGCATCGAGCAGTACCGCGATGTGGAGACCCTGAATATCTTCCGCCTCAAGCGCGATGCCGGTGAGTCCGAGGCGTCGAGCATGGCCGCGATCATGCAGAAGTCGCGGGATAACGGGCGTACGCCGATGCAGTGGAATGCCGGGGCCAATGCGGGTTTCAGCAGGGGCGAGCCGTGGATTGGTATCCCGGCCAACGCGGCGCAGATCAACGTCGAAAACCAGCTGGATGAGCCGGATTCAGTGCTGCATCACTACCGCGCACTGATCGCCTTGCGTCGCCATGAACCGCTGATCCAGCACGGTGTTTACCGCCAACTCCTGGCGGACCATCTCCAGGTCTGGGCCTACCTGCGCGAAGGCCAGGGTGAGCGCCTGCTGGTGTTGAACAATTTCTACGGCACGCCGTGCGAAATCCAACTGCCCGATGGCGTGATTAACGCGACGAGCGGGCAACGCCTGCTGATTAGCAACTACCCCGACCGCCCGCAGCAAACCGCGACAGTGGTGCTGCGCCCGTACGAATCGTTTGTGCTGCACCTCAAGGATTGAGACCCGTTGTACCCCCGTGTGGGAGCACGGGGCGCTGCAAAAACCATAATAAAAATATCGGAGTGCTTCATGAAAACCACGATAAAGCTGGGCCTCGTTGCATCCTGCCTGAGCCTGCCCTTTGGCGCTCAGGCCCTGGAATTTGCCGGCTATTTGCGCAGTGGCGCGGGGACGTCAACGGGCAGCGGCCCGCAGCAATGTTTCCAGTTACCGGGGGCGCAATCCAAATACCGCCTGGGCAACGAATGTGAGCAATACGCCGAGCTGGAACTGCGCCAGGACCTGCTGACCCTCGACGACGGCTCGGTGCTCAGCGTCGATGCGATGGCGTCGCTGTACAACAAGTACGACCGCGAGCTGAAGTTCCAGGGCGAGAACAACGGCTCGGCGCGCATGCCGCAGATGTACGCGCAGTGGTCCAACCTGCCCAGCCTCAACGGCGGCTCGATCTGGGCCGGGCGGCGTTACTACAAGCGTAACGACATCCATATCTCCGACTTCTACTACTGGAACCAGAGCGCCACGGGCGGCGGTATCGAGGACGTGCTGATCGGCGACCTCAAGTACAGCTACGCGATCTCGCGCAAGGACAACCTGTACCAGAAGGAATACGCCACCCGTCACGACTTCAACGTCGCCGGCTTCAAGACTAACCCCGGCGGCGAGCTGGAACTCGGCTTGAGCTATATCGAAAAAGCCGGCGGGCGCGACACCAACAGCGGTTGGGCGATCACCGCGCAGCACGTGCAAAAGCCCTTCCTTGGTGGAAAGAACAAGTTCGCCTTGCAGTACGGCGAAGGCCCCGGCACCGGGCTCGGTTACACCGGCAATACCTTCCTGGACAACAGCAGCAAGAGTTACCGCGCCGTGGAGTTTTTCGACTGGCAGGTGACCCCGCGTTTTGGCGGGCAGATCGAGGCGGTGTACCAGAAGGATATTCGCCCCGGTAGCCAGGACCAGACCTGGATGTCGGTCGGCGTGCGCCCGGCGTATGCCATCAGCGAGCAGTTCAAGCTGGTTACCGAGCTGGGCCATGATCAGGTGGATGCCACGGGCGGCACGCGCAAGCTGAGCAAATTTACCTTTGCGCCGACCTGGTCGCCCAAAGGCCCGGATTTCTGGGCGCGCCCGGAAGTGCGTTTGTACTACACCTATGCAACCTGGAACGAAGCGGCCAAGCGCGCGGCGAATGAGCTGGCGGCGGGGTCGGCGTTGTCCGACACGGGTTCGTACGGCACGGCGCGGCATGGGTCGAACTTTGGTGTGCAAGTCGAATACTGGTGGAAATAACGCGGATTCAAGTGGATGAGCTTTATGTGGGAGCGGGCTTGCCCGCGATGGCGGTGTGTCAGCCAGCAGTGTTTTGTCTGATGTACCGCTATCGCGGGCAAGCCCGGCTCCCACAGGGGCCCTCGCTGAATCTGAAATATGTTTCCACCCTATGATTTTTACAGAACACAACAACAGGTGAAGTCATGACCCCATCCAACCCCCTGGAACTGCTGGCACCCTTGTCCGGTGTGCTGCTGGCGCTGGACTCGGTGCCCGACCCGGTATTCGCCAGCCGCCTGATCGGCGACGGCCTGTGCATCGACCCGACCTCGCAGACCCTCTGCGCGCCGTTGGCCGGGGTGATCAGCAATATCCAGGACAGTGGGCATGCCGTCAGCATCACCAACGACCACGGCGTGCAGGTGCTGCTGCATATCGGCCTGGACACCGTGAACCTCGCCGGCAAAGGCTTCACCCGCTTGGTGCAGGAAGGCCAGCAGGTGGAGGCCGGGCAAGCGCTGATCGAATTCGATGCCGACTACGTGGCGCTGCATGCGCGCAGTTTGCTGACCCTGATGCTGGTGGTCAGCGGCGAGCCGTTTACCTTGCTGGCGAACGGTCTGGTCGAGGTCGGCCAGCCATTGATGCAGTTATTCCCAGGCGCGGCGGTTGACGCAGGGGATGAGGAGGAGGGCGATGCGCTGTTCTCCAAGCCGCTGACCTTGCCCAACGCCAACGGCCTGCACGCACGTCCGGCCGCGGTGCTGGCCCAGGCGGCCAAGGGGTTCAACGCGAGCATCTACCTGCACAAGCAAACCCAGAGTGCCAATGCCAAGTCGCTGGTGGCGATCATGGCGCTGCAGACCGTGCACGGCGACACCTTGCAAGTGAGCGCGGCGGGAGCGGACGCCGAGGCCGCGATCAAGGCATTGGTGGCGTTGCTGGCTGACGGTTGCGGCGAGACGGTCGCGGCACCGGTTGAAGTGATTGAGTCGGTATCGTCGTCGACGTTATTGCGCGGCGTGTGCGCATCGCCTGGCTCGGCGTTTGGCCAAGTGGTGCAAGTGACCGAGCCCGCGTTGAACATCACGGAACCGGGCAGCGGTGAATCGGCTGAGCGTGGCGCTTTGCAGCGCGGCCTGCTGGCGGCAAGCGAAGCGCTGCAAGCCTTGCAAGACAAGGCCAGCGGCAGCGCCCAGGCGCAGATTTTCCGCGCTCACCAGGAATTGCTCGAAGACCCGACCTTACTGGAACACGCCCACGACCTGCTGGCGCAAGGCAAGAGCGCCGCCTTTGCCTGGAACAGCGCCACGCTCGCCACCGTCAAACTGTTCCAGGGCCTGGGCAATGCACTGATCGCCGAACGCGCGGCGGACTTGGCCGACGTCGGCCAGCGCGTGCTCAAGCTGATCCTTGGCGTTCAAGACAGCGCCTGGGACTTGCCGGAGCGTGCGATCCTGATCGCCGAACAACTCACGCCGTCGCAAACCGCCAGCCTCGACACGCGCAAGGTCCTGGGTTTTGCCACCGTCGGTGGCGGGGCCACCAGCCATGTCGCGATCCTCGCGCGGGCCCTGGGCTTGCCGGCCATTTGCGGCGTGCCGGTGCAGGTGTTGGCACTGGCCAATGGCAAGCAAGTGCTGCTGGACGCCGACAAAGGCGAACTGCGCCTGGACCCCGACCTGGCGGAAATCGAACAGCTGGAAACGGCCCGTCAACAGCAGGTTCTGCGACGTCAACGCGAGGTGGCGCAGGCGGCTTTGCCGGCGACGACCCGCGATGGTCATCACGTCGACGTCAGCGCCAACGTCGCCTCGCTGCAAGAAGTCGAGCAGTCGTTGACGTTGGGCGGCGAGGGCGTCGGCCTGCTGCGGTCCGAATTCCTCTACCTGGACCGCAACCGCGCGCCAAGCCCCGAAGAACAAGCGGCCACCTACACCGATATCGCCCGTGCCCTGGGCAGCGAGCGCAATCTGGTGGTGCGCACCCTGGACGTCGGCGGCGACAAGCCGCTGGCCTATGTGCCGATGGACGCCGAGACCAACCCCTTCCTTGGCCTGCGCGGCATTCGCCTGTGCCTGGAGCGCCCGCAACTGTTGCGCGAACAGTTCCGCGCGATCCTCGCCAGCGCCGGTTTTGCGCGTCTGCACATCATGTTGCCGATGGTCAGCCTGCTGTCCGAGCTGCACCAGGCCCGCGCTATTCTTCAGGAGGAAGCGCTGGCGCTCGGGCTCACCGAGCTGCCCAAGCTGGGCATCATGATCGAAGTCCCGTCCGCCGCACTGATGGCGGATGTGTTCGCGCCCCATGTGGATTTCTTCTCCATCGGCACCAATGACCTGACCCAATACACCCTGGCGATGGACCGCGACCATCCGCGCCTGGCCAGCCAGGCCGACAGCTTTCACCCGGCGGTGCTGCGCCTGATCGCCACCACGGTCAAGGCCGCCCATGCCCATGGCAAGTGGGTCGGTGTGTGTGGCGCGTTGGCCTCCGAAGCGCTGGCGGTGCCGGTGTTGCTCGGGCTGGGGGTGGATGAGTTGTCGGTCAGCGTGCCGTTGATCCCCACCATCAAGGCCACCGTGCGCGAGCTGGACCTGGCCGACTGCCAGATCATCGCCCGCCAGGTGCTGGGCCTGGAAGAAGCCGCGCACGTGCGTGAAGCATTGCGCCAGTATCACGCGGCTACCGTTGAAACCTCACCTGTCGTGGAGCTTTGAGCATGTTCGAGAAATTGCAGCGGGCGTTCTGGAAGGCCCTGACCCCGGATCTGGTGGCCGAGACGGTGGCAGCGCCGGGGTTGTTGTCGGCTGAGGTGGTGAAGGCATTGGGTGGCGCGGAGAACCTCAAGTCGCAGCAGCGCGTGGCGCTGACGCGGGTGAGGGTGCAGTTGCAGGATGCAACTCGATTGGATGAACAGGCTTTGAAGGCGGCCGGTGTGCCGGGGGTGATGGTGTTGACGGGCGGCGTGGTGCACCTGCTCACCGGCCTCTAAACCAAATGCAGATCAAACTGTGGGAGCGGGCTTGCCCGCGATAGCGGTGGATCAGACAGCTCATGTGGCGACTGCCCCACCGCTATCGCAGGCAAGCCAGCTCCCACACAAGCCCGCTCCCACATGGGGCTGGTGGTGTTCTTAGAGCTTCGGGTTGTCTTCGGGCGGCTTGGTCTTGTCCACACCCGGCACATGCAAGTTGCCTTCGACCACCTGATTGCCTTCCAGCTGCGGCTGGGTCACCCAGGTCAAAATGTCGTAGTAGCGCCGGATGTTCGCGACAAAGTGCACCGGCTCACCACCACGGGCATAGCCGTAGCGGGTCTTGCTGTACCACTGCTTCTGCGACAGGCGCGGCAGCATCTTCTTCACATCCAGCCACTTGTTCGGGTTCAAGCCTTCGCGCTTGGCCAGGGTGCGTGCATCGTCCAGGTGGCCGCCGCCGACGTTGTAGGCGGCGAGGGCGAACCAGGTGCGATCCGGCTCGGCGATGCTGTCGTCCAGTTCGTCCTTGATCTTGGCCAGGTACTTGGCACCCCCCATGATGCTTTGCTTGGGGTCCAGGCGGTTGGACACGCCCATGGCCTGGGCGGTGTTCTGGGTCAGCATCATCAGGCCGCGCACGCCGGTCTTGGAGGTGACCGCCGGTTGCCACAGCGATTCCTGATAGCCGATGGCCGCCAGTAGGCGCCAATCGACCTTTTCTTCCTTGGCATAGGCGCGGAAGTGCTTCTCGTATTTGGGCAAACGTTGCTGCAAATGCTGGGCGAAGGTGTAGGCGCCTACATAACCGAGGACATCGACGTGCCCGTAATAGCGATCTTTCAGACGCTGCAGGGTGCCGTTCTTCTCGACCTTGTCCAGGTAACTGTTGATTTCGTTGAGCAGGCTGTTGTCTTCACCGGCGGCCACGGCCCAGCTCTGGTTGCTGGCGTTGCCGAGGTCGAACGCCACGCGCACGTTGGGGAAGTACACCTGGTTCATCGCCACTTCGTTGGAGTCCACCAGGGTCAGGTCGATTTGCCCTTCGTCCACCATGCGCAGCAGGTCGACCACCTCAACGGCGTCGGATTCTTCGTATTCAATCGCAGGATTCTGCTGTTTAAGCGCCGCCAATTGTTCGGCGTGGGTGCTGCCCTTGAGCACCATGATCTTCTTGCCCACCAGGTCCGCCGCATTCGTCGGGCGGGACTGGCCATTGCGGTAGATGATCTGCGGGGTCACTTCAAGGTAAGGATGGGAGAAACGTACCTGCTGCTGGCGCTGCTCGCTGCTGACCAGGCCAGCGGCAGCCAGCACCGGGCCGTTGGTCTTGCCCAACTGGCCGAACAGGTCATCGAGGTTGTCGGCGGTCTCGATCTCCAGCTTGACGCCCAGGTCATCGGCAAAGCGCTTGACCAGTTCGTATTCGAAACCGGTTTCACCGTTGCGGTCCTGGAAATACGTCGCCGGGCTGTTCCGGGTAATCACCCGCAATACGCCATCCTCCTTGATTCGCTCGAGCGTGCTGGGTTTATCAACACAGGCGCTGAGCAGCAGGAAGAGTCCGGTTGCGAAGAGCCATTTGGCACATCGCGGGCGCAAAGCAGTTGGGGAGAACATCTGCGCAGTATACGCAAACGGCCCACGGCGCCATATCTCGACAGCGTGGGCGTTGTCTGCTAGCCGCTGTAAAAGCGTGCTGCAGCCCGCAGAAATGGGGCTTTGCGCGGGATTGTGACGGTTAAAATAACTGCGCGACATCGCGCGGATTTTGCCCCGATAGCGTGCAAACCTGGCCAACTGACGTTCGGCAGCGGCCAGCGGTGCCGTTTCGGGTGCCGTTGGCGACGGTTTACGCTAGAATGCACGGCCTCAAAGCACACCCCTTCCCGAGGCTGTCCCGAAGATGTTGATCCTGCGCGGCGCTCCTGCCCTTTCTGCCTTTCGCCACAGCAAACTCCTTGAACAACTGAGCCAGAAGGTTCCAGCGGTTACAGGCCTGTATGCTGAATTTGCTCACTTCGCCGAAACCACCGGCGTCTTGACCGCCGACGAACAGCAAGTGCTGGCACGCCTTCTGAAGTACGGCCCAAGCGTTCCCGTTCAAGAGCCGACCGGCCGCTTGTTCCTGGTTCTGCCACGGTTCGGCACCATCTCGCCCTGGTCGAGCAAGGCCAGCGATATCGCCCGCAACTGCGGACTTTCGAGCATCCAGCGCCTGGAACGCGGTATCGCCTTCTATGTCGCTGGCCAGTTCAGCGATGCCGAAGCCGAGCTGATCGCCAGCAGCCTGCACGACCGCATGACCCAGATCATCGTCAGCCAGCTGGAACAGGCTGCCGGCCTGTTCAGCCACGCCGAGCCCAAGCCGCTGACCGCGATTGACGTGCTCGGCGGCGGTCGCGCCGCCCTCGAGAAGGCCAACACCGAGTTGGGCCTGGCCCTGGCCGACGACGAGATCGACTACCTGGTCAACGCCTTCAACGGCTTGCAGCGCAACCCGCACGACATCGAACTGATGATGTTCGCCCAGGCCAACTCCGAGCACTGCCGTCACAAGATCTTCAACGCCAGTTGGGACATCGACGGCGAAAGCCAGGAAAAAAGCCTGTTCGGCATGATCAAGAACACCTACGTGATGCACAGCGAAGGCGTTCTGTCGGCTTATAAGGACAACGCCTCGGTCATCGTCGGCTCCGTCGCCGGCCGTTTCTTCCCGGACCCTGAGACCCGCCAGTACGGCGCGGTGCAGGAGCCGGTGCACATCCTGATGAAGGTCGAGACCCACAACCACCCAACCGCGATTGCCCCGTTCCCGGGCGCAGCCACCGGTTCGGGCGGCGAGATCCGCGACGAAGGCGCTACCGGCCGTGGCGCCAAGCCAAAGGCGGGCCTGACCGGTTTCACCGTGTCCAACCTGCAGATCCCGGGCTTCGAACAGCCGTGGGAAGTGCCGTACGGCAAGCCTGAGCGCATCGTGACTGCGCTGGACATCATGATCGAAGGCCCGCTGGGCGGCGCTGCGTTCAACAACGAGTTCGGTCGTCCGGCCCTCACCGGCTACTTCCGTACGTTCGAGCAGTCCATCACCACCCCCCGTGGCGATGAAGTGCGCGGCTACCACAAGCCGATCATGTTGGCCGGCGGCATGGGCAACATCCGTGAAGAACACGTCAAGAAAGGCGAGATCCTGGTCGGCTCCAAGCTGATCGTCCTCGGCGGCCCGGCGATGTTGATCGGCCTGGGCGGCGGCGCGGCTTCCTCCATGGCCACCGGCACCAGCTCGGCAGACCTGGACTTCGCTTCCGTACAGCGCGAAAACCCAGAGATGGAGCGTCGCTGCCAGGAAGTCATCGACCGTTGCTGGCAGTTGGGTGACAAGAACCCGATCAGCTTTATCCACGACGTCGGCGCGGGTGGTTTGTCCAACGCCTTCCCGGAACTGGTCAACGATGGCGACCGCGGTGGCCGTTTCGAACTGCGCAACATTCCAAACGACGAGCCGGGCATGGCCCCGCACGAAATCTGGAGCAACGAATCCCAGGAACGTTACGTACTGGCAGTCGGCGCTGAAGACTTCGCACGCTTCCAGGCCATCTGCGAACGCGAGCGCTGCCCGTTCGCCGTGGTCGGCGAAGCCACTGCCGAGCCACAGCTGACCGTCACCGACAGCCACTTCGGCAACAGCCCGGTGGACATGCCGCTGGAAGTGCTGCTGGGCAAAGCCCCGCGCATGCACCGTTCGGCGGTACGTGAAGCCGAGCTGGGCGATGACTTCGACCCAAGCAAGCTGGAACTGGCCGACAGCATCGAACGTGTGCTGCACCACCCGGCCGTGGCGAGCAAAAGCTTCCTGATTACCATCGGCGACCGCACCATCACCGGCCTGGTGGCCCGTGACCAAATGGTCGGCCCGTGGCAGGTGCCGGTGGCCGACGTTGCCGTCACCGCCACCAGCTTCGACGTCTACACCGGTGAAGCCATGGCCATGGGCGAGCGTACGCCGCTGGCCCTGCTGGACGCCCCGGCGTCGGGCCGCATGGCCATTGGTGAAACCCTCACCAACATCGCGGCGTCGCGTATCGGTAAATTGTCCGACATCAAACTGTCGGCCAACTGGATGTCCGCTGCCGGTCACCCGGGTGAAGATGCGCGCCTGTACGACACCGTCAAAGCGGTCGGCATGGAACTGTGCCCGGAGCTGGGGATCACCATTCCGGTGGGCAAGGACTCCATGTCCATGGCCACCCGTTGGAACGAAGACGGCACCGACAAGAGCGTGACCTCGCCGCTGTCGCTGATCGTCACCGGTTTCGCGCCGGTCACCGACATCCGCCAGACCCTGACCCCGCAACTGCGCATGGACAAGGGCACCACCGACCTGATCCTGATCGACCTGGGCCGTGGCCAGAACCGCATGGGCGCGTCGATCCTCGCGCAAACCCATGGCAAGCTCGGCAGCCAGGCACCGGACGTCGATGACGCTGAAGACCTCAAGGCCTTCTTCGCCGTGATCCAGGGCCTCAACGCCGACGGCCACCTGCTGGCTTACCACGACCGTTCCGACGGTGGTTTGCTGACCAGCGTGGTCGAGATGGCCTTCGCCGGTCACTGCGGCCTGAACATCGTGCTCGACAGCGTTGCCGAGGATGCATCCGAGATCAACGGCATCCTGTTCAACGAAGAGTTGGGGGCGGTGATCCAGGTTCGCCAGGACGCTACCCCAGACGTACTTGCACAGTTCAGCGCTGCCGGCCTGGACGACTGCGTGGCAGTGATCGGCCAGCCGATCAACAACGGCGAAATCAACATCTCGTTCAATGGCGACACCGTGTTTGCCGGCCAACGCCGTCTGCTGCAACGCCAGTGGGCCGAGACCAGCTACCAGATCCAGCGTCTGCGCGACAACGTGGAGTGCGCCGAGCAGGAATTCGACGTGATCCTGGAAGAAGACAACCCGGGCCTGAGCACCAAGCTCAGCTTCGACGTCAACCAGGACATCGCCGCGCCTTACATCAAGAAAGGCATCCGCCCACAAGTTGCCGTACTGCGTGAGCAGGGCGTCAACGGCCAGGTGGAAATGGCGGCTGCGTTCGACCGTGCCGGTTTCAACGCGATCGACGTGCACATGAGCGACATCCTCGCCGGTCGCGTTGACCTCAACGAGTACAAAGGCCTGGTGGCCTGCGGTGGTTTCTCCTACGGCGACGTGCTGGGTGCCGGTGAAGGCTGGGCCAAGTCGGCGCTGTTCAACAGCCGTGCCCGCGATGCATTCCAAGGCTTCTTCGAGCGCAACGACAGCTTCACCCTGGGTGTGTGCAACGGTTGCCAGATGATGTCCAACCTCAGCGAACTGATTCCGGGCAGCGAGTTCTGGCCGCACTTTGTGCGCAACCGTTCCGAGCAGTTCGAAGCCCGTGTCGCCATGGTGCAGGTGCAGGAATCCAACTCGATCTTCCTGCAAGGCATGGCCGGTTCGCGCATGCCAATCGCCATCGCCCACGGTGAAGGCCATGCCGAGTTCGCAAGCGAAGAAGCGTTGCTCGAAGCCGACCTGTCCGGTTGCGTGGCCATGCGTTTCGTCGACAACCACGGCAAGGTCACCGAGACCTACCCGGCCAACCCGAACGGCTCGCCGCGCGGGATCACCGGCCTCACCAGCCGCGACGGTCGCGTCACCATCATGATGCCGCACCCGGAGCGCGTGTTCCGCGCCGTGCAGAACTCGTGGCGCCCGGAAGAGTGGAACGAAGACGGCGCGTGGATGCGCATGTTCCGTAACGCTCGCGTGTGGGTGAACTAAGACGGTGTACAAGCTCGCCTTCTTTGTGCCCGACAGCTTTGTTGAGACGGTGAAAACCGCCGTCTTCGCAGCTGGCGGCGGGCGCATCGGCAACTACGACAGCTGCGCCTGGCAAGTGCTGGGCCAGGGCCAATTCCGCGCGATGGACGGCAGCCAGCCGTTTATCGGGCAGGTGGGCCAGGTTGAAGTGGTTGAAGAGTGGAAGGTGGAGCTGGTGGTGGCGGATGAGTTGATCGTGGCTGTCGTGGCTGCTTTGAAACTCAGCCACCCGTATGAGACACCGGCTTATGAAGTGTGGCAGTTGGCGGATTTCTGATTCGTACGCTGCAAAAACAAGAAACCCGCTGGGCCAGTTTGGTCGGCGGGTTTTTTGTTGGCTGTGAGGGCCTCATCGCAGGCAAGCCAGCTCCCACATTTTGAATGTATTCACAGATCAAAAATGTGGGAGCGGGCTTGCCCGCGATGGCGTCAGCCCAGGCACCTCAGATCTTTCCCACATGCCTTTCAGGTTGTCCCTCGGAACTTGCCTCACTAACCTTCGCCAGTCGCTGCCAATTCAGCGACCGGGACTGCAAGCCTGCCGAAATCATGTTGGGAGCTAAGAAGCGCCGCTATAATCGTGGCGTTTTTCATGGTCATCATTTTGTGGTGGCTGTGCGTGGGAGACCTTCGGGTCTGCCGAGCTGCTCCTGACTCGGTCTTGCAGACCCGCGCACAGCTGCCTCCCATCATCTGCAAGTGATGTAGGCAGCTCCTATTTTTTTCAGGAGTTTTACCATGATCAAAGACAGTCCAAATCCCCCATTCAACTCTCTTCCCACCGACCAACTCTTCAGCGTACGACTCAGCCTCGACAGCGAAACCCTGCTCGCCAATGCCGCCCAGGATATTGCTTCAGTGCAGGCGCTGACGGGCCATTTGGCTTTTGAAGTCGACGGTACCCAGCGAGACATCGCACTGGCAATTCACCGGATGCTTGAAGGTATCCAGTTGATGGTGGATCGGGTGTTGGACTTGAATGAGATTCCTGGTCTCAACACTCCGGTCGCCAGTTAAGGCCAATCGCAGGCAAGCCAGCTCCCACAGTTTTGAATGTATTCACAGATCAAAAATGTGGGAGCGGGCTTGCCCGCGAAGGGGCCGGTCCAGGCACTGACGCGTTAAGCCCCAGCCCCAATCTGCCGGCCACTGACCAACCGCTCCAACGCTTCACCCAACCCCGACGCCTTGTCACCAATCAACAAGTGCCAAACACCGCTGTCCAGCTGGCTCACACCTTGGCAACCCAGTGCGGTCAGATCCGCCTCCGACAGTACCGAATCATCCCCTAGTTCCACCCGCAACCGCGTTATCGCCACGGCTTCCAGCTGCCGCACATTTGCCCGGCCACCCAAGGCACTCAGCCATTTCTCGGCTTCCTGCACATTCACGACGACCGGCTTATCCACAGGCACAACCGTTACCGGCGCACTGGCAACAAATGAAGGCATCGCCAAGCGAATCTCATCGGCAATGCTATCGGCCATCGGCCCGACCACGACCTGCAAACTTCCGCCATTGCCCGGTCGAACCACGGCCATGGCGCCCAGCGCTTTCAACTCTGCATCCACCGCCTTGTTGCGGTCCACCATGTCCAGGCGCAGGCGCGTCGTGCACGCGCCCACACTCAACAGATTCGAAGCACCACCCAATGCGCGGATATACGCGCTGGCCCGCTGGTTATCGGTCATCACCTCGGCCTGCACCACCTGAATATCCTCACGCCCCGGTGTCTTCAGATTGAACCGGCGGATGCAGTAGCTGAAAACGCTGTAATAAATCAGCGCGTACGCCAACCCCACCGGGAACACCAGCCAGCCATTGGTGGACTTGCCCCAACCCAGCACCATGTCGATAAACCCACCGGAGAAGGTAAAGCCGAGGTGGATATTCAGCAGGTTGGTGACCGCCATCGACAGCCCGGTGAGCAGCGCATGGATCAAATACAGGAACGGCGCGAGGAACATGAACGCGAACTCAATCGGCTCGGTCACCCCGGTCAGAAACGAGGTCAATGCCATGGACAGGAAGATCCCGCCCATCACTTTACGGCGCTCCGGCAACGCATTGCGGTACATCGCCAGGCACGCCGCGGGCAGGCCGAACAACATCACCGGGAACATGCCGGTCATGAACTGGCCACCTTTCGGGTCGCCGGCGAAGTAGCGCGTGAGGTCGCCGGTCACCACTGCGCCAGTCAGCGGATCGGTAAAGCTGCCAAACACAAACCACGCCATATTGTTGAGGATATGGTGCAGCCCGGTAACGATCAGCAGGCGGTTGAACACGCCAAACACGAACGCACCGAGGCTGCCGCTTTCCATCAGTAGCACGCCAAAGCTATTGATGCCGTGCTGGATCGGCGGCCAGATCAAGCCAAAGATCACCCCCAGCCCGACCGCGCTGAACCCGGTGACAATCGGCACAAACCGTCGCCCACCAAAAAACGCCAGGTACTCCGGCAGCTTGATGTCCTTGAAGCGGTTATACAGCCCGCCCGCCATCAGGCCGCTGGCGATACCGGCGAGCATGCCCATGTTGATGGTGGTGTCCATCACCTTGAGGGTGGAGATCATCACCAGGTAACCAATCGCCCCGGCCAGCCCTGCCGTGCCGTTATTGTCGCGGGCAAAGCCCACGGCAATGCCGATGGCGAAGATCAGCGCCAGGTTGGCGAAGATCGCCTGACCCGCATCGTGCATCACCGCGATGTTCAGCAGGTCGGTGTCGCCCAGGCGCAGCAGCAGGCCGGCGATGGGCAGGATCGCAATCGGCAGCATCAGCGCGCGGCCGAGGCGTTGCAGGCCTTCGATAAAGTGTTGGTACATGGCGTGTCTCCTTTCTTCTTGTTGTTGTCAGCTCAGCGGCCAGTGGTGTTGACAGGCTTGGCGCACGGCCTTGGCGCTGCTCAGGTCGAGCAGGCCAAGGCTGCGTTGCCGGCATTGCGCCGCGTCCAGGTGGCGGACGCGGTCCTTGATTTCGCCGATCTGCGGCGGGCTCACCGACAGCTCGCTGACGCCCAGGCCGATCAGCACCGGCGTAGCCAGCGGGTCGGAGGCGAGGGCGCCGCACACGCCGACCCAACGCCCATGCTTGGCCGCGCCCGCGCAGGTCTGCGCGATCAGCCGCAGCAGCGCCGGGTGCAAGGCATCGACGCGGGCGGCGAGGCCGGCGTGGGTCGCGGTCCATGGCCAGGGTGTACTGGGACAGGTCATTGGTGCCGATGGAGAGGAAGTCGGCGTGCCTGGCCAACTGCTCGGCCAGCAGCGCGGCGGCGGGCACTTCGATCATCACCCCGAGTTCCGGGCGTTTGGGTCAGTTCCAGCTCGGTGCAGAGTTCATCCAGGCGCTGGCGGATCTGCAGCAGTTCATCCACTTCGCTGACCATCGGCAGCAGGATGCGGCAACGCTGCAGCGGCGAGACTTGCAGCAGCGCACGCAGTTGTTGATCGAGCAGTTCCGGCCGTACCTGCGCCATGCGAATCCCGCGCAAACCCAGCACCGGGTTGGCTTCCACCGGCAGCGGCAGATAGTCGAGCTGCTTGTCGCCACCCACGTCGATGGTGCGGATGATCACCGTCTTGTCGCCCATGGCATCCAGCACGGCTTGATAGGCGTGGCGTTGCTCCTGTTCATCCGGTGCGGTGCGGCGGTCGACGAAGAGGAATTCGGTGCGTAAAAGCCCGACACCATCGGCGCCGTTTTCGTACGCCACTTGGGCCTCGGCGCTGGAGGCGACGTTGGCGGCCACTTCGATGCGCACGCCATCGGTGGTGCATGCCGCTTCTTGCGCTTGGGCCTGTTGCAGTTGGCGGCGCAGTATCTGCGCGTCGCGTATCTGATGCACCTCGGCGTGGCGCGCCGCGCTGGGGGCCAGTTCCAGGCGGCCATTGGCGGCGTCCAGTACCACGCGTTGGCCCTGGGGCACGTCGAGCACTTCGCTGCCCAGCGCCACCACACAGGGCAGACCCTTGCCGCGCGCCAGGATCGCCACGTGGGACGTGGCGCCGCCTTCGGCCATGCAGATGCCAGCGGCCTGTTGCGCGCTCAACTGCAACAAGTCCGATGGGGTCAGTTCATGGGCGCTGACAATCGCCCCGGCCGGCAACTCGAAGTGCCAGGCTTCGCCCAACAAGGCGCGCAGCACCCGCTGTTGCAGGTCGCGCAGATCATTGGCGCGCTCGGCAAACAGCGGTTTGCCCAGGCCCAGCAAGACCTCGCACTGGGCCTGGAGCGTATCGCGCCACGCGTGGGTGGCGGCGCTGCCCAGTTCGATGGCGCGGGTGGCTGCGTCCAACAGTGTCGGGTCTTCAAGCAGTGCGAGGTGGGCGGCGAAGATGTCTTCTTCTTCGACGTGCTTGCGCTGGCGGGCATGGGCGAGGGTGCTGCGGATTTCGCTGCGCACCTGTTCCAGCGCGACGTCCAACTGTTGCAGTTGTTCGTCGGCTGAATGCTGGCCGGTGTCTGGCGGCAGGTCGATGCCGGTCAGGCGCACCAGTGGCCCGCACACCAGGCCGGGTGCTGCACAGACGCCCTGCAACACGCCGGCTTCGCTGTTCGCGCGGCGTGGAGCAACGATAACGGGCGCTGGATGATCATCTTCGGTTGCAACGGACAGCGCAGCGACCAAGGCGTGCAGCGCCGCCTCGCAATCCTTGCCTCGGCAGCTGACACGCACCTCGTCGCCTTCGCCAATGCCCAAGCCCAGCAAGCCGATCAGGCTGTCGCACGCGGCCGACTTGCCGGCGAAGTGCAGTTGCGCCTGGCTGCTGAAACCCTGGGCGGTCTTGCGAATCAACGCTGCCGGGCGTGCATGCACGCCGCCACGATGAGTGATGCGAACGCGGGCGCTGGCTTCGGCCGTGGAGTTATCCACAGACGCCTGAATCGAAGCCGCCGAGCGCGCCACAATTTGCAGTAACGGCTCACCGACCTTGACGGTTTTTCCCGCCACCGACCTTAGCTCAAAGTGCTCGCCGTTCGTGAGAATGATCAGGCTGACCAGGCTTTTGCACTGCCGCGCAATCCGGTCCAGATCAAACTGCACCAGCGCCTGCCCCTCACGCACCCGCGCGCCATCCTTGACCAGCAACGCAAACCCTTCGCCGTTCAGCTCCACCGTGTCGATGCCCACATGCATCAGCACTTCGGCGCCGTTGTCGGCGCGTATCGTCAGCGCGTGCCCGGTGCGGGCGACATGGATGATCACCCCATCACAGGGCGCATGCAGGCAGTCGTTCAGCGGGTCGATGGCAATGCCGTCGCCCATGGCGCCGCTGGCGAACACTTCGTCGGGCACGCTGCCCAGGGCCAGCACGGGCCCGCTTAACGGGGCGCTGAGGGTCAATTCATTATTGTTGTAGGACATGGGCACGGTACTCATCAGGAAAACGCGACTCAGTGAGTGCGGGTAACTTTGCTCAGGTGACGCGGCTGGTCCGGGTCCATGCCCCGGGCTTCAGCCAAACCTGCCGCCATCACGTAGAAACTCTGGATCGCCAGGATCGGGTCCAAAGTCGGGTGCTCGGCGCGGCTCAGGGTCAGGTCGCGCTCGGCGATATCGTCCGGCGCGGCCAGCAACACGCGGGCGCCGCGTTGGCGCATGTCGGCGGCAAGGCTCAACAGGCCGGCCTGCTCGGCGCCGCGTGGGGCGAAGACCAGCAGCGGGTAGTCGGCGCCGATCAAGGCCATCGGCCCGTGGCGCACTTCGGCGCTGCTGAAGGCTTCGGCCTGGATCGCCGAGGTTTCCTTGAGCTTGAGCGCGGCTTCCTGGGCGATGGCAAACCCGGCGCCACGGCCGATCACCATCAGTTGCTGGCAGCCGCGCAGGGCGTCGATGGCAGCGCTCCAGTCCTGCTGGGCCGCTTCGCGCAGGCCGTCGGGCAGCGCCTGGCAGGCTTGCAGCAAGTTGGCTTCGGCGTTCCAGTGGCCGACCAGCAACGCGCTGGCGCTGAGGGTGGCGATAAAGCTCTTGGTCGCTGCGACGCTTTGTTCCGGGCCGGCGCACAGCGGCACGTGGAACTCGCAGGCGGCTTCCAGCGGCGAGTCTTCGGCGTTGACCATCGAGATACTGAGCGCACCGCGTTTGCGCAGCAGGCGCAGGCTGTTGACCAGGTCCGGGCTCTGGCCGGACTGGGAGAAGCCGAACGCGACCTGCCCGCTGACTTTCATCGGCGCCTGCAACAAGGTCACCACCGACATCGGCAACGACGCCACGGGGATGCCCACGTGCTGCATCGCCAAATAGGCAAAGTAGCTGGCGGCGTGGTCCGAACTGCCGCGGGCGATGGTCATCGCCACTTGCGGCGGTTGGCGGCGCAGGCGGCCGGCGATTTCTGCAAGCTGTGGTTCCAGGCGTTGCAGCTGTGCCGCGACGGCGTCGCAGGAGGCCAGGGCCTCTTCAAGCATTTTTGAAGTCAATGGTTTCTCCTTCGACCATTACGTCGGTGAGTTGCAGGGAGCGGTCCAGGCGCACGCAGTCGGCAAAGCTGCCGGGTTGCAGGCGGCCGCGTTCTTCCAGGCCCAGGTAGTCCGCCGGAAATTGCGACAGGCGTTGTGAGGCTTCGCTGATCGGCAGGCCGATTTTCACCAGGTTGCGCAGCGCCTGATCCATGGTCAGGGTGCTGCCGGCGAGGGTGCCGTCGGCCAGGCGTACGCCGCCCAGGCATTTGGTCACGGTGTGGCTGCCCAGCTTGTATTCACCGTCGGGCATGCCGGCGGCGGCGGTGGAATCGGTGACGCAGTACAAACATGGGATCGCACGCAAGGCCACGCGCATGGCGCCGGGGTGCACGTGGAGCAAGTCGGGGATCAACTCGGCGTACTTGGCGTGGGCCAACGCGGCGCCGACGATGCCCGGCTCGCGGTGATGCAGCGGGCTCATGGCGTTGTACAAGTGGGTGAAGCTGGTGGCGCCGGCGGCGAGGGCGGCGACGCCTTCTTCATAGCTACCCAGGGTGTGGCCGATCTGCATGCGCACGCCGCGGCCGCTGAGGGCGCGGATCAAGGCGTCGTGGCCAGCGATTTCCGGCGCGATGGTGATCACGCGGATCGGCGCCAGGCGCAGGTAGGCTTCCACTTCATCCATCAGCGCGGTGTGGGCGAAGTTGGGTTGGGCGCCGAGTTTTCCCGGGTTGATGTAGGGCCCTTCCAAGTGCACGCCGAGTACGCGGGCGCAGCCTGCAGGGCGTTGTTCGCAAAAGGTGCCGAGTTGGCCGAGCACGCGGGAGATCTCGTCCACCGGCGCGGTCATGGTGGTGGCCAGCAACGACGTGGTGCCAAAACGCACGTGGGTGCGGGTGATGGTCTCGAAGGCGGCAAAGCCTTCCATGATGTCCTTGCCGCCGCCGCCGTGTACGTGCAGGTCGATAAAGCCCGGCAGCAGGTAGGGCAAATCGTTGTCGGCCGGGTCGCAAGGTGTGCCTTCGATGGCGACGACCTTGCCGTGTTCGTGCACCAGGCGGCCGCGAATCCAGCCGCTGGGCGTGAGGATGTTGTCTTCGGACATGGGCAGTTCTCTAAATTCGCAGTTCGGCGGAATAGTCGTGGCGGCGCAGCTCTGCGACAAAGTCGTAGTAGTCGTTGCGGCAATAGGTGTCGGTGATTTCGATCGGCGTGTTGTCGGCGGTGTAGCCCACGCGAGTCATCAGCAGCATGGCGGTGCCGGGGGCGATGCCCACCAGCTTGGCGAATTCGTCCGAGGCGTTGATCGCCTGGATATGCTGCAGGGCGCGCACCACCGGTTTGCCGATGCCTTCCAGGTATTCATACAACGAATGGCCGATGGCTTGTGGCTGTGGCAACACCGAGGCGGGCATGGTGGTCATTTCAATCGCCATCACCGTGTCATCGGCCTTACGCAAGCGCTTGAGGCGTGCCACTTTGTCGGCGGGCGACAGGCCCAGGCGGATCATCTCTTCGTGGGTCGGCTGGGTCAGTTCACGCTCCAGCCATTGGGAGCTGGGTACAAAACCCTTGAGCCGCAGCATTTCGCTGAAGCCCGACAGGCGTGACAGCGGCTGTTCCAACCGTGGCGAAATATAGGTGCCGGAGCCTTGATTGCGGCGGATCAGGCCTTGGGCAAACAACACTTCCAATGCCTTGCGAGCGGTCACTCGCGAGATGCTCAATTGCTCGCTGAGCACGCGTTCTGACGGCAGTGCCTGTTCGGACGTCCACTGGCCGGCATGGATTGCCGCTTCCAGTTTGCGCGCCAATTGCAGGTACAGCGGCGTGGATTGTTTGTCGTCGGGGCGCAGGGCCAGGATGGGGTTCATCTGTTGGGATTCCGATGCGGTTATTGGAGTGTTGTCGCCCGGTATTGGCCGGAAATTAATACCACTTAAATACCATGTCAATGCAGCCAAAACGGTGCGGACCAGGGTTTTATAGCCCTGCAATGGGGCCTGGTATCAAGTGGTATTAGAGAGGTCTTTATTGCGTGCAGAACAGTGCAGCCCGGCGCGGTGAACTGGTATTCACCGGCAGGCGTGTTCGGGAGGGGGGATTTTTTTTGAATTATTTTACGAACGCTACGAGATTACGGACGAATCTCGATCAGCGTGCCGTCCTTGACCAGGTTCCAGACCTCACGCATGTCCACGTTGCGCATGCCGATGCAGCCGTCGGTCCAGTCCAGGGTGTGGAACCACTGCTCCGGGTATTCTTCGGTGTCGGGGGTGCCGTGGATCATGATCATGCTGCCGGGCTTCACCCCTTCACGGCGGGCGCGGGCGGCGTCGCTGATGTTGGGGTAGGAAATGTGCATGGCCAGGTTGAAGCGGTCGCTGGTCTTGCGCCAGTCGAGCCAGTACAGGCCCTCTGGCGTGCGGCGGTCGCCTTCGATCAGCTTGTGGCCCTTGGGGTTCTTGCCGAGGGAAATGCGGTAGGTCTTGAGGGGCTTGCCGTCGTTGATCAATTGCAATTGGTGGGCGGACTTGAGGACCAGGACTTTTTCGACGGTTTTGCCGCCGAGGGTTTCCACCGTGGAGGCTGATGACAAGGTAGCGAACGACAGGCAGATAAGGGCGAGCAACAGACGCATTAAAACGATTTCCTGCCTGGAGTGTTATTTGGGCGATGGCATCATCGGCGGCACCGCTTCGCTGCGTACCGGGAACTGCTGTTGCCGACGGTCAGCGAAAAAGCATTCTAAGGTACGCCCGACCGTGCGGAAAGCCAGCTCGGACCAAGGGATGTCGGCTTCGTCGAATAGCTGCACTTCAAGGCTTTCGGGGCCTGCGGCGTAGTCCAGGTCCACCAGCTCGGCGCGGTAGAAGATGTGCACCTGGTTGATGTGCGGCACGTCGATCAGGGTGTAGATGCTCAGGTTGCGCACGCGGGCGCAGGCTTCTTCCAGGGTTTCGCGGGCGGCGGCCTGTTCGACGGTCTCGCCGTTTTCCATGAAGCCGGCGGGCAGGGTCCAGTAGCCCAGGCGCGGTTCGATGGCGCGGCGGCACAGCAGCACTTTGTCGCCCCACACTGGCAGGGTGCCAGCGACGATATTGGGGTTCTGGTAGTGAATGGTCGAGCAGTGATCACACACAAAACGCAGGCGGCCGTCGCCTTCGGGGATGCGTTGGGTAACCGGTTTACCGCACTGGCTGCAGAAATTCATGCTGGGGTTCCTGGAAAGTGCGTCTATCTTGGCTTGGCGGGCAGGGCGCTGCAACAAGTTGTCGTTTAGCGACAGCCCCCGGGTTTTGGGGTTGGGCGCCCGCACGCTTTGGTGCATGATGCAAGGTAGCCAACAGACCGAGATGACTCATGCTGGACGAGCTACTTCGCCGGGTAAGCAATCACACTCCCCACACCCTGGAGACCGACGGGCGTTTCCCCGAGGCCGCGGTGCTGGTGCCGATTACCCGCAGTGACGAACCTGAGCTGATCCTGACCCTGCGCGCCAGCGGCCTGTCGACCCACGGCGGCGAAGTGGCCTTCCCTGGCGGGCGCCGCGACCCCGAAGACCCGGACCTGATCTTCACCGCCCTGCGTGAGGCCGAAGAAGAAATCGGCCTGCCGCCCGGCCTGGTGGAAGTGATCGGCCCGTTGAGTCCACTGATCTCCCTGCATGGCATTCGAGTCACACCTTATGTAGGCGTTATCCCCGACTACGTCGAATACCTGGCCAACGATGCCGAGATTGCTGCCGTTTTCAGCGTACCCCTGGAGTTTTTCCGACAGGACCCGCGTGAACATACCCACAGGATCGACTACCAGGGCCGCAGTTGGTACGTGCCCAGCTATCGGTTTGGTGAATACAAGATCTGGGGCCTGACGGCGATCATGATTGTCGAGTTGATCAACCTGCTCTATGACGACGCCAAGATCAGCCTGCACCAGCCACCGAAAAGCTTCATCAATATCTAAGCCATCGTTTGAATGGCGAGCCGTGAGGAAAAACCATGAAATACCGCCTGGGCGACGCCCGCGTCGAGACGCACCCCAACAGCTGGGTGGCCCCCAATGCCACGCTGGTGGGCAAGGTCAAGCTGGAGGAAGGCGCCAACGTCTGGTTCAACGCGGTGTTGCGTGGCGACAACGAACTGATCCTGATCGGCAAGAACAGCAACGTGCAGGACGGCAGCGTGATGCACACCGACATGGGCTACCCGCTGACCCTGGGCACCGGCGTGACCATCGGCCATAACGCCATGCTGCACGGCTGCACGGTGGACGACTACAGCCTGATCGGTATCAACGCGGTGATCCTTAACGGCGCCAGGATCGGCAAGCACTGCATCATCGGCGCCAACTCGCTGATCGGTGAAGGCAAGGAGATTCCTGATGGTTCGCTGGTGATGGGCTCGCCGGGCAAGGTGGTGCGTGAGTTGACCGAGGCGCAGAAGAAGATGCTCGAAGCCAGCGCCGCGCACTATGTGCATAACTCGCAGCGTTACGCGCGTGACTTGGTTGAGCAGGAAGAATGAACCCGACTGAACGCCCTGTTGCGTCGCCGTGCGTGAGTATTTGTGCGTTGGATGACGACGATATCTGTACGGGTTGCCAGCGTACGGTGGATGAGATCACGCGCTGGGGGCGCATGGACAATGCCGAGCGCCGGGTGGTGTTGGGGTTGTGTCATGAGCGGGCGTTGGCGGGGGGGATGGTGTTTATGGTTCCGGGGAAATCGGGCGCCCAATAGATCGCTATCGCAGGCAAGCCAGCTCCCACATTTTGACCGCATTCCTACAGGATAAACGCGGTCCAATGTGGGAGCTGGCTTGCCTGCGATGAGGCCCTCCCAGACGACATATTTCCAATTGTGAAGTACCCTGTGCGGCATAACCCACAGGTCCACTTTCCCATGCTCTTCCTGATCGCCTACATCAGCAGCGTCGTGCTGATCAACTTCGCCTTCTCCACCGCCCCGCACCTGGATGTCATCTGGTCCGCCTGGGGAGGCCTGGTGTTTATCCTGCGGGACATGGTGCAAACCCGCTTCGGCCACGGCGCAATCGTCGCCATGCTGGCGGCGCTGGTGCTGTCGTATGTCACGTCCGACCCGGCCATCGCTCTGGCCAGCGCCACGGCGTTCGCGGTGTCCGAATGCATCGACTGGCTGGTGTTCAGCATCACCAAGCGCCCGCTCCACGATCGCCTGTGGATCAGTTCGGCGCTGAGCATTCCCCTCGATACCTTTATCTTTTTCGGCCTGATCGGCGCACTCACCCCGGCCGTGGCCGGCACGGCGCTGGCGTCGAAATTCGCCGGGGTCACGGTGGTGTGGCTGATCATGGCCTGGCGTGTGCGCAAGCGCGCCGTCGTCAACTGAGGCCAATTCTTACAGTTCATGTAAAATGCCGGCCTTTCTCCCCATGATCCGCTCCCCTGAGGACCTGAGATGACCCGAATCGGAACTCCATTGTCGCCAACCGCGACCCGCGTTTTGCTGTGTGGCTGCGGTGAGCTGGGCAAGGAAGTGGTAATCGAACTGCAACGCCTGGGCGTTGAAGTGATTGCCGTGGATCGCTACGCCAACGCCCCTGCCATGCAGGTTGCGCACCGTAGCCACGTGATCAACATGCTCGACGGCGCTGCCCTGCGTGCGGTGATCGAGGCCGAGAAGCCGCACTTCATCGTGCCGGAAATCGAAGCCATCGCTACCGCCACCCTGGTGGAACTGGAAGCCGAAGGCTTCACCGTGATCCCGACGGCGCGTGCCACTTCGCTGACCATGAACCGCGAAGGCATCCGTCGCCTGGCTGCCGAAGAACTGGACCTGCCCACCTCGCCGTACCACTTCGCCGATACCTTCGAAGACTACAGCAAGGCCGTGCAGGACCTGGGCTTCCCGTGCGTGGTCAAGCCGGTGATGAGTTCGTCGGGCAAGGGCCAGAGCCTGCTGCGCAGCGCCGATGACGTGCAGAAAGCCTGGGATTACGCCCAGGAAGGCGGGCGTGCCGGTAAAGGCCGGGTGATCATCGAAGGCTTTATCGACTTCGACTACGAAATCACCTTGCTGACCGTGCGCCACATTGGCGGCACCACCTTCTGCACACCGGTTGGCCATCGTCAGGAGAAGGGCGATTACCAGGAATCCTGGCAGCCACAGGCCATGAGCCCGATTGCCTTGGCCGAATCCGAGCGCGTTGCCAAAGCCGTGACCGAGGCATTGGGTGGCCGTGGCCTGTTTGGTGTGGAGCTGTTCATCAAGGGTGACCAGGTGTGGTTCAGCGAAGTGTCGCCGCGCCCGCATGACACGGGCTTGGTGACCCTGATTTCCCAGGACCTGTCGCAGTTCGCGCTGCACGCCCGCGCGATTCTCGGTCTGCCGATTCCGTTGATCCGTCAGTTCGGGCCTTCGGCGTCGGCGGTGATTCTGGTGGAAGGGCAGTCGACCCAGACCGCATTCGCCAACCTCGGCGCGGCCTTGAGCGAGCCGGACACGGCGCTGCGTTTGTTTGGCAAGCCGGAAGTGAATGGCCAGCGGCGGATGGGTGTGGCGTTGGCGCGGGATGAGTCGATTGAAGCGGCTCGGGCTAAAGCGACCCGTGCTTCCAAGGCTGTTGTAGTAGAGCTGTAATCGAGTCGCGTCCATCGCAGGCAAGCCAGCTCCCACATTTGACCGCGTTTATCCTGTAGGAATGCGGTCAAATGTGGGAGCTGGCTTGCCTGCGATAGCGGTGCATCAGGCAACGCGATTCAAATCATTATCCCGCGTCTCTTTCAGGCACAGCACCGCAATCAAGCTCAGCAACGCTGCCGCCGACACATACCCGCCGACATAACTCAGCCCACCCATCGCCACCAGCTTGGTCGCGAAGAACGGTGCCGCTGACGCGCCCACAATCCCACCCAGGTTATATGCCGCCGATGCGCCGGTATAACGCACGCGCGTCGGGAACAGTTCCGGCAGCATCGCGCCCATCGGCGCAAACGTCACGCCCATCAGGAACAGCTCCAGCGCCAGGAACAGTGCCACGGCCCAGGTCGAGCCATGGGTCAGCAGTGGCTCCATGGTAAAGCCCGACAGGATCGCCAGGATCGCGCCGACGATCAGCACCGGCCTGCGCCCGTAGCGATCACTGGCCAGGGCTGCCAGCGGTGTGGCCAGCCCCATGAACAACACTGCGAAGCACAGCAAGCCGAGGAACGTCTCGCGGCTGTAACCCAGGGTGGACACACCGTAGCTCAGGGAAAACGCGGTGGTGATGTAGAACAGCGCATAACACACCACCATCGACGCCGCGCCCAGCAGCACCGGCAGCCAGTGCTGGCTGAACAGCTCCACCAGCGGCACCTTGACTGGGGCTTCCTTGGCTACCGCGTTGGCGAACACGGGGGTTTCATGCAGTTTCAGGCGGGCGTACAGGCCCACCATCACCAAGGCCGCGCTGAGGATGAACGGAATGCGCCAGCCCCAGCTGCGGAACTGCTCGTCGCTCAGGCTCATGGCCAGGATCAGGAACAGGCCGTTGGCCGCGAGGAAGCCAATCGACGGGCCCAATTGCGGGAACATGCCGAACCAGGCGCGTTTGCCCTTCGGCGCGTTCTCGGTGGCCAGCAAGGCGGCACCGCCCCATTCCCCGCCAAGGCCCAGGCCCTGGCCGAAACGCAGTACGCACAACAGGATCGGCGCCCAGGCCCCGATGCTGTCGTAGCCCGGCAGCAAGCCGATCAGCGTGGTGCACACGCCCATCAACAGCAGCGAGGCAACCAGGGTTGATTTGCGGCCAATGCGGTCGCCAAAGTGGCCGAACAACGCCGAACCCAGCGGGCGGGCGATAAAGGCGATGCCGAAGGTCAGGAACGAAGCCAGCATCTGCGCAGTGCCGGAGGTCTGCGGGAAGAAGACCGGGCCGATCACCAGCGCGGCGGCGGTGGCGTAGATATAGAAGTCGTAGAACTCGATGGCGGTGCCGACGATGCTGGCCGTGGCCACCCGTGCGGTCGAGTTGGTCGGGGCGGCGTCGGTCGCGGCCTCGTTATAGGTGGTGCTCATGGCGGTATCCCTAGCGGTCATTGCGCGTTTGGACGCGGATTATTATGGGCCGAACTCCCATGGATCATGGGTTGTGCGCGGGGCAGCTCGGGATGGGAGCGAACACCGGTCAGACACGGTAAAGCGGTGCCTGGACGCTTGAAGTGCGGGTAGCACGCGGACGGGCGGGGCTCTGGTAAGCCGCAGGGATTATAGGAAGGGGTTTTGAAATACAACAAGAGGCTGGCGGATTGAAACTGGATCTCTGTGGGAGCTGAGCTTATGTGGGAGCTGGCTTGCCTGCGATAGCATCGCCTCGGTGTAACTGATGAACCGAGTCGCCTGCATCGCAGGCAAGCCAGCTCCCACACAAGCCAGGTCCCACAGGTTGATCAAGTGGGGTCAGGCGGCGACGGGCACCCGGCTGGTATGCCAGATCAGCACCTTGCTCACCCGGTTGTCCTCGGTCTCGAGGATTTCCAGGCGATAACGCCCGATCTTCAGGCACACCGCACAATCGGGGATCGTCTCCAGCGCCTCGGTCACCAAGCCATTGAGGGTCTTGGGGCCGTCGCTGGGCAGGTGCCAGTTCAGGCTCTTGTTCAGTTCGCGGATCGACGCGGCGCCATCGACAATGTAGCGGCCATCGGGCTGCGCTTCGATATGCGGGTTCTCCGCACCCTGTTCGCTTTCGAATTCACCGACGATTTCTTCAAGGATGTCTTCCAGGGTGACAATGCCGAGCACTTCGCCGTATTCGTCCACCACCATGCCCAGGCGGCGCTGCTGTTTATGGAAGTTCAGCAGTTGCAGTTGCAGCGGCGTGCTTTCCGGGACGAAGTAGGGTTCGTGGCAGGCGGCGAGCACGGCTTCCTTGGTCAGGCTGGCGTCGGGTAGCAGGTGCTGGATCTGCCGGGTGTTGAGGACGGCTTCGACCTGGTTGATATCGCTGTGGAACACCGGCAGGCGGGTGCGCTGGGACGTGCGCAGCTGCTCGATGATCTCGTCGATCGGGTCATCCAGGTTGATGCCGTCCACTTCGCTGCGCGGCACCAGGATGTCGTTGACGGTGATGTTGTCGAGGGCGTGGATGCCCGGCATGCCGGGTGTGCGGTCTTCGTCGGCCTGGGGCTCGGGTTCGTCATCATGATCCGGCAACGGCTCGTCGCTCTTTTTCACCACGCCGGACTTGCGGGCGAACGGGCGCAACAACAATAAGCTGATGCCATTGAGCAGCCAGGCCAGGGGATAGAGGATTTTCAGCGGCACGCCCAGCAGCGTGTTGCCAAAGCCCAGCACCGCCTGCGGATAGCGCGTGGCGAGGGCACGGGGCAGGTAGTCGGCGAGGATCAGCAGGATCGCGCAGGAAATCATCCAGCCCAGCCACGGGCCGTTTTGCGCCCAGGCATAGATCGCCAGCAGCGTGCAGAGGATCACCACCGCGGCGCGGCACAAGCTGTTGCACAGGATCAGGCTGTTGCGCGGGAAGTTCAGGCGGGCCGCCGCCTTGTCACCCTGGCGTGTACCGGGGCGCAGGGCCAGCAGGTGTTGTTGTGCGGCTTCGATGGCGGTAAACAGCGCCGCCCATAACACCAGCAAGGCGATTACCGCGAGCATCGGCCCCAGGGGCAAGTTGTCCATGATGGCTGCCCGTCAGATATGCAGGATGTATTCGCGAACCAGCTTGCTGCCGAAATAGGCCAGCATCAGCAGGCAGAAACCGGCCAGGGTCCAGCGGATCGCCTTGTGCCCGCGCCAGCCAAGGTGGTTGCGGCCCCACAGCAGTACGCTGAACACCACCCAGGCCAGGCACGCCAGCAGGGTCTTGTGCACCAGGTGCTGGGCAAACAGGTTTTCGACGAACAGCCAGCCGGAGATCAGTGACAGCGACAGCAGCGTCCAGCCGGCCCAGAGGAAACCGAACAGCAGGCTTTCCATGGTTTGCAGCGGCGGGAAGTTCTTGATCAGCCCGGACGGGTGCTTGTGCTTGAGCTGGTGGTCCTGCAGCAGCAGGAGCAGGGACTGGAACACCGCGATGGTGAACATGCCGTAGGCCAGGATCGACAACAGGATGTGCGCGAGGATGCCCGGCTCCTCATCGATCACCTGGACGGTGCCGGTGGGGGCGAATTGCGATAGCAGCACCGTCAGCACGCCCAGGGGGAATAGCAGGACGAGCAGGTTCTCCACCGGGATGCGCGAGCAGGCGATCAGCGTCAAGGCGATCACGGCCGCTGCGATCAGGCTGGCCGCGCTGAAAAAATCCAGGCCCAGGCCGACCGGCGTCATCAGGTGGGTAAACAGGCTGGCAGCGTGGGCCAGCAGGGCAGCGACGCCAAGGCCAACCAGCAGGCGTTTGTCCGCCTTGGTGCCTTGGGCCAGACGAGTGCCCTGATAGAGAGTCGCAGCGGCGTACAAAATGGCGGCGGCGAGGCTGGGTAGCAAACTGGGTGACAAAGGGAGCATAAATCCTGTTAGGCAAGCCCGAAAGGCGCTGAGTTTGGCATACCCCCGCGTAACACGAAAGACTCTCAGGCCAGACAGCGGGTGTGCATGGCGGCAGTCTTCGCTATAATCCGCGACCTGCCCACGCCGCAGGCTCGCCGAGCGCTGTTTTTAATAGCGATTTACCACAGCCTGGGCCGTCATTACCTCGGTCTACCACTGCATTTCGATGAGTAGGGCCTGAAAGGAACGCGCATGTTTGAAAACTTGACTGACCGTCTCTCGCAGACGCTGCGCCACGTAACCGGCAAGGCCAAGCTGACCGAGGACAATATCAAAGACACCCTGCGTGAAGTGCGCATGGCGTTGCTGGAAGCCGACGTGGCCTTGCCCGTGGTGAAGGACTTCGTCAACTCGGTCAAAGAGCGCGCAGTGGGCACCGAAGTGTCCCGCAGCCTGACCCCGGGCCAGGCCTTCGTGAAGATCGTCCAGGCCGAACTTGAAAGCCTGATGGGCGCGGCCAACGAAGACCTGAACCTCAGCGCCGTGCCACCAGCCGTCGTGCTGATGGCCGGTCTGCAAGGTGCGGGCAAGACCACCACCGCCGGCAAGCTGGCGCGCTTCCTTAAAGAGCGCAAGAAGAAGTCCGTGATGGTGGTGTCGGCTGACGTCTACCGTCCGGCGGCGATTAAACAGCTGGAAATGCTCGCGGGCGAAGTGGGTGTGACCTTCTTCCCGTCCGACCTGAGCCAGAAGCCGGTCGATATCGCCAACGCGGCTATTAAAGAAGCCAAGCTGAAGTTCATCGACGTGGTCATCGTCGATACCGCCGGTCGCCTGCACATCGACGAAGAGATGATGGGTGAGATCAAGGCGCTGCATGCCGCGATCAATCCGGTCGAGACGCTGTTCGTGGTCGACGCCATGACCGGCCAGGATGCGGCCAACACTGCCAAGGCGTTCGGCGACGCACTGCCGCTGACCGGTGTGATCCTCACCAAGGTCGACGGCGACGCCCGTGGCGGTGCCGCGCTGTCGGTACGTGCCATTACTGGCAAGCCGATCAAGTTCATCGGTATGGGCGAGAAGAGCGAAGCGCTCGAACCGTTCCACCCGGAGCGTATCGCCTCGCGCATCCTTGGCATGGGCGACGTGCTCAGTCTGATCGAGCAGGCCGAAGCTACCCTCGACAAGGACAAGGCCGACAAGCTGGCCAAGAAGCTGAAGAAGGGCAAGGGCTTCGACCTCGAAGACTTCCGTGACCAGCTGCAACAGATGAAGAACATGGGCGGTCTCGGCGGCCTGATGGACAAGCTGCCGAATATCGGCGGTGTGAATCTGGCGCAGATGGGCAATGCCCAGGGCGCGGCAGAGAAGCAGTTCAAGCAGATGGAAGCCATCATCAACTCCATGACCCCGGCCGAGCGCCGTGACCCTGAGCTGATCAGCGGTTCGCGCAAGCGTCGGATCGCCATGGGTTCCGGCACCCAGGTGCAGGACATCGGTCGCTTGATCAAGCAACACAAGCAGATGCAGAAGATGATGAAGAAATTCTCCGCAAAAGGCGGAATGGCCAAGATGATGCGCGGCATGGGCGGCATGTTGCCCGGCGGCGGCATGCCGAAAATGTAAAGAATTCGAGCAGGAGTTCGCTCTTGCTCCGACCCACAGGGATGTGGGATCTCCAGCAAACCCGCGGTTAGCGGGAGCTGACTTGCCGTTTTAACCGACGGCTCTATAGCAGATCTGAATGGCACGCCGATAGGCGCCAGAAAAAGACATTTGCAAAAGTCCGGATATTCCTTAGAATATGCGGCCTTTCGGGCACCTATGCCCGCTGTGCATTTAGATTTGCAGCACCGACTACAGGAACGATGTTCACATGCTAACAATCCGTCTTGCCCTTGGCGGCTCCAAAAAGCGCCCGTTTTACCACTTGACCGTAACTGACAGCCGCAACCCACGTGACGGCTCTCACAAGGAACAAGTTGGCTTCTTCAACCCGATCGCTCGTGGTCAAGAAGTTCGTCTGTCCGTGAACCAAGAGCGCGTAGCCTACTGGCTGAGCGTTGGCGCACAGCCATCCGAGCGCGTTGCCAAGCTGTTGAAAGACTCGGCTAAGGCCGCAGCCTGAGCAATATGAACGCGACGCCAGCTGTTGCTGATGATTTGATCGTTATCGGCAAGATTTACTCTGTTCATGGCGTTCGCGGCGAAGTGAAGGTGTATTCCTTTACTGATCCGACTGAAAACCTGTTGCAGTACAAAACCTGGACGCTCAAGCGCGAAGGGAGTGTGAAACAGGTCGAGCTGGTCAGTGGACGCGGGAGCGACAAGTTCCTGGTCGCAAAGCTCAAGGGTCTTGATGATCGTGAAGAAGCTCGTCTTCTGGCCGGTTATGAGATCTGCGTGCCGCGCAACCTGTTCCCTGAATTGACCGACGGCGAGTACTACTGGTACCAGCTGGAAGGTCTGAAGGTTATTGATCAACTCGGGCAATTGCTCGGGAAAATCGACCATCTTCTGGAAACCGGCGCCAATGATGTAATGGTGGTCAAGCCTTGCGCTGGCAGCCTGGATGATCGCGAACGCCTGTTGCCCTATACGGAGCAATGCGTGTTGGCCGTCGACCTGGCCGCGGGCGAGATGAAGGTGGAATGGGATGCGGACTTCTAAGCGTGGCTAATTTGCGCATTGAAGTGATCAGTTTGTTTCCCGAGATGTTCTCCGCCATCAGCGAGTACGGCATCACCAGTCGGGCGGTGAAACAGGGGCTGTTGCAGCTCACCTGTTGGAACCCGCGAGACTACACGACGGATCGACATCACACTGTGGACGATCGCCCATTTGGCGGTGGCCCGGGCATGGTGATGAAGATCAAGCCCCTGGAAGACGCGTTGGCCCAGGCCAAGGCCGCAGCCGGGGAGAAGGCGAAGGTAATTTACCTGTCCCCTCAAGGCCGTCAGCTGAAACAGGCTGCGGTACGCGACATGGCGAATGAGGAAGCATTGATCCTGATTGCCGGTCGCTATGAAGGCATTGACGAGCGTTTTATAGATGCTCATGTCGATGAAGAGTGGTCGATTGGGGACTATGTCCTGTCTGGCGGCGAGCTGCCAGCGATGGTCCTGATAGATGCGGTTACACGACTGCTGCCTGGAGCTTTAGGGCATGCGGACTCCGCGGAGGAAGATTCCTTCACGGATGGTTTGCTGGATTGCCCGCACTACACCCGACCGGAGGTGTATGCGGATCAGCGTGTTCCCGACGTATTGCTAAGTGGCAATCACGCACACATCCGGCGTTGGCGTTTACAGCAGTCCCTTGGTCGGACCTATGAACGACGCGCCGATCTTCTGGAAAGCCGCTCGCTTTCTGGAGAAGAGAAGAAGCTGCTCGAGGAATACATCCTCGCGCGGGACGATAGTTAACAACGTATCGATGGTAGGTCCATTGACTTACCTTAGGAGCACAGCATGACTAACAAAATCATCCTTGCACTCGAAGCAGAGCAGATGACCAAAGAGATCCCTACCTTTGCCCCGGGCGACACCATTGTCGTTCAGGTGAAAGTGAAGGAAGGCGACCGTTCGCGTCTGCAAGCGTTCGAAGGCGTGGTAATCGCCAAGCGTAACCGTGGTGTGAACAGTGCTTTCACTGTTCGTAAAATCTCCAACGGTGTTGGCGTAGAGCGTACTTTCCAGACCTACAGCCCGCAAATCGACAGCATGGCCGTTAAACGTCGCGGTGACGTACGTAAAGCCAAGCTGTACTACCTGCGTGACCTGTCCGGTAAAGCAGCTCGCATCAAGGAAAAACTGGCTTAAGTCCAGCTTCCCGATGCAGAAAAAAGCAGCCTACGGGCTGCTTTTTTGTGCCTGAAATTTGTCTATTTGCCGGTATTTGTTAATGACCACCCGCCTCGAAGAAATCCAGCGCCGCACCGACCTGTCCGTGACCCATGTGACCAAGGCAGTGTTTCCGCCGACCACCAACCACCACAACACGCTGTTCGGCGGCACCGCGCTGGCCTGGATGGATGAAGTGTCGTTCATCACCGCCACGCGGTTTTGCCGGTTGCCGTTGGTGACGGTTTCCACCGACCGTATCGACTTCAATCATGCGATCCCTGCTGGCTCCATCGTTGAGCTGATCGGCCGGGTGATCAAAGTCGGTAACACCAGCCTCAAGGTTGAAGTGGAAGTGTTTGTCGAGAGCATGAGTGCCGATGGCCGTGAAAGGGCGATCCAGGGTGTGTTCAGCTTTGTGGCGATTGATGCCGATAAGCGGCCGGTGCCGGTGTTGCCTGGGTTTGTTGGCTGATCCTGGACCGAGTCGCGGCTATCGCAGGCAAGCCAGCTCCCACATTTGATCAGTGTCGGTCACAAATCATTGGCCAGATAGAAAACCCGGGTGGGAGCTGGCTTGCCTGCGATAGGATCTAACAGACACCACAGAAGCCCGCCTGAGCCCCCATGCCCGCCATCGACCACCCCTTGATCGACCGCTTCCTCGACGCCCTCTGGCTGGAAAAAGGCCTGTCGGACAACACCCGCCAGGCCTACCGCAGCGACTTGGCCCTGTTCAATGGCTGGCTGCAGGAAAAAAACCTCGAACTGCCCAACGCCGGCCGCGAGCTGATCCTCGATCACCTGGCCTGGCGCCTTGAGCAGAACTACAAGCCGCGTTCCACTGCGCGATTCCTCTCTGGTGTGCGTGGCTTCTATCGCTACTTGCTGCGGGAAAAACTGATTACCCTCGACCCGACCCTGCAAGTCGACATGCCACAACTCGGCAGGCCGTTGCCCAAATCTTTGTCGGAAGCCGACGTCGATGCCTTGCTCGCCGCCCCAGACCTGAGCGAAGCCATCGGCCAGCGCGACCGCGCCATGCTGGAGGTGTTGTACGCCTGCGGCCTGCGGGTGACCGAGTTGATCAGCTTGACCCTGGAACAGATCAACCTGCGCCAGGGCGTGTTGCGGGTGATGGGCAAGGGCAGCAAGGAGCGACTGGTGCCGATGGGCGAGGAAGCGATCGTGTGGGTCGAGCGTTACATGCGCGACGGGCGCAGTGAGTTGCTCGGCGGGCGCCCCAGCGATGTGCTGTTCCCCAGCCTGCGTGGCGAGCAGATGACCCGCCAGACGTTCTGGCACCGGATCAAGCATCAAGCCAAGGTCGCGGGTATCGGCAAGAGCCTGTCGCCCCATACATTGCGTCACGCTTTTGCCACCCATTTGCTCAACCACGGGGCGGATTTGCGCGTCGTACAAATGCTGCTCGGTCACAGCGACTTATCCACAACCCAGATCTACACCCACGTGGCACGTGCACGCTTGCAGGATATGCACGCCAAGCACCACCCGCGTGGCTGAAAACCGCCAATTTGTCCCGCTGCGGGCTGCCCTTGCGCCCAACTGTGGTAGGCTTTGCCGGTTAGCAAAGGGGACGGCCCAGGCCTGTGTTTCCAAGCGGCGTCAATGCCCGTCCCTGCATCTGCCTTCAGGAGTTCCCATGCGCTTGACCCAGATTATTGCCGCCGCAGCCATTGCGTTGGTTTCCACCTTTGTTGTCGCCGATGACGCTGCCGAGCAGACCATCCGCAAGAGCCTGGCCAACCTGCAACTCGACACGCCGATCGAAAGCATCAGCGCCAGCCCCATGGCCGGCCTGTATGAAGTCAAGCTCAAGGGCAGCCGCGTGCTGTACGCCAGTGCCGACGGCCAGTACATTGTCCAGGGCTATCTGTTCCAGTTGAAGGACGGCAAGCCGGTCAACCTCACCGAGAAAGCCGAGCGCCTGGGCGTGTCCAAGCTGATCAATGGTATTCCGGTGGCCGAGACCGTGGTTTACCCGGCCATCGGCGAGACCAAGACCCACATCACCGTGTTCACCGACACCACCTGCCCGTACTGCCACAAGCTGCACGCCGAAGTGCCTGCGCTGAACAAGCTGGGCGTGGAAGTCCGCTACGTCGCGTTCCCGCGCCAGGGCCTGGGCTCGCCGGGTGACGAGCAGTTGCAAGCCGTGTGGTGCTCGGCCGACAAGAAGGCGGCCATGGACAAGATGGTCGATGGCAAGGAAATCAAGGCGGCCAAATGCGCCAACCCGGTTTCCAAGCAGTTCGCCTTGGGCCAGTCCATCGGTGTGAACGGTACACCGGCCATCGTTTTGGCCGACGGCCAAGTGATTCCGGGCTACCAGCCGGCACCACAAGTTGCCAAACTGGCGCTCGGTGCCAAATAAACCAGCATCGTCGAAGCATCGACGATCAAGGCTCGCTGACACGTCGGCGGGTCGTTAATTGCAAGCCGCAGTCGTGCGGCTGTTTTCCACGGCCGACCTAGCGTCGGCCGTTTCATGGGGAGTTCTTCAGTGAAACCGGTCAAAGTAGGCATCTGTGGGTTAGGGACCGTCGGTGGCGGCACCTTCAACGTACTTCAGCGTAATGCTGAAGAAATTTCCCGCCGTGCAGGTCGCGGGATTGAAGTGGCGCAAATTGCCACGCGTTCGCCAAAGCCTCAGTTCGAAACGACCGGTATTGCGATTACCAACGATGTCTTCGCCGTGGCCACCAACCCTGAAATCGATATCGTCATCGAGCTGGTCGGCGGCTACACCGTGGCCCGCGAGCTGGTGCTCAAGGCGATCGAGAACGGCAAGCACGTGGTCACCGCCAACAAGGCGCTGATCGCCGTGCACGGCAACGAGATCTTCGCCAAGGCCCGCGAGAAGGGCGTGATCGTGGCGTTCGAAGCCGCCGTGGCCGGTGGTATCCCGGTGATCAAGGCCATCCGTGAAGGCCTGTCCGCCAACCGTATCAACTGGGTCGCCGGCATCATCAACGGCACCGGCAACTTTATCCTCACCGAAATGCGCGAGAAGGGCCGCACCTTCGAAGACGTGCTGGCCGAAGCCCAGGCCCTGGGTTACGCCGAAGCCGATCCGACCTTTGACGTGGAAGGCATCGACGCGGCGCACAAGCTGACCATCCTGGCGTCCATCGCCTTTGGTATCCCGCTGCAGTTCGACAAGGCCTACACCGAAGGCATCACCAAGCTGACCACCGCCGACGTGAACTACGCCGAAGCCCTGGGCTACCGCATCAAGCACCTCGGCGTGGCGCGCAGCACCCCAGCCGGTATCGAGCTGCGTGTGCACCCGACACTGATCCCGGCCGACCGCCTGATTGCCAACGTCAATGGCGTGATGAACGCCGTGATGGTCAATGGTGATGCTGCCGGTTCGACCCTGTTCTACGGCGCCGGCGCCGGCATGGAACCGACCGCTTCGTCGGTGATCGCCGACCTAGTGGACGTGGTTCGCGCCATGACCAGCGACCCGGAAAACCGCGTGCCGCACCTGGCCTTCCAGCCGGACTCGCTGTCGGCCCACCCGATCCTGCCGATCGAAGCCTGCGAAAGCGCCTACTACCTGCGCATCCAGGCCCAGGATCACCCGGGCGTGTTGGCCCAGGTCGCCAGCATCCTGTCGGAGCGCGGTATCAACATAGAGTCGATCATGCAGAAGGAAGTCGAGGAGCAAAACGGCCAGGTGCCGATGATCCTGCTGACCCACCGCGTGCTCGAACAGCACATGAACGATGCCATCCAAGCACTGGAAGCTCTTCAGGGCGTGGTTGGGCCGGTCGTCCGTATTCGCGTCGAACATTTGAATTAATTTAGCTGCAAGCTATTAGCTACAAGCTGCAAGTGGAAGCCGATTCGCTTTAACTTGCAGCTTGTAGCTTGAAGCTTGAAGCCCAAACCAAAGGTTTGCTTTCATGCGCTACATCAGCACCCGCGGCCAGGCACCGGCCCTGAATTTCGAAGACGTCCTGCTGGCAGGCCTTGCCACTGACGGCGGCCTGTACGTGCCGGAAAACCTGCCACGCTTCACCCAGGAAGAGATCGCTTCCTGGGCCGGCCTGCCGTACCACGAGCTGGCGTTCCGGGTGATGCGCCCGTTCGTCACCGGCAGCATCCCGGATGCGGATTTCAAGAAGATCCTCGAAGAGACCTACGGCGTGTTTTCCCACAGCGCCATCGCGCCATTGCGCCAGCTGAACGGCAACGAGTGGGTCCTGGAACTGTTCCACGGCCCGACCCTGGCGTTCAAGGACTTCGCCCTGCAACTGCTGGGTCGCCTGCTGGACTATGTGCTGCAAAAGCGCGGCGAGCGCGTGGTGATCATCGGCGCGACTTCCGGTGATACCGGTTCGGCCGCCATCGAGGGCTGCAAGCACTGCGAAAACGTCGACATCTTCATCCTGCACCCGCACCAGCGCGTGTCGGAAGTGCAGCGTCGGCAGATGACCACCATCTTTGGCGAGAACATCCATAACATCGCCATCGAAGGCAACTTCGATGACTGCCAGGAAATGGTCAAGAATAGCTTCGCAGACCAGAGCTTCCTCAAAGGCACGCGCCTGGTGGCGGTGAACTCGATCAACTGGGCGCGGATCATGGCCCAGATCGTCTACTACTTCCATGCCTCGCTGCAGTTGGGCGGGCCGGCGCGTTCGGTGTCGTTCTCGGTGCCGACCGGCAACTTCGGCGACATCTTCGCCGGTTACCTGGCGCGCAACATGGGCTTGCCGATCAACCAGTTGATCGTCGCCACGAACCGCAACGATATCCTGCACCGCTTCATGAGCGGCAACCGGTACGTCAAGGAAACCCTGCACGCCACGCTGTCGCCGTCGATGGACATCATGGTCTCGTCGAACTTCGAACGCCTGCTGTTCGACATGCACGGCCGCAACGGCGCGGCCATTGCCGGCTTGATGGACACCTTCAAGAGCGGTGGCGGTTTCAGCGTTGAAGAAGAGCGCTGGACCGAAACCCGCAAGCTGTTCGACTCCCTGGCTGTCGATGACGCAGAGACCTGCGAAACCATCGCCGACGTCTACGCCCAGACCGGCGAGCTGCTGGACCCACACACCGCCATCGGTGTGAAGGCCGCCCGCGAATGCCGGCGCAGCCTGGACATCCCGATGGTGATCCTCGGCACCGCGCACCCGGTGAAATTCCCGGAAGCGGTGGAGAAGGCAGGTGTTGGCAAGGCGCTGGAGTTGCCGGCGCACTTGGCAGACCTGTTCGAGCGTGAAGAGCGTTGCACCGTGTTGGCCAATGACCTGAAAGCCGTACAGGCGTTTGTCAGCCAGCACGGCAATCGTGGCAAGCCGCTCTGATCCAACGGCGTTGCGAGGTTGCTCAAGCCCGTCTTCGTGACGGGCTTTTTCATTGGGGCACGCCATACTCCAGTGGGCAATCGACTAAAAAAGAGAGGAAACCAACCCGGTGCGTTTATTGAGCCAGAGGTGTGTGTGGCTGCTGTGTTTGCTCTTGGTGGGTCAATCGCCGGCAAGCCTGGCCGCCGACAGCCTGCCGTTCAAACTGGTGCCGGCGTTTACCCCGCTCGCCCCCTTGCCGCTGACGGCAGGCGAGCAGCAATGGCTGGCGAGCCATCGGACACTGAAGGTCGGCATTTCCATTGCTGACTACCAGCCGATTGATATCACCCGTGACCATAATCGCTACCAGGGCATCAGCGCCGACTACCTGAGCCTGGTCGGCGCGCGCCTCGATGTGCCCATGCAGGTGATGGGCTTCGCTGAGCGGGCGCAGGCGGTGGAAGCCTTGCGCAGTGGCGCCATCGATATCCTGACCAGCGCCAACGGTTATGAGCGGGATGTGCCTGGGTTGCGGTTTACCCGCGACTACATGCCGGACCGTTCGGTGGTGGTCGTGCGCCGCGACGACACCACGCAGAACGACGATCTTGAGGGCAAGAAGGTGGTCTTGCTGGAGGGCTATGCCAATGTCGGCAACGTGCATCGGGCTTACCCCGCCAGCCACATCATGCTGGCTCCGAACCTCTACAGCGGCCTGGAAGCGTTGAACCAGGGGGATGCCGATGCCTTTATCGGCAATGAAGTGATTGTGCGTGCCTACAAGTCATTGCGTCCTTACCTGGGTTTGCAGATCAACGTGGAGAGCCGGCTGGCGCCGATTGGCTTTGCCTTTGCTTCGCGTACGGCCGACCCGCTGTTGGGGGGCATGATGGACCGGGCCCTGGCAAGTATCGACGAGTCCATACAACGGGAAATCCTCGCGCGCTGGACCACCGGCCTGGGGGTGGGCATCGCCGCAGACCGCATCGAGCTGTCGGCCCAGGAGCAAGCCTGGTTGTTGCATCATCCCCATGTGGTGGTGGTGTCCCAGCAACAGTCGCCGTACATCTTCAAGGACAAGGACGGCCAATGGGTCGGCTTGAACGTCGACCTGCTCAACCGGATTTCACGCATGACGGGCTTGCAGTTCGTGATGGAGGAGGTGTCTTCCACCGCGCAGACCCTGGAGTTACTGGCAGCGGGCAGGGCGGATATGAACACCACGCTGGCGGAGAACCAGGAGCGCAGGCGATTCCTGGATTTCAGCCATGGTTTTGGTGGTGCCGGCTGGGTGTTTGTCCAGCGCAGCGACACGCCGCTACTGGCCAGCTTGAGTGAGCTCTCCGGCCAGGTCTTGGCGTTGCCGGCCCGGCATGTGCTGGAAAACTTCATTCGCCGTGAACACCCAGGCATCGAGATTCTCTCGGTCGGTAACTATACCCAGGCCCGTGACCAGGTGATCCAGGGGCATGCAGCGGCGACGATCCAGAATGAAGTGGAGGTGCAGAGCTACCCGTCCGACGGCTTGCGCATCGGGCGCAGCGTGGAGGGCAAGTGGTCGTCCAACAGCCTGGTGGTGCGCAAGGACCAGCCCGAGCTGTTGAGCATTGTGAACAAGGCGCTGGAAGCGATGCCGGTGGCCGAGTTGAGCGCGCTGCGTTTGCGCTGGCTGGGCACGGTGCCGATCCCGACGTCGGCTTGGCAGCGTGTGCCGCCATGGGCCTATTGGACGGTCGCGATGGCGCTGTTGTGTGTGTTGGTATCGCTGGTCTGGAATAGCCGGCTCAAGCGGCAGATCCAGCAGCGCCTGGTGGCCGAGCAACGACTGAGCGATCAGTTGGCCTTCAAGCGTGCCCTGCTGGATGGCATGCCCAATCCGGTCTTTGTAAGGGACCTGGCGGGCCGGTTGGTGACCTGTAACACCCGCTATGAGCAGCAACTGGCCACCCGGCGGGAGCTGATCCAGGGCCTGACCCTGATGGAAAGCGGCCTGATGCCGGAGGCCACGGCCGCGCGCCTGCATGCCGGGCACATGGAGCAGTTGGCGACGCAGCAATCGTTGTTTGTTGATCGGCAACTGGAGTTCAACGGCGGGACTTTCCACGTTTACCAATGGACGGTGCCGTTTTTCGATGCGCGCGGCCAGCTGCAAGGGCTGCTTGGCGGGTGGATCGATATCAGTGAGCGCAAGGTCCTGGAGCATCAGCTGATGGACGCACGCCAGGCCGCTGATGACGCGAACTACGCAAAAAGTGCGTTTCTCTCCACACTCAGTCACGAAATTCGCACTCCCATGACCGCCATCATCGGCTTGCTTGAGTTGGAGCAGGAACGCGCCTTGGCCGAGGGCAAGCGTGTCTCCGAAGCGCTACAGGTGGCCCATCGTTCGGCACGTGAGCTGATTGAGTTGATGGGCGATAGCCTGGACCTGGCCAAGATCGAAGCAGGCCATTTGCAACTGGTGCCGCAGACCACTGACCTGAAGGGTTTTTTCGAAGGCATCCAGCGGCTGTTTGAGGCGATGGCGGGTAAAAAAGGCCTGGGCTTTACCCTGGCATTCGACCCGGCGGCGCAAGGGAGTTATTGGTTCGACCCGCTGCGGTTGCGGCAGGTCATGCATAACCTGGTGGGCAACGCGCTGAAGTTCACCGAGCGTGGTGAGGTCCGCCTCAGCGTGGTTGCCCAGTGCGATGACTCCGGGGCTGAATACCTGCACCTGTGTGTCGAAGACAGTGGGCCAGGGATTGGCATTGAACAGCAGGCGCGGGTGTTCAAGCCGTTTGTCCAGATCAGCCCGCTGACAGCGGCGCAACATGGCGGGACGGGGTTGGGCTTGAGCATTTGCCAGCAGCTGGTGGAGTTGATGGGCGGCACGATCTCCCTGAGCAGCGCGGCGGGCGAGGGCACGACGATTTGCATTGACCTGTATTTGCAGCGGGTCAGAGGCGACGACAGGCCAACTGAGCCTGCAGCGGTCCTGCAGGCTGCCGGTCGCCGTTTGTCGGTGCTGATCGTCGATGACCTGCCGGCCAACCGCCTGGTGCTGGCTCAGCAACTGCAATTCCTCGGCCACCGGGTGGTGGCCTTCGACTCGGCCGAGTCGGCCTTGCAGTGCTGGCGCGATGACGCCTTTGACGTGCTGGTGACGGATTGCAACATGCCGGGCATGTCCGGCTATGCCTTGAGCAAAGCCGTGCGCGGGATTGAAACGCAAGAGCAGCGACCGCGCACTGCGCTGGTGGGATGCACCGCCAATGCCATGGAGGATGAGCGCCAACGTTGCCTGGCGGCGGGGATGGATGAGTTGCTGGTCAAGCCGGTGACCCTTGAGCAATGGGCCAGGGTCCTCGCCCGTGTGGGCCCGGCGCGCACCTTCAATATCCACACCTTGCAGGCGATGACCCAGGCCGATGGGCCGGTCCTGCAGCGCATGCTGGAAGAGTTGGCGAAGAGCCTGGAACATGAACACGATGGGATCAAGACGGCGTTGGCGGGTCAGGACTTTCCAGGAGTAATGGCTTCACTGCATCGCCTCAAGGGCATTTGCTGCCTGGTGGATGCGCTGCCGCTGGCCAAGGCGTGTGTGGGGCTTGAGGGCTGCCTGCGTGAGCAGCGCATTGACGAGGTTGACGCGCTATGGCGCATGCTGGATGAGGCGCTGGCAGCATTCAGGGTGGAGTTGGGCACCCATTTGCATCCGCAAGAATAGGACGCGTCCTATTGGGCGCGCATGGCCTTTTGCGTAGTCTGCGCAACCTTGCTTCTGCGTCTTAGAGTTCGCCATGCGCTCCCTCAATGTCTTGATCCTCGAAGATCACCCGTTCCAACTGATGGCCCTGCACCAGATGCTCAATGCCAACGGTGTCTTCAATGTCATGACCGCCGAAACCGTAGAGGCCGCCCGGCAGTCGTTGGCGAGCAAGGGGCCGGTGGACATTGCTATTTGCGACCTCTATCTGGAACAAGGCGATGCCCTTGAACTGATTCGCGAATTGGGTGAGCAGCGCCAGGCTCAGGTGCTGATCCTGCTAAGCAATGCTCAGCAGGATGTGTTGGCAGGGGTCGCCAGCATGGCGCGCCAGGCCGGGTTGAATGTCCTGCGCTGTTTGCCCAAACCCGCCTCGGCCCAGTTGGTTGGGCAACTGTTGACGGCTTGCCTGCAACACTTGCGTCCGGGGCCGCAGGTCGTGTCCTGGGATAAGGTGCGCCAACTGTTGGGGCTCGGTGAGCTGGATGAGTTGCCGCCTTCGGTGGATGCCTGTCAGGTGGCCATCGCGCGCTACGCCAGCGCCAGCTTCCAGCCTATCGTCTGCCAGGCCGGCGTAGTGCAGGGGGTTGAGGTGCTGGCGCGCTGGTATCTGCCTGACGGCGGAGTGTTACTGCCCCATGAGTTCCTGCCGGTGCTGGAGTTTGCCGGCATGGAGGAGGCGTTTACCTGGCATGTGCTGGAAGAGGCCCTGGGTTTTGTCAGCCAGATCGTGTCGGACACGGGCGAGCTCTTGCCGGTGGCGGTGAATATTCCCGGGCGGATGCTCGAACATGCGCATTTTCCCCAGGCGCTGCAGCGCTTGCTGCAACGCCATGCCGTGCCAGCCCATAGCCTCACGCTGGAGCTGGTCGAAACCACGCGGTTGAACACCGACAGCGCGCATGTCAGCAGCTTGCTGCGTTTACGGATGATCGGCTGCAAGTTGTCTATCGGTGACTTCGGCGTCGGCGGTACCAGTTTGCAGCGTTTGCTGGAGCTGCCGTTCACTGAACTGAAAATACCCCCGGCCTTTGCCAGTGGCGTGGCGAGTGATGAGCGCAAAGTGGCCGTCGTCGCAGGCGCCATGAGCATGGCCAGCCGCATGGGCATGAACGTGGTGGTGACGGGGATTGAAACCGCAGCCGATCGTGACGCGGTCGCTACGCTGGGCCCTGCCTGGTTGCAAGGTTGCCTGATTGCACCGCCAATGGATGCCCAGGCACTGAAAGCGTGGATCGGCTACCCGGTCAGGCCAAGCCATGCTCCTGCACGTAGATAAACAGTGATGCGTCGGTACTGAGCCCCAGCTTGCGCATGGCGCTGACTTTCTGCGCGCTGACCGTCTGCTTGCTGCGATGCAGGTGTGCCGCGATCTCGCCAACGGTCAGCCCTCTTGCCAGCAGGCGAATCACCTCCAATTCGCGGGGCGACAGCTGCTCGTGGGACTGCAATCGATCCGTGCCCAGCGCGCTCAGCGCCTGGCGAATGGTGTGGGCTACATAGCAGCGCTGCTGGCGGACCTGTCGGACGGCTTCAGGCAATTCATCCGCGAGGCTGGCTTTGCTCAGCAGGCCCATGACACCCAGCTCCAGGATGGCGTGAAACAACCCCGCGTTGTTGAGCATGGTCACCACGACAATGGGCAGCGACGGATGATGGCGGCGCAGTTGGTCGATCAGGCGCAAGCCGTCGGCCTGGGGTTCGCCAGGCATCATGAAATCGGTGATCAGCAGGTCGCAGGCACAGTGTTGCAACAATTGGGTCAGGGATTGGGGAGAGTTGGCTTCGCCGACAATCTCCAGTTGTTCATCGCGCTCCAGGACCGCCCGCAGACCAATCAGGAAAATCGGATGGTCGTCGGCAAGGATGATGCGCAAGGGTTTTTCAGGTGCGCTTCTCAAAGTAGGTTCCCCGGGCAATTCGGGGATTCTAGCCTGTTAACCCTGTGGTGGTTGCAGGTGGGGTTTTAATGGTGCATAAAAACGCCGCTTTGCATTCCTTGGGTTAGCGACGTTTTTTGTTTTTGGCAGGCCCGGCCGAGCGCTATGAGAATAGCTTCTGCGCGACCACGATCACGGTGCCGACAGCGGCATAAAAGCCTGTTGCGATAGCCACGGGGTACCAGAAAATCTCACAGGTTATCTTCAGCGATTCCTTGTTGAGTTTGTTTTGCTCAGCATTCATTTTGTTTTGCTCAGCGTTCATACGTGCTATTTCAGCAAAAATACGTGATACCTCGGCGTGCATTCTGTCTGCCGACGTCTGCTGTTCATTGTGTTCCGCCATCGTCTTCATCCTTTGCTATAAGGGCCTTTTGACATGCGCTTTTATCTGCATCACAGCGTCACCAGCGCTCACCGAGTATAGGATTCACCCCCGGCCTCAGCCGTCGGCAACCCCCAAAACAGTCGCCCATTGCGTAAGCAGTTATGTGCGCCGTTTTTTGCTTGTCATGTTGCAAGCGCATGCTGGAATCCGTCACCCCTGGCGGCCCCATAAAGACGATAAAGCGAACTTTCCTACGTCACAAACAGTCACTTAGGATAGATGCAGCTCCCGTTGAACCGATTGTTCCTGAACTATTGAGTGGTGATCGAGATGGAAAGTATCAGCCTATTGCTCGAAGAAGCACTGAGCCCTTATCAGGTTACGCTGACCACCTCCGGTGTGCAGGACGAGTGCCTGGTCACCGTGAAGAACCCTGCTGGCGCCATCGTGGTCGAGCGTGAAGTCGACCGCACGCAATTGATGGACAAGCGTGTGCTGGTGGATGTGGTGGATTGCCTGCTGCGCGATATCAAGATTGCCGAAGGGCGTCTGGAACCCTCGGTCATTGCGGCGTTGCGCAACGCTGCCCAGACCCGCAGCGCCGCCGCTGCATGAAGAATTGTTTAATCGTGGAAACTTCCTACAGCATGGCCGGTCAGATTTCGTAACAGCAAGAGCAAACATTGTGCTCCGGTGTTTGCGCCTTGTTGTACTGGTCTTTATAGGCCACGTTTAACCCCGAAGTGTCTCCCCACTCTTCGGGGTTTCTTTTTGCCTGCGATTTGTCAGGGCTCTGGCGAATCCTGGAAGAAGCTGGGGTTGTCCCGCAGGTAATGCTCGCGCATCACCGGGTCCAGCCACGAGGCGTAGGACTGCTGCACCTGTTCCAGTGGGATGTCCAGCAGCAGCTGATTGATGCGCTGAATGATCTGACGCCCCTGAGGCGTATCCGAGCAACCGATGTGGGTGCGTTGGTAGGGCGCTGAGCCTTTGATCGGGTAAAAGCTCAGGTCAGCGGAAGGGATGCCCTGCTGCATGGCGTGATAGCGGATTTCCGGCCAGTAACCCAACACCGCTTCCAGGCGCCCCAGGCGTTGCATTTGCAGCAGGCTGCCCAGGGCATCGTTGCCGTAGTGAAGGGCGAGCTTGTGCGCATCGGCCTGCTTGAGCTGTTGATCGACGACCGGCCCGTAACTGCGTTCGGCGATGGCGCCCACCCGTGCTTTATGGGCATCGAAAAAGGCCTGCAGGTCGAACTGGCCATCGACGATATAGGGCACCATCGCGTCCTCCTGGCTATGCCGGATCGTGATGCCATTGCTGGCGACCACAAACGCCTGGCTGGAGAACACGATGTAGTTGGCTCGCTCCGCCGTCCACAGCAATGAAGGATCGCAGGTGAGTGTGGTCGGTTCGCGCATCATCTGCATGCCGCGCGCGCGATTGACGTGCAGGACCTGATGTTGATAGTCCGGCAAGTGCTCGATGAGGATCGGCAACAGTTGGTCCAGTGCGCCCTGGCCTTTGCGCGGCCCCTCGAAAATGGTCAGCGGCGGCAGGTCGCGCAACAACCAGGTCAACGTCTCGCCGGCGTGCGCCGACAGGGGCCAGCCGCTGAACAACGAGGCGACAAGGCAGAGCTGCACCCACCCGCGTTTGCACCGAAGCACCATCAGATCGCGCCTGCCTCACGCAAGCGGGCAATGGCGGCGGCGTCGTAACCCAGGCTCTCCAGCAGCACACCATTGTGTTCACCCAACTGCGGCCCCACCCACTCGCAGCTGCCGGGGGTGTCCGACAACTTGGGCACGATGCCGGGCATCTTGAAGTCCTTGCCGCCGGGCAGTTGCGCCTTGAGGAACATTTCCCGGGCGAGAAATTGCGGGTCGCCCAGCATGTCCTCGGCACTGTAGATGCGGCTGGCGGGCACCTCGGCTTTGTTCAAGGCCTCGACCACTTGCTCCAGCGACAATGAATTGACCCAGCGATCAATCACGCCATACAGCTCATCGCGACGGGTATCGCGCCCGTCATTGCTGGCCAGTACCGGGTCGTTGGCCAGGTCTTCGCGACCGATGGCCAGCATGAAACGCTTGAAGATCGCATCCCCGTTGGCGCCGATCTGCACATGCTTGCCGTCGGCGCTGGTGTGGATCGACGACGGCGTAATGCCGGGCATGATGTTGCCGGTGCGCTCGCGGATAAACCCGAACACGTCGAACTCGGGAATCATGCTTTCCATCATGGCGAAGATGGCTTCATACAGCGCCACATCCACCACCTGGCCCAAGCCGCCGTTGACCTCGCGATGCCGCAGGGCCATCAGCGCGCCGATCACCGCCCACAGCGCGGCAATCGAGTCGCCGATGGAGATCCCGGTGCGCACGGGCGGGCGGTCCTCGAAACCGGTGATATAGCGCAGCCCGCCCATGGATTCGCCCACCGCGCCAAACCCCGGCTGGTCCTTCATCGGCCCGGTCTGGCCGAACCCCGACAGGCGCACCATCACCAGCTTCGGGTTCAGCGCGTGCAGGGTCTCCCAGCTCAGGCCGAGCTTTTCCAGCACGCCGGGGCGAAAGTTCTCGATCAGGATGTCGGCATCCGCCAGCAACTGCTTGAGAATGGCCAGGCCGTCCGGGTGCTTGAGGTTCAGTGTCAGCGACTTTTTGTTGCGCGCCTGCACAAACCACCACAGCGAAGTGCCTTCATACAACTTGCGCCATTTGCGCAGCGGGTCGCCGCCGTCCGGGGATTCGACCTTGATCACCTCGGCACCGAACTCGGCGCAGATCCGCGAGGCAAACGGGCCGGCGATCAGGGTGCCCAGTTCGATGACTTTCAGGCCGGCAAGGGGTTTGGCATTAAGCGACATGGGGATCCTTACAAACACGGGACGGTGGTGTGATGCCTTTTAACATAGGCGAGCGGCCCATGGATAAGGATGATGCAGCGCAGTATTCGTTGAATGGCCCTGCCATCGGTTAGACTGGCCGCCTTTCCCTGTCTCTAGAAGCCCGTTCATGGCCCAGCCGTCCACGACCTACAAATTCGAACTCAACCTCACCGACCTTGATCGTTCGGTGTACGAGAGCGTCAAACAGACCATCGCCCGCCATCCTTCGGAAACCGAAGAACGCATGACCGTGCGCCTGCTGGCCTACGCCCTCTGGTACAACGAGCACTTGTCGTTCGGCCGTGGCCTGTCAGATGTAGACGAGCCAGCCCTGTGGGAAAAAAGCCTGGATGATCGGGTTTTGCATTGGATCGAAGTTGGCCAGCCGGATGCCGATCGCCTGACCTGGTGCTCGCGTCGCACCGAGCGCACCAGCCTGCTGGCGTACGGCAGCCTGCGCGTGTGGGAAGGCAAGGTAGTGCCGGTGGCCAACAACCTGAAAAACGTGCACATCGCCGCCGTGCCGCAGGAAGTCCTCGAGACCCTGGCCAAGGATATGCCGCGCGTGATCAAGTGGGATGTGATGATCAGCGAAGGCACGATCTTCGTCACCGACGACCGTGGCCAGCATGAAGTGCAACTGCAGTGGCTGGTCGGCGAGCGCGGCTGAACCTGTGGAAGCAGGCTTGTGTGGGAGCTGGCTTGTCGGATCGCCGCACCGCTGCGATGCAGGCACCTCGGTGTAACAGTTACACCGCGTTGATGCCATCGCAGGCAAGCCAGCTCCCACAGTTGATATGTGTTGTTTTGAAAACTCCTGTTTAACCGCTGTATCGAAGAGAAGCCTTCCTCACCCCATGCGTATCGATCCCCGCCCGTTGCCCGCCGTCCTGCCGTTTCTCGGTGAATTGCCACCGCTGTTGACCCGTCTCTACGCTGCGCGCGGTGTGCAGTCCGAAGCCGAGCTGGATAAAAGCCTGGCGCGGTTGATTCCCTACCAGCAGCTCAAAGGCATCGACGCGGCGGTGGACTTGCTGGTGACGGCCCTGGAGCAACGCCAGCGCATCCTCATCGTCGGTGACTTCGACGCCGATGGCGCCACCGCCAGCACCGTGGGCACCCTGGGCTTGCGCTTGCTCGGCGCGGCCCATGTGGATTACCTGGTGCCCAACCGCTTCGAGTACGGCTATGGCCTGACCCCGGAAATCGTCGCCGTAGCATTGCAACGCGAGCCGCAGTTGCTGATCACCGTGGACAACGGCATCTCCAGCGTCGAAGGCGTGGCGGCGGCGAAAGCGGCGGGGCTGCAAGTGTTGGTCACCGACCACCACTTGCCGGGCGATGAATTGCCGGCAGCGGACGCAATCGTCAATCCCAACCAGCCGGGCTGTGGTTTCCCGAGCAAGGCCCTGGCCGGCGTGGGTGTGATCTTCTATGTGCTGATGGCCCTGCGCGCGCGTTTGCGCGACCTGGGCTGGTACGCAAACAAACCGCAGCCGAACATCGGCGACTTGCTCGACCTGGTAGCCCTGGGCAGCGTGGCGGACGTGGTACCCCTCGACGCCAACAACCGCATCCTCGTGCACCAGGGCCTGGAGCGCATTCGTGCCGGTCGTGCACGGCCGGGGATCAAGGCGATCCTGGAAGTGGCCAAGCGCGACGCGGCGCGTATCACCTCCACCGACCTCGGTTTCATCCTCGGCCCACGGCTCAACGCCGCCGGGCGCCTGGATGACATGAGCCTGGGCATCGAATGCCTGCTCACCACCGACGTCGCCGCCGCGCGGGAAATGGCCGCACAACTGGACGGCATGAACCAGGACCGCAAATCCATCGAGCAAGGCATGCAGCGCGAGGCCCTGGCCCAGCTCAAGGACTTGCCGGTGGAATCGATGCCGTTCGGCTTGTGCCTGTTCGACCCGGAATGGCACCAGGGTGTGATCGGTATCCTGGCGTCACGCATGAAGGAACGTTACTTCCGCCCGACCATCGCCTTCGCCGACGCCGGTGATGGCTTGCTCAAGGGCTCAGGGCGTTCTGTGCCGGGCTTTCACATCCGTGACGCCCTGGCGGTGGTGGCGAGCCAGCATCCCGACCTGATCGCCAAATACGGCGGCCACGCGATGGCGGCGGGGCTGACACTGCACGAGGAAAACTTCCCACTGTTTGCCGAAGCCTTTGATGCTGAAGTGCGTCGGCAATTGCGCGAAGAAGACCTCACCGGTCGCCTATTGTCCGACGGCACCCTGGCGGTGGAAGAGTTTCACCTGGAACTGGCTCGCGCCCTGCGCCACGCCGGCCCGTGGGGGCAGCACTTTCCCGAGCCGTTGTTTCACGGGGTGTTCCAGTTGGTAGAGCAGCGCGTGGTCGGGGAGCGGCACCTGAAGGTGGTGCTCAAGAGCGAATGCGGGTCGGTGAAGCTCGATGGCATCGCATTTGGCGTGGACCGTGACGTCTGGCCGAACCCGACGGTGAAGTGGGTGGAGTTGGCGTACAAGCTGGATGTGAATGAGTTTCGGGGCAATGAGACGGTGCAGTTGATGATTGCGCACATCGAGCCACGCTAGGTATCAGCCACACCCTCAAACAAATGTGGGAGCGGGCTTGTGTGGGAGCCGGGCTTGCCCGCGATGCAGGCACCTCGGTCTTGCAGTGACACCGAGGTGATGCTATCGCAGGCAAGCCAGCTCCCACAAAAGCCGGCTCCCACAATTAGATCTGTATAAGTCTCAGGCTTACTCGGCCTTGGCCTGATGCTTCACGATGATATCCACCAACCGCTGCGCCAGCGCCGGGTAGTTCTCGTCGAAGTGATGCCCACCGGGCAGCTTCAATGCTTCACCCACCGCCGTCTTGTCGGTGCAGCCACTTTCATCGACTTCTTCCGCACCATAGATGCACACCACTTTCTCCGGCGGCAGCTTGGCCATTTCCGGGCCGGTGGCGGCTTCTTTGCCGGCGTTGCCCAGCCAGCCTTCCACTTCGATTTCAAAGCTGCCGGTGCGGGCAAAGGCCAGCAGGATGATCGCGTCGACCCGCTGCTGTTCGTTTTCCGGCATGCGGTTGTAGATCGCGGGCAGCACGTCGGCGCCGAACGAGTAACCGGTCAGGACGAAGCGCTTGGTGCCCCACTTCTGCCGGTAGTGCTGCATCAGTTCGGTGAGGTCCTTGGCGCTTTGTTCCGGGGTCTTGTGCTGCCAGTAGTAGCGCAGCGTGTCGATGCCGACCACCGGGTAGCCGATCTTGGCCATCTCGCCGGCCACGTCGCGGTCCAGGTCGCGCCAGCCGCCGTCGCCGGAGAGGAACAGGGTCACGGTGTCCTTGGCCTGGCCGGCTGGTACTTCGACCACCGGGATGGCCAGGCCACCGTTGTCCGAACCCACCAGTTGCTTGCGCAGTTCGTTGTTCAGCACTTGCGGGTAGTGAATGTCGTAGTCGCTGATGCTGGTGGTGGCGCGCGGCGTGTCGCGTACGAAACTGGCGCTTTCATCGTCAGGGTTGTCGTTCCACGCCACCAACCAGTTGCCATGGGCTGCGGTTTTCGGCAGCGGGTCCTTGCAGCCTTCCTGTACCAGGGCGAAACCGACGGAGATGGCATTGGCCTTGTCGTCGTTCTGTGTCGCCAGCCAGCGCCAGGCGAGGGCTGCGCCTGGGCCGATGCCGCTGACCAGGGTGGCCGGGCCCTTGAGCTGGGCCAGGGCGCCTTGCAGCGCTTGTTCCTGCAGCTTGCAGTCATCCTTTGGCAGGACCACTTGTACGATTTGTGCCTTGCCGCCCTGGCTCAGGGCGATCAGCTGGCTATCGGTCAGGGTTTCATCCGCCATCACGGCCACGACGACGCGGGCTTTGGGTGTGCCGTTTGGCGTCACGCGGGTGATCACCGAGCCGTCCGCCTGGGGCAGTTGCTCCAGGGTCGGCTGCGGGGCAGGGCGGTTCCAGTACCAAAAGCCACCGCCCGCGATCAAGGCGAGCAGCACTACAGCGACCAATACATACCGCCAGGAACGTCGAATCATCAGCGTTTCACCAATCCAGTCAAGCCGCCCGCGATCAGGGCGGCGGTATCGGCCAGTGCCACCAGCGGATCAAGTCCTGCGGGCACGGCCATGTAACGGGGTTCCCAGTCAGGCTGGAACTTGTCTTTGAAGCGGCGCAAACCTTGGAAGTTATACAGTTGCTCGCCACGACGGAACACCATCGAACCCAGGCGTTGGGTCAGTGGGGCGCCGCGGCGTGGTTGCAGGCCCGACAACGGCACCATGCCGAGGCTGAAGCGGGCGTAGCCGTGACTCTTATAGTGTTGAATCAGGCCGACCATCATGAACTCCATGGTCAGCTTGGGCGCGTCCGGGTGCGCACGCATCAGGTCGAGGCTGGCCAGGTCGTGGTTGTAGGTCTCGAGCAGGTTGGCGAAGGCCACCGGGCGCCCTTCGAAGCGAATGATCGCGATGCGAAAGTGCTTGAGGTAGTCGTCGCTGAATCGTCCCAGGGAAAAGCCTTTTTCCCGCACGTTCTTGCCGGTCAGCCAGGCGTCGGAGATGACTTTGAGTTCATCCATCGGCGCCGTGCCCGGTTCATGGATCTCCAGGGACAGGCCGTCCCGGGTGCCACGGTTCCAGGTGTAGCGCAGGTCCTTCATCTCTTTGCCCTTGGCTTCCAGGTCAAAGCGTTTCAGGTCGACGCGGGCTTCTTCGCCCAGCTTGATCGCGGTGAGGCCGATGTCCATGTAGTACGGCAGGTTTTCCGCCCGCACCTGGTAGAACACCGGGCGCGCATGGTGGATGTCGCACAGGTCGCGGAACTGCCAGATCATCTCGGCACGCGGTTGGGTCGGGCCGATCGGATCGTACAAGGCTACCAGGCTGCGGCCGCGACGGGCGTACATGAGGAAAGCTTCATCATTGGGGTGGAACAGCAGCGCTTTGTCGCCGGTCAGCGCCAGGCCGCCGTCGGGCTGGGACGAGGCCATCAGGATCTTGCTGGCGCGTTCCAGTTCTTCCGGGGTCGGCAAGTGGATGATCGGGCGTGCGGTGCGCAGCAACCAGGTCAGCGACACGATCACCAGCAGCACGGCGGCACCCAGCAACGAGCGCAGGCCGCGCGGGGCGTTGGCGTCGAGGGTGAACTGCCACCACAACTGGTGGCTGTAGGGCACGTCTTGATAGGCGAACAGCAGCAGCCAGATCGATGCGCCCAGCACGCAGACGCTGGCCACCAGGTACAGCGGCGAGAACGGCAGTTCGGTCAGGCGGCTGGCGCGGTAGAACGAGCGGCGGAAGATCGCCAGCAGGATCGCCGTCATGGTCATCAGGCTGGCCTCTTCCCAGTCGAAGCCCTTGAGCAGCGAGAGCAGGGCGCCGGTCAGCAGCAACACCATGGTCAGCATCCAGGCCGCCGACAGGCGTCGGCGCAAACCCTGGGCGAGCAACAGGCACAACACACCGATCAGGCTGGCGCCAAAGTGCGAGGCGTCAATCAGGCGGTGGGGAATCAGGAAGCCGATGTTTTCCAGGCGTGAGTCGATTTCTGGCGTGGCGCCGGAAAACAGCAGGACCACGCCGGACAAAAAAACCAGCACGGCCAACACCGGTGCCGCCAGGCCTGAGGCGACCCGCAGGCTTTGCTGGGTCTGGAACAGACGCTGCGCTTCATTGACCAGCAGGAACACGCAGGCGATCAGCAATGGCAGGACCACATAGATCATGCGGTACAGCAGCAGGGCGGCGGCCAATGGCGCGGCACCGAGCTTGTCGGCGAAGGCGGCGAGCAGGATCGCTTCGAACACGCCCACACCGCCCGGCACATGGCTGAGCACGCCGGCGGCCAGGGCCAGCAGGTACACCAGCAGGAACGGGCCGAAGGGTGGCGCTTCCGGCAGCAACATATAGAGGACGGTGGCGGCGGCAGCGACGTCCAGTGCGGTGATGATCAGTTGCAGGAAGGTCAGGCGCCGGCCCGGCAGGCGCAGGGTGCGCCGGCCGGCTTTCACCAGCAGGTTGTCCGGGTAGGGTTGCTCTGGCAGGCGGCGGCGATAAATACCGATGCACAACACCGCCGACAACAGCAGCACCGCGCCAGCAATCCCGCCCAGCACCGCTTGCGGCAAATGCAGGTAGGTCGAGGCGGCCGGCAGGTTGCTCAGGGTCGCCAGTGCAGCCAGTGGCGGCAGGGCGGTGCCCAGGGCCAGGCTGGCAAACACGGTCATGTGCGCGACTTCTGAAGCCCCGATGCCATGCCGTGCATATAAGCGGTAGCGCACCGATCCGCCGGAGAGCATCGACAAGCCGATGGCATTGCCGATGGCAAAGGCGGTGAAGCCGCCGAGGGCCAGGGTCTTGGCCGGCAGGTTCACGCCCGCGTAGCGCGCACCGGAAAACTCATAGCCCAACAGAATGACGAAACCGGCGACCGCTGCAGCAAACGCACCGAGCAGGGCGGGCTTGGGCACTTCCAGGATTGAGTCGTGCAGGGCGTAAAGGTCCAGCTCCAGCAACAAGTGCCGGCAGGCGATCAGGGCGATTGCGAACAGCAACAAGGTGACAGCCAGGCCGATGGGCTGGCGGTACTTGCTCAACAGATCCAGCCAGCGCAAACGGGCGGGAGCGATCGGTTGTTCTGCTGTGACGGTGTCTAGTGGTTCAGACGAGTTGGCGCGCATCAATCACCTCGTGGATTGTGCGCGACAGGATGGAGGTATCCAGCCAAGTTACCAATCCCTATGGACAAAATAATTACAAATATTAACGCGGATCGCCGGGGGCGGCGACAGCGGCCATTGGTCGTAGAGGGCAGCGCTTGAGCATTGAGCATAGCTTGCAATGAGATGGACTCTACAAACCGTCTACGGTTTCATGAAAGATGCCATGTCATTGTTTCAGAAGGACTTTTTCACCGGATACAAAAAAGGCCACTCTTTCGAGTAGCCTTTTTTGATGTTTGGTTGCGGGAGCCGGATTTGAACCGACGACCTTCGGGTTATGAGCCCGACGAGCTACCAGACTGCTCCATCCCGCGTCTGTGGGCGGCATTCTACAGCCAAGCGGCGGGGTGTCAACCGTTAATGGAGGTATCGGTCAAATAAGTGTGAATTAGCCGTTGAATGGCCGCTCGCGAGCGGTAAGTGCGCGATAGACAAAGATTTTTGTCCGACAATCGAAAAATGGACGCGCACAAAAAAGGCCACTCTTTCGAGTAGCCTTTTTTGATGTTTGGTTGCGGGAGCCGGATTTGAACCGACGACCTTCGGGTTATGAGCCCGACGAGCTACCAGACTGCTCCATCCCGCGTCTGTGTGTCGGCATTCTACAGAGGAACGCGGGGGTGTCAACCGCTTATTCGAAGAAAAGCGCTTGTGGTTCAATCGGTTAGCGCTATAAGACACTTGTGTGAACGGCTCTGGCCCAGTCTGGCCAAGGGTTTCAGCTCTATTGGGGCGCTCGATTCGATTGAAAAAATAAATTCATCCGCGAATCTTCCTACCGTTCAAACGGAAGATTCAAACTACTGGTGCTATATACAGGGGTGGATGCGATACTGGCCGTCCGTTGAATCAACCCTCTGTTTATATGACGCAGCGCAAAATCATCCACGTTGATTGTGATTGTTTCTACGCCGCCATCGAGATGCGCGACGACCCGAGCCTGGCGCAAAAGCCGCTGGCGGTGGGTGGCTCGGCAGACCGGCGCGGGGTGATCGCCACCTGCAACTACGAGGCGCGGGCGTATGGGGTGCGTTCGGCCATGTCGTCACGCCACGCCTTGAAGCTGTGCCCGGACCTGACCATCGTCAAGCCGCGCATGGATGCCTATAAGGAAGCGTCGAAGGAAATCCACACGATCTTTCGCGACTACACCGACCTGATCGAGCCGCTGTCGCTGGATGAAGCCTACCTGGATGTGTCCGACTGCCCACACTTTGGCGGCAGTGCCACGCGCATTGCCCAGGATATCCGGCGCCGGGTTTCCAATCAGCTACACATCACTGTCTCTGCGGGCGTGGCGCCGAACAAGTTCCTGGCCAAGATCGCCAGCGACTGGAAAAAGCCCAACGGCCTGTTTGTGATTACCCCGGACCAGGTTGAAGATTTTGTGTCCCAATTGCCGGTGAACAAATTGCACGGCGTGGGCAAAGTCACGGCGGACAAGCTGGCGCGCCTGGGCATTGAAGACTGCCTGCAACTGCGCGAGTGGAACAAGTTGGCGCTGGTGCGCGAATTCGGCAGTTTTGGCGAGCGACTGTGGAGCCTGGCGCGTGGGATTGATGATCGAGTGGTGCACAACGACAGTCGGCGACAATCCATCAGTGTGGAAAACACCTATGATGTTGACCTGCCGGATCTCTCAAGCTGCCTGGCGAAACTGCCCGAACTGATGGAGACCCTGGCGGGGCGGATGGCGCGTATCGACAGCAGCTACCGTGCGGGCAAGCCGTTCGTGAAGGTGAAGTTTCATGACTTTACCCAGACGACCCTGGAACAGGCGGGGGCAGGGCGGGATCTGGAGAGTTATCAACAGCTGCTGACGCAGGCGTTTAATCGGGGTGGGAAGCCGGTGCGGTTGTTGGGCATTGGTGTGCGCTTGCTGGATCTAAGCAGCGGCAACGAACAACTCGAATTTTCCTGGTAGAAACCGGATAAAACTGTGGGAGCTGGCTTGCCTGCGATAGCGGTGGATCAGTCAATACATGCTTTGACTGACACTCCCTCATCGCGGGCAAGCCCGCTCCCACATTAGATCTTCAGCAGGCTTTAGATCTCAGCGAGCGCCAGGATCTGCGACCAAGCGCCCCGCATCCTTGGTCAACGCCTGCAAAAACTCCTGCTGCAACTCGGGATCATTGCGCGTCAGTTCGATCAGGCTCTGCTCAAGCTCGCTGGCCTCTTCTTCCAAACCCAACTCCGACAAGCGCTTGACCCGGTGCACCCACTGGTTCACCTCGTCATCTTCCAGGTCGTCGTAGATCAGGCCGTGAGCTTCCAGCAGCTTGCCGCGCAATGTGCTGCTGATCGCCAGTGTGGAGTCCGAATGCACATCGTCCTGGCCATCTTCCACGCTGATTTTCAGGGTGGTGACGCGGTTCAGGTCTTGCTCGGCAAAGGGGCTGTCCAACAGGTTCAGGCGCAGGACGCCGTTGCGGTCGGTGCTCAGCTCGTGGGTTTGCTTGCCGGCGGTGACTTGTACCGGGCGCTCGCTCCAGGGCAGGCTCGAATACTCCACGCGCTTGTCGCGCTGGACTTCATCGATACCCGCCAGGTTCTGTTGCGCGCGGCCATGGGACTGCACGTTCATGAACGGGTTGAGGCCGTCCACGCCGTAGGTCAGCCAGTCGCGGGTAACGCTGGTCGGCAGGTTGCCCAGGGCGAAGATATTCACCACGTTGGCGCCCGCGCCGGCCACCAGGGCGACGGCACCCAGAGGCATCTCATAGAGTTTGCGCCAGGGCTGGTAGGGGGTGTAGCGGTCGTAGCGACGGGTGACTTCGAACTCGGTGACCTCAAAGGTCTTCTGCTCGTGAATGCGCACCCGGCGTTGCGGCAGCTCCAGCACTTTGGGTTCGCCTACATCGATCTGCAGGCTGTGGTCGAGCAACTTGCGCTCGACCCGCTCCTCGTGCTCACTGCGTTGCGACATCTGGTTGGCGCAGCCGCTGACCAGCAGGGCGCCGCACAAGGCGGCGCCCCCCAGGGCTCTGGTGTTTCGCTTGAACATGACTTCTCTTGATCTGGTTTTCAGCGACGAATACGCGCCTGAAGGAAAGACAGCACGTCAGCCACCGGCAACGGTTGGGCTTCGGCTTCGGTCCGGCTCTTGTATTCCAGATTGCCATCGGCCAGGCCGCGGTCACTGACCACGATCCGGTGGGGGATGCCAATCAGTTCCATGTCGGCGAACTTGATGCCCGGGCTGGTTTTCTTGTCCCGGTCATCCAGCAGCACTTCAAAACCGGCGGCCGTCAGTTCTGCATACAGTTTGTCGGTGGCTTCGCGTACTTGCTCGGTTTCGTAGCGCAGGGGCACCAGGGCGATCTGGAACGGCGCCAGGGTGTCGCTCCAGATAATGCCGTTTGCGTCGTTGTTCTGCTCGATGGCAGCGGCCACCACGCGGGACACGCCAATACCGTAGCAACCCATTTCGAGGATCACCGGCTTGCCGTTTTCGCCCAGCACCTTGCAGTTCATCGCCTGGCTGTACTTGTTGCCCAGCTGGAAGATGTGCCCGACTTCGATGCCGCGCTTGATTTCCAGGGTGCCCTTGCCATCCGGGCTTGGGTCGCCAGCGACGACGTTACGCAGGTCGGCCACGGTCGGAACCGGCAGGTCACGCTCCCAGTTCACGCCGAAGTAGTGCTTGTCGTCGATGTTCGCGCCAATGCCGAAGTCGCTCATCAGCTCGACCGAACGGTCGATGATGATCGGCAGCGGCAGGTTCAGCGGGCCGAGGGAACCGGCGCCGGCGCCAATGGCGTCGCGCAGTTCGGCATCGGTGGCCATGACCAGCGGGCTGGCCACGCCAGGTTGCTGGGCCGCCTTGATTTCGTTGAGTTCGTGGTCGCCACGGATCACCAGGGCGATCAGCTTGCCTTCTTCTTCGGCGCGCACGATCAGGGTCTTGATGGTCTTTTCAATCGGCAGATTGAATTTTTCCACCAGGGCCGCGATGGTCTTGGTCTCTGGGGTGTCCACCAGGCGCAGCTCTTCGCTTGGCGCTGGGCGGGAAGTTTCCCGTGGCACGGCTTCGGCTTTCTCGATGTTCGCCGCGTAGTCGGAACCGTTGCTGAACACGATGTCGTCTTCGCCGGATTCGGCCAGTACGTGGAATTCGTGGGAGCCGGCGCCGCCGATGGAACCGTTGTCCGCTTCAACCGGGCGGAACTTCAGGCCCAGGCGAGTGAACACGTTGCAGTAGGCCTGGTGCATGCGGTCGTAGGTGACCTGCAGCGATGCCTGGTCAGCGTGGAACGAATAGGCGTCCTTCATGATGAATTCGCGGCCGCGCATCAAGCCGAAGCGTGGGCGGATTTCGTCACGGAACTTGGTCTGGATCTGATACAGGTTCAGCGGCAGCTGCTTGTAGCTGCTCAGCTCGTTGCGCATCAGGTCGGTGATCACTTCTTCGTGGGTCGGGCCGGCGCAGAAATCGCGGCCATGACGATCCTTGAAGCGCAGCAACTCCGGGCCGTACTCTTCCCAGCGCCCGGATTCCTGCCACAGTTCAGCCGGTTGGGTGCTCGGCATCAACACTTCCAGAGAACCGGCGGCGTTCATTTCTTCGCGAACGATGGCTTCGACCTTGCGCATCACCTTCAAGCCCATGGGCAGCCAGGTGTACAGGCCGGAGGCCAGTTTGCGGATCATGCCGGCGCGCAGCATCAGCTGATGGCTGATCACAACCGCGTCGGAAGGCGTTTCTTTCTGTGTGGCGAGCAAATATTGACTGGTACGCATGGTAGGCCGTTGTCGGTTGCTTGGACTTGAAATGACTTGGGATTGTACGGGCGGTTGCTGCTGGAGTACAGGCGCGAGGTCGCAGTGTGTTTTTGTGGGAGCTGGCTCCCACACTGATCGGGGTGTGTCAGTCTTCTTGCGTTGGATTCAACCGCGCCCGCCGATTTTCCTGAAACCAATGCAACGCAATCAGAAACAGCGTCGGCACGCCCAGCAGGCAGGTAATCAGGAAGAAGTTGTGATAACCGAACTTCTCCACCATCACCCCCGAATAGCCGCCGATCAGGCGCGGCAGCAGCAGCATGATCGAGCTGAGCAGGGCGTATTGGGTGGCAGAGAACTTCAGGTTGGTCAGGCTCGACAAGTAGGCGACGAATGCTGAGGTGGCCATGCCCGAGCTGAAGTTATCCAGGGAAATGGTGAAGATCAGCATCTGCAAGTCCGGGCCCATGTCGGCCAGCGCCACGAACAGCAGGTTGGTACCGGCGGAGAACACACCGCCGATAAACAGGATCGGCAAGATACCGAACCGCACAATCAGCAGGCCACCCATGCCGGCGCCGAGCAGGGTCATGATCAGGCCGAAGATCTTGCTGACTCCGGCGATCTGGTCCTTGGTAAAGCCCTGGTCGATGTAGAACACGTTGGCCATCACGCCCATCACCGTGTCGGACATGCGGTAGGTGGCAATCAGCCCGAGCAGCAGCAGCGCTTGCCAGCGGTAACGCAGGATAAAGTCGTTGACCGGCGTCAGCACCGGCGCCAGGCCGCGGCGGCCCATGGCCGACAGGCACAGCGCGGTGAGGGTGATATAGAGGATGGCCCGCAGGAACGCGCGGTCGTCCATCAGCAGGTCCCACAGGCTCATGCCGTGGAACATCACGCTCTCGAAATCGGTGTTGTACAGCTGGGTGAACATCGCCGGCACTGACACCAGCAGCACAATCAGCACGAACACCGAGACCAGTTGGTGCACAAAGCTGTAGCGCCCGGCCTGCAATTGGGTGCGCAGTGGCACGTTCGGTTCGCGCATGAACAGGGTGGTCAGCAGCGCCGGCACCATCAGTACGCCGAACAGCACATAGGTGCCGAGCCACGCCGAGTGCTGGTAGTTGAAACCGGTGGAGCCGAAGCCTTCGGCAAAGAACAGTGCACCGGCCGTGGCCAGCAGGGCGGCGATGCGGTAGCCGGACATATAGCTGGCAGCCAGGGCGGCCTGGCGGCTGTCGTCGGCAATTTCCAGGCGGTAGGCGTCCACCGCAATATCCTGGGTGGCCGACGCGAAGGCCACGACCACGGCGATGGCTATCAGCCAGGACAGGTGTTTCTGCGGATCGCAGAAACCCATGCCGATCAGTCCGAGGATCACCAGCGACTGGGCAAGCACCAGCCAGGAACGACGACGCCCGAGTTTGCCGAGGATTGGCAGGCGCCACTGATCGAGCAGCGGCGACCAGACCCATTTGAAGGCGTACGCCAAACCGATCAGGCTCGCATAGCCGATGGTCTCGCGGGCCACACCGGCCTCACGCAGCCACACCGAAAGCGTCGAGAACACCAACATGTAAGGCAGGCCGGCGGCAAAGCCGAGCAACAACAGGACTAATGTCGAGGGGCTGGCATAGGCGGCGAGCGCGGCGCGCCAGGTTTTACGGGGCATGGGCTGGAGTCTGCCTCAGGATTGCGAAAACAAAGCGCGCACTCTAACCGCTGTGCTCTACCGGGCGCCAGCCATGACGCTGAATATCCACGCGATTGTTCAGGATACTGACACCTTCGCTGCGTAAACGCGCACGTTGTTCGTCGCCCGAGGCGCTGCCCACTGGCAGGCTTATCCGACCACCGGCAGCCAGCACCCGGTGCCAGGGCAGCCGCGTGTCTTGCGGCAACTGGCTCAACGTGCGCCCGACCCAGCGCGCTGCGCGGCCCAATCCGGCCAGCTGTGCCAGCTCGCCGTAACTCACCACGCAGCCTTCAGGCACCTGGGCCAGCGTCAGGTACAGCGCCGTACGGCGCATTTCGGCGGGGCTTTGCGGGGTGTCGGCGGGTTGATTCACTGTGGGTACATCCGTTGAGATCTTCGGCCTAATTGTAAGAAACGTCTGTAATTATGCTGATGAGAATTGAACTCAATATTAATCCTTGAGTCAGTCCTAGCTATCTAACACGATATCGCGCCCTTTTCGCCAATCCTGAGCCCCGAATCCGCTTATGTTGTCCAGAACCCTGCTGTGCCTTGCTGTTTTCAGCGCCTCCACGCCCTTGCTGGCTGACACCGTCTGGTTGAAGAACGGTGACCGCCTGAGCGGCAAGATCAAAGTCTTCGACGGTGGCAAGCTGCTGATTCAGACCGACTACGCAGGGGCCATCCCGATTGACTGGAAACAGGTGAAAACCCTGGAGAGCGACCAGGAGTTGCTGGTCAAGCAGGACGCCTACACCGGCGAGAAGGCCAAGTCGTTGAAAGCGGCGGATGACGGCAAGGTGGTCCTGGCCAACGGTGAGGCGCCGAAGACCGTCGACCTGGCGAGCATCCAGCAGATCATCAAGCCCAAGCCGGTGATCGAAGACCTGGTGTGGAAGGGCAATGTCGATCTGGCGCTGGACTACAAGCGTGCGGAAAAAGACACCAATGACTACGATATCGACTTCAAGACCACTGCGCGCCACGGCCAGTGGCGTCACACCGGGCAGGGCGAGTACAACCGCGAGTTCCAGGATGACGTGACCACCACCGACAACTGGGCGCTGGAATATGACCTGGACCGGTTTATCACCGAGCACTGGTTCTGGCAGGGCCGTTTGACCTACAAGCGCGACAAGGTTGAAGACCTGTCGCGCCAGCGCACCGTCGGTACCGGCCCGGGCTACCAGTTCTGGGATGATGAACTGGGCGCGTTCTCCCTCGGTTCCCTGGTCAACCGCACCGATTACGAATATTCCGAGGGCGGCAAAGACCATTTCTACTCATTGGCCATGAAGTGGAACTACAACCGCTATCTAGTGGGCAAGACCGTTGAGTTCTTCACCACAGGGGAACTGGGCAAACCGGTGGATGGGCCGATCGACTATTCCCTGGATGCGGAAATGGGCCTGCGCTACAAAGTCACCGAATGGGCGTCCCTCAATCTCAAGGCCGAGCGCGACATCATCAGTGGCGATTCCGACAGCAGCTTGAGCAAGACCCGCTATACCGCAGGTTTTGGCGTGGCCTGGTAACAAGGTCGAACAAAACCTGCTTGGCAACCTCTGCGGATATTGATTACCTTGTGTTGAGATCCATTCCCATATGCCATGGGCGGCTGAATACCCCGAGGAGTCATACGTTGAGCGCACAGGTTGCCAAGAACGCCCGCGAGCTTTTGCTCAAGGAATACCGTGGGGCTCTCGCCACACAATCCAAAGCCATGCCCGGGTTTCCTTTCGGTTCAGTGGTGCCGTACTGCCTCGACGAGCAGGGCCGCCCGCTGATCCTGATCAGCCGCATCGCCCAGCACACCCACAACCTGCAAAAAGACCCCAAGTGTTCGCTGCTGGTCGGCGAGCGCGAGGCGGACGACGTGCAAGCGGTGGGGCGCCTGACCTACCTGGGCGAAGCCGAGAAGATCGACGACCCGGTCGCGATTGAAGCGGCGGCAGAGCGTTATTACCGCTACTTCCCCGACTCGGCCAACTACCACAAGGCCCATGACTTCGATTTCTGGGTGCTCAAGCCGGTGCGCCATCGCTACATCGGCGGGTTTGGCGCGATTCACTGGGTTGATCAGCTCACCCTGGCCAACCCGTTTGCCGGCAAGGCCGAGCGCAGCATGATCGAACACATGAACAGCGACCACACCAAGGCCATCGCCCATTACGTCGAATTGACCGGCTTGCCCACCCGTGAGCCCGCGCAGTTGGCCGGTATCGACAGTGAAGGCATGCACTTGCGTGTCGGCCAGTCGTTGCATTGGCTGCCTTTTGCAGAGCCTTGCAACACGCCGACACAAGTGCGCGAAGCCCCTGGTTTCATTGGCTCACGCCGCGGCCTGGCCGAAAAAAACCGCAGCCAGCGCTTGAATTCACGAAACGGCGACGTCATCTAAGGTGGACTAGCAAGGCATTCTTGCGTTGAGGAACCAGTTGATGCGCCCTTTTTTATTGCTCTTTCTGCTATTTCCAGTGTTGGAGCTGTTCGTCTTCGTTCAAGTCAGCAGTGCAATCGGGTTTTTCCCGGCATTGCTGCTGATCATTCTCGGCTCGATGCTTGGCGTGTTGGTGCTGCGCGTCGCCGGCCTGGCCACGGCACTGCGGGCCCGTGAAAGCCTGAATCGTGGCGAACTGCCAGCTCAGACCATGCTTGAAGGCCTGATGATGGCCCTGGCCGGTGGCCTGTTGATCCTGCCGGGTTTCATCAGTGACGTGATCGGCCTGCTGCTGTTGTTGCCCGTTCTCGCGCAAGCTGCTCGCCGGCAAGATGCGCCAGCGTGCCGAAGAGGCTGCCCTGCGTCAGCGTGCGTTCGCCGACGACCTGCAACCCCGTGGCGGCCCGGCCCCGCGCCAACCGCTGGGGCGTGAAGGTGATGTGATCGAAGGCGAGTTCGAACACCGCGACAGCAAATAACCGCTTCACTGGCACGGCACCTCTGGGTGCCGTGTTGCTTTCAGCCGTCGGCACAGGTAAAAAATTTCCGCCGCGGCCCCTTGTAATAAGCTTATGCGCCCTTATGTATCGGTCACCGCAAGGTTTCTGGTGGCGACACCAGACAGACTTCCGCGTCTTGCTTGGCGAGGCGCGACCGGCACAGCCGGAATACAACCCGCCGGTACTGATACCGGCCGATGAAAAACACAATTAGGAGAGATCGACAATGAGCAAGCTTCGTCCTCTGCACGACCGCGTCGTAATCCGTCGCAGCGAAGAAGAAAAGAAAACCGCTGGCGGTATCGTTCTGCCAGGTTCGGCTGCTGAAAAAGCCAACCACGGTGTGATCGTCGCTGCAGGCCCAGGCAAGACTCTGGAAAACGGTGACGTGCGTGCGCTGGCCGTAAAAGTCGGCGACAAGGTTGTATTCGGCCCTTACTCCGGCAGCAACACTGTGAAAGTTGATGGCGAAGATCTGCTGGTCATGGCTGAGAACGAGATTCTCGCCGTTCTGGAAGACTGATTTCCCCGCTCATTTTCCCGTTACTACAAAGTATTTAAGGAATATCGATCATGGCTGCTAAAGAAGTTAAATTCGGCGATTCCGCCCGTAAAAAAATGCTCACCGGTGTCAACATCCTGGCTGACGCAGTAAAAGCGACCCTGGGCCCGAAAGGCCGTAACGTGATCATCGAGAAGAGCTTCGGCGCCCCGACCATCACCAAGGACGGCGTTTCCGTCGCCAAAGAAATCGAACTGGAAGACCGTTTCGAAAACATGGGCGCGCAGCTGGTCAAAGACGTTGCCTCCCGTGCCAACGATGACGCAGGCGACGGTACTACCACCGCTACCGTTCTGGCTCAGGCTATCGTCAACGAAGGCTACAAAGCTGTCGCTGCCGGCATGAACCCGATGGACCTGAAACGCGGCATCGACAAGGCGACCATCGCCATCGTTGCCGAGCTGAAAAACCTGTCCAAGCCATGCGCTGACACCAAGGCTATCGCTCAGGTAGGCACCATCTCCGCCAACTCCGACAGCTCCATCGGCGACATCATTGCCGAAGCCATGGAAAAAGTCGGTAAAGAAGGCGTGATCACCGTTGAAGAAGGCACTGGCCTGGAAAACGAACTGTCGGTTGTTGAAGGCATGCAGTTCGACCGTGGCTACCTGTCCCCGTACTTCGTCAACAAGCCAGACACCATGGTTGCCGAGCTGGAAAGCCCGCTGATCCTGCTGGTCGACAAAAAGATCTCGAACATCCGCGAAATGCTGCCAGTGCTGGAAGCCGTTGCCAAAGCCGGCCGTCCACTGCTGATCGTTTCCGAAGACGTTGAAGGCGAAGCCCTGGCGACTCTGGTTGTGAACAACATGCGCGGCATCGTTAAAGTCGCAGCCGTCAAGGCTCCAGGCTTCGGCGACCGTCGCAAGGCCATGCTGCAGGACATCGCCGTCCTGACCGGCGGTACCGTTATCTCCGAAGAGATCGGCCTGAGCCTGGAAAGCGCCACCCTGGAAAACCTGGGCAGCGCCAAGCGCGTGACCATCTCCAAGGAAAACACCATCATCGTTGACGGTGCTGGCGTTGAAGCTGACATCCAGTCGCGCATCACCCAGATCCGCGCCCAGGTTGCCGAGACTTCGTCCGACTACGACCGTGAAAAACTGCAAGAGCGCCTGGCCAAGCTGTCCGGCGGCGTTGCAGTGATCAAGGTTGGCGCTGGTTCCGAAGTTGAAATGAAAGAGAAGAAAGCCCGCGTTGAAGACGCCCTGCACGCAACCCGTGCAGCCGTTGAAGAAGGCGTGGTACCTGGCGGTGGCGTTGCGCTGATCCGTGCGCTGGAAGCGATCAGTGGCCTGAAAGGCGACAACGCCGACCAGGACGTGGGTATCGCTGTACTGCGTCGCGCTGTTGAAGCTCCGCTGCGTCAGATCTCCGCTAACAGCGGTGATGAGCCAAGCGTTGTGGTTAACGCAGTCAAGAACGGCAAAGGTAACTTCGGTTACAACGCTGCGACTGGCGAGTACGGCGACATGATCGAAATGGGCATCCTGGACCCTACCAAGGTGACTCGTTCGGCGCTGCAAGCAGCTTCCTCCATCGGCGGTCTGATCCTGACTACCGAAGCGGCAGTTGCTGATGCACCGGCCAAATCTGCTCCAGCTGGCGGCGGTATGCCAGACATGGGCGGCATGGGTGGCATGGGCGGCATGATGTAAGCCAGCCTTACCCCCGTACTGAAAAAGCCCCGCCTGCAGTGATGCAGGCGGGGCTTTTTTATGGCTTGAGGCCAGTGTCTTGAATGCTTCACCCATCGAACGGTGGGACTGGGTTATGTGGGAGCTGGCTTGCCTGCGATGCAGGCAACTCGGTGTATCAGTAGAACCGAGGTGATGCTATCGCAGGCAAGCCAGCTCCCACGCAAGCCAGCCCCCGTAAGCCAGCTCCCGTGCCTTAGCGTGTGCTCAACTGCGGGCTCGCCTCCTTGGCCCCCTTCCAGCTCAACAACTGCTGCTTGAACCCATAACTGGCGCCCTGGTAATAGGTGATCGCCCGCTGAATCAACGGGTCATCACTGCCCACGCGCAACTCCTGGCTTTCACCCAGCGCCTGGTCGTGGCGACGCAAGCCCAGGCGTGGGCTGAGAATCGCCAGGTCCTTGCCGTCAAACAAGCCCAGGTGCTGATAGTTGCCGACGACCACGCGCGGCGGCAGTGGATTGTCTTGCAACAGGTTGCGGCCAAAGAAGGTCGACTCGTAGCTGAGGTTGATCAACCCCAGCAACGTCGGCGCCAGGTCGATCTGGCTGGCCAGTTGCGCGCTTTCCCGGGCATCGATCAGCTTTGGCGCATAGACGAACAGCGGGATCTGGTAGTTGGTGATGGGCAGGTCTTCCTTGCCCGCGCTGCCAGCGGTGTGGTCGGCAACAAACACAAAGATCGTGTTATCGAACCAGGGTTTCTGGCGCGCAGCGGCGAGGAATTCACCGATGGCGTGGTCGGTGTACTTCACCGCACCATCGCGGCCGTTGCCGGACTTGATGTCGATGCGCCCGTCCGGGTAGGTGTACGGACGGTGGTTGGAGGTGGTCATCAGTTGCAGCAAGAACGGCTGCTGCTTGGCGTAATCGGCATCGGCCAGTTTCAGGGTTTGTTTGTAGAGGTCTTCGTCGGCCATGCCCCAGGCGTTTTTAAACGAGATTTCCGCTTCTGGCACGCTGCTCTGGTCCACGACCCGATAACCGTTGCCGCTGAAAAACGCGTTCATGTTGTCGAAGTAACCGCGGCCGCCATAGACGAACACGCTGTCGTAGCCGATGGCGCTGAGTTGCTGGCCGAGGCTGGCGAAACCGCTTTCACGGCCAATACGCTTGACGATCGAGCGGCCAGGCGTCGGCGGGATTGCCAGGGTAATCGCCTCCAGCCCACGGTCGGTGCGCGTGCCGGTGGCATAGAAGTTATTGAAGTACAGGCTTTGCTTGCGCAGCGCATCGAGGTTGGGCGTGAGGTTGCGCTCATCGCCGTTGCTGCCCATGTACTTGGCGCTGAAGCTTTCGATGGTCACCAGCACAATGTTGGGTTTGCGCAACGTGCCGGGGTTGTCGATGGCCCGGCGGATATCCAGCGGGTCTTTGCCGATAAAGCGCGCGTTGGGCTCGCTGAGCTCGGCACGCAGCTGCTTGGCGATTACGTCGGTGGGCAGGGTTTTGTAGAACTGTGGGTAGTCCAGTTCGTTGTTACGGAAGGCGGCGAAAAACTGATACGGGCCGTTGCTGGCCAGCTCGTTGTTGTAGGCATTGCCGCCCTGGGTGCGTGGGCTGTCCTGGCTGATCAGTTGCAGGCTGAGGCCGGCGATCACCAACAGGCCCAGCGCATTCAACAGACGGCCACGCAGGGGGGGCAGTGGCGCGTTCATTGCCGCGTTGAAGGGCTTGCGCAGGAGCAGGCTCAGCACAATCGCCAGCATCGCCAGCAGGCTGAGCAGCTTGCCGATGGGGTAGGACTCCAGCAGGTTGTTCAACACCTCGTCGGAGTACACCAGGTAATCGACGGCGATAAAGTTGAAGCGCACGCCGAACTCATCCCAGAACAGCCATTCGGCGACGGAGGTAAACAGCATCGCGAACAGGCTGACCGTGAGCACCGCTTGCAGAAACCAGCGATGGCCCCGGCGATGCCACAACGCAGGCGGGCAGAGCAGCAGGTACAACCCCAGCGGCAGGGCGGCATAGGCGAGGAAACCCAGGTCGTACAGCAGGCCCACGCCAAATACCGGCAGCAGGTTGCCACTCACTTCGTCCAGGTGAGTGATGAGCAACACGCCACGCGTGAGCAGGAAAACGGCGAGCCAGGCGCCGGTTACCAACAGCAAATAGCGCATAGGCGCGGTTTTCAGAAAGCCCATATGTATTTTCCTAAGATCAATGGGCGGGGATCTTCGGCCTGACGCTGTAGTCAGTTTGTGAAGCTATAGTGAAAATCTCGTTCAACTGAAATATCGGTTGAAAACCTGTATCGATGGGCCTTGCAGGTCTATCCCTGAGCCACACTTGGCCTTAAGCTGCGCGAGCCAACACGGCCGTTACCGCGTACGGAGACACTGCCCATGCGAATTCTATTGGTTGAAGACAACCGCGATATTCTGGCCAACCTGGCCGATTACCTGGGGCTCAAAGGCTATACCGTGGACTGTGCGCAGGACGGTTTGTCGGGCCTGCACCTGGCCGCCACCGAGCATTACGACCTGATCGTGCTCGACATCATGCTGCCCGGCATCGATGGCTACACCCTGTGCAAGCGCCTGCGCGAAGACGCCCGCCGCGACACGCCGGTAATCATGCTCACCGCCCGCGACCAACTGGATGACCGCCTGCAGGGCTTCAAGTCCGGCGCCGATGACTACTTGCTCAAACCCTTCGCCCTCTCGGAATTGGCTGCACGCATCGAAGCCGTGCTGCGCCGCGCCCAGGGTGGCGGCCGCCGTGCCCTGCAAGTGGCAGACCTGAGCTACGACCTCGATACCCTGGAAGTCACCCGCGAAGGGCGCCTGCTCAAGCTCAACCCGGTCGGCCTGAAATTGCTGGCGGTGCTGATGCAAAAGAGCCCGCACGTCCTGCGCCGGGAAATCCTTGAAGAAGCCCTGTGGGGCGACGACTGCCCGGACAGCGACAGCCTGCGCAGCCACGTCCATCAATTGCGCCAAGTGATCGACAAACCGTTCGCCAAGCCGTTGCTGCAAACGGTGCACGGCGTCGGTTATCGCCTGGCCGAGGGGCGTGATGGAGTTTAAGCAAAGCCTTGCCCAGCGGATCATCATCGCCTTTGCCTTGATGAGTGCGTTGGTGGCGGGGGCCTTCGCCATGGGCATCGTCGCCACCGTGCACCTGGTGGAAGAGAAACTGATCTCGGCGGGCCTCGGCGGCGATTTGCAACGCCTGCTGCTGATGGACAGCGTCGAGGACTGGAACCACCGTCCGGAGCCGGACCAGCTGTTTTATTTCAGCGGTGGCCCTGGGGATTTCGAGTTGCCCAAGGACCTGCGTCACCTGGAGCCGGGCTTCCATGAAGTGTTCCGTGAGGCGCTGTCGTACCACGCCATGGTCGAAGTGGTGGATGGCCGGCGCTACGTGCTGCTGCAGGATCAAAGCGATTTCGAAGAGCGTGAGCGTGTGCTGTTCGCCGTGGTGCTGGTGGGCTTTGTGCTCAGCCTGGCATTGGCGGTGTTTCTCGGCTGGGTGCTGGCGCGCAAAGTGATGGCACCGGTGGTGCGCCTGGCCCGTCAGGTGCGCCACCGCGACCAGTTGCTCGGCCTGGCACCGCCCCTGGCGCCGGACTACGCGGCCGATGAAGTGGGCGAACTGGCCGTGGCGTTCGACGCCACCCTGGGCCGCCTGCGCCAGGCACTGTCCCGCGAGCAGTTGTTCACCAGTGATGTGAGCCACGAGTTGCGCACGCCGTTGATGGTCCTGGCCAGTTCCTGCGAACTGCTGCTGGAAAACCCGGCCATCGACCAGCGCGGGCGCAACCAGGTGGAACGCATCGCCCGCGCCTGTGAAGAAATGCGCGAGCTGGTGCAGACCTTCCTCATGCTCGCCCGCGCCCAGCACGACGATGGCAGCATGTCGCCCCAGGTTACGCTGGAGCAGGTGGCGGATGATTTGCTCAACATCTGGCGCGAGCCGATCGAACGCAAAGGCCTGGCGCTGATCTATCAGCCGGGCAACCCGCTGGACACGCGCTACAACGCGACGTTCCTGCACGCGGTCATGGGCAACCTGCTGCGCAATGCCCTGCACTACACCGAGCACGGCTTTATCCGCCTGACCCTGGAATCGGAAGGTTTCGTGGTGGAGGACTCAGGCGTGGGCATCCCCGAAGACAAGCGCGAAGCCATGTTCGAGCCCTTTGTGCGTGGCAGCGAGAAGCGCGGCGAAGGCCTTGGCCTGGGCTTGTCGTTGGTGCAACGGATCTGTGAGAACCAGGGCTGGAGCGTCAGTCTGAGCACCATGGAACCCAACGGCTGCCGCTTTCACGTCGAGCTGCGCCAGGTCAAGTCCTGAGGGCCGGGCTTGCCGTTATGCTGCGGCAAGCCTGTTCTGATTTTCGGCGAAGATGGCTACATGATACTGAATGTGTCCGTAAAGTCTTGAAATGTATGGGATTAGACAGGACAAGTTTTTCACAAAGAGTTGACCGGATCATCACAGTTGGATGCTTAAGGTTGTAGGCATCAGCTACTGGAGATCCGTTGATGACTTCCCCGATCAAGCTCGAATTTTCCGATAAGTACGACGATCAGCACGCCCAGGAATATTTGCTCAAGCACAAGGACAATCTGGCGCGCCGGTTGTCCCACAAACGCGATGAGCAATTGGCCCGTGGTGCGCTGGCCATGGCCGGCGAGCCTGGCCTGGTGTTGGACCTGCCCTGCGGCGCGGGGCGCTTCTGGCCGCTACTGGCGGAAAAGCCCAACCGCGTGATTATCGGCGCGGACAATTCCGCGTCGATGTTGAAGGTCGCGATGGCCGCTCAACCGGCGGATGTGGTGAAACGGGTACGGCCCTTGCAGACATCTGCCTTCGATATCGATTTGCCGGATAACTCGGTGGACAGCATTTTCTGCATGCGCTTGCTGCACCACATTGGTGACCCGGTGCACCGGGTCGCGATATTGCGGGAGTTTCAGCGTGTTACACGGGACAGCGTGATTCTTTCGCTGTGGGTCGATGGCAATTTCAAGGCTTGGAAACGTAAGCGTCTCGAAGAAAAACGTCGTGGCAAAGGTGAGCAGGACGGTTACCAAAATCGCTTTGTGTTACCAGCTGCTACTGTTGAAGACGAATTCGAGCAGGCGGGTTTCCGCGTTCAGGAATCTCTGGACTTCATGCCGCTCTATGCCATGTGGCGAGTGTATGTATTGAGAAAGAGGTAACAGGATGGCAGTTGAGTGCGTAGCAGGCAGTCACGTAGCTCCCGAAGAAAAATTCGATTTTTTCTGGCGCCAGCAGGGCGAGTGGGTCGAGGAGCCCAACCGTCGGCGCGGCGGTGAAAGCGGTGTGCAACGGGTGACCGGCCCCAATGGGCGCTTGCTCTACAGCAAGCGCCAGACCGGGCATATCTACCGCAGCTGGTTGCATCCCTTTGGACGCCCCGACCGTGTTGCGCGAGCGTGATGCACTCAAGGGCCTGCGCGCGCTCGATGTGCGGGTGCCGGACCTGGTGTTTTGCGAGGCGCGTCGCGACCCTGAGCACCAATGGAAGGCACTGTTGGTGACGGCGGCCCTGGACGGCTTCGATGAAATCGAAAACTGGTATGCCGCCGGTGGCCGCGAGCGGTACGGCGAATTGGTCCACGAACGTGTGCTCAAGGAGTTGGCCGGAACACTGGTGCGCATGCACAAGGGCCGCTGGCAGCACGGTTGCCTGTATGCCAAGCACGTTTTTATACGCGTCACCGGTACAGGCGACTCGGCCAACGTCGACATTGCCTTGCTGGATTTCGAGAAATGTCGGCAACGGCTGACCGCTTATCGGGCGGCCTCCCATGACATGCAGCAACTGCGACGCCATTCGTCGTGGAGCAGCGCCGACTGGAACAAACTCAGCTACTTTTACGAGACGGCGTTTGGCAGCGCTATCAAGGGTTTAACCAGATGAAGCTAGAAATAGCACGAGGTTTGTTCCTGGTGGGGGCGATGGGCGTTGCAGCGCTGGCCCTGGCCGCATGGGAACAACCTCGCACACAAGTCCTCAGTGCCGTGCAAGGCAGTGCGCAGTGCTTGCTGCCGCGCGTTGCCAAGGCGAGTACGGCGGTCAAGCCTGATCATGAGTTGCTGTTGTTTATGTTTGGCATGTCCCAAGGCATGAGGCCGCAGAGTTGAAACGATTCAAGCCCGACAAAAAAGGCCTCGCAATGCGAGGCCTTTTTTTGTGCGTTGGCTTCAGACCAGATGCAGATGGTTATCCCACAGCCCTGCCGGCAATTCCAAGGGTGTTGCCACCAACGGTGTTTGGCGGCAGTCGTAGAAACGGCAACGGCCTTGGCCGGATGTGACAACAAACCCATCCGCCACCGCGCCCACGCCAGCACAGTCCGGCAGCGGCCCGTCCAGGCGCAGCTCACCGCTGTCCATGTCCCAGATAAAGAAGCGATTGCCCCGCGGTGCAGTCAACGCCACCAGGCGCAACTCGCTGTGCACGGCGACGCTGGCGGTGTAGTGCCCCATGGCCTGTAACTGCTCATCGGCCACCGGGAACGCCACGAACGGTTGCCCGGGCCGCTTGATTGCGAGCAACTCGGAACGCTCTTGGGACGGCCCCATGAACTGCTGCCCGGTGAGGACGGTGCCATCACTGGCGATGCCCATGTGGCGCACGCTGTTCATCTGCTGGCCGAGGGTTTCCTTGCTTATCAGCGTACCGTCGCGGTGCATCAGCACCAGGCTGGGTTCCATGGCGTTGAGGTTCATCTCGACGCGGCTTTCAGCTTCGGTGCGAATGCCGCCGTTGGCCACCACCAGGGTTTCACCGTCGGGCATCCATGACACCTGGTGCGGGCCGATGCCGTGGGTGGAAATCTCGCCGCTGTGCACCAGCCGCTCGCCTTCAAACGTGTACACGCCGAGCAAACCACGGCCGGGGTCGGACGTGTCGTTCTCGGTGGCGTACAGCCAGTCGCCGCTCTTGTGAATGACCGCGTGGCCATAGAAGTGGCGATTGGCCTTGGAGGTGATGGTTTGCAGCAGCGTGCCGTCGCGCAAGTCGATCAGGTAACTCTCGGTCCCCGGGCGACGGGCGACAAACAGCGCAATCGGCAGCGTCGGGTGGTTGATGATGTCGTGGCAGCGCTGGCCGACCTGGGTGGCAAACATCTGCTTGCCGTCCAGGCGAAACCCGACGGCATAGTGCTTGCCGTCGCCATCATCCCGCGCCGACAACAGCAGCGGGCCCTTGTCCTTTTGCTTGAACAGCGTCCAGCCACCCAATGTAAGGGCGCTGAGCAGCACACTGCCAACGGCCAAAGCCTGTCGCCTGAGCATCATCAGTCACCGTCGTTGGCGTTAAAGCCCAGTTGGATGCCCAGCGCCTTGGCCAGCTCGCCTTCGTGCAGGCGGTGGACGACGTTGAGGCTGTCATAGAGGTCGTTGAGCTGTTGGCGGCCGGCATCGTCGCCCAACAGTTCGTTGAGGGTGCGCTGGTTGCTGGCGAACAGTTTCAGCGACGCGGCGTAGGCGGCGTCGATCTTGTCGGCCAACGCCTTCTGATCAGATGGCAGCAGGCCACGCAGGCCTTTGTTGTCGACACCGACCCATACGGTCTGGGCGGCGGCGAGACTGGCTTCGAGGCTTTGCAGGGACGACTGGCTGCGCCAGGCATCGGCCTGGAACGGCTGCGGGATGCCCTTGGTCTGGCGACCCATCGGCGTGCCGAGTTTTTTCTTCAGGGTATCCAGTGCGGTCACCTGGACGCGCAGCAGATCGGCAATGGCTTCGTGGGAATCGGCGTAGCGCTGGTTCGGAAACTTGCTCATCTGCGCGAGCATGCCGTCGGTGCTGTTCCAGCTCGCCAGGATCTCTTCGGCCAAGGCCTTCTGGCGGTCACCGATGGCGACCAGCAGCGGGCAGTAGCGGGCTTTCTGCGCTTCGTCGGCGATGTCGGTCTTGGCGTCGTAGAGGATGTATTCGTAAGCCGACAGGCCCTGCACCACAACGCTGGATTTGGCCAGTGCGGCGCCATCGATCTGCGGCTGGGCGGTGACCAACTGTTCAACCTGGCGGCCGACGAGGTTTTTCTTGTCCGGCCAGAACTGCACTTGCCACGAACGGTTGCCCTCGGCCAGCGGGCCGATCAGCAGCGGTTGCAACTCGGCCCAGGCCTTTTGCGCGTGGAGGAAGTCCGCGCGGGCGGTGTCCAGGCTTTCCTTGCCCTGGCAGTAGGCCAGGGCGCTGACGGCCAGTTGGCGGTCCGCTTCGACCCAACGGCTGTAGGTCGGCAGGATCACTTGCTTGGCGATGGCCGCCGAGGTCACCGCTTGCGGGTCTTGCGGCGAGCAGGCGCCCAGGGCGAGGGCGGCGAGGCTGGTGAACAACAACTTGGGACGGAACATGTAAAGCTCCCTTCGGTAATTGGGGCGAAGCTTATAAAGAATTCAGGAACGCCAGCAACGCAGCGCGCTGTTCGGCATTAAAGGACAACACATGCTGCTGCGCCGCTTGTGCCTCACCGCCGTGCCACAGCACGGCTTCCAGCAGATTGCGGGCGCGGCCGTCATGCAAAAACTGGGTGTGGCCACTCACGGTCTGGGTCAGGCCAATGCCCCACAGCGGCGCGGTGCGCCAGTCGCGGCCACCGGCCTTGAATTCGCTGCGGTTGTCGGCCAGGCCTTCGCCCATGTCGTGCAACAGCAGGTCGCTGTAGGGGCGAATCACCTGGCTGGCCAGTTCAGGTTCGGCGGCATTGGCCGCCGTGGTGAACGCAGGCTTGTGGCAGCCCTGGCAACCGGCCTGGTAGAACAGGTTCTTGCCGGCCAGCACCTCGGGCGTGTTGACGCCGCGACGGGCCGGCACGGCGAGGTTGCGTGTGTAGAACAGCACCAGGCGCAGGATGTTGTCGCTGACTTCCGGCTCGCCATCGGGGCCATTGCCATTGGGCGCCTGTTTGCAGGCGACTTGGGCATCGGTGCAGTCATCGAAGGGTCTCAGTGAAGTGGTGAGGCCCATATCACCAGAAAACGCGTGAACATTTTGTTGATTGAGGTTCGGTTGCCCGGCTTTCCAGCCAAAACGTCCGAGAACCGTCTTGTGCTGGGCGTCATCCCAGACCCGATTCGCGCGGCCGACGATGGCTTCCTTGTCGGCGGTCCTGGGGTCGGTGTTGCGCAGGATATCGGCGTCGCTGATGGCTTCGAGCAAGCCCAGGCCGATCATCGGCGGGGCAATGCGCGCGGAAAAACGTGTATCGGGATGCATCGGGCCGTAGCCGAGCTGGGTGATCTGCAGGTCTGGCTTGCGCAACTCGACCACGGTGCCGTCCTTGAACGTCACGTGGACCGGCGTGTAGTCGACCCGTACCTTGCCCTCCGGCGCTACGCCGGGCACGGCCATGTCCTGCAATTGCCCGCCGTAGACCGGCTCGGGTACCACGCCCATCTGCTCGATGGCCTTGGCGTAGGCGGGACTGTCCGGGATGGACAGGCGCACCAGCATCGACACCGCATTCGCCGCATCGGGCAATGGCGGATGGCCGCGCCCGTCCTTGATATGGCAGTTCTGGCAGGCATTGGTGTTGAACAGCGGGCCCAGGCCATCACGCGCCGTGGTGGTCGACGGCGCAATCACCCAGGGGCTGCGAAAGAAGCTGTTGCCGACGCTGAAATCCAGGCGGCGCGTAGGCGACAGGTTGGCCGAGGGCAGGGAAAACGCGTTCTGGTCGCGCTTGTTCACGGTCGCCGCGCCGCCCGCCCGCGATTCACCCGGCTCGGCCTTGGTAAACCGGGGCGCGTCGTCGCAGGCAGTCAGGCTCAAGGCCAGCAGTGCAGCGGACAGGCGAAAAAGCCAACGGGACATCGAGTTTCCTGAGCGAAGGGCAAAAATAAGGTGGCAAAGTCTAACAGGGCAGGGCGTAAGGAATAAGAGCAATTATCGTTTGGTGGCCGGCGCTGCATTCCCGCTAGAATGGCCGCACATTTTTTTCTGGAGGTGGCCAATGCAGGCTCTCGACGCTTTGCTCAACCGTGTTTCCGTGCCACGCCTGCTGGAACCGGCACCGACCCAGGAACAGCGCGACGTGCTGTTCGCCGCCGCCCTGCGTGCGCCAGACCACGGCCAACTGCGCCCGTGGCGCTTCCTCACGGTGGAAGGCGCCGCCCGTGAGCAGATGGGCACGCTGTTGGCCGAGGCCGCACGCCTGCAAGACGCCGACGCCCCGCAAGCGGTGATCGACAAGGCCCAGAACGGCCCGTTGCGTGCGCCGTTGGTGGTGGTGGTGATTGCGCGTTTGCAGGAACACTTCAAGGTGCCGAAGTCCGAGCAGTTGCTGGCGGCCGGTTGCGCGGCCCACGGTATTTTGCTGGCGGCGTATGCCCAGGGGATTGGTGCGGTGTGGCGCACGGGTGAATTGTCGTATTCGGCTCACGTCGCCAAAGGCTTGGGGCTGGCGGAAGGTGAGGAAGTGATTGGCTTCCTGTACCTGGGCACGCCGCAGAACCCGCCGCGCACGGCGGCGAAGGAAGATGTGGCGGCGTTTGTGCAGGCGTGGCCTGGTCTCTAAGGCAGCGCAGATCTGCTTTATGTGGGAGCTGGCTTGCCTGCGATAGCTGTGTATCAGTCAATGATGTGTTGCTGATGTACCGCTATCGCGGGCAAGCCCGCTCCCACAGGGGAGGCTCCATTGTTCTCGGGATTGGGATTTACACCCTGAACTGATCCATCAACGTCATCTGCTGGTTGGCCAGTGCATTCAGCTGGCTGCTGATGGCCGCCGACTCGGTGGCCTGGCCGGTCAGCGTCTCGGTCACGGTGCGGATCGCCGAGACGTTGCGGTTGACCTCTTCGGCCACGGCGCTCTGCTGTTCGGCGGCGCTGGCGATTTGCAGGTTCATGTCGCTGATCACCGTTACCGCATCGCTGATCTTGCCCAGGGCCTGCACCGCCTGATGGATCTGCCCGGCATTGTTCTGGGCCTGGCTCTGGCTCGAATGCATGGTCGCCACTACGCCGCGGGTGCCGCTCTGGATGCGTTCGATCACCACGCGGATTTCCTCCACCGAATCCTGGGTGCGCTTGGCCAGGTTGCGCACTTCGTCGGCCACTACCGCAAACCCCCGACCGCTTTCGCCGGCGCGGGCCGCTTCGATGGCGGCATTGAGCGCCAGCAGGTTGGTCTGCTCGGCAATGCTGCGGATCACTTCCAGCACCGAGCCAATCTGCTCGCTGTTGACCGCCAGCGCCTCGACTTCGCCCACGGCCTTGCTGACTTCTTCGGCGAGGGTGGTGATGTCGCGGGTGCTTTGCTCGATGATCGATAGGCCTTCACGCGCCGACTGATCGGCGCCCCGTGCCGCGCTGGCGGCGTTGGACGCGCTGTTGGCGACGTCGTGGGCGGTGGCGCTCATTTCATTGGAGGCGGTGGCCACCTGGTCGATTTCGCGGAACTGCACCTGCATGCCTTCGCTGGTCTGGCGCGCGATGGCCGAGGACTGGTCGGCGGTGCCGCGCGCTTCGGTGATGCTTTGCTTGATCTGCGCGATGGTCGGTTGCAGCTTGTCGAGGAAGGCGTTGAAGCCGTTGGCCAATTCGCCCAGTTCGTCTTTTTTGCTATAGGCCAGGCGTTGGGTGAGGTCGCCGTCGCCGCTGGCAATGCCCTTGAGCATGGCGGCGACGTTGTTGATCGGGCGGGTCACGCCGGTGGCGGTCAGCCAGATCAGCAGCAAGCCCAGCAGGCCAGCGGCGGCGCCGACCAGCAGGGCCTTGAAGGTGCCAGCGTCCTGGGCTTTGTCGAGCAGGTTTTGCAATTTTTCCGTGTCAGCCAGCATCACCTGTTTGGGCAGCTTGATCAGCACACCCCAGGATTTAGCATCGGCGATCGGCTTGACCGGGTACACGGCTCGGATGGTGTCGTCCTGTTCGCGGATCGTGTGCGTGCCGTTGGCCAGCAGTTGCACGATCTCCTTGCCTTCGGCGCCGAGGATGTCGACCAGGTTTTTGCCGACCCGGCCCGGCTCGCCACTGTAGGCCGCAATCAGGCCGGTGCTGGAAAGGATTTCCAGGTGGGCGGCGCCGTCGAACAATTCTTTTTGCGCAACGTCCGTGGTGGCTTGCAGGGTGTCGAGGGCGATGTCGATACCGACCACGCCGATGACGTTGCCGTCGACGGTCAACGGCAGGGAGATGGTGGTCATCAGCATCGACTTGCCCGCCACTTCATCGGCGTACGGGTCCAGCAGGCAAACACTGCGGGTGTCCCGTGGGCAGGTGTACCAGATGTTGTAGGGCGTACCGCTGAGGTTGAGGCTGGTCTTGGTCAGGTCGTCCTCGACCATGATGGTGTTCAAGCCTTCGCCGCCGGCGCGGCTCCAGTAGGTGGAGAAGCGCCCTTTCTCGTTGGAGACGCGGGCCTTGTCGTCGATGAACTCGCTGTCCTTGCCATCCAGTCCGTTGGGCTCGAACGACAGCCAGATGCCCAGGGCCTTGCGGTTGCGCTCAAAGGCGGTCTTGACGCTCTGGTTGAGGGCTTCGCGCAGGGCGCCGGGCTCCAGCGAGCGTTGGCTGGCGAGGGCGCGCAGGTCTTTGACCTGATCGGCGAGGGCGGTCACCACCAGCAGGTTTTCGCCAAAGGTTTTCTGCAGCTGCACCGCTTGTTCGGCGGCCTTGGCCTGCAACAAGTCCTGCACGCTGTCGGTGAGCATTCGCGAGCTTGAGTCGCGGACCAGATGGTTGTTCTGATCGGCCTCGTACAGGTTGACGCCGACGACCAGGGCAATCACGCCCAACAGGCAAAGGCCGGACAACAGGACGATTTTCAGGCGGATGGAGAGGGTGTCGAACATAGGTTCACTCGCGAATGGACGTGTTGAAAGGCACGCAGGGCGGGCCAAGTCCATTCGGCGCTATGTCCGGAACATCGGCGTATCGGGATGTTTCATTAGCGGCAGGCGATGAGCGGTAGGAAAAAGACTACAGGCAGCGTTACGCGGGGGCTGCAAGCCGCTCCGGGCGCGACCAGATCCACAGGTTGCCCAGGCTCATCCCGGCAATCGCCAGGTAGATCGGCCAGCCGTGGTCGAGCATCACCAGCATCAGCCCGGCGCAGAGCAGCATGCTCACGGTGGCGCTGACCTTGGCCCGGCGGGCGATGATCTTGCCGTTGCGCCAGTTGAACAGGATCGGCCCGAACAACCGGTGGTTTTCCAGCCAGGCGCTGAGGCGCGGTGAGCTTTTGGTGGCGGCCCAGGCAGCGAGCAGGATGAATTCGGTGGTGGGCAAACCCGGTATGACAATCGCCACCAAGCCAATGCCCAGGCTGACGTAGGCCAGCAGGCCGAAGAGGACCCGGGCGATTTTCGAGGTGGATTGGGTTTTGCCGGTCATGGGGGTATCACAGGAATTCAATATGAAATGAGACCTGAATGTGGGAGCGGGCTTGCCCGCAATTGCGGTGTATCAGTGGTGAATGTATTCACTGGCACACCGCAATCGCAGGCAAGCCAGCTCCCACACAAGCCTGCTTCCACATTTTTATCGAAGGGTCAGGCCAGTTCAGGGGCGCTAGCGTACGCCTGTTCCAGCAGCACGGTGAAGCGTACAAACGCATCCACTGCACCTTTTTCCACAGCAGCTTCTTCTTCAGCGCTGAATTCCAGGCCGTCGAGGGTGCGGGTGAAGCTCTTCCAGCCTTCAGCACGACCACCGGCCGGCTCGCCCAGGTGACGGGCACCGAAGGTTTCGCTCAGGCCCAGGCCCACGGCGCGCTTGATCAGGAACGCGGCGCCCAGCTTGGAACCTTCGGACACGAACAGCCAGCCCAGGGCTTCGGCCTTGCTCGGGCTGTTCACCGCGCCAGCTACTGGCGCCGGCACGTCGGTGTCGAGGTCGGCCAGGTCGAGCTTGGCGGCGTCGGCGCGGCAGCGTGCAGCCAGGTCCGGGACGATCTTGATCAGTTCGGCGTCGTTGTACAGGGCCACCAGTTCCGACTGGAACAGGTATTGCGCCACCACGAAGCGGGCAAAGTTGGCTTGGGTTTCGAACGGCGCGTGGGCTTTGACGAGGGCGTCGAGCTTGGTGTGCGGTTCGTTGGTGATCTGGTTCAGGCGCTGGGAGCGCAGGCTTGGGCGTTCTGCGGTAGGGGTAGCGGTCATGAAAAAAGTCCTTGAGAAGGGGGAGCGCCTTGTTGCTCTTAAAGAGAGCCGTTATCAAATAGACGAACAAGAAGACGTGGCACAGTAAAAAAACCTCACCCCGCCGTTGAAATATCGGCGGGGTGAGGCAGGCGCTATCAGATATCCCAGATCAGGTTGATCGCAAAGTTGCGGCCCGGCTGGGTCAGGCGGTCGATATTGGCGGGCGCGGTCACACCGGCTTCGCCAATGCTGTCGAAGCTGCGCACGTCGTCCCAGTTCCAGTATTTCTTGTCGGTCACGTTGTACAGGCCGCCATTGATGGTCACGTCGTGGGTGACTTTGTAGAAGCCGGTCAGGTCGACGATGCCAAAGCCTGGGGTCTTGAACGGGGCTTTGCTGGTGTCGCCGTCGGGCGAGAAGAAGGTGTTCTTGTCGACACGATCCTGCTTCTTGACCAGGGTCCAGCTGACCAGTGCGCCATAGTTTTGCTGCTCGTAACCCAGGCCAAACACGCCCTTGAGCGGGTTGACGCTGTTGATCGGCTCGCCGGTGTCTTCGTTGCGGCCGTAGGCATAGGCCACCGAGCCCTGGGTGTACAGGCCCTGCGGTGCGCCGAAGCTGTCGAGGTTCAGGCGACCCTTGGCTTCCACGCCCTTGATGGTGGCGCGCTTGATGTTGCTGGCCTTGAACGCAGTGCCGGTGGGGGACAGCAGTGCCGCGTCTTCGTTGATGAAGTCGTGGTACTTGTTATAGAACACCGCCACGTCGAAGTTGCCTTCCTCGAAGTTGCCGCGCAGGCCGGTTTCAAAGCTCTTGCTGCTTTCTGGCTTGAGGTCCGAGTTGGGTTCGACCACGTAGCCTTGCTGGATATTTTCGAAACGGCCGTACAGGGCCTTGGCCCGACGGCGTGCGGAAGCCTTCGGCGTATTGGCCGAACCAGGTGTAGTGATCGGTCAGGGCGTAGGTCAGGCCGAATTTCGGTGACACGCGGTGCCAGGTCTTGTCGCTGTCGTCGTGGGCGTAGATGCGATTCGGGTCGGTGGCGTTGAGGAAATCCTCGGTCAGCTTGGGCTTGAGCTGGGTGTAGTCATACCGCACGCTGGGCAGGAAGGTCCATTTGCCCCAGTTGATCTGGTCCTGGGCGAACAGCGCGTAGGTGTTGATGGTCGGGTCCGGGAAGTCGCTGGCCGGGACGACCTTGTCCGACGGGAAGGTGCTCGGGCCGCCGACGGTTGCGCAGTAGGGTGCTGACGGTCAGGCAGGTGGCGCTGCCGGTGCGTGAACCGGTGACTTTCGCCTGCTTGATTGTGGTGCCGTAGGTCAGCACGTGGTCGGTGTCGCCAATGGCAAACGCCTTGTCCAGCTGGGCGTCGAACACCCATTGTTTTTCCTCGTAGAGCGTCTGCCGCTGGCGCAGCAAATTGCGCGCGCCCGACACGTAGTGTTCGTCCGTGGTCTGGTCGGTCTTGGCGATCTGGTAGTTGAGGCTGGTCTTGATGCGGTCGGCAAACAGCGTGTCGACGGCAACGCTGTTTTCCAGGCCGAAGCGTTCGCGGCTGATGGTGTCGTTGCCGGTGCGAGCGCGGTACAGGTTGCTGTTGAAACCGGTGTTGTACGGGCCGCCCACGGCGCTTTTCTGGTTGGTGTCGCGGTCGTCCTTGTACTTCTCGTAGGTGAAGCCCAGGCGGTTGTCGTCGCCGTAGTTCCAGCCGAGCTTGGCCAGCACGTTGGTGGTGCGCGCGTCTTCCGGGTTGGCGGCGGTGCGGTTCAGGCCGGTGACGTTGTTGCCGTCGTAGGATTCGGTCTCATGGCCGTTACGCTGGCTCAGGTGCAGCAAGCCGTCGAAGTCCTGCACACGGCCGGCGACGGTGCCGGAGGTCAGCCAGCTCTCGTCGGCGGAGCTGTAGCCGGTCTTCAGGCGGGCGCCGACGTCCTGGCCGGGCTTGATGATGTCGTCGGGGTCGAGGGTGAAGTAGCTCACCGCGCCGCCGATGGCGCTGCTGCCGTACAGGGCCGAGGCCGGGCCGCGCAGGATCTCGACGCGCTTGACGATCTCCGGGTCGACATAGTTGCGGCGGGTCTGCGCGTACGGGCCGTTGGAGAAGTGATCGGGCACTTCGACGCCATCGACCTGGGTGAGGATGCGGTCGCCGTCGATGCCGCGGATATTGAAACCGGCATTGCCCGAACGGGTGCCGGCGCCGCCCACGGAGACACCGGGCTCGTAGCGCACCAGGTCGCGGCTGTTGCCGACGTTGAGGCGGTCCAGCTCCTGGCGGTCATGCACGCTGACGGTGCTCGGTACGCTGGTCACGTCCTGCTCATGGCGGGTGGCGCTGATGGTCACTTGTTGCAGGTTGAGGGTGCCACCGGCTGCACGTTTTTCCAGGACGATGTTGTTGTTGCCCAGTTTGCGGTAGCTCAGGTTGGTCCCCACCAACAACTGGTCCAGGGCTTTTTCCGCTGACAGCGGGCCACGTACGCCAGGGGACGACACACCCTGGCCCAGCTCTGCCGGCAGGCCGACTTGCCAGCCAGTGACACTGGTGAAGGCGTTCAGCGCCGACACCAACGGCTGTTGCTCGATGCTGAAGGTGTAGTTGCCGTGGCTGCGCGGGGCAGGTTCGGCAGCGGTGGCGGCCATCGCCGGCGCGCCAGCCAGCAGGATGGCGGCGGTCAGCACGGACAGCACGGGCAAGGAAGACCGGCGGTTGAAACGAGAGGACATCGAGAGCGCTCCGGGGTACGAATCTTATAGTCGCGAACTGAAACAAATAGGAATCAGTTGCATTGGCTAAGACGAGACGTACCGCCAGAGGTTATCGAGTAAAAATAATTCTCATTTAGTTCAAGATCACCAACGCCGGGTATTCCGACAGCTTGGCCGAGGTGATGTGGGCCAGTGAGCGCACCACGTCCAGGGGCTGGTCGAGGCGGTAGTTGCCGGTGACGGCGACGCTGGCCAGTTGCTCGTTGTTGTTGACGATCCAGCCGGGGTAGTAGCGGCGCAGCTCGGCGAGCACTTCGCTCATCGGGCAGTTTTCAAAGATCAGCCGGCCCTGGACCCAGGCCAGGTCCTTGTTGGCGTCCAGCTTGGCGGGCGGGCCGAAGCCCTTGGGGCCGATGCGGATACTTTGCCCGGCGCTCAAGCGCACGCGGGCGTCGTCGAAGGTGTTGCTCAGGTCGACGTCGCCACGTTGCACCTGCACCTGCGCCTCGCCATTGAGGTAGCGCACGGCGAAGGCGGTATCGCGCACGCTGGCGCGCACCGGGCCGGCGTCGATCTCCAGGGGCAGGCCGTGGTTGGGAGCGACTTCAAAAAAGGCTTCGCCCTGGTACAGGCGGGCGATGCGCTGCTGGTCCTTGATGCGGCTGGAGAACGCCGAGTTGGTGTTCAGCAGCACCTTGGCGCCGTCGTCCAATTGCACGCGCTGGCGTTCGCCGACCACGGTGAGATGGTCGGCTTGCAGGCGCACCGGCAGGTTGCTGAAGCTGAACAGGCCGATCAGCAGCACGGCGGCGGTGGCCAGGGGTTTCCAGTGCGGTTTGATCCGGCGCCAGGCGCTCGGCTTGCGCGGCGCGGCGAGGGCCACGGCGGCGCTGTGCACCGGCGCGCCACCCCAGGCCGCCTGGGCCTTGGCGAATGCCTGGACGTGGGCCGGGTCGCTGGCCAGCCAGGCTTCGAATTCGGCCTGCTGCCCGGGCAACGGGCATTGCAAGGCGATCAGCCAATCGAGGGCCTGGTCCATAGCCGTGTCTTGCAACACCTCATGAGCCAGCTCATGGGGGTGTCGTTTATTCGGGTCCGTCACGGTGTTCCTCGGGTCTTCGCCACGTTTTATTGATCTTTCCTACCGCTGAATCGGATGCAGCTTAAGGCCGATCCAGCCTTTCGGCCACACCTACGCAGATGGCCATGATCAATTTGAGTTCCTTTTGCACGGTGCTCAAAGACACTTCCAACTGATCGGCAATCTCCTGGTAGCTGCAACCGTGCAGGCGGCTGAGGATGAAAATCTGCTGCTGGCGGGCGCTCAACTGGCCCAGGCTGACGCTCAGGTGCTCAAGCAATTGCTCGGCCTGGGTGGCATCTTCGGGCGTGCTGATGGGGGCGGCGACGCTTTGCAGGATGTCCAGCGGGACATCTTCCTGCAACGTGCGGGCCTGGATCCTGCGGGAGCGCAGGTGGTCCAGCGCCAGATTGCGCGCCGTTTGGTAGACGAAAGGTTCGAGGTGATCGATAGGCCGCTCACTGAGGGCCCGGGTGACGCGCAGGTAGGTTTCCTGCAACAGGTCCTCTGCGGTGCTGTGGTTATTCACCATGCGCTGCAAGGTGCGCAGCAGAATCACCCGTTGGGTGAGAAAGACGTGGTTGAAGCGAGATTGGCTCACAGTGATACCAGACCGATTTGCAGTGAATGATAATGCTTATCATCAGCGCAAATGGCAAGTGGCACTTTTTGTGGGCCGACACCAAAGCCAGCAGGTTGCACAAAAACCCTGTGGGAGCGGGCTTGCCCGCGAATGCGGCCTATCAGAGCCAGATGTGCTGTCTGATCCACCGCTATCGCGGGCAAGCCCGCTCCCACAAAAAGCCCGGCCCTACTGGGGATTATTCGGCGTTGCACAGCGCCAGGCAGTTATCCAGCATGCGGTTGGAGAAGCCCCATTCGTTGTCATACCAGGCGAGCACCTTCAGCAATTTGCCGCTGACCTTGGTGTGATTGGCATCAAAAATCGACGACAACGGGTTGTGGTTGAAGTCACTCGAGACCAGCGGCAGGGTGTTGTAGCCGAGGATTTTCGAGTGCTGGCTGGCTTCCTTCAGCAGCGCGTTGACCTGTTCGGCGCTGGCTTCTTTCTTCAATTGCACGGTGAGGTCCACCAGCGACACGTTGATCACCGGCACGCGCACGGCCATGCCGGTCAGCTTGCCCGCCAGTTCCGGCAGCACCAGGCCGACTGCTTCGGCGGCGCCGGTCTTGCTTGGGATCATGTTCTGGGTGGCCGAGCGCGCGCGGTACGGGTCGGTGTGGTAGACGTCGGTGAGGTTCTGGTCGTTGGTGTAGGCGTGGATGGTGGTCATCAGGCCGCTTTCGATGCCCAGTTCGCGGTGCAGCACCTGGGCCACCGGCGCCAGGCAGTTGGTGGTGCACGAGGCGTTGGAGATGATCTGGTGGGATTGGCGCAGAATGTCATGGTTCACGCCGTACACCACGGTCGCGTCCGCGCCCTTGGCCGGTGCAGAAATGATCACCTTGCGCGCACCAGCGGTAATATGGGCGGCCGCCTTGTCACGGTCAGTGAACAGGCCGGTGCATTCGAACACCACGTCGATCTTGTGGGCAGCCCACGGCAGCTCGGCCGGGTTGCGAATGGCACTGACGGCAATCCGGTCACCATTGACGGTCAGGCTTTCCTGATCGTGGGCGACCTCTGCTTCGAAAGTGCCATGTACGGTGTCGTATTTGAGCAGGTGGGCGTTGATCGAACTGTCGCCCAGATCGTTGATGGCGACGATCTGCAAATCCTGGCGGTAGCCTTGGGTATACAGTGCGCGCAGGACATTACGGCCAATACGGCCAAAACCATTGATTGCGATACGAAGAGTCATTGGAAAGTGCCTGTCGTCGATTTGTTGTAAGAATTACAAGATTATTCGCATAAAAATAGAAAACAAGCCTTTTTAGTGGCAATATTTTGTTCAATCTACAACGAGTGACCTGAATCAACTGGTCCGATGATTTAAACGACACCCTGCCATCCCATGCGTAGCGGGCGTTTGATCAGCATAGACACTCAGGTCGCCACATCCGTTAGCCTGGAGTTCTACACATGCATCCCCGCGTTCTTGAGGTCACCGAACGGCTTATCGCCCGCAGCCGCGCCACCCGCGAGGCATACCTTGCGCTCATTCGCGGCGCAGCCAGCGACGGTCCGATGCGCGGCAAGCTGCAATGCGCCAACTTCGCCCACGGCGTGGCCGGTTGCGGTACTGAAGATAAAAATAGTCTGCGCATGATGAATGCCGCCAACGTGGCAATTGTTTCGTCATATAACGACATGCTTTCGGCGCACCAGCCGTACGAACATTTCCCCGAACAGATCAAGAAAGCCCTGCGCGAAGTCGGCTCGGTCGGCCAGTTCGCCGGCGGCACCCCCGCCATGTGCGACGGCGTGACCCAAGGCGAGCCCGGCATGGAGCTGAGCCTGCTCAGCCGTGAAGTGATTGCCATGTCCACGGCGGTAGCGCTGTCCCACAACATGTTCGACGCCGCGCTGATGCTGGGCATCTGCGACAAGATCGTCCCCGGCCTGATGATGGGCGCGCTGCGCTACGGCCATCTGCCGATGATCTTCGTGCCCGGCGGACCAATGCCTTCCGGCATCTCCAACAAGCAGAAAGCCGACGTGCGCCAGCGCTACGCCGAAGGCAAGGCGACTCGCGAAGAGCTGCTGGAGTCGGAGATGAAGTCCTACCACAGCCCCGGCACCTGCACCTTCTACGGCACCGCCAACACCAACCAGTTGCTGATGGAAGTGATGGGCCTGCACTTGCCCGGCGCGTCATTCGTCAACCCGTACACGCCGCTGCGTGACGCGCTGACCCGCGAAGCCGCGCACCAGGTCACGCGCCTGACCAAGGCCAGCGGCAACTTCACGCCGATCGGCGAGATCGTCGACGAGAAATCCATCGTCAACTCCATCATTGCCCTCAACGCCACGGGCGGCTCCACCAACCACACGCTGCACATGCCGGCCATCGCCATGTCGGCGGGCATCATCCTCACCTGGGATGACATGGCCGACCTCTCCGAGGTGGTGCCGACCCTGTCCCATGTCTATCCAAACGGCAAGGCTGATATCAACCACTTCCAGGCGGCGGGCGGCATGTCGTTCCTGATCCGCGAACTGCTCGAAGCCGGCCTGTTGCACGAAGACGTCAACACCGTCGCGGGCAAGGGCCTGAGCCGCTACACCCAGGAACCGTTCCTGGTGGACGGCGAGCTGATCTGGCGCGACGGGCCTATCGAAAGCCTCGACGAAACCATCCTGCGTCCGGTGGCCCGTGCGTTCTCCCCGGAAGGCGGTCTGCGGGTGATGGAAGGCAACCTCGGGCGTGGCGTGATGAAGGTCTCGGCCGTGGCCCTTGAGCATCAAATCGTCGAAGCACCGGCGGTGGTGTTCCAGGATCAGCAGGATTTGGCGGACGCCTTCAAGGCCGGCCAGCTGGAAAAAGACTTCGTTGCTGTGATGCGCTTCCAGGGCCCGCGCTCCAATGGCATGCCCGAACTGCACAAGATGACCCCGTTCCTCGGCGTGTTGCAGGACCGTGGTTTCAAAGTCGCGTTGGTCACAGACGGGCGTATGTCCGGTGCCTCGGGTAAGATCCCCGCCGCGATCCACGTCAACCCCGAAGCCCAGAGCGGTGGGCCACTGGCGCGGGTGCGTGATGGCGATATCATTCGCGTCGATGGCGTGAAAGGCACCTTGGAGCTTAAGGTGGACGCCGAAGAATTTGCAGCGCGCGCGCCTGCCACGGGCCTGTTGGGCAATAACGTGGGGGCCGGTCGCGAGCTGTTTGCATTTATGCGCTTGGCCGCAAGCTCCGCAGAGCAGGGCGCCAGCGCCTTTACCTCTGCCCTGGAGACGCTTAAGTGAAGCTTGCGCTGGTCGGTGATATCGGTGGAACCAACGCGCGGTTTGCGTTGTGGCGGGACCAGGAACTGCATTCGATCCGCGTGCACGCCACGGCGGATCACGCCAGCCCTGAGGACGCGATCAAGGTTTACCTCAAGGAAGAAGGCCTGCACATCGGCGACATCGGCGCGGTGTGCCTGTCGGTGGCAGGTCCCGTGAGTGGTGATGAGTTCAAGTTCACCAACAATCACTGGCGCCTGAGCAGGACCGCGTTTTGCAAGACGTTGCAGGTGGATGAACTGCTGCTGGTCAATGACTTCTCGGCCATGGCCCTGGGCATGACCCGTCTCAAGCCCGACGAATTCCGTGTGGTCTGCGCAGGTACCCCGGAACCGTTGCGCCCGGCCGTGGTGATCGGCCCGGGCACCGGCCTGGGCGTCGGCACCCTGCTGGACTTGGGTGGCGGTCGCTTTGCGGCGCTGCCGGGGGAGGGTGGCCATGTCGACTTGCCCCTGAGCAGCCCGCGTGAAACCCAGCTGTGGCAGCACATCTACACGGAAATAGGTCACGTCAGCGCCGAAACCGCGTTGAGCGGCGGCGGCTTGCCGCGTCTGTACCGGGCGATTTGCGCGGTGGACGGGCACACGCCGGTGCTGGACACGCCCGAGGCCATCACGGCCGCAGGCCTGGCCGGCGACCCGGTGGCGATGGAAGTGTTGGACCAGTTCAGCATCTGGCTCGGCCGCGTGGCCGGCAACAACGTGCTGACCACCGGCGGGCGCGGCGGTGTGTATATCGTGGGCGGGGTGATACCGAGGTTTGCCGACTTCTTTATCAACAGTGGTTTCGCCAAGAGTTTTAGTGACAAAGGCTGCATGAGTGACTACTTCAAGGGGATTCCGGTGTGGTTGGTGACGGCGCCGTATTCCGGGCTGACTGGCGCGGGCGTGGCGCTTGAACAGGCTTTTGCGTAGGCAGTGATGGCCCTATCGCAGGCAAGCCAGCTCCCACAATTGGAATGCATTCCCCTGTGGGAGCTGGCTTGCCTGCGATGAGGCCCGAGAGAACACCCCATAACAACAAGGAGGCCCCCGTGAGCGTAATCAGTAAATCCATTCTCCTCGTCGACGACGACCAGGAAATCCGCGAATTGCTGCAAACCTACCTCAGTCGTGCCGGCTTCCAAGTGCGTGGCGTGCCGGACGGCGCGGGGTTCCGCCAGGCGATGAACGAGGCGCCGTGCGACCTGGTCATCCTCGATGTGATGTTGCCCGACGAAGACGGCTTCAGCCTCTGCCGCTGGATCCGCCAGCACCCGCGCCAGGCGCAGGTGCCGATCATCATGCTCACCGCCAGCTCCGACGAAACCGACCGCGTGATCGGCCTGGAACTGGGCGCCGACGATTACATCGGCAAACCCTTCAGCCCCCGCGAGCTGCAAGCGCGGATCAAGGCGCTGTTGCGCCGTGCGCAGTTCGGCCAGGAGCAACGGGGCAGCAGCGACGTGCTGGTGTTCGATGAATGGCGCCTGGATATGATCAGCCACCGTCTGTTCCACCTCGACGGCGAAGAAGTGATCCTCTCCGGCGCCGACTTTGCCCTGCTCAAGTTGTTTCTCGACCACCCGCAACAGATCCTCGACCGCGACACCATCGGCAACGCCACCCGTGGCCGTGACCTGATGCCGCTGGACCGGATCGTCGACATGGCCGTCAGCCGCCTGCGCCAACGCCTGCGCGATACCGAAAAACCGCCACGGCTGATCCGCACCGTACGCGGCAGCGGTTATCAACTGGCAGCCAGCGTGGTTGCCGGCAATGCCCACTGAACCTGTGACCGAGCGCCGCCGGCGCCTCCCGGTGCCGCGCTCCTTGCTGGGGCGCATGTTGCTGCTGACCTTGCTGGTGGTGCTGTTCGCCCAGGCGCTGTCGAGCGTGATCTGGGTCTCGCAATTGCGCGCCACCCAGCTCGAAGGCCTGGTCACCAGCGCCCGCAGCCTGGCGCATTCGATGACTGCCAGCGTGAGTTATTTCCGCTCGTTGCCCGTGGCCTATCGCCCGTTGGTCCTCGACCAATTGCGCAGCATGGGCGGCACGCGGTTTGTGGTGACCCTCAACGACCGGCCGCTGGACATGCAAGTGTTGCCGGAAACCCCGCGCAAGCAGGCGGTGCTGGTGGCGGTCGACGAAGTGCTGCGCCAGACCCTCGGCGCCGACGTGCATATCTCGGTGGAATTTGTCAGCGCCGAAGACCTGCGCATCTTCAATGCCGGCCTCAAGCTCGATGAGCTGCCACGCTCCTGGGCGCATTACGCACTGACCCTGGAACCGGTGAACCCGCCAGTGCTGGTCACGCAGATCCAGCTCGCGCCCGGCGAATGGCTGTACATCGCCTCGCTATTGCCCGAGCCGTACACCAGCCTTGAAGAACAGGGCCTGCCGTCCCAGCAAGTGTGGTTTATCGTGCTCACCAGCGGCTTTCTGCTGCTGTTCATCGGTTTGCTGGTGCACTGGCAAAGCCGCCCGCTCAAGCGCCTGGCGCGGGCCGCACGGGACATGTCCCTGGGCGCCGATGTGGAACCGGTGGCCGAAGGCGGCGGCAGCGAAGTGGAGGAAGTAGGCCGCGCCTTCAACGCCATGCGTGAACGCATCAGCCGCTACCTGACCGAACGCAGCCAATTGTTCAGCGCGATTTCCCACGACCTGCGCACCCCGATCACCCGCCTGCGCCTGCGCGTGGAGCTGCTCGAAGACGACAACCTGCAAGCCAAGTTCGGCCGCGACCTGGATGAATTGGAGTTGCTGGTCAAAGGCGCGCTGCAATGCGTGAAAGACACCGACATCCACGAAAACATCGAGCCCGTGGACCTCAACCACGTCCTCGATTGCCTGGTGGAGCCGTACCTGGCGCCCAACGGCAACGGCCGCGTGACCCAGCACGGCCGCGCGCTGACCACCTACCCGGGCAAGCCGCTGGCGCTCAAGCGCTGCATCGGTAACCTGATCGACAACGCCTTGAAGTACGGGCAGAACGCCCATTTGCACATCGAGGACGATGGCGCGCAGTTCATCCTGCATGTGGATGACGAAGGCCCGGGCGTGCCGGAGCAGCGCTTGGAGCAGGTGTTTGAACCGCACTTCCGGTTGGCCGGGCAGCAGCAGGGGTATGGGTTGGGGTTGGGGATTGCGCGCAATATTGCCCACAGTCATGGGGGGGAAGTGAGTTTGCAGAATTTGCGTGAGGGTGGGTTGCGGGTCACCCTGCAATTACCCCGCGGTCTCGACTGAATGCATGCAGAACCAATGTGGGAGCTGGCTTGCCTGCGATAGCGGGATGTCAGTCAACAGATGTATTGGCTGATCCACCGCTATCGCAGGCAAGCCAGCTCCCACACAAGCCAGTTTCCACCGTTCGATCTGCATTTGGCTCAGATGCTTTGGCGCAGTCTGGCCAAATCCCTGAGGGGCGGCGCACCAAACAACCGGCTGTATTCCCGGCTGAACTGCGACGGGCTTTCATACCCCACCCGATACCCCGCCGCCGACGCTTCCAGCCCTTCGGCAATCATCAGTCGCCGCGCTTCCTGCAAGCGCAACTGCTTCTGATATTGCAGCGGGCTCATCGCGGTAATCGCCTTGAACCGATGGTGCAAGGTCGAGACGCTGAGGTTCACTTCCTTGGCCAGGTCATCGATGCGCAGCGGTTGTTCATAGTTGCCATTCAACCAGGTGATTGCCTGGCTGACCCGATGGCTCTGACTGTTGGCCACGGCAATTTCATACAGCCGATAACCCTGCGGCCCACGCAACAACCGATAGAGGATCTCCCGGTTGATCAACGGCGCGAGCATGGCGATGTCTTTGGGCGTATCCAGCAGGCGCGTCAGGCGCAGCACCGCGTCCAGCAGTTGGTGGTCGATGCGATCCACGTACATGCCACGGGATGTCGGCCGCGACGGCACACCCATCGGCCCGGCCTCGGCGATCAGCGCGGTGAGTTGCGCGGGGTCGATGTTGATGCGCACCGACAGGTTGGGGTCTTCAGGTGTGGCGTCGATAATCCGCCCGGCCACAGGCATGGCGACCGAGAACACCAGGTAGTTGAGCGGGTCGTAGGCGAAGATCTCATCGGCCAGGCGTACTTCCTTGCTGCCACTGGCGAGGATGCACAGGGCCGGCTCCACCAGCACCGGCATGAAATCGCGCGGCGTATTGTGGCGGTTCAGGTACAGCGAGGTAATCGCGGTACCGTAGGAACCGTCTTCCCAGGTGTGCCGATGCACGATGCTGGCCAGTTCGGCGCGCTGTTTTTCCATCTCGGCATCGAGGGGAACGGGCTGATGTTCAGGCGACGACATGAGGGGGCCTCTACACGCTTTTTTGATGGGCTCAGCTTAGCGGCGGGTTGCGCAAAAGTGTTACGTCGATCCTGCACAATCCTTGCCTGATCCTGCGATAAGTCGTGAATCAGGCAAGCGCGCGGCCTGTCATCTGCCTGAAACACTGAGTCTGTGCCGGCCATAAAACCAGCGGGTCAGGTCGCCTGTCTGCGCTTCTCGCAGGATTGTGCAATAAGCCGGCAGGAATCGACTAACCGCGCCCGGCCCCGCGCCGTTATCTTTGATCCTGTGGCAACACGCCCCCACAGTGTTTGCCGAGCATCACTTCTCAACGGGAGAGTCGAACATGTCCACCCCCATTCCCGCGAGCCATATGGCCTTTATCCGCGCCCGCAGCGGGTGCAGCACCGAACTCGGTGCACGCTTGAGCAGTTTGATCGAACCGGGCCGCCAGGCTCAGGGTTGCCTGCAATTCTCGTTGCAGCAGTCCCAGGTAGACCCCGATGTGTGGCTGGTCTCGGGTTTCTGGAGCAGCGAGCAGGCGATGAGCGTCTACTTCAACTCGCCGGCCTTGATGATCTTCACCGAGTTGTTGAACGACATGGTCATCCGCAGCATGGATTTCCAGACCTTCACCGATGCATCCGCCGCCCATGCCTACGGCGAGTACCTGCAACTGGCCGGTTAGGGTTTAGAATGGCCGACTTCCCATTGGCCAGGACCTGCAACATGGCACGTAAAGAATTTGCCCACCACGAAGCCGTTTCCGCCGTAGTGCCGGGAGAGGGTGGCTACAGTGCCGCCGTCGCCGTGAAGGCACTGGATGGTATGGGCGCACCGCGTTTTCACAAGATCCTTGATGGACAGAAGTTCAAGACGGCGTCCGATGCCGATGATGCGGCTGCGTTGCAGCTGGAGCGGTTGGTTGACGTTGACGAAGAAGGCCAGCTTTCCTGGGCTCCTGCCACAGCCTAACCAACACCACTGATCCAAACTGTGGGAGCGGGCTTGCCCGCGATAGCGATCTGTCAGTCACAGCTGTGATAACTGACCCTCCGCTATCGCGGGCAAGCCCGCTCCCACATTTTTTGACTGTATTTCAGTCAGGGTTTTGTGGCGCCTGGGCGGTACATCTTGAACAGCGCTTCCGGGCCCAACTGGAAGTAATCCGCTGGGCCACCACCGCGCAAGATCGGCTCGGCGGCGGCAGTGTCATAGACGCCATCCTTGAGCAACCACTTGGCAATATGCACCGCCACCACCTCGCCCAGCACCAGCCAACTCGGCACCAACTCCTTGTCGGCCCGTTGCAGCTGGATAATCTGCGTCACCTTGCATTCAAACGACACCGGGCTCTCGCCCACCCGTGGCACCTGGATGACCTTCGACGCCACCGGCGTCAGCCCGGCCAGTTCGAATTCGTTCACCTCAGGTGATACCGCCGCGCAACTCTGGTTCATCTGCTCGGCCAGCGGGCGGGTCGCCAGGTTCCACACAAACTCGCCGGTCTGTTCGATGTTATTCAGGCTGTCTTTGCGCCCGACACTGGAAAACCCAATGATCGGCGGAATGTAGTTGAACGCATTGAAAAAGCTGTAGGGCGCCAGGTTCAGGCGGCCGTCACGGTCGTGGGAAGAAATCCAACCGATGGGCCGCGGGCCGACGATGGCATTGAACGGGTCATGGGGCAGGCCGTGGCCGTTGGCGGGTTCGTAGAAGTGAATATCGTCGGGCATGGCCGGGGTTCCTGCGATCGGGTGTCATGAGGCGCCCATACTGCAAGGCGTGGCGGAGAATTTCCATCGGCGATATGGAATTTTCATACCGCGCCCACCTATTTTTCACAGCTCCCCGTTCAGTCTGCGCGCAATTGAATGACTGCGCCTCGGAGCCTTCCACCCCATGAATAAACTTCCTCAGATCACCCTGGCGTTCTGGGTCATGAAAATCTGCGCAACCACCCTCGGCGAAACCGCCGGGGATTTGCTGTCGATGACCCTGAATGTCGGCTATGCCCTCAGCTCGATGATCCTGATCAGCGTGTTTCTCGTCACCCTGCTGACGCAACTCTGGTCGAAAACCTACAACCCGGTGCTGTACTGGATCGTGATCCTGTCCACCAGCACGGCCGGCACCACCATGTCGGACTTTATGGACCGCACCCTGGGCCTGGGTTACGCCACGGGGTCGATGATCCTGATTGTGATCCTGATGATCATCTTCGCCATGTGGCACCTCAGCGGTGATTCGCTGAACGTGAACAAGGTGCAGACCTTTCGCGGGGAGTTGTTCTACTGGATGGCGATTCTGTTTTCCAACACCCTGGGCACCGCGCTGGGCGACTTCCTGGCGGACGATTCGGGGCTGGGTTTTGCCGGCGGCGCGTTGTTGATCGGCTCGACCATTGCCGTGGTCGTCGCGCTCAAGTACTTCACGCAGATCTCGTCGGTGTTGTTGTTCTGGGTCGCGTTTGTGCTGACCCGGCCGTTTGGCGCAACACTGGGGGACTTCCTCACCAAACCCCATGAAAAGGGCGGGCTGGATTTCGGCACGATTGGCTCGTCAGCGGTGCTGGCGGCGGTGTTGGTGGTGATGATTGCGGGGGCTTCGTATATGCAGCGGCGGTATGGACGCAAGGCGATGGCTGAGCTGTCCTGATTCAAAACTGTGGGAGCGGGCTTGCTCGCGATAGCGGTGTGTCAGCATCAGTCAATGCTGACTGGCCCACCGCCATCGCGGGCAAGCCCGCTCCCACATTTAGAACTGCATTCAGCTGTTAGTCGGTGGTAATCCGCGAATGCTTGCGGGTGTCCTTCATGGTCACGTAGACCACCAGCGACACTGCAATACACGCGGTCACGTACCAGTAATAACCGGTCTCCATGCCAATGCTCTTGAACCACAGCGCGATGTATTCAGCCGTACCGCCGAAGATCGACACGGTCAGCGCATACGGCAGGCCTACGCCCAGCGCGCGGATTTCGGTGGGGAACAGTTCGGCTTTCACCACGGCGTTGATCGAGGTATAGCCGCTGACGATGATCAGCGCGGCCATGATCAGGAAGAACGCGCCCCACCAGGTCTGGATGGTGTGCAGGGTGGTGAGGATCGGTACGGTACACAGGGTGCCGAGGATACCGAACGCGATCAGGATCGGCCGGCGCCCCACCTTGTCCGACAGCCCGCCGACCAGGGGTTGGATGCACATGAACAGGAACAGCGTCGCCGCCGAGATGGTAGTGGAGTCGGAAATGCTCATGCCGACGGTGTTCACCAGGTATTTCTGCATGTAGGTGGTGTAGGTGTAGAACGCCAGGGTGCCGCCCATGGTCAGGCCGACCACGGTCAATACTTCCTTGGGGTGGCGCAGCAAGGTGCGCATTGCGCTTTCCTTGGCTTTTTCCTTCTTGGTGAACGACTCGGTTTCTTCCATGCCACGACGCAGGTACAGCGCAACCACTGCACACAAGGCGCCGATGGCGAACGGGATACGCCAGCCCCAGGCGTACAGCTGCTCGGTGGTCAGGGTCTGTTGCAAGACGATCAACACCGCGAGGGCGATGAGCTGGCCGGAAATCAGGGTCACGTACTGGAAGCTGGAGAAGAAGCCACGACGTTCCTTGGTCGCCATTTCACTCAGGTAGGTGGCGGAAGTGCCGTACTCGCCGCCGACCGACAGGCCTTGCAGCAAACGGGCGAGGACCAGCAGGATCGGCGCGCCGATGCCGATGGTGTCATAACCGGGGGTCAGGGCGATCAGCAGCGAGCCGAAACACATCAGCAGCACCGAGGCCATCAGCGCCGCCTTGCGACCTTTGTAGTCGGCATACATGCCCATCAACCAGCCACCGATCGGCCGCATGATAAAGCCCACGGCAAAGATCGCGGCGGTGTTCATCAGTTGTGCGGTAGAGGAGCCGGCGGGAAAAAAGGCTTTGGCGAAGTACAGCGAGAAGGCGGCGTAGACGTACCAGTCATACCACTCGACCATGTTGCCGACGGAGCCACTGAAGATCGACTTGATACGGCTGGAGGTGGTGCGCTCTTTCGCCGGCGCGGCCGCCGACCCCAGAGGCAGGGTGTTGGAGTTATCCATTGAAGGATCCTTCATCTAGTTGTTTTTATGGAGCGTGCCTGGGCACAGCCTGGCTGGGGCTGTAGCAGGAGCTGTGCCAGGTGGATGAAGGCCCGGTCTAGAAGGGTTGGGGGATTTTTTTGAGCGGAAAGTTGCTGATGAATTGGGGGTGATGAGCGGAAATCCGCTTATGGCTGCCGGCCTCATCGCAGGCAAGCCAGCTCCCCCATGGGAATGTGTTCACAGATCAAACTGTGGGAGCGGGCTTGCCCGCGATGAGGCCTGAAGGTCGCTAGAGAAACATCTCCCTGACCAACCCATGCCGCTGCATCTTCTCATTCAACGTCCGCCGCGGCAGTTGCAACTCTGCCAGCACCGCCTTGATATCGCCTTTATGCCGCGTCAACGCCGCCTTCAAGCAATGCGCTTCAAACGCTTCCTGCTGCGCCGCCAGCGATTGCCCCGCCTCGATCCCTTCCGGCTCCGGCTCGCCCAACCCCAGCACCTGCCGTTCGGCGACGTTGGCCAGCTCGCGCACATTCCCCGGCCAGTCATGGCTGAGCAGGCGCCCCAGTTGCGCGCCGCTCAGCGGCTCAGCCGTACGGCCCAGGCGTTCGCCCGCGCTGTGGGCGAAGTGCTCGAACAGCAACGGAATATCTTCGCGCCGCTCACGCAACGGCGGCAGGCGCAGTTGCGCGACGTTCAGGCGATACGCCAGGTCCTCGCGAAACCGCCCGGCGCGGGCTTCATCCAGCAGATCGGGCTTGGTCGCGGCAATGATGCGCAAGTCCACATGGATGCTCTGGTTGGAGCCCAGGCGTTCCAGTTTCTGCTCCTGCAACACCCGCAGCAGTTTGACTTGCTGGGCCAGGGGCATGCTTTCGATTTCATCGAGGAACAGCGTGCCGCCGTGGGCGTATTCCAGCTTGCCGATGCGCTTGCCCTGGGCGCCGGTGAACGCGCCGCTTTCGTGGCCGAACAGCTCGGCTTCAAACAGTTGCTCGGGGATCGCCGCGCAGTTGAGCGCGACAAACGGTTTTTTCGCCCGTGGGCCGAAGTCGTGCAGGCAGCGTGCGACCAGTTCCTTGCCGCTGCCGGTCTCGCCGCGGATCAGCACGTTGACCGGCAGGCTCGCCAGGTCCAGCACTTGCCGGCGCAGGTTCTGCAAACCCCGGGACACGCCGAGCAGTGTCGAGTCCAACTGCGACCGATGATCGGCCTGTTGATGCAGGCGGCGGTTTTCCAGGATCAGCCCGCGCTTGTCCAACGCCCGGCGCAGGCTGTTGAGCAGGGCGTCGGGGCTGAAGGGTTTTTCGAGGAAGTCGTAGGCGCCGTCGCGCATGGCTTCCACCGCCATCGGCACATCGCCGTGACCGGTGAGCAGGATCACTGGCAAGTCGGCGTCGCGGCGCTGCACTTCGGCGAGCAGCTCCAGGCCGCTGAGGCCGGGCATGCGCACATCGCTGAGGATCACCCCGGGAAAATCCCTGGGCAATTGCGCCAGGCATGCTTCGGCGCGACTGAACAGCTGCACCTCAAAGCCCGACAGGCTCAACCACTGCTCGACGGCCGTGCGGATGCTGGCTTCGTCATCGACCACAATCACTGCGTTAAGCATAGGTCGGGCGTCTCCAGCGCAATGGGCAAGGTCAGGGTAAAGACGGCGCCGTCGCCACGGTTGCCGGCGATCAGGCGCCCGCCAAGTTCGTGCACGATGGCGTAGGACACGGCCAGCCCCAGGCCCAAACCGTCACCCACCGGCTTGGTGGTGAAGAACGGGTCGAACACGCTGTTGAGGTGTTCTTCGGCAATCCCGCCGCCACTGTCGCTGACGGTCAGTTGCCACAGTTGCTGGTCGGCGTGCAGGCGGATTTCCAGGCGTTTGCGCGGGGTGTTGGCCATCGCATCGAGGGCATTGCGCAACAGGTTGATCAGCACCTGTTCCAGGCGGATCGCGTCGCCGCGCACCCAGGCCGGCCGGGTCAGGTCGAGCACCACGCCGATGGACTCGTCGCGCAGGCGGGCGTCGAGCAGGTGCAGGGACTGATCGACCACCAGCGCCAGGTCCAGGCGTTCGCGCAGGCCGCTGGGGCTTTTGCGCGCAAAGGTCTTGAGGTGGCCGGTGAGCGCGGCCATGCGTGTGAGCATTTCGTCCAGCGGGGTGAGGGCCTTGTAGGCGTCGTCCACGCGGCCGTGGTCGAGCAGCAGGCGCAAGGTGGCCAGCTGCATGCGTTGGGCGGTCAGCGGTTGGTTGATCTCATGGGCGAGGGCGGCGGACATCTGCCCCAATGCCGCCAGCTTGGCCGATTGCACCAGGCCATCCTGGGCCGTGCGCAGGGCCTGGGTGCGCTCTTCCACCAGTTGCTCAAGCTCTTCGCGGCTGCGCTGGCGCAAACGGGCCAGGCGCCAGCGCTGCGTGAGAAACAGCACGAGGAACACCAGCGCCAGCCACGAACCGGCGGCGGCGAGGCCAGCGTTGCGTTGGTCCTCAAAGGCAAACTGCGGCTTGCGCAGCAAGTGCAGGGTCCAGCCTTCGGCTTTCAGCGGCAGGGATTCCCAGATGTAGTTGGCCTTGCCGTCGGGGCCGTTGACGAGCACCAGGTGGCTGTTGTCGTCAAAGCGCTGCAACGCCTCGGTCTCCAGGGGCTCCAGTTGTTTCTTGTCGTATTGGCGAGTGGCCTTGAGTTCGGCCAGGTCGGTGGCCGACAGCGGCCGCAGGTTGCGATAACGCCAGCCCGGCTGATTGGCGATAAACACGATACCACGCGCGTCGCTGACCAGCAGCAGGTCGTTGCCCTGGGCCCATTCGCGCTCCAGTTCGGGGAACTCCAGCTTGACCACCATGGCGCCGAGGAACTGCTGGTGTTCATCCACCACCGCGCTGGAGAGGAAATACCCCGGTACCCCGGTGGTCACCCCGACGGCGTAAAAGCGCCCGGTGCCCTGGCTCAGGGTCTGGCTGAAATACGGCCGGAACGCGTAGTTGTGCCCGACATAACTGCTCGGCAGATTCCAGTTGCTGGCAGCCACGGCCAGGCCGGTGCGGTCCATCAGCTCCAGGGTGGACGACTGCGCGGCGCCGTTGATGCGCTCCAGCTTGCGGTTGAGCACGTCCTGGGTGGTGGCATCCAGCGGGCCTTTCAACGCATTGATCATTTCCGAGTCCAGCGCCAGCACGGCGGGCAGGGCGCGGTAGCGTTCGATCAGGGTGTGCAGGGAATTGGCGTACAGCGCAAGTTGCTGGTTGGCGCGGGCGGCGTCGTCTACCAACGCCTGGCGTTCGGCGTGGCGGGTGGCCAAGGCGGCGGCCAGCAGAGCGCCGGCGATGATCAGCAGGGAGTAGAAGGTCAGGCGCAGGGGGCGAGGGATCACGATCATACGGTGATGAACAGGCGCAGTGAGGGGAGTGCACCATACCATGGGTGCCCGGATCTTGTGGTGAGCAAGCCCGCTCCCACATTTGATTGCGTTCGGCCATAAAAAAGGCGACTGGGCCATGGGGCCGCAGTCGCCTTTATCCTTGCGGGGAAGCGCTTACTGCACTTCTACCGCCAGGCTTTCACTGATCTTTTTCTGCCAGATGGCAGGACCGGTGATGTGTACGGATTCGCCCTTGCTGTCTACCGCAACGGTGACCGGCATGTCTTTCACGTCGAACTCGTAGATCGCTTCCATGCCCAGTTCGGCGAACGCGACAACGCGGGACTTCTTGATGGCTTGCGCCACCAGGTAAGCGGCGCCGCCGACGGCCATCAGGTACACGGCCTTGTGGTCCTTGATCGCTTCGATCGCAGTCGGGCCGCGCTCGGATTTGCCGATCATGCCCAACAGGCCGGTTTGTTCGAGGATCTGGCGGGTGAACTTGTCCATCCGCGTCGCGGTGGTCGGGCCTGCCGGGCCAACCACTTCTTCGCGCACCGGATCCACCGGGCCGACGTAGTAGATGAAGCGACCCTTGAGGTCCACCGGCAGGGTTTCGCCCTTGTTGAGCATCTCGACCATGCGTTTGTGCGCCGCGTCGCGACCGGTGAGCATCTTGCCGTTGAGCAACACGGTTTCGCCCGGCTGCCAGCTCTGCACTTCTTCCGGGGTCAGGGTGTCGAGGTTGACGCGGCGGGCCGATGGGCCGGCTTCCCAGACGATTTCCGGGTAGGCGTCCAACGGTGGCGCTTCCAGCGACGCCGGGCCCGAACCGTCGAGTACAAAGTGCGCGTGACGGGTGGCGGCGCAGTTGGGGATCATGCACACCGGCAACGAAGCGGCGTGGGTCGGGTAGTCCATGATCTTCACGTCGAGTACGGTGGTCAGGCCACCCAGGCCCTGGGCGCCGATGCCCAGTTGGTTGACCTTCTCGAACAGCTCCAGGCGCATCTCTTCGATACGGTTCTGCGGGCCGCGCTTTTTCAGCTCGTGGATGTCGATGGATTCCATCAACACTTCCTTGGCCATCACCGCAGCTTTCTCGGCGGTACCGCCGATGCCGATGCCCAGCATGCCCGGTGGGCACCAGCCGGCGCCCATGGTCGGAACGGTCTTGAGCACCCAGTCAACGATCGAGTCGGACGGGTTGAGCATGGCCATTTTCGACTTGTTCTCGGAGCCGCCGCCTTTGGCCGCCACGTCCACTTCCACGGTGTTACCCGGGACGATGGAGTAGTGGATGACCGCCGGGGTATTGTCCTTGGTGTTTTTACGCGCGCCTGCCGGGTCGGCCAGGATGGATGCACGCAGGACGTTTTCCGGCAGGTTGTAGGCGCGACGCACGCCTTCGTTGATCATGTCGTCCAGGCCCATGGTGGCGCCATCCCAACGCACGTCCATGCCCACGCGCACGAACACGGTAACGATACCGGTGTCCTGGCAGATCGGGCGATGGCCGGTGGCGCACATGCGCGAGTTGATCAGGATCTGGGCGATGGAATCACGGGCCGCTGGCGATTCTTCGCGCAGGTAGGCTTCGTGCATGGCCTGGATGAAATCAACCGGGTGGTAGTAGGAAATGAATTGCAGGGCGTCGGCAACGCTCTGAATCAGGTCGTCTTGCTTGATCACGGTCATGAGTCGCGCTCCTCTATAAGGGAACATTCAATAAAGGTGGCTCCAGTGTTGCATCGGTCGGCTGGAGCCACCTTTCCAAGGCACGCCAATGGTGCAGGCGCGACGCTAAAAAGGCGCGGCAGTATAACCCGGCGCGGTGGCCGATACACCCGACTATGGTCAAACTCTGATGAGTGTGAACACAGGGCCAATGTGGGAGCGGGCTTGCCCGCGAAGGCGGTGTGTCAGCCAACTTGGGGGAACTGATAGTCTGCTATCGCGGGCAAGCCCGCTCCCACAAAAAAGCTGCTCGCGTTATGGTTGGCGAACATTCGCATTGTTTGAGATTTATATGCCTGAACTGCACGTCGGCGAACGCCACTGGTCGGTCTCCACCGGAAGCAATTTGCTGGACGCCTTGAGTCAGGCGGGTGTGGCCGTGCCCTACAGTTGCCGCGCGGGCAGTTGCCATGCGTGCCTGGTGCGCTGCGAGGGGGAGGTTGAGGACAAGCAGCCCGACGCCTTGAGCCCGGCGCAGCGTCAGGAGGGCTGGCGGTTGGCTTGCCAGTGCCAAATCACGGGTGATCTGCGGGTTGAAACCTTTGATCCTGCGCGTGATGGTTTGGCGGCGCAGGTGGTGGGCGTCGATTGGCTGAACCCGACGGTGCTGCGCCTGCGCCTGCAGCCTGAGCGCGGCCTGCGTTATCGCGCCGGCCAGCACCTGGTGCTGTGGGCGGGGCAGGTGGCGCGGCCGTATTCGCTGGCGAGCTTGCCCCAGGAAGAGCCGTTCCTGGAGTTTCACCTCGATTGCCGTCAGCCCGGTGAATTCAGTGATCGTGCCCGAGTTGCAGGTTGGCGACGTTTTGCGCCTGGGTGAATTGCGTGGCGGCGCGTTGCAATACGATCCCGATTGGCAATCCCGGCCGTTGTGGCTGCTGGCGTCGGGTACAGGCTTTGGGCCCATTGTGGGGCGTGTTGCGCGAGGCGTTGCGCCAGAATCACCAGGGCGCCATTCGCGTGATTCACCTGGCCCATGATGCGGATGGACATTATTTGGCCGAGCCCTTGGCCGCACTGGCTGCGCAGCATCCGAACCTGACGGTGGAGTTGTGGACGGCGGCGCAGGCGTCCCAGGCATTGGCGCAACTGCGGCTTGTTTCGCGGCAAACGCTGGCCTTACTCTGCGGGCACCCCGCCAACGTCGAGGCATTCTCCAAGCGCCTGTTCCTGGCGGGGCTGCCGCGCAATCAACTGCTGGCCGATGTGTTCCTGCCCCGTGGTTGAGCGCTGACTTCCAAGGCCGCGAGAATCGCCATGACCGACGCCATCCTGCAGTACCGCGAACGTGGGTTGCTGACCTTGCAACTCAATCGCCCCGACAAGAAAAACGCCCTGACCCGCGCGATGTACACGCAGTTGGCCGAGGCGTTTGAACAGGCAGATGCGGATGATGCTATTCGTGCCGTGCTGATCCAGGGCAGCAGCGCGTGTTTTACCGCCGGCAACGACATCGGCGACTTTCTCGAACAGCCGCCCGCCGACCTCGACAGCCCACCGTTTCACTTTATGCAAAGCCTGCTCAACTGTCGTAAACCGGTGGTCGCCGCAGTGGCGGGCGCGGCGGTGGGTATCGGCACTACGCTGTTGCTGCATTGCGATTTGGTCTACGTCAGTCGTGATGCGCGTTTGCGCATGCCGTTTGTCAACCTGGGACTGTGTCCGGAGTTTGGTTCCAGCCTGATCCTGCCGCGCTTGTTGGGGCATGCGAAGGCGGCTGAATTGTTGCTGTTGGGCGAAGGTTTCAGCGGCGAGCAGGCGGCCGCCTGGGGGATTGCCACCGAGGCGTTGGCGAGCGGCGAAGCGGCGTTGGCCAGGGCGCGGGAAATGGCCGCGCGTTTTGAAGACCTGGCGCCGGGGGCGGTGCAGGTGACCAAGCAACTGATGAAGCGTGTGGATCGCGAGCAGTTGCGGCAGGTGATCGAGGAAGAGGGGGCGTTGTTTACCCAGCGGTTGAGGTCGCCGGAGGCGGTGGCGGCGTTGTCGGCCTTTGTCACTCGGCGGTAGAGGTGTGTTGGTTGGTCGGGCCTTATCGCGGGCGAGCCCGCTCCCACAGGGGATTGCGGTCAAACTGTGGGAGCGGGCTTGCCCGCGATGAGGCCCTTCAAGCCACACAAAAACCCAGGCATAAAAAAGCCCCGAACCAGTCGGGGCTTTTTCATTCAGCAGTCACTCAGACCTGCGGGTCGCCCACATGCAGGATCTTCATGCCATTGGTGCCGCCGGTGGTGTGGTAGCTGTCGCCCTTGGTCAGGATGACCCAGTCGCCTTTCTCCACGACGCCGCGCTTGACCAACTCGTCGATGGCTGCCTGGCTGACTTCATTCGGTGCCAGCGAAGCCGGATCGAACGGTACGGTGTACACGCCACGGAACATCGCCGCGCGAGCCTGGGCTTCGCGGTGTGGGGTGAACGCGTAGATCGGCACCGAGGAGCGGATGCGCGACATGATTAACGGCGTGTAGCCACTTTCGGTCAAGGCGATGATCGCCTTCACGCCCGGGAAGTGGTTGGCGGTGTACATCGCGGCCAGGGCGATGCTCTGGTCGCAGCTTTCGAACTCTTTGCCGATGCGGTGGCTGGAGGTCTTGCTGGTCGGGTGCTTTTCGGCGCCGACGCAGATACGCGCCATGGCTTGCACCGCTTCCAGCGGATACGGGCCGGCAGCACTTTCTGCCGAGAGCATCACGGCGTCGGTGTAGTCGAGCACGGCGTTGGCCACGTCGGACACTTCGGCGCGGGTCGGCATCGGGTTCTGGATCATCGACTCCATCATCTGGGTCGCGACGATTACCGCTTTGTTGTGGCGGCGTGCGTGCAGGATGATCTTCTTCTGGATACCGATCAGCTCGGCGTCGCCGATTTCCACGCCCAGGTCACCACGGGCAACCATCACGGCGTCGGAAGCCTTGATCAAGCCGTCGAGGGTTTCGTCATCGGCCACGGCTTCGGCGCGTTCGATCTTCGCCACCAGCCAGGCGGTACCGCCGGCTTCGTCACGCAGTTTACGGGCGTATTCCATGTCGGCAGCGTCGCGCGGGAAGGACACGGCGAGGTAGTCCACTTCCATTTCGGCGGCGAGCTTGATGTCGGCCTTGTCTTTTTCAGTCAGGGCCGGTGCGGTCAAGCCACCACCACGACGGTTGATGCCTTTGTGGTCCGACAGCGGGCCGCCGATGATCACGGTGCAGTGCAGTTCAGTCGGGGTGGCGGTGTCGACGCGCATCACGACGCGGCCGTCGTCCAGCAGCAGTTCGTCGCCGACGCCGCAGTCCTTGACCAGGTCCGGGTAGTCGATACCCACGACTTGCTGGTTGCCTTCGGTCAGCGGGTGGCTGGTGGAGAAGGTGAACGGGTCACCGATCTTCAGCTCGATACGCTTGTTGGCAAATTTGGCGATACGGATTTTCGGGCCTTGCAGGTCACCCAGCAGCGCCACAAAGCGGCCGTGCTTGGCGGCCAGGTCACGCACCAGTTTGGCGCGAGCCTTGTGCTCGTCTGGGGTGCCGTGGGAGAAGTTCAGACGGGCGACGTCCAAACCAGCCAGAATCAGCTGTTCGAGGACTTCCGGCGAGTTACTGGCCGGGCCAAGGGTGGCGACGATTTTGGTACGACGGACGGACATGCACAGACTCCTGAGTTCAAGCGCTGAGGAAGGCTACTATGCTCTTTCGTTGTAGTCATTGTTCGTTTGCACTACTTATCGATGATTGACTTGTTTTTGCTGCGGCTGATTACGAACAACCTTGAAGATTTTCAACGAGGGGTCGATACATTGCACAAGACAGGAGAACCCTCATGCGAATTTTGCTCATTGCTGCCCTGGCCGTCAGTGTTGTCGGCTGCACCCGCTGGTCGATGGACCACCATTTGAACAACGCCTACCGCGCCTATAAGGTCGGCGATTGCGAGCGTGTCACCCTGGAGTTGTCCCAGGTCGATCGCGAAAGCCGCACTCGGCGGTATGTGCAGCCAGAAGTCTCGATGTTGCGCGGGCAGTGCCTGGAACGGCAGAAATTGTTTGTCGATGCGGTGCAGACCTACCAATTCATCATCAATCAATACCCGTCGAGCGAGTACGCGTACCGTGCCCGCGCGCGGCTCGATACCCTGCAACAGCTGGGGCATTATCCCGGCGCAAGTACTGCACAGACACGTCCGGCGTCTTTGTGATGATATATTCGTCATTTAATAGCTGGCCTGCTGCCAGTCTTGGGCTATTCTTTGAATGTTCGTTTGTACAAGTTTCTATTCGAACGGATGCGGGGCCCGGATTCGGCAGTTGTCCAGTGACAAACGCGGTGTTGTTGTCACGTCGAAATCCAGGGAGAGCGAGCGATATTGCTCGTTCCGAATCACTGGCACGGCCAAAGTCATGGCCACTGGATGGCGATCTCATCATGTTTACCGACCGACGGATCGAGCGGCATCAGTTACCTTGTTTCCTGCAAGTCTTTAATCGCCTTACCGACAAGCCCATTGGCTTTTTAGGTAATGTCTCGCAAGACGGGCTGATGCTGATCAGCCAGTTGCCCATGATGGTCGGCGTTGACTTCGAGTTGCGCTTGAAGATGCCAGGGCCTGACGCTTCCGTGCATGTGGTTGATCTCACTGCAACCTGCTTATGGAGCCGCGAAGATATCAACCCGCAGTACTACGATTCGGGTTTCAGCGTGTCCCCTGCGCCGTTGGAGTACGGGCAACTGATCAGCCTCCTGTCGCATTACTTCAGTTTTGACCACGTACAGGCTTCCGCCTAGAGCCAACGCGTCAATGGTGCGGTGAGGGGACTACCCCAGCCGTGCCCGTGTGCGTTGTTTCAAAATACCCCGGCTTTTTTCCAGCCCAGGTAGCGTGTCACCAGATCCGCTCCCAGTTCCGATGGCGACGTGTCCAGCACCGACAGACCGTGGGCGGTCAGCCGGTCGTGCAGTTCATCCCGGGTATTGAGGTAGTCGATGGTTCCGCTGTAAGCCAGGGCTTCGGGTAAGGTCTGCACCGGGGCCTGGCGCAGTTGATCGAGTACTTCCTCGCGCAAGCTCGCCACCAGCACCCGATGTTGGCGGCCGATACGTTTGACGGCACTCAGCAGCGTGTCATCGTCCTCATCCCTGAGGTTGGTCACCACGATCACCAATGCACGACGTTTCTGGCGAGCCAGCAGTTGGCTTGCCGCGGCCTCGTAGTCGGCCGTGCGTTGGCTCGTGTCCAGGTCGTACACCGTATTCAACAGCAGGTTCAACTGGCTGCTGCCCTTGACCGGCGCCAGGTAGCGCGGCCGCTCGCCGGCGAAGGTGCACAACCCCACCGCGTCACCCTGGCGCAAGGCAACATAGCTGAGCAGCAGGCAGGCGTTGAGCGCATGGTCGAAATGCGAGAGCTCGCCATCCTGGCTGCGCATGCGTCGGCCGCAATCGAGCATGAACACGATCTGCTGGTCGCGCTCGTCCTGGTATTCCCGGGCGATGGGCGTGCGTTGTCGGGCGGTTGCCTTCCAATCGATCTGGCGCAGGCTGTCGCCTTCGCGAAACTCGCGCAGTTGATGAAACTCCAGGCCTAATCCGCGTCGCTGGTGCTGGCGAACCCCCAGTTGGCTCAGCCAGTTATCCACCCCCAAAAGCTGCGCACCGTAGAGGCGGGCAAAGTCCGGGTAGACACGGGTGGCGTCACTGGCGTCGATAAACCGTCGTGCCGCCCAAAGCCCCAAGTGGCTTGGCAGGTGGACTTCGCAGCGACTGAAAGTGAAATGCCCACGGCGTAAGGGGCGTAGTCGATACACCAGCCCGCTGCGCTCGCCGGGACGCAACTCGATGGACTGGGGCATGTTCTCCACGCCCAGGCCGTCGGGGACGTGGTCGAATACGTGCACGCTCAGGGGCTGTGGGTAATCGTGCTCAAATGTTAGGTGTACCTCGCCCCAACGGCCCAGTGCCAGGCTGCCGGGCATCTGCCGTTGCACGCGCGGGGAAGGGCGCCGGCGCAGGCGGGCGGCATCCAGCATTGCCAGCAACAAAAGCGCCAGCAGCAGCCCCCAGGCGACTGAATGCAGGGCGTCGGGCACCTCAAGCTGCAATGCCGCGGCGGCGCCCAGCACGGTATTCAGGCCCAGCAGCACAGCAAGCCAGGCCAGCAGCAGGCGGGTTGGTTTCATGGGCGGCTCACTGCCGAGGGGCCGGGATCTGGTCGAGCATTTGCTTGAGCACCTGGTCCACGTCCAATCCATCGATGTCCAGTTCCGGGGCGATACGGACCCGGTGGCGCAATACGGCCAAGGCGCAACTCTTGATGTCATCCGGGGTGACGAATTCGCCGCCGCGCAACAGGGCCCTGGCCCGGGCACCGCGCACCAGGGCGATGGACGCACGCGGGCCGGCGCCAATGGTCAAGCCGGGCCAACTGCGGGTGGCGCGTGCCAGGCGCACGGCGTAGTCCAGGACTTGCTCGTCCAGGGCGAGTTCACTGGTGACCTGTTGGAGTTGCAGCACATCGTCGGCGTGCAGCACGGTGCGCAGGGGCTGTACGTCGAGCATGTCGGCCCGGGACGAGCGCGTGACTTCACGCACCATGTCCAGTTCCTGCTGGGCATCGGGGTAGTCCATGCGCACCTTCAGCATGAAGCGGTCCAGTTCGGCTTCGGGCAAGGGGTAGGTGCCTTCCTGTTCGATGGGGTTCTGGGTTGCCAGCACCATGAAGGGTTGGCCTATGGGCAATGCTTCCCCTTCCAGGGTGACTTGGCGCTCCTGCATGGCTTCGAGCAAGGCGGCCTGGGTCTTGGCTGGGGCACGGTTGATTTCGTCAGCCAGCAGCAAGTGGGTAAACAGTGGCCCTTTGCGCAGCTTGAACTGTTCGGTGTGCAGGTCGTACACGGCGTGGCCTGTAACATCGCTGGGCATCAGGTCCGGGGTGAACTGGATGCGCGCGAATTCACCGCCGAAACACCGCGCCAGGGCACGCACCAGCAAGGTCTTGCCCAGGCCGGGCACGCCTTCAAGCAGCACGTGACCGCCGGCTATCAGTGCCGTGAGCACGTCATCGATCACTTGGTCCTGGCCAATCACTGCCTTGCGCAGTTCAACACGCAGGGCCTGTGCCTGTTGGCTTGCGAGGTGCAGGGCTTCGGTTGTCAGAGCCGGTGCCGGGGAATGTTCGCTCACGATTTCCGGAGCCTCGCTAACTGTTAAATTCGTTTTATCTTCCATAAATCAATCACTTACCTAATCTAACTTTTTTAAAGTTTTTTTACGCGTGGAACGAGTGAGTGACTGCCAATTTGCCTCATTGCAATTCCTTGGCAACCCCCTCCTTTGTGCGTTCGTCTGAAGTGGAGGTTAGGCCATGATGGCAAGTCGTGTTTTTGTAGGTAGTGATCCTCCTTAAGGAGACGAACTCCGAAACCGACGTTATGCCATCTCGAACGAAAGCGGCTTCGATGGCCAGCAGCCTGGCTCAAAACGGAAGCCGCATTTTGAAATGCGAAGCGTTTTATTTCATCCGATTCCGGTCTCCTCAACACCGGCGTCAGTCAGCAACTGATAGAGCTCGGAGACATTCTGTCTTGCACCTCGATGCGGACAGAACATAAAGATTGCGCGTTGCTTGGCGCGCGACAGGGCGACAAAAAACGTCGCGATACCTTCCGGATTGCGTGGCGTATGACTCCACCATGATCGATCATCAAGTCCGAGGAAGAACACTGTGTCGTACTCCAATCCTTTACTTTTGTGCACCGTCATTAACGGTATGTCATTCGTTCCCAGATATCGGTTGATACAATCCAACCAAGTGGCAGTCTCCGACGCAGCACTCTGAAGGTGTGATGAGAAGCCCTCTATCATGATTTCAAGCAGGTCATTGCGAAGGTAAGCAGGAAAAGCGCGCTTTATCGCGGAAACATCCAGGAACTCAAAAATTTGGTGCGCGATCTGTACGGCCGATTCGGATGTGGGGGCGTGAGCGCGGACAGTCAGTTTCAACTCTTCCAAGAATCCCTCAAGATCTCGATCAGCCCGTCCTCGCTGTACCTCATCTTCCTCATCGATTTCACGGATTGCATAGACGGCCCCTGAAAGTGTCAACCATGCTGCTGCGCTGCGCTGCCCGGAGGCCAAACACAATGCTGCCAATGCTACACACGAAGCCTCGTCCACCATCAAGTCCTGGACGTTGGTGCGTCCAATGCTACGGCTTTCATTGCGTATGCTAAGTCCGACCGAAGCAAAATATAGGCTGAAGCTCCTCCTCGAACTGGTCCGGTCGTTGACGAACGAGGAGTACATAGTCTCGTGGCTGTAACTGACGCGTTGCCATATCTGTCTCGACCCACTGAGCAAGATGTCGTCCTTCCACATCAGTGGACCTAGAGTTCCACACCTGTACAACATCGCTGTCCAGCTGACTTGGCGCTTGAGATTGTATTTGTGGCGAATGCGGATCTAGGGCTTGCGCAACGAAGTGCTGAACGCGCACCAACTCCGGAGAGGACCTGTAATTAAAAAGCAGATTTATCCGCCGCGCATCGAAGTCAGCTTCGAATTGCTCAAAAGCATCCTGACGCGCGCCAGCCCATCCCATGATGCGCTGCTTATGGTCACCAACGGCGGTGACGACCGCTCCACCCTGACCAAAGGTAGAGAGCAGGAAGTCATATTGAGCAAAAGAAGTGTCCTGAAACTCATCAACAAACACATAGGGATAGGTCATGCGCAGCGCGCGAGCGATCTTTGGATTTGCTCGCACAATCAGCTCGGCGAGACGATTGAGGGTGACGAACGTCAGCTTTGACGGCTCAGTGCCGAACAGTTGCTTATGCAGCCAATGATAGCGGGCAAAGTCGTCTGCTGTCGTGAGCTGCTGTGGAACCTCCAAGGCGAGGCGATTTCCTCCGATGTACTGGGCTTCAAAAGTACCCGGGGAAAAGTCCGCTAGCCTTACCTGCCATGCAGGCTGCCCCATAGCACGAATACGGTGCAACTCGTCCTCGACCACGCGCCGAGTTGGGAAGTCGATATCATAGGGTCGAGTGGGCCGCCAATGCGGAGGAATGGACGCATGAAAGCGGTCAACGAGGCTCTTGGTGAACGCGTCAAATGTAAGGGACGTAAAACGCCCAGCTAGCTCCGGAGGGCAACGCTTGCGCACACGCGCCGCGAGGTTGGCCGCTGCATCGGTTTTGAAAGAGATGGCAAGAATCTGCTGCGGTGGCTTACATAACCCAGTCTCCAACAAGTACGCCGCGCGTTGCGCCAGAAACTCAGATTTGCCGGCCCCCGGACCTGCGACAACCGACGTCGCCCCCTCTCGACGCAGGGCTTCCCAAGCGTTAGGTTCAAGGTTGGTGATACCGCGAGGCAGCCAGTCCTCTGGCGAGACAGGCTGCCAGCTCATAGCGTAGTACCTCCTTCTAGAGTTTCACGGACATTAGCCAGCATGCGTTGCAAAGGTTGTGGAATGGCGGCAGCTAATTGCTCCTGAGACAGGCAACTCAGAATCCTTACGTGCGTGCTTGGTTTACCGCGACCCAGGAAGAGATATCGATACCAACGTAGTGCATCGTCTGCGGTTGCATCGTAGAACGCAGGGTAGCCTTCTTCGCCCAGCACGGCCTCTCTCGGCTCTCCCCTTGCCGACGGCCCCCTCATATCGGTTTCGAGCGTTCGATACGCAGTTGGGTATGCCATCAGCATCGTGAAGTCCAGATCGAGCGGATCGGCGAAGTAGATTTGGAAACGTTCTAGCCAAGTTGTCCATTTACGAAGGCTCTGGATATCTGCCTGATTGCGACTTGGAAAACCTGTGAGAATTGCTTCGGGCGTACTTGACGACAAAGCAGTACCAAAGATTTGCTCAGGTGTCTTGCCTACGCTCAGCAACTGCTCGCACACAGTTTTTATACGGCCAAAGCCACCACCGCTGCGCCCCCAATCGAGATCCAAGAGGGTCGCATAGGGCACTTGAAGATTTGATAGCAACCGCCATAGGTGGTTGACATGTCGACCGCCCAGCGGCACGACGGCGACAAAGGATCGGTCGATGGGGAAATCTATCGCTTTGGCCAGCAGTGGCAGTACAACCTCTTCCGTAGCACCTTCACCTAGAATCACGTAGCGCGCAAAGTACAGTTCTGGGTAGGCCCTGACAGCTTCTCGGATAAACTTCGAAGCCTCTTCATCACCTATCGGAAGATCAATTTGTCGCACCTCCGAACAACGATTTTGAAGGTTTAGGCGAAAGTGCCGGACACTCGAAGGATCGACCCTGGCGAGGATGCTGGGTGAATGGCTTGAAACGATAGCTTGGGCGTTCCTGCCGGATGCGATTTCCTGCACCTGCTTGATGATGCGGGACAGGTAAAAAGGTGCCAAGTTGTTTTCAGGCTCCTCCAAGGCAACGATGGTGAGCGCAGGAAGAGGAACTCCTGCCTGAGTAAACCCCTGAGGAGTATCACCACCTGCTATCCTCGCTTCAATGTCTAGCGTTGCTGCCCTTGGTCACCATGCCGCTGCCGTCGAATGGATCGAGGTAGATGCGAAGGTTGCGCTCGGTTCGTAACGCCTTGTCTGGATCGAAGACATAGGACAGCGGAAAGGCGGCGAGTTCCTCGCGGCGCAGACCCGTATGCAGCGCCAGGCGCATCATCATGCGGTGATGCGGATTCTCCGCAGCGGTCAGTAGCGCCTTGACGTCGGCCATGTTCAGGAACTTGGGCAGACTCTTATGCCTACGCGGCATCACATCGTTTGCCATAGCCTTGCCGCCACTCGCATCAATATGTGCGAGAAAATGTCTCCCGCGCCTCACGCTGCGTTCCTCATAGGCGAAGGGCAGGCGCTTCACCCACCCTTCCTTGTGCGCGAACTCGTAGAACTTGCAGATGTAATGCAGACGCTGGCGTGTGGTGTTCGATGCCAGTTCGCACGCAATTAGGCAGTAGTCCCGATAGGCCGCCACAAGGCTCTTTGCCTCGCCACGATCAACGTCGCACCAGTCCAGCTCATGAGCCTGGATGAAGCTGAAAAAGTCGTAGAGCGCGCGTCCGGTGCTGGGCCAGGATCGCTTAGAGCCGATGACCCCGCGAAACAGGTAGTGACGAAAGAACTGATTGGCTGGGATACAGCTTTCCATTGAGTCCCATAGCAGAATAGGGAATCCAGGGTAGGGGTTCCCAGCGATCACCAAATCGTCAGTAGCCCAAACAAGCTCCATCTGTCGTCCCCTGTACTGACCGGGCAGCCAATCCCTTTGTCTGCTCTGGCAGAGTTAGGGCCATTAGATCGACCCTCAAGCACATCTTGGAACTATGAATTCGTGAGGGTCTGTTTCTATTAGACGTAATACTTAACGGTTGCAAGGTGCCGGATCATAGGGCGTTCCTGAGAGTTTGCAGGCTTGCCACCTGCCGGCTGAAATCGGCACTGGAAAGCCGTTTTGCCGGAAGTGGGTCGAGGGCCTGACTGATGACGTGAGAAGGTTGGCGTGTCAGCTGTTCTAGGGCTTGTTGCTGTTCAGCCGTGTCGAGGTGTTCAAAACCTGGGTGGCGACGCCGGGCGGCGCGCAGTATGTCGCGCTGCAAGGCTTGCAACAGGGCACCCTGGCCACTGCGGCGCAGCAGGAAGTCGGCGCTGGCCTGCAAGTGTTCCAGCAATTGCCGGCGCGCCTTGGGCGCGGGGGCGCGTATCGGACCTTGCCGCATGCCGGCGTGCCATAGCGCCAGGGCGAGCAGTGCGACGAGTGCCACCAGGGCTTGGGGGAAATAGCGCAGCAACAAGGTGAAGAGGTCGTCCACGTCGCTGTTGAACAGCAAGGTCACAACGGTGCCTTGGTTGAGGTACCACAACAGCCAGGCGTTGTCGTGCTTGCCGATTGCCGGGTATTTCCACAGGTCGCTGTCGGTGATCACCGTCACATTGCCCTGCCCGAGCTTGACTTGCATCAGGTGGCTGGACTTCGCGCTGTTGGCGGAAAACTGCGCCAGGTGCTTGGGGTCGGTGAGGTTGAAGTCAGTGTCGAAGCTGAAATAGGCCGGGGCGGTTTCGTTGTCGACATAGAGCTTGGTCAGGTCGGGCGCCCGCTTTTTTCGGGCCTGGACGGGCTCTTCAGGTTCGTCACTCAATGTCTGGCGCAGATGCAGGCGATCAAGCAGCAAGTCGCCGCTTTTGCCGCTTTCGTCGTCCCACAGTGCTTCGGCTACCAGCAGCAGGTGGCCGCCGGCCTTGGCCCACGCCAGGAGTTGTTCGACCTGGCGAGGCGACATGTTGCTGCGCTCCCCCAGTAACAATAGGCTGCTGCCCTTGGCGGGAAGGGTCTCCAGGCGCTCCAGGCCTTTGGCGTGTTGGACACTCAGGCCGTGCTGGCGCAGAAAGTGTTCCGCCGCCAGGTAAGGGTTGGCCCTGGCTTCTGGCGAGGGGCCGTGGTCGATGACTTCATCGTAGGGGACCATCCGGCTCCAGAGGAAATAGCTCCCTGCCCCCAGCAGGCCCATGAGCAGCAGGCCGATCCACAGGAATGGCCGGTTCATTGGGTCGCTCCCGAGTTGAACAGGGTGCGCCAGTGACTGCACAGTTGCTGTTGAGCCTGGACCGGGGGAAGGCGATGGCCGTACGCAAGGTTTTGCCAGTGTCGAGTCAGCTCGTCGCTGAAGGCCAGCAGTTGCGGCTGCTGCAATCGCTGAATACGTTCCAGGACCTCGCCTTCGGTGTCCGCGCTCTTGAGTGGCAGGTTGAAGTCGTGCAACAGCCGGCTGAGCAGGCCGCGATAGAGCAGGCCAAGCGCTTCCCGTGGCTGCGTGGGCCAAAGTCGCTCAGCGGTGCTGGCGATATCGTCCGGCAGGGTTTCAACGCCCAGTTCCAGGCCGAACAGTTGCGTCGGCAGCGGCTTGCCGGTTTTGGGCTGGCGTGGCCGGCGCCGGGTGACAAAGGTGTGCAGCCAGTCGCGATAACGCCAGACCAACAGGGCAATGCCGCCTGCCAACAGGCTCCAAAGCAGTATCTCGACGCCCTCGGCAATGCGCTTGAAGGCATTGCTGTTGAGGTTGTCGAGCAATGCCTGCAACCAGGCAGGCAGTTTGCCGTCACCTTTGTGTTTGGCGCTTGCGGCGGGTTTTTCTTCGCCGAAGTGATAACGGGTGACGGTTTCCGGATTTTTGAAAGGGGGCTTTTCCAGCAATGCCTTGATCGACTGGCTGGCGGCTTGGGTGGTCACTGGTGTGGACGGCGGCGCATCATCGGCCATGGCATGTCGGCTGAACGGGGTTGATACCAGCACGATCATCAGCAACGCCAGCGGCGCCACGCTGCCCAGGCGTTGACGCAGGCGGCGGAACACCAGCTCCAGGTCCCAGGCTTCCAGAGCGGTGCGGCGATTGAGGTAAAGGCTGAAGCCGCATGCCACGTAGATAGGCTCCCAGAACACCAGGATCAGTGCGTAGAACCCATTGCCCAGGTGTTCCAGCCAGAGCGCCTCTGAACCGGTTGCCAATGCCAGCCGTCGCCAGTCCCAATCCAGTTCAAGTTGTTGGGGTATGAATAAATAAAACAGGGCCATGCAGCCAAGCCACAGGCCCATTTCCAGGTGCATCCCGATAAGAGTCAGCCAGCGCCCGGCCCCGGCATTGCGTTGCTGCAATACGCCGAGGCGGCGTTGGCGGTCCTTGCCATCCAGGCCTTCGAGTTGGCTGACGGGCATTGCGAAGCTGCGGCTCAGGCTGAAGCGCCGCCAGGTCAGGCTGGCCAGCAATTGGCCTTTGAGCTGGTGCGGCCATTGGCGTACGGCTTGGCCGATACTGGGCGTTTCTGCAAATAAGGTTTTGGACAGGATATACAGCGGCAGACGCTCAAAGGCCGGCTTCAACCACCAGAACAGGAACATGACCATGGAGGGGTACTTCCACAGCAGTGCGGTCAGCAGCGCGAAAATCGGCAATGTCACCAACGCCCAACTGCCCATCAGCAGCCAGCGATGTTCCTGCGCCATGAGCACCCCAAGGTCCATGGCCTCCCAGGAGGTGCGAGGGCGAATCACCACGCTTGCATTACTCAGGCGCATGGTGAGTCCGTCCGGCAAAGATCAGGTAAGTGGCCACCAGCAGCCAGAGCAGGGCGCCCACGAGGTATTTGAGCCACGGCGCAATGCTGGTGGTGGAGGACCAGTAGGCTTCGATAAATGCAGCGATCAGGAGGAACACCATCACGCCGCAGAGCATCTGCACGCTTTGATGGGCCGCCAGCCTCAGGGATTCACCGCGGGTCAGTTGCCCGGGGGCGATCAACGCCCAGCCCAACTGCAGGCCGGCCGCGCCGGCCAGGGCGATGGCGCTGAGTTCAAAGGCACCATGACCGATCACGAATGACCAGAACGTCTGGCCGTAGCCGATTTCGGTGAGGTGCCCGGAGATTGCGCCGATGATCAGGCCGTTGAAAATCAAGAAGAACACACTGCCCAAACCCAGGAGCAAGCCCGCGGCAAAGGTCTGGAAGGCGATGCCTGTGTTGTGCATCACGTAGTAGCCAAACATCATCCAGTCTTCGCTGGACGCGCGCTCGGCGGCCCGCCCGAGGTGGCTGGCAGCGGGGTCATACATGCTTTGCATCTCGGCCACCTGCTGGGGGCTGACGATGCTGTAGATCAGGTCGGGAAACAGGAACACCAGCAGTGCTACGCCCACCAGACTGCCGAAGAACAGCAGGCTGGCGGCCAGCACAAAGCGCCACTGGGCGCGCACCAGGCGAGGGAAGTCCGCGAGTACGAAGCTCAATACCTTCGCCCCCAATTGGCTGCGATGGCGATACAACTGTTGATGGCCACGCAGGGCCAATTGCTGCAGCGGGTCCACCAGGTAACTGCTGTAGCCACGCTCCTGAGCCAGGGCGAGGTGTTGGCACAGGCGTCGATACTGATGGGGGAAGCCGGCCAGGTCACCGGCCTTGGCCTTGCCCTGCTCCAAATGTTCCAGCTGTGCGGCAAAAGCCTGCCATTGGGGCTGGTGGCTGTGTTCGAAAAGGCTCTGTTTCATGTCGGCCCCAATAGCCCACGGGCCACGCCGTTGAGTTGCTCGACGGCGCGGGCCGGAGACACTTGCAAGGGCGTCGCGAGGATGGAGGCGAGTTCGTGAACCCGCTCAGCGGACAGTTCGCCCTGGCGTTCGGCAAAGCCGAGAATGGCGCGCTGCTCGTCGAGGTCCAGGGCGAAGGGCAAGCGCAACGCGGCGGCCTGGGGCACTTTGGGGCGTGGCAGGGGGCGTTCGTGGTAGATCACCAGGGTGCCGGCGGCCAGGTCGCCGAGCCGTTTGAAATGAGGGTGCTGCAGGCAACTGATGGCCCCGAGAAAATAACCGAAAGGCAGCATGTCGATAAAACGCAGCAGGTTGCGAATCAATGAGGCTGACCAACTGATGGGCGTGCCGTCGTCCTGTACGACACGCAAGCCCATCACCTGTTTACCTGGCGAGCAGCCCTGGTTGAGCACTTCGAACAGCACCATGTACCACCAGCCGACCAGGAACAGCAGCAGCGAACCGATGCCGATGCCGATGTTGCCGAGCAACGCCAGGGGGACGATGAGGATGCCCATGACCAGCCCGCGCAAGCCCAGGTCGAACGCGAAGGCCAATGCACGAGGCGCAAGACCGGCGGGGCGCAGCGGCAGGTCGATGCCCTCCGGGGTCTCGATCTGGTAACGGGTGTCCAATGGGGCTGATGGCATCGCGATCCTTGGCAGTGCTGTATGGCTGGCAGACACGGATGCTAGCAGTGTCGGCGCTGGAAGCAACCACTCAAGCTTTTGCTGGATGTTTGTACAGGCGAGATCGCGCTGGCTTCGAGCGCCTTGCAGCGCCTAGACTTTGCGCATCATCAGCACAGGAACAGCCCGTGACCTCCATTTTCTGGTACGACTATGAAACCACCGGCATCAACCCGCGCAGCGATCGCCCGCTGCAGGTCGCTGGTATTCGCACCGACCTCGAACTGAACGAAGTCGGGCCGCCGGTCAACCTGTACTGCCAACCCAGCGACGATATCCTGCCCCATCCTGCGGCTTGCGCGATCACTGGCATCACCCCCGACATCCTCGCGCAAAAGGGCTTGGCCGAGGCCGACTTCATGACGCGGGTGCACGCGGAGCTGGCAGCCCCCGGTACATGCGGGGCGGGTTACAACACCCTGCGGTTTGACGATGAAATGACGCGCTACAGCCTGTATCGCAACTTTTTCGACCCCTATGCGCGTGAGTGGCAAGGGGGCAACAGCCGCTGGGACTTGATCGACGTGGTACGTACCGCCTATGCCCTGCGCCCGGAAGGCATCGAGTGGCCGCAACAGGACGGGCGCGTCACGCTCAAGCTCGAACGCCTGACCGCGGCCAACGGGATTGACCATGGCCAGGCCCACGATGCCTTGTCCGACGTGCGCGCCACTATCGCGTTGGCGCGCCTGGTGCGGGAAAAACAGCCCAAGCTGTACGACTGGCTGTTCGAACTGCGCAGCAAGCAGCGTGTGATGGACCAGGTACGGCTGCTGCAACCGATGGTGCATATTTCCGGGCGCTTTTCTGCCGAGCGCCATTACCTGGGCGTGGTGCTGCCGTTGGCGTGGCACCCACGCAACCGCAATGCGTTGATCGTGTGCGACCTGGGCCTCGATCCTCAAGGGTTGCTGGACCTGGATGCCGAGACGCTACGCCAGCGCCTTTACACGCGGCGTGATGACCTGGCAGAGGGCGAGTTGCCGGTGCCCCTCAAGTTGCTGCACATCAATCGTTGCCCGGTGGTGGCGCCATTGAGTGTGCTGCGGGCGCAAGATCGCGAGCGGTTGCAATTGGATATGGACAGTTATCAGGCGCGTGCGCTGCGGCTAACTGACGCACAGGAAGTTTGGCGCGACAAGTTGGCGGCGATTTATGCCGAGGAAGATTTTGCGCCGACCCAAGACCCGGAGCAGCAGCTTTATGATGGTTTTATCGGTGATCGTGATCGTCGCTTATGCGAGCAAGTGCGTAACGCCGAACCGGCACAATTAGCGAGCCAGCCGTGGCCTTTCGATGATCATCGCCTACCCGAATTATTATTTCGCTACCGTGCGCGTAACTTTCCGGAGACCTTGAACAGCGAGGAGCAACAACGCTGGAAACTGTTCTGTGCGCAGCGTTTGACTGATTCTGAGTGGGGGGCGCCGATTACCCTTGAGGCATTTAACCAGGCACGTCTGGAGTTGGCGGTAAGTGCTACGCCGTATCAGCTTCAGGTGTTGGATCAGTGGCAGCACTATGCCGATTCTTTAGCGGCACGCTTCAATTTGTAATCGGGGTATTAAAAAACCGGCAATAAAAAACGCCAGCAAGCTGGCGTTTTCAATGTGTCGCGTATCAGGCCTTGGCCCGATGAGGCTTAGCCCAGCAGGGTAGCCCAGCCTTCAACCACGTCACCGCCCCACTTGGCTTTCCACTCTTTCAGCGTTTTGTGGTTGCCACCTTTGGTTTCAATCACTTCGCCGTTGTGCGGGTTCTTGTATTGCTTGACCTTGCGTGCACGCTTGGTGCCGGTAGTTTTCACGGCGCCACGTGGGGCCTTAACTTTCGACTCCGGGTCCAGCAGCGCGATGATGTCACGCAGGGACTTGGAGTATTCACCCATCAGGGTGCGCAGTTTGCCTTCGAATTCCAGCTCAGTTTGCAGCTTGTCGTCTTGGGACAGGTTTTTCAAACGGGCTTGCAGCTCTTTGATAGCTTCTTCGGTGGCGCGGTATTCGTTGATCAGGGACATGTGGACTACCTTATGTAGAGCGCTGATTGACAGGAAGTGGGCCAATAATAGTCAGGCCAAATCCTCAAGTAAACATTTAAGGGTGTATTTATGTGAATTACGTTGAATGTTTGTGGCAGTGCCCTGCGTTCGAATTAATTAATAGGGCGTAGGCGCAAAGATAATTTCCTTAAAACGCCTAACTGCGCAATCTTGCTGTTAAGCGTTCATATAACGGTGGGAAAAACCATGCGCAGTTAAGGGATGTGTCCGGGGTGCAGGCTCAGAATGGGCGCAACGGATACTGCAGTTTTTCTGCGTTGTCGCTAGAATGGCGGCCTTTGCGAAGTTCTGGAGTTTCCCCCTAATGCGCACTTTTCGGCTGGTGATTGCTTGCCCGGACCGGGTTGGTATCGTTGCCAAAGTCAGTAATTTCCTGGCCTCCCACAACGGCTGGATCACCGAGGCGAGCCATCACTCGGACAATCTCAGCGGTTGGTTCTTCATGCGTCACGAGATTCGTGCCGACTCGCTGCCCTTTGGTCTTGATGCCTTCCGCGACGCATTTGCGCCGATTGCCGAAGAGTTTTCGATGACCTGGCACATCACCGACACCGAGCAGAAAAAACGCGTGGTGCTGATGGCCAGTCGCGAATCCCACTGCCTCGCCGACTTGCTGCACCGCTGGCACAGTGACGAGCTGGACTGCGAGATCGCCTGTGTGATTTCCAACCACGATGACCTGCGCAGCATGGTCGAGTGGCATGGCATCCCGTACCACCACGTGCCGGTCAACCCGCAGGACAAGGAGCCGGCCTTTGCCGAAGTCTCCCGCCTGGTCAAGCAGCATGAAGCCGACGTCGTGGTGCTGGCGCGCTACATGCAGATCCTGCCGCCGGAGCTGTGCAGTGAGTACGCGGGCAAGGTGATCAACATTCACCACAGCTTCCTGCCGTCGTTTGTCGGCGCCAAGCCTTATCACCAGGCTTCGCTGCGCGGCGTGAAGCTGATTGGCGCGACGTGCCACTACGTGACCGAAGAACTGGACGCCGGCCCGATCATCGAGCAGGACGTGGTCCGTGTCAGCCACAGCGACAGCATTGAAGACATGGTGCGCTTCGGCCGTGACGTCGAGAAGATGGTACTGGCCCGTGGCCTGCGCTATCACCTGGAAGACCGCGTATTGGTCCACGGCAACAAGACCGTCGTGTTCTGATCAACGGGTTGTGATTGAAGAATGAAGGGCCTGGGCGTTAAATCGTCCCAGGCCCTTTTTCTTTGCCTGCCATCAAGGAGTGGAGCATGAGCGATCCGCTGGACAAAGCCACGTCCAAAGCCCCGGCGACGTTGGGGGAGGGTTGTTTGAGTCGGTATGACCCGGATGACCTCGACGCTGAAGACGGCACCGAATTTCCGGGTGCCGCCGAGCTGTGGGAGCGTGAGCAGGGCAAGGCCGAAGACGACAAGGCGTAACGGCTTGCCCTTGATGAACATAGGTATCGACACAACGACTGGACCTGACAAAACCCGAAGCTCTGGCTCTGGCTCTGGCTCTGGCTCTGGCTCTGGCTCTGGCTTTTGATTTGGCTTTTGATCTTAGGCGCCCCGTTAACCACGCTGGCCGGAGAGAGGGCACACCGAGCCTAGGCGAGGTGCCGAGTGGTGGGGCAAGAGCCCTTTTGGTTACTTTTGGGGCTCTTTTCCAAAAGTGACCCGCCGTAAGGGCGGAACCAATATCAGCCGTTACCTAAATAACGGATATGTACTCCGACCAGAACGCCTCAGCGCCTAACACATAGCTATCGCAGGCAAGCCAGCTCCCACATTTTGAACCGGTTTACACCCGGTAAAAATCGCCCGACTGTCAGGCCGTCACGGGAGCAAGCTCCCTCGCCACAGGTCCAGCAGCAATGCTCAAAGTTGTGTAGATACCTATGCCTTGATGGGTCAGATACGGAAACTGCCGACCAACTGCTTCAACCGCCCAGCCTGTTGCTCAAGGTCAGCGCAGGCACGCAAGGTCGATTGCAGGTTTTCCACGCCTTCCTGGTTGAGGGTGTTGATCTCGGTGATGTCCATGTTGATCGACTCCACCACCGAGGTCTGCTCCTCGGTGGCAGTGGCGACCGACTGGTTCATGCCGTCGATCTCGCCGATGCGCTGGGTCACGCTGTTCAGGCGTTCGCCGGCGAGGTTGGCAATCTCCACGCTGTCCTGGCTGTGGCGCTGGCTCTCACTCATGGTGCTGACCGAATCCCGGGCGCCGACTTGCAGCTCTTCGATCATGGTTTGCACCTGTTGCGCCGACTCCTGGGTGCGGTGCGCCAGGTTGCGCACTTCATCGGCCACCACGGCAAACCCGCGTCCCGCTTCCCCGGCACGGGCCGCTTCGATCGCGGCGTTGAGCGCCAGCAGATTGGTTTGCTGGGAGATGCTGGTGATCACTTCAAGGATCTGCCCAATGTTCACCGTTTTGCTGTTAAGTGCCTCGATATTGGTGCTGGAAGCGCTGATCATCGCCGATAGCTGAGTCATCGCCTTGATATTGCGTTCCACCACTTGCTGGCCGTCTTCCGCCAGGTTGCGCGCATCGCTGGCCTGGCTGGAGGCTTGCGCGGCGTTGCGAGCGATTTCCTGGGCGGCGGCGCCCAGTTGGTTGATGGCAGCAGCGACGCTGTTGGTGCGGTTGGCCTGTTCGTCGGAGTTGAGCATCGACGAGTTGGAGGCGCTGACCACGCGCAGGGCCACTTCATTGACCTGCCCGGTGGCCGAGGACACTTCACGGATCGAGGTATGAATGCGCTCGACGAAACGGTTGAAGGCATTGCCCAGGGTGCCGAACTCGTCGTGGTTCTGGATGGTCAGGCGGCGGGTCAGGTCACCCTCGCCATCGGCGATGTCTTGCATGGCACGGGTCATCAGGTGCAGCGGTTGCAGCAGCACGCGGATCAGCATGCCGAGCAGGGCGATGATGATCACCACCGCAATCACCGTCGCGATCACCGCCGAGGTGCGGAATTCGCTGAGCATGGCGAAGGCTTTGTCTTTGTCCACCGAAATGCCGAGGTACCAGTTCACCGACGGCAACCCTTTGATCGGCGTGAAGGTGATGATGTTGTCCTTGCCGTTGGCCTCGACTTCGCTGAAGTCGCTGCTGATTTTCGGGGTGTTGGTTGGATAGACGTCGGCCAGGGACTTCATCACCAGGTTCTTGTCCGGGTGTACCAGGACCTTGCCGTCGGCGCTGACCAGGAAGGCATACCCCATGCCGCCCAGGTCCAGTGCGCCAATGTTGTCCACCAGGGTTTGCAGGCTCAGGTCGCCGCCCACCACGCCGATGGCCTGGCCGGCCTTGGTGCTCGGGGTGGCGATGGAAATGATCAACTTGCCCGTCGCCGCATCGATATAGGGCTCGGTCAGGGTTGAACCGTTGCTGGTCTGGGCGCCCTTGTACCAGGGGCGGGTGCGCGGGTCGAAGCCGTCGGGCATCTTGGTGTCGGGGCGGATGGTGAAGGCCCCGCTGCTGTCGCCAACGTAGGTTGCCATGAACGAGGAGGTCAGGCTTTTCTGGTCCAGCAGGCTGGCGACCACGTTGGGTTCCGGGTTGATGGCGATGTTTTGCGCCGCGTTCTCGACCAGCGCAATGCGCCCGCTGAGCCAGGTTTGAATATTGCCGGCGGTGACATCGCCCATTTCATGCAGGTAACTGTTGAGGTTGTTGCGGATCGCGTTGCGTTGCAGGTAGTCGTTGTAGAGGGTAAACAGCGCAAAAGCGGCGACGACGATAAGGGAGGCTGCAAGCAGGATTTTGTGGCTGAAGCGTAGATTTTTATTCATGGCTTGTAGGGTCCGCTAAGGTCTTGATATCCGATGCGCGCCCTTATGGGGGCGCAGAATGGCAGCGTCAAAAAAGGTGTGTTATTGCTTGTGACAGTTCCGCTGGCTCCTGTGGGAACGATCTGACCTATTTTTAGACTTTGTGGGTCTCACATCTGTCTATATCGACCTTGCTGCACTAAAGCTTAACCACGGGTGAGAAAATGTCCGACTTCACGCAACTCCTGATCGGCGCAGACCTTGAAGGCCAGCCCATCGCCCAGGCCATGCGCCTGGCCAACCGCCATGGGCTCATCGCCGGCGCCACCGGCACGGGCAAGACCGTAACCTTGCAGCGCCTGGCCGAAGCGTTCAGCGATGCCGGTGTGGCGGTATTTGCCGCCGACATCAAGGGCGACCTCTGTGGCCTGGGCGCCGCCGCCAACCCACAGGGCAAGGTGGCCGAGCGGATTGCCGGCATGCCCTTCCTCAACTACACGGCCAAGGCATACCCGGTCACGTTGTGGGATATCCACGGGCAGTCCGGTCATCCGTTGCGTACCACTATCAGCGAGATGGGCCCTTTGCTGCTCGGCGCGTTGCTGGAACTCACCGACAGCCAGCAGTCGGCGCTCTACGCGACCTTCAAGGTGGCCGACCGCGAAGGCCTGTTGTTGCTGGACTTGAAGGACCTCAAGGCGCTGCTCAACCACCTGCGGTATCACCCGGAACTGCTGGGCGACGATGCGGCGTTGATGACCACCGGCTCCAGCCAGGCACTGCTGCGTCGCCTGGCGGTGCTGGAACAACAGGGCGCCGAAGCCTTGTTTGGCGAGCCGGCCCTGCAACTCGAAGATATTCTGCAGCCGGCCAGCGACGGCCGGGGGCGCATCCATCTGCTGGATGCCAGTCGCCTGGTGCATGAGTCGCCGAAGGTCTATGCGACCTTCCTGTTATGGCTGTTGGCAGAGTTGTTCGAGCAACTGCCGGAGCGCGGTGATGCGGACAAACCGCTGCTGGCGCTGTTTTTCGATGAGGCACATTTGTTGTTCGCCGATACGCCCAAGGCCTTGCAAGAACGCCTGGAGCAGGTGGTGCGGCTGATCCGTTCCAAGGGCGTTGGCGTGTATTTCGTCACGCAATCCCCGGGGGACCTGCCGGACACTGTGTTGGCGCAGCTAGGTTTGCGTATCCAGCATGGTCTGCGGGCGTTTACCACCAAAGAGCAGAAGTCCCTGCGGGCGGTGGCGGACGGTTTCCGGCCAAACCCGGCCTTTGACGCCTTGGCGGTGCTGACCGAATTGGGCACGGGTGAGGCATTGGTGGGGACGTTGCAGGAAAAAGGCACGCCGGAAGTGGTCCAGCGCGTATTGGTTGCACCGCCACAATCGCGGATCGGGCCGTTGAGCGAGGCTGAGCGCGCGGCGCTGATCGCCAGTTCGCCGCTTGCGGGGCGCTATGACAAGCCCATCGACCGCGAATCGGCCTATGAAGTGCTGATGGCGCGTAAGGAGTTGGGGCCGACCGAAGAAGCCAAGCCGGCCGATGCGGAACCGAGCTTTACCGACAAGGCCGGCGCATTCCTGGGCACCACGGCAGGCAAGGCGCTGAAGTCCGCGATGCAACAGGCCGCCAATCAGATGGGCCGGCAGTTGGTGCGCGGGTTGTTGGGGTCGTTGCTTGGCGGCAGCAAGCGCAAGTAGTGGTTCAGGCCTTCGGCTTGGCGTGGGCGGCGAGCCGTTCCAGTGCGGCGCGCAGGCCTGGGTCGCTGATGCCGTCGGCCGTTGCCTGAATGGTTTCGGCCGCGTTTTCCGACAAGTCCATGGTATGCCCCACCGCGCCTTGCTGGACGGTGGGTGGTTGGACCTTGAACTGGATGCGCATCAGGCTGGCGAACTCATCAAAGGCCATCAATTGCCGTTGCAGGCGTTTTTGCTGGTAGCGCAAGCGGGTCGCCCAATGGCCGTCTGTGACAATTAGCAGCAGGTTACCTTCGCGCCAGGACGCCACGTGACAATGTTCACGTGCAGCGGGTTGCAGCTGGGTTTCGAGCAGGCGTTGCAGATGGCCCAGGCGTTGCGCATGGCCGAAGATGGCTTTCAACGGCTTGGCTTCGCGAAGCAACGCGCCGGGAGCGCGGGCTATTAGGGGGCGAAATGCCATTATTGGACACCTTAAGTAACAGAGCGGCCATCTTAGCAGAAAGCGCCTGAATGCCCCCACGCAACGCATCGGCCGGGCAAAACCTGCGAAATCAATAGGTAACTTCTGTGCTCCATGGGTTGAAGTTCCAGCAAAAGCCCTTATTTTAAACAAGCCCTCTCACAGCACCATGCCAGCATCGGGGAACAACGCCACTTTCCTCACCCACGAATCCGGGTAGAATGCGCGTTCGCATGCGGCCGTGAGGGCTGCTCGGGCCACTCACGGTGCGCCCTCCATCCCTATGTGTGGAAGAACCTGCCGATATGTTTGCGCCTTTGTTAAAGAAACTTTTTGGAAGCAAGAATGAGCGCGAAGTCAAACGCATGCTCAAGACGGTGCAACTGGTCAACGGCTTCGAAGAGCAGATGGTTGCCCTTTCGGACGACCAATTGCGCGCCAAGACCGAAGAGTTCAAGGCCCGCATAGCCAAAGGTGAAACCCTCGACAAGCTGCTTCCCGAAGCCTTTGCGGTCGCCCGTGAAGCCGGTAAGCGTGTCATGGGCATGCGCCACTTCGACGTCCAGTTGATCGGCGGCATGACCTTGCATGAAGGCATGATTGCCGAAATGCGTACCGGTGAAGGCAAGACCCTGGTGGCAACCCTGGGCGTTTACCTCAACGCACTGTCCGGCAAGGGCGTGCACGTTGTGACGGTGAACGACTACCTGGCCCGCCGGGACGCCAACTGGATGCGTCCGCTGTATGAATTCCTCGGCCTGACCGTCGGCGTGGTAACGCCGTTCCAGCCGCCGGAAGAGAAACGCGCGGCCTATGCTTGCGACATCACCTACGGCACCAACAACGAATTCGGTTTCGACTACCTGCGCGACAACATGGCGTTCAGCATGGATGAAAAATTCCAGCGCGAACTCAACTTTGCCGTGATCGATGAAGTCGACTCCATCCTCATCGACGAAGCCCGTACCCCGCTGATCATCTCCGGCCAGGCCGAAGACAGCTCGCGCCTGTACACCGAGATCAACAAGTTGATCCCGCGCCTGGAGCAGCACATCGAGGAAGTGGAAGGCGTGGTGACCAAAGAAGGTCACTTCTCCATCGACGAGAAGACCCGCCAGGTCGAGCTCAACGAAGCTGGTCACCAGTTCGTCGAAGAGATGCTGACCCAGATCGGCGAGCTGGCCGAAGGTGAAAGCCTGTACTCTGCACACAACCTGGGCCTGTTGACCCACGTGTATGCCGGCCTGCGCGCCCACAAGCTGTTCCATCGCAACGTTGAATACATCGTGCAGGACGGCCAGGTTGTACTGGTCGACGAACACACCGGCCGTACCATGCCGGGTCGTCGCCTGTCCGAAGGCCTGCACCAGGCCATCGAAGCGAAGGAACACCTCAACATCCAGGCTGAAAGCCAGACGTTGGCGTCCACCACCTTCCAGAACTACTTCCGTCTGTACAACAAACTGTCCGGCATGACCGGTACAGCCGACACCGAAGCGTTCGAGTTCCACCAGATCTACAGCCTGGCCGTGATGGTGATCCCACCGAACAAGCCGCTGGCCCGTAAAGACTTCAACGACCTGGTGTTCCTGACGGCCGAAGAGAAATACGCGGCCATCATCAACGACATCAAGGACGGCATGGCCCAGGGTCGTCCGATCCTGGTGGGTACCGCCACCATCGAGACTTCCGAGCACGTATCGAACCTGCTCAACAAGGAAGGCATCGAGCACAAGGTCCTCAACGCCAAGTTCCACGAAAAAGAAGCCGAGATCATCGCCCAGGCCGGTCGCCCAGGCGCACTGACCATCGCCACCAACATGGCCGGTCGTGGTACCGACATCCTGTTGGGCGGCAACTGGGAAGTGGAAGTCGCTTCCCTGGACAACCCGACCCCTGAGCAGATCGCCCAGATCAAGGCTGACTGGCAGAAACGCCACCAGGCCGTGCTGGAATCCGGTGGTTTGCAGGTGATCGCTTCCGAACGTCACGAATCGCGCCGTATCGACAACCAGCTGCGTGGTCGTGCCGGCCGTCAGGGTGACGCCGGTTCCAGCCGCTTCTACCTGTCCCTGGAAGACAGCCTGATGCGCATCTTCGCCTCGGATCGGGTGAAGAACTTCATGAAGGCCCTGGGCATGCAGTCCGGTGAAGCGATCGAGCACCGCATGGTGACCAACGCCATCGAGAAGGCGCAGCGCAAGGTTGAAGGCCGCAACTTCGATATCCGTAAGCAACTGCTCGAGTTCGATGACGTCAACAACGAACAGCGTAAAGTGATCTATCACATGCGTAACACGTTGCTGGCCGCCGACAACATTGGCGAGACCATCGCCGATTTCCGTCAGGACGTACTCAACGCCACCGTCAGCGCACACATTCCGCCACAATCCCTGCCTGAGCAGTGGGATGTTGCCGGTCTGGAAGCCGCGTTGAAGAGCGACTTTGGCGTGGACTTGCCGGTTCAGCAGTGGCTGGACGAAGACGACCACCTGTACGAAGAAACCCTGCGCGAAAAACTGATGGCCGAACTGCTGGCCGCGTACAACGAGAAAGAAGAGCAGGCGAGTGCCGAAGCACTGCGCACCTTCGAGAAGCAAATCGTACTGCGCGTGCTGGACGACCTGTGGAAAGACCACCTGTCGACCATGGACCACCTGCGTCACGGCATCCACCTGCGTGGCTATGCCCAGAAGAACCCGAAGCAGGAGTACAAGCGCGAGTCGTTCACGCTGTTCTCCGAGCTGCTGGATTCGATCAAGCGCGATTCGATCCGCGTGCTGTCCCACGTTCAGGTGCGTCGCGAAGACCCGATCGAGGAAGAGGCTCGCCTGCGCCAGGAAGCCGAGGCACTGGCGGCGCGCATGCAGTTCCAGCACGACGAAGCACCGGGCCTGGACGCGCCTGAAGTCTTGGGCGAAGAGGTCGATGTGGCCTTGGCTCAGACGCCAGTGCGCAACGACCAGAAACTGGGCCGCAACGAGCTGTGCTACTGCGGTTCGGGCAAGAAGTTCAAACACTGCCACGGCCAGATCGAATAAGATTTCGCCCTGACGCTGCAACACCCCGCGCCGCGACCGGCCTTTGCCGTCGCGGCGTTTTGCCATTAATTTCACCGTCGCTTACGACGGCACACACATCATCTGATTTTTAAGGAGCGCATTCATGGCTGTTGGTCTTGGTCCTTTGCCCACTTTGCACCCGGTTGCCGGTTTTGAACTCGGTATCGCTTCGGCCGGCATCAAGCGTCCGGGGCGTAAAGATGTGGTGGTGATGCGCTGTGCCGAAGGTTCGACGGTCGCGGGTGTGTTCACCCTCAACGCGTTCTGCGCAGCGCCGGTGATCCTGGCCAAGCAACGCGTGGCGGGCACGATCCGCTACCTGCTGACCAACACCGGCAATGCCAACGCGGGCACCGGCGAACCAGGCCTTGTGGCGGCTGCGCGTACCTGCGCCAAGCTGGCCGAGTTGACCGGCGTCGATGCCAGCCAAGTGCTGCCGTATTCCACCGGTGTGATTGGCGAGCCGCTGCCCGTCGAAAAGATCGAAGGCGCCCTGCAAGCCGCGCTGGATGACCTGTCGGTAGACAACTGGGCCGCCGCTGCCACCGGCATCATGACCACCGACACTCTGCCCAAAGGCGCGAGCCGCCAGTTTGTGCACGACGGCGTGACCGTTACCGTGACCGGCATCAGCAAGGGCGCGGGCATGATCCGCCCGAACATGGCCACCATGCTCGGCTACATCGCCACCGACGCCAAGGTTTCCCGCGAGGTGCTGCACAGCCTGATCCTCGACGGCGCGAACAAGTCGTTCAACCGCATCACCATCGATGGCGACACCTCGACCAACGACTGCTGCATGCTGATCGCCACCGGCCAGGCCAACCTGCCGCAAATCACCGAGGCCAGCGGCCCGTTGTTCGCGGCGTTGAAGCAGGCCGTGTTCGAAGTGTGCATGGACGTGGCCCAGGCCATCGTGCGCGACGGCGAAGGCGCTACCAAATTTGTCACCGTTGAAGTCAATGGCGGCGGCAACCACCAGGAATGCCTGGACGTGGGCTACACCGTGGCCCACTCGCCACTGATCAAGACCGCACTGTTCGCCTCCGACCCGAACTGGGGCCGCATCCTGGCCGCCGTTGGCCGTGCCGGCGTGCCGGACCTGGACGTGAGCAAGATCGACGTGTTCCTCGGTGACGTGTGCATCGCCAGCCGTGGCGCCCGTGCCGAAACCTACACCGAAGCCCAGGGCTCGGCGGTGATGCAGCAGGAAGAAATCACCATCCGCATCGAGTTGGGTCGCGGCGATTGCAGCGAAACCATCTGGACCACCGACCTGTCCCACGAGTACGTGAAGATCAACGCGGAATACCGTACCTGATTGCCAAGAGGATAAGCGCGGTGAAACGAGTGCATGTAGCAGCAGCGGTGATCCGTGGTGTCGACGGCAGGATTCTGCTGGCGCGCCGCGCCGATTCCCAGCATCAGGGCGGCCTCTGGGAGTTTCCCGGTGGCAAGGTGGAGGCCGGTGAATCGGTCGCCACCGCGCTGTCCCGCGAGTTGCAGGAAGAGTTGGGTATCCAGGTCACCACGGCGCGGCCGTTGATCAAGGTGCAGCATGACTACCCGGACAAACAGGTGTTGCTGGATGTCTGGGAAGTGTCGGCGTTTACCGGCGAGCCACACGGTGCCGAAGGGCAGCCGCTGGAATGGGTCGCAGCGCGGGACTTGCCCAACTACGAATTCCCGGCGGCCAATGCGCCGATTGTGGCGGCGGCGCGTTTGCCGGCCGAATACCTGATCACCCCAGGCGAGCTGGAAACCCCGACGCTGTTGCGTGGCATCCAGAAAGCCATTGCCGGTGGGATCAAGCTGGTTCAACTGCGTGCGCCTAACGGTTACGACCCGAAATACCGTGACCTGGCGGTGGACGCGGTTGGGCTGTGTGCGGGCAAGGCGCAGTTGATGCTCAAGGGGCCATTTGAATGGCTGGGGGATTTTCCTGCGGCCGGCTGGCACATGACCTCGGCGCAACTGCGCAAGTACGCGAGCAAAGGTCGGCCATTGCCGAAGGACCGCTGGCTGGCGGCGTCTTGCCACAATGCCGAAGAACTGGCGCTGGCGGAATTGATGGACGTGGATTTTGTCACGCTATCGCCGGTGCAGCCGACGCAGACTCATCCTGATGCGCAGCCGTTGGGCTGGGAGCAGGCGGCAGAGTTGATCAGTGGGTTCAGCAAACCGGTGTTTCTGCTGGGTGGGGTTGGGCCGGCCGAGCGGGAGAAGGCTTGGGAGGCGGGAGCCCAAGGCGTTGCGGGAATCCGGGCGTTCTGGCCTGAGGTTTGAGGTGGCTTTGCCGGCCTCATCGCAGGCAAGCCAGCTCCCACATTTTGAATGTATTCACAAACCCAATGTGGGAGCGGGCTTGCCCGCGATAGGGCCGGATCAAACACTACAACATCATCAGTGCGGCTTGGCCGCCGCCTGCCACAAAACCTCCGCAACACCCTGACGCTTGGCAATAATCCGCGCCGCCACAAACAACAAATCCGACAACCGATTGATATACGCCAACCCCACGCCTTCCAACGGCTCAATCGCATTCAACTGCTGGCAGCGTCGCTCCGCAGTGCGCGCCAGGCTGCGGCACACATGGGCCTGGGCGATCAACGCCGAGCCACCGGGCAGGATGAAGTTCTCCAGCGGCCCGACTTCCTCGTTCCAGCGGTCAATTGCCGCTTCCAGCCGGTCCACTTCCGCTGCATTCAAGGCCTTGTACACCGGCATTGCCAGTTCGCCGCCGAGGTCAAACAGGCGATGTTGGCAAGGTGTCAGCACCTCGATCACGTCCTTCAATTCAGGATGTTTGCCGCATTGTTCTTCCAGGTTGGCCAGCAACAACCCCAACTGGCTGTTCAGGCTGTCCACCTCGCCAATCGCCTCGACCCGAGGGTGGTCCTTGGGTACGCGGCGGCCGTCGCCAAGGCCGGTTTCGCCTTTGTCACCGGTGCGGGTGTAGATCTTCGACAGGCGAAAGCCCATGGTCATTGCTCCAGTTGAGTCAGTTCGTAAGGCGGCAGTTGGCTGCCGGCCAAGGGCAGGCGCAAAGTGAAGCAGGTGCCTTGGCCGAGGGTGGAGTGCACTTCCATCTGGCCCTTATGGTTGTTGGTGATGATGAAATACGACACCGATAGGCCAAGCCCGGTGCCCTGGCCGATTTCCTTGGTGGTGAAGAACGGCTCGAAGGTGCGTTTGCGCACGTTCTCACTCATGCCGATGCCGTTGTCTTCCACCTGGATTTCCGCCCACGGCGGGTTGAGGCGCGTGCGCAGGATGATGCGCCCCGGCTCGCGGTCGTCTTCACGCAGGTGGATGGCCTGGGCGGCGTTTTTCAGCAGGTTGAGCAGCACCTGTTCCAGTTCGTTGGCGGTGCCGGGCACGGGGCCCAGTTGCGGGTCGAACTGGCGGACGATGGCTTGGCCCTTGAAGTCGAAGCCGATGGTCAGGTCGAAATCATTGCCGGCGATTTCCACGGCCTGATCGATCAGCGCGGGCAGGTCGCACGGCGCCATCTGCCGATTGCTGCGGCGGCTGAAACTGAGCATGTGCGTAACGATTTTCGCCGCCCGCGCACCGGCCTGCTGGATGCCGTCGAGCAGTTGCGGCACTTCGCGGCTGCGCAGGTAACGGTTCACGACCTCCAGTTCCACGCCCGCCTGCTCGGCGTGTTCGAGGTTCTTGGGCAGGTCGGGCGAGAGGCGGCGGCGGATGTTCTGCACGTTATGCAGGATCGCCCCCAGCGGGTTATTGATTTCGTGGGCCATGCCGGCAGCCAGGCCGCCGACGGAGAGCATTTTTTCCGACTGCACCATCATCTCTTCCAGGGACAGGCGCTGGGTGATGTCGTCGATACGGATCACCACGCCGCGCCCGGCGCCGCCCATCAGCGGGTAGAAGGTCAGGGCGTAATGCTTGGGTTCGTCGTCCTTGATCCAGGTGACACGCTCGATACGCTCCACGGTGTGCTGTTCAACGGTGGCCTTGATCTGTGGCAGGTACGGTTTGAGGGGCTGGAAGGCGAGGAAGATCGGCTGGTTCAGCGCCTCATCCAGGCGCGTGCCGGAGAGGGCGCTGGCCTCCTGGTTCCACTGGGTGACGTAGAGTTGCTCGTCCAGGGCGATCAGGGCGGACGGCATCGAGTCGATGATGCTGTTGAGGTAGTTCTGGAAGCCCGTCAGCTTTTTCTCGATCTTGCTGCGCACCTGGACTTCGAGTTCCAGTTTGCGGTTGGTGTGGCGGGTTTCTTCGGCCAGGCCCTGGGCTTGGGCGTAGGCTTCCTGGGAATCGTCCCGGGCGCGCTTGAGCTGCTGCTCGCGGGCTTCGATGCGTGACAGCATGGTGTTGAAGGCTTCGGCCAGGCTGCCGATTTCATCGTGGTTGCCACGGCCGGCGCGCAGGGCGTAGTTCTCTTCACGGGTAACCTGGCGCGAGAGTTCTTCCAATTCGTGGATCGGCCGGGTGATCAGGCGTTTGATCTGCCGGGCAATGATCAGCCACAGCAGCACACTGAAAATCAGGATGCCCAGGCTGGCAGTCAAGGTGCCAGTATAGAACGCCACCGGCAGTTCACTGCTGGCCACCAGCAGCAAGTGTCCGGACGGCTGGCCCGGACGGGGCAGGGTGATGATTTGGTTGCTGCGAAACTCGGTGACGCGCCAGGCTTCGATGTGTCGGTAGTGGTCCGGCAGGTGCAGACGGTCGCCGTGTTGCATCTGCGCCAGGCGGTTGCCTTCACCGTCATACAAGGCTGCGGCGCGCAGGGGCGAGTAGCTGGTCAGCTCATTGAGCAAGGCGTCGGCTTTGGCCGGTGACTCAAGGGCTTCTGCTGCCAGGGCGGGGTTGGACACCAATCGGCCGATGGCCTGGAGTGCCTGGGGGGCCATGCTTTCCTGGGAGATCCAGTAGGCGGCGCTGATAAAAGTGAGGTTGGCCACCAGCAATACGGTGGTCAGCAGCACCAGCAGGGCGGCCAGCAGTTTCTGCCCGACCGGTAGATTTTCAAGACGCTGGCGCAGCGGCATCAGGGTTTTCCCAGGTGATAGACAGGCGGGCAGGGTAGCGCGTGGCTCAGTCTTGGGGCAATCCGCGTACGCGTAACTGCTCGACCAGGCGCACTTGCAACTGTTGCAGATGGGGCAGGTTCAATTGGTGACGGGCCGCCGCCTGGCAAGCATAGCCCAATAGATAGCTGATTTCGGTGCGCCGGGCATTGGCCACGTCCTGATACATCGAGGAGTAATTGGCCGTGGTCGCTTCGATCACCCGCGTCACTTCGCTGTGCAGGTCCTGGGCGGCGGCGGGTTGGCCGCAGCATTCGAGCAGCTCGCTCAGTTCCGCGCAGAGCGTCGCGACTTCGCACGCGTGGGCCTGCAAGCCGCCGTTGCGGCATTGGTAAAGCACCGTCAGCGGATTGATCGCACAGTTGAGTGCGAGCTTGCGCCACAGGCGGGTGAGGATGTCGGTACTCCAGTCGTGAGGAATTGCGGCAGCGTGCAGGTCTTCCAGCCACAGCGGCGGGGTGGGATGGCCTACGTCACCCAGCCAGGTGTAGCCGTGGCCGGCGAACACCACGCGCCAGTCGCCGTCGCGGAAGGCGCCTTCGGTGCTGGAGGCAAAAATGCAGCGGGCCAGGGGGAATTGGGCGGCCACCGCATCCTGGCTGCCGAGACCGTTTTGCAGGAGGATCAATTCGGCGTCCGCAGCTAAACGCTGTTGCAGCTGTGCGACGGCACCTTGAGCGTCGTAGGCTTTGCACGCGACCAATAGGCGATGGATTGGCTCCGGGCTGTCGGATGTTTCAGCGATCACTGGGTAGGTGTGTGGGATGCCGTGTTCCACCAGCGTCAGCCCTGGCCCGGCCTGATAGCTGGCCAGGCGCGTTTTGTCGCGCACTATCAACCTGACCGGCACGCCCGCCCGCGCCAATCGTGTAGCCCACAGGGTGCCAAGGCTGCCGGCGCCGAGAATATGCCAGGTGATCGACATCAGTTTTTGCTCCGTAGGGTCGCCCGCAGTGAACGGGGCGAAAGAACCGCTATAATGCCCCGGCATTTTAGCTCGGGCGCGCTCCATCTCTACTGAGCCCGCCCCTTATATTGGAGAAATGACATGCCTTCGTTCGACGTGGTATCCGAACTGGACAAACACGAAGTCACCAACGCCGTCGAGAACGCCGTCAAGGAACTGGACCGTCGCTATGACTTGAAAGGCAAGGGCAGCTTCGAATTCAAGGAAAAGGACCTGACTGTCAACCTGACCGCTGAAGCCGAATTCCAGCTGGAAGCGATGATCGAGATCCTCAAGCTGTCGTTGGTCAAGCGCAAGATCGATGCGCAGTGCCTGGAAATCAAGGACGCCTACGCCTCCGGCAAGCTGATGAAGCAGGAAGCCGTCCTCAAGGAAGGCATCGACAAGGAGCTGGCGAAGAAAATCGTTGCTCACGTCAAGGACGCCAAGCTGAAAGTCCAGGCGGCCATCCAGGGTGAGCAGGTGCGTATCACCGGCAAGAAGCGTGACGATCTGCAAGAGGCGATCGCCGCCCTGCGCGCCAAGACCTTCGACATGCCGCTGCAGTTCAATAACTTCCGCGACTGATGGCCATTTGGGGAACCTGAAGGCGTTTTTGACGTCCCACGCCCCAGAACCTGCGCCTGCCATTGAGCCCTACGGGGCTCAATTGCGTTACTGGGAACTCAATTTAACGTCGCACACCCGCGAGACAGGAGAATGTAGATGGATTTGAACGCTGAAGTGGATCAACTGATCAAAACGTCGCAGTCTTGGGTTCCGATGATCATGGAGTATGGCAGCCGCGTATTCCTGGCCGTGCTGACCCTGGCCATCGGCTGGTGGCTGATCAACATCTTGACCCACCGGGTGGGGCGCTTGCTGGCCCTGCGTAATGCGGACCTGGCGCTGCAACACTTCATCACCAACCTGGCCAACATCGCGCTGAAAGTGATGCTGATGGTCAACGTGGCCTCGATGATCGGCGTGGCGACCACCTCGTTCGTTGCCGCAATCGGCGCCGCGACCCTGGCCATTGGCCTGGCACTGCAAGGCAGCCTGGCGAACTTCGCCGGTGGCGTGCTGATCCTGTTGTTCCGCCCGTTCCGTATCGGTGACTGGATCGAAGCCCAGGGCACTTCCGGCACCGTCGACAGCATCCAGATCTTCCACACTGTGCTGCGCACGGGCGACAACAAGACGGTCATCATCCCGAACGGCAGCCTCTCCAACGGCATCATCACCAACACCAACCGTCAGCCAACCCGCAAAGTGGTGTTCGACGTGGGCGTGGACTATGACGCCGATCTGCAGAAAGCCCGTGAGGTGCTGCTGGAACTGGCGAAAGACCCGCGCGTACTGGCCGACCCGGCTGCGGTGGCCGTGGTGTCGACCTTGGGCGACAGCTCTATCACGGTTTCCCTGCGTTGCTGGACCAAGACGGCGGATTATTGGGATGTGGTGTTCATGCTCAATGAACTGGCGCGTGACCGTTTGAAGGCCGCCGGGATTGATATCCCGTTTCCGCAGCGGGTTATTCGCGTAATGCAAGAAACGGCCGCGAAGTAATAAGGTGTTGCAGTGTTTAACCTGGTCAAACGGTCAGGTTTAAACTTTTTGATGTCGCTAGTTAGTTAGCTTGCTAGTTAATTTCGCATTGAAATAAAACCGCAATAAAAAAGCCGCTCCCTTGTACACAGGGGAGCGGCTTTTTATTTAAGGCCGAAGCCTTAAACCATCATTGTAATCAAATAGCCGATTACATGATTTTCAGCGGGTACGACACGATCAGACGCAGTTCGTCGATAGACGACGAGCCGTAGTACACACCATCAGACGAACGATAAGTTGCTTGACGTACACGCAGGCTCAGGTCTTTTGCTGGACCGCTCTGGATGACGTACTTGCCTTCGATGTCGCGTTCCCACTCTTTGCCGTTCGACGTGGTTGCGGTGTTGGCGCCGCTACCGGTGATGTAGGCAGCGCCAAAGGTCAGGCCTGGTACACCGAAGGATGCCATATCGAGGTCGTAACGAGCCTTGAACGACTTCTCGCCTTCGGCGTTGAAGTCGGAACGGGCAACGGAGTTGGCCAGGAAGACTGTGCCGCCGCCATCGATACCGTAGCCGTAGTCGCCATCGCCGCTGACCTTCTGAGCCGCCAGGGTGAAGGTGTGCGCGCCGAGGGTGTAGGCACCCTGCAAGCTGAATGCACGGTTGTCGAGCTTGGTCACGTCGTCTTTGTAGGCGCGTTGCAGGCCTTCGCCCGAGCTCTTGGTGTCGTAGATGTTGAAGTCCACGGCCACCGACTGGTCATCGCCCAAGGCGTGAGTCCAGTTGACGTTGGCGTAGAGTTTGCGCCAGTAGTCTTCGACTTTGGAGTAGTAGAGGCTGGTGGTGAACTCTGGAGTCCAGGAGTACACGCCGCCGAAGAAGTTGGCCTGCTTGATGCCTCGGCTGGTTTCAGGGAAGTCGAGGATACTGTCCTTGAAGGTCTGGGACTGCGCGACGCTGGAAGTGAAGTGGCCGCCTTCGAGCTTGAGGCCCTTGATCTCGGTGCTGGTCAGCGAGATACCTTGTGGCAGTTCCGGCAGCAAGCGGCTGTCGTCGGAAGCGAACACAGGTGCGGTGGTGTATTGGTCGCCGATTTTCAGGACAGTATTGGACACGCGGAACTTGATGGCGCCGCCGCCTTTGGAGTAGTCATCCTGGGCGCGACCATCCGAGCCGTTGGGGAACAGGCCGGTGCCGTTACGGCCCTTGCCGCTGTCCAGTTTCACGCCCAGCAGGCCGATCACGTCAACACCCACACCGACGGTGCCTTGGGTGAAGCCCGATTGGTACAGGCCGTTGAAGCCCAGACCGGTCTCGTTCGTGTAGCTCTTGCCGGAATCGTTGTTACGGAAGTCCCGACGGAAGTTCAGCAAACGGGTGTTGATGCTGAAGGAACTGTCGTCAACAAAGCCTTTGGAATCGCTTTGGTCGGATGCCATTGCGAACTGTGAGGTGCCTGCTGAAACAGCCAGGGCGATCATGCTCCACTTCATCACGCGCATCGTGATTTGCTCCTTTGGTTTTTAGGAAGAGTACTGCCGTCCCACCTGTATTTTTGTCTGGGCGGCTCTTTCTTTTTGTGTCGGCGCAAAGGTATATCACGCTGACAATACTTGGCGATACTTGCCTATCTTTCCTTTCAGCTTCTTTACGAGGCTGTCGTAAATTGCTAGATCCGTGTCGCAAATTCACAGTCCTTAATGTAACGGGACTGACAACTTCAATGCTGTTTTCAAACAGTTTTCAACCGTTGAATCCTTCCTTGGCATGCATTGAAACGCTGCTGTTTTTATCGCGTAACACCTACTTCCAGGCAGGGGTTGTTGCCGACGATATGAGTCTGAATGCAACAAGCGTGCACAAAGCGGTAACCGAATGTCATTTTTTCGTGAAAACTGTGATCCCCGTGTAAAAACCGCATAAGCACGGGGTTTTTACGCCGTTTGGTTTGGGCTTGACGCTGGGGTATTACGCCTGTGCATTCATCCGTAAACAGTATCCCAAAGCAAAACGTTACCGGTTCACCCCTTCAAGTGGGTAATTGGCGGATCTCTATGAGGCACAAGTGAGTCATTTTGGTGCGCCCCGCTGAAGCCCGACTTAGCGTAGTCGAAATATCCGCCTGCATCGAAAAGGTGCAGGTCTTTTTGTCGGGTGGCGTCTTCGTCGTGAAGGCGCACGCATTCGAAGGTATGCTGGGCGCCTGAAACTGACCTGCCGAATGGAGTGCCCGCGGTGTTTGCCCTAGACCAACGCCTGCAACAAGACACGCTGGCCATTGGGGATTTCCCCCTGTGCCGCCTGCTGCTGTCCAACGACTCGAATTACCCCTGGTTCATCCTCGTGCCCCGCATCAACGCTATCAGTGAAGTGTTTCAACTGGATGTCGCCGACCAGCAGACTTTGTGGCAAGAGACGACAGCCCTCGCCCAATTGCTGAACGAAGGCCTTGGCGCTGACAAGATGAACATCGGCGCGCTCGGTAACGTGGTCAGCCAGTTGCATGTGCATGTGATCGTGCGCAGGCGCGACGACGCCGCCTGGCCGGCACCGGTATGGGGCAAGCATCCCGCCCGGCCTTACACCGACGCGCAAGTGACGGCCATTCGTGCGCGCCTGCGTGAACTGTTGCCGGCCGACTTTATCTTTACCCAGGGCTGAACCATGGACTTGCAAGACCGCGTCAACGACCTGGAAAGCCGCCTGGCCTTTCAGGACGACACCATCGAAACCCTCAATGACATCCTGGTCACCCAGCAGCGGGCGGTCGAACGCCTGCAAATGCAGATGACCGCGCTGCTCAAGCGCCAGGAAGAAATGGGCGGCCAGTTCGAGACCGCCGAAGAAGAAGCCCCGCCGCCTCACTATTGATTGGCGTGCAATAAAAAACCGCGATCCAGCCAGTGCTGGATCGCGGTTTTTTTGTTGCGAAGGTTAAATCAGCGACGCGGCAGTGCTGCGATCACATCTTCAGCTTGCAAGCCCTTGTCGCGGTTCATCACGGAGAACTCCACGCGCTGGCCTTCCACCAGGACGCGATGACCTTCGCCACGGATGGCCCGGAAGTGGACGAAGATATCGTCGCCCGAATCACGGGAAATAAAGCCGAAGCCTTTGGAGGTGTTGAACCACTTGACGGTGCCGGTATCGCGGTTGGTCATGTCGTAGTTTTGCGACGCGGCCGCAGGCGACGAACGGTAGAAGCTGATCGCCAGGTGAAGAACGATGGCGACCACTGCAATCACCAGGCTGAGCAGGATGGCCGGGTGGCCACCGACTTCAGGCATGGGTGCCAGGAGGGTGAGGGTTTGCACGACAACGGTCAGTACCAGCAGCGCGCTGACCAGGTTTTGCAGTTGATGACGTGTGCCTTTGTTCCAGTAAGGAATCACCGGTGCCAGCGTCAGGTTAAGAAGGCCGAACAAGGCCAGGTACAGAGCGTCATGTTGTTGCAGGTAGGGCAGGCTTTCAGGCTGCAGGCTCGGGATAAAGGACAGCAGCAACGCTGCAACGCCCGTTAGCAGGTGGACGATTTTCAACATTTTGATTAACTCACGTTAAGACGGATCACAAGGAAGAGCTGACTGGCACGGTTCGCTTCTGAACAATGGGAGGCGTTGAGCACGTGCGCGGGTATCAGCCTATGTAGCGTGCCGCAAACATTAACGGCAGCTACACGCCGTCTATTTAACAGCAAAGGCTGTGCCTACTCAAATCAAGCATTTCAGGGTATTGCGACGGCGTGGGCATTTCTGCGGCAAAGGCTTGTCCTAGACGGGTGTGGGTGTTTTTGAGTGGGGTTTTGAGAGTTTTCCTACATGGTCGGCGGCTAGCCCTGCGTCGGTCAGTACCAGTTGGAAGGGTCAATTTGCCGCATGTCCTGCCTGGGGTCTCGGCTGCACAAGGTCGACTCTCTTGCTAGAGTGGTCCTGCACCTGATCAATGAACGTTCGTCAATTGAAGGGGAAAAACATGGCAATCGATATTGGTATCAGTGAAGAAGACCGTAAATCCATCGTCGATGGGCTTTCGCGGCTGCTGTCCGATACCTACGTACTGTATCTGAAGACCCACAACTTCCATTGGAACGTCACGGGCCCGATGTTTCGTACGCTGCACTTGATGTTTGAAGAGCAGTACAACGAACTGGCGCTGGCGGTGGACTCCATCGCCGAGCGTATCCGTGCCCTGGGCTTCCCGGCACCGGGCGCCTATTCGATCTATGCCCGCCTGTCTTCGATCAAGGAAGAGGAGGGTGTTCCCAGCGCCGAAGAGATGATCAAGCAACTGGTGGCGGGCCAGGAGGCGGTTACCCGTACCGCGCGGGGTATCTTCCCACTGCTCGACAAGGTCAGTGATGAACCGACCGCCGACTTGCTGACCCAACGTATGCAGGTTCACGAAAAAACCGCGTGGATGCTGCGTTCCCTGCTCGAAAATCAGTAAATACGCACCCACAGTGGCGCCGTCCTGGCGCCACTTGCCGTTTCCCTTCGCTTCCTGGCGTTGTCCTACAACTATCAACTCCACGTCTTCTGGTCGCCAGCGTCCTCCTGCTGTTTTATAGGCCCACTGTCCCATGGGACAAGCCCATGGGCTGTTGTTTGGCAATGGAGTGTCAGGTGTATGTCACGCGGAGTGGGTAATGGAGTGATGGAGGCGTGTGGCTTCCATAAGATAAAGGTCGATCCCTTTGCAAAGGGGTTCGACATGGGCCTGGCCAGGCCCTTGTCCCGATCGGTCAGGCTCAACGGGTTTTCCACGTGCCTGCGGCTTGAGCAGATCTATTGGAACATCCTCACGGAAATCGCCAGGATCAATGCCTGTTCCGTCAGTGCGTTGCTGTCTTATGTCGATCGGGAAGTGCATTTGCGTTACGGGGGAGTGAAGAACTTCAGTGGCCTGGTCCGGGTAGTGTGTGTAGTTCATGCTTTAAGGGGCCACGTAGATCCACAGAACCACGGGTAAACCTGCGGCTCCGAGCGCGGCCTGCTGTCCAGGCGGGCCGCGCCTCCGGCACAAAGCCGGCTGCGCTGCCTTGATTTACCCTATATAATCCCGCGCTTTGCTGCGTGTGCCTGGTCTACTCTCCAATGGGCAGGCGTGGCGCAGTAATGATCTGATCGCCGAGACATCGCCATGCCCATGTACGACTATCAATGTGCTTCCTGTGGTCATCAGTTGGAAGCCATTCAGAAGATCAGCGCAGCACCGCTGGTCGATTGCCCAGCCTGCCAGGCGCCGGAGCTCAAGAAGATGTTGTCCATGCCAGGCTTCCGCCTGAGTGGCAGCGGCTGGTACGAGACCGACTTCAAGACCGGCTCGAAGAAGAATCTGGCCGGCGGCGACAAAGCAGACTGAGTTGAACTCTACGCGCAGGCTCCTGCATTATCCGTCCCCTGGCTTAAATGTACGGTGACGAGGCAGGCCTCCACCGAATTTCGAATTACGAGAAGTGAAACCACTACCATGATGCGCAGCCACTATTGCGGCCAACTGAACGAGACCCTGGAAGGTCAGGAAATCACTCTTTGCGGATGGGTTCACCGTCGCCGCGACCACGGCGGGGTAATCTTCCTCGATATCCGTGATCGTGATGGTCTGGCCCAGGTGGTGTTCGACCCGGACCGCGCCGAGAGCTTCGCCGCCGCCGACCGCGTGCGCAGCGAATACGTCGTGAAGATCACCGGCAAGGTGCGCCTGCGTCCGGCCGGTGCCGTGAACAAGAACATGGCTTCTGGCGGCATCGAAGTGCTGGGCTACGAACTGGAAGTGCTGAACGAGTCGGAAACCCCGCCGTTCCCGCTCAATGAGTTCTCCGACGTGGGCGAAGAAACCCGCCTGCGCTATCGCTTCCTCGACCTGCGTCGTCCGGAAATGGCCGAGAAGTTGCGTCTGCGCTCGCGCATGACCACCAGCATCCGCCGCTTCCTCGACGAGAACGGCTTCCTCGACGTAGAAACGCCGATCCTGACCCGGGCCACCCCGGAAGGCGCGCGTGACTACCTGGTGCCGAGCCGCACCCACGCCGGTTCGTTCTTTGCCCTGCCGCAATCGCCGCAGCTGTTCAAGCAACTGCTGATGGTGGCCGGCTTCGACCGTTACTACCAGATCGCCAAGTGCTTCCGCGACGAAGACCTGCGCGCCGACCGCCAGCCGGAATTCACCCAGATCGACATCGAGACCAGCTTCCTCGATGAAAAAGAGATCATGGGCCTGACCGAGCAAATGATCCGCAACCTGTTCAAGGAAGTGCTGGGCCTGGAGTTCGGCGATTTCCCGCACATGACCTTCGAAGAAGCCATGCGCCGCTACGGTTCCGACAAGCCAGACCTGCGTAACCCGCTGGAACTGGTAGACGTTGCCGACCAGCTCAAGGCCGTCGACTTCAAGGTGTTCAGCGGCCCGGCCAACGACCCTAAATGCCGCATCGCCGCCCTGCGTGTACCCGGCGGCGCGAGCATGCCGCGCAAGCAGATCGACGACTACACCAAGTTCGTCGGCATCTACGGTGCCAAGGGCCTGGCGTACATCAAGGTCAACGAGCGCGCCAATGGCGTTGACGGCCTGCAATCGCCGATCGTCAAAAATATCCCGCTGGACAACCTGAACGAGATCCTCGATCGCGTTGGCGCGGTTGACGGCGACATCGTGTTTTTCGGCGCCGACAAGGCCAAGATCGTCAGCGAAGCCCTGGGCGCGCTGCGGATCAAGCTGGGTCACGACCTGAACCTGCTGACCTGCGAATGGGCGCCGATGTGGGTCGTTGACTTCCCGATGTTCGAAGAGAACGACGACGGCAGCTTCAGCGCCTTGCACCACCCGTTCACCGCGCCGAAGTGCACGCCGGCCGAGCTGGAAGCCAACCCGGCTGGCGCTCTGTCCCGTGCCTACGACATGGTCTTGAACGGTACTGAGCTGGGTGGCGGTTCGATCCGTATCCATCGCAAGGAAATGCAACAGTCGGTCTTCCGCCTGCTGGGCATCAACGAAGCAGAACAGGAAGAGAAGTTCGGCTTCCTGCTCGACGCCCTGAAATACGGCGCGCCGCCCCACGGTGGCCTGGCTTTCGGCCTGGATCGCCTGGTGATGCTGATGACCGGCGCCCAGTCGATCCGTGAAGTGATCGCCTTCCCGAAAACCCAGAGTGCTGCGGACGTCATGACCCAGGCTCCAGGTGTGGTGGATGCCAAGGCGCTGCGCGAGCTGCACATCCGCCTGCGCGAGACGCCGAAGGCTGAGTAAGGCTGCGGCGTGCAAGCGCATTGAGTTCCACGCAGTCTAAAAAGGCGCATCTTCGGATGCGCCTTTGCGTTACAAGGGTTGCATCCTGCCTGGGGCAGGGTTGACAAGGTTTCTACAGAATTTCGGAGTTGTGTTATGGCTGGCCATTCCAAGTGGGCGAACATCAAGCACCGCAAAGAGCGTCAGGATGCCAAGAAAGGCAAGATCTTCACCAAGTGGATCCGCGAGCTGACCGTCGCTGCCCGCCAGGGCGGTGGTGACCCGGGTTCCAACCCGCGCCTGCGCCTGGCGCTGGACAAGGCTCTCGGCGCCAACATGAGCCGCGACATCATCGACCGCGCCGTGGCCCGTGGTGCCGGCGCTGCCGATACCGACGACATGGTCGAGCTGACCTATGAAGGCTACGGCCCGGGCGGCGTGGCGGTGATGGTCGAGTGCATGACCGACAACCGCAACCGAACCGCCGCGGCGGTGCGCCATGCGTTCAGCAAGTGCGGCGGCAACCTCGGTACCGACGGTTCGGTGGCTTACCTGTTCGAGCGCAAAGGGCAGATCACCTTTGCCCCAGGCACGGACGAAGACGCGCTGATGGAAGCGGCGATGGAAGCGGATGCCGACGACGTGGTGACCAACGAAGACGGTTCGATTGACGTGTTCACTTCGTTTGCCAGCTTCTACGCCGTGCGCAACGCCCTCGAAGCGGCCGGCTTCAAAGGCACTGACGCGGAAATCGTGATGTTGCCGACCACCAGTGCCGAGCTGGACTTGGACGGTGCGCAGAAGGTGCTGAAGCTGCTGGATATGCTGGAAGACCTGGATGATGTGCAGAACGTCTATTCCAACGCAGATATCCCGGAAGACGTAGCCGCACAGCTAGTCTAAGGGTTGATGTAGATCAAAATGTGGGAGCGGGCTTGCCCGCGAATACGGTGTGTCAGTCGCTGAAAATGTTGGCTGACCCACCGCCTTCGCGGGCAAGCCCGCTCCCACAGCTGATCTTCTTTGTCGCAAGAATTGTGTTTACCCAACCCGCAGGCGTTATGACTTTAATCCTAGGTATCGACCCCGGTTCGCGCATCACCGGTTTTGGCGTGGTGCAACAGACCCCGCGCGGCTGCATCTATGTGGCCTCGGGTTGCATCCGTACCGGCGCGGGCGAGTTGGCCGAGCGCCTGCAGATCGTCTATCGTGGCGTGCGTGAAGTGATCCAGACCTACGGGCCGGTGACCATGGGCATCGAAAAGGTGTTCATGGCCAAGAACGCCGATTCGGCGCTCAAGCTTGGCCAGGCCCGTGGCGCTGCCATCGTCGCCGGGGCCGAGGAGGGCATGGAGATCGCCGAGTACACGGCGACGCAGGTCAAGCAGGCCGTGGTCGGTACCGGTGCAGCCAACAAGGAGCAGGTGCAGATGATGGTCATGCACATGCTCAAGCTCACCTCAAAGCCGCAAATCGACGCCTCCGACGCTCTGGCCATCGCCATTTGCCATGCGCACACCCGCTCCAGCCTGTTGCCCCACGGCCTGGGTACGGCACGCAGTCGTGGCGGGCGGCTGCGTCTCTGATAGCATCAGCGCAATCGTTTTTCCCGGTCTGGTCTGTGCCTGACCCTCAAGCTTTAAGGATTTGAACCGTGATTGGACGCTTGCGCGGCACCCTGGCTGAGAAACAGCCGCCGCACCTGATTCTGGATGTCAACGGGTTGGGGTATGAGCTGGAAGTGCCCATGACCACCCTGTATCGCCTGCCGTCGGTCGGCGAGCCGATTACGCTGCACACCCATCTGGTGGTGCGTGAAGATGCGCAATTGCTCTATGGTTTCATTGGCAAGCGCGACCGTGACTTCTTCCGCGAGTTGATTCGCCTCAATGGCGTTGGCCCGAAGCTTGCGCTGGCCTTGATGTCGAGCCTGGAAGTGGATGAACTGGTGCGTGCCGTATCCGCCCAGGACACCTCGGCGCTGACCAAGGTGCCGGGTGTCGGCAAGAAGACTGCCGAGCGCCTGCTGGTGGAACTCAAGGACCGTTTCAAGGCCTGGGAAGTCGTGCCGAGCATGTTTGCCCTGGTGCCGAACCAGCCGGACATGCCAGCGGCCCAGGTCGCCAGCGCCGAGAGCGATGCGGTCAATGCGCTGATTTCCCTTGGCTACAAGCCGCAGGAAGCCAGCAAGGCCGTGTCGGCCATCAAGGACAAGAACCTGAGTGCCGAAGACATGATCCGCCGCGCCCTGAAGGGAATGATTTAAGTGATTGAAGCAGATCGTCTGATCGCGGCCACCGGCCCGCGCGACCGTGAAGAAGTGCAGGACCGCGCCATCCGCCCCCTGAGCCTGGCCGACTACATCGGCCAGCCCACCGTGCGCGAGCAGATGGAGCTGTTTATCCAGGCCGCGCGTGGGCGCAGTGAGTCGTTGGACCACACGTTGATCTTCGGCCCACCGGGCTTGGGCAAGACCACGCTGGCCAATATCATCGCCCAGGAAATGGGCGTGTCGATCAAGTCCACCTCCGGCCCGGTGCTGGAGCGTCCGGGTGATCTGGCGGCGCTGCTGACCAATCTTGAGCCGCACGACGTGCTGTTTATCGACGAGATCCACCGGCTGTCGCCGATCGTCGAGGAAGTGCTGTACCCGGCCATGGAAGACTTCCAGCTCGACATCATGATCGGCGAAGGACCGGCTGCGCGCTCGATCAAGCTCGACCTGCCGCCCTTCACACTGGTGGGTGCCACCACCCGCGCAGGCATGCTGACCAACCCGTTGCGAGACCGTTTCGGCATTGTTCAACGTCTAGAGTTTTATAGCACCGCAGACCTGGCGACCATCGTCAGCCGTTCGGCGGGCATTCTCGCCTTGCCGCTGGACCCGGAAGGCGCGTTCGAAATCGCCCGGCGTGCCCGTGGCACACCGCGGATCGCCAACCGTTTGCTGCGCCGCGTACGTGACTTTGCCGAAGTGCGCGCCAAGGGCCATATCACCAAGGCCGTGGCCGACCTGGCCTTGAACCTGCTGGATGTGGATGAACACGGCTTCGATCATCAGGATCGGCGTCTACTCTTGACCATGATCGAGAAGTTCGACGGCGGCCCGGTGGGCGTCGACAGCCTGGCGGCCGCGATCAGCGAAGAGCGCCACACGATCGAGGATGTGCTGGAACCGTACCTGATCCAGCAGGGTTACATCATGCGCACCCCAAGGGGCCGAGTGGTGACGCGGCATGCCTACCTGCACTTTGGGTTAAACATTCCGTCACGATTGGGTGAGATGCCCGTGGTAGACGAATTCCTCGATGCAGTGGACGATTAAAAGCATTACGCAAGTCGATTTATTCGACGTTTGTGCTGTCCTAGTGGCTGGTGTCGTCATTCAGTCAGTGGAAATATTCTTCAGAATGAAGAGCGGGAATGAAAAAACAGTTGCGGGCTGGATTGGCAACCTGAGGAGTAAGCACTAGAGTATGCGCGCGCAAAACGGGGATCAGTCGTTCGCACATCGCTGTCGCGTTTATTACGAGGACACCGATGCGGGCGGCATCGTGTATTACGTCAATTATCTCAAGTTCATGGAGCGGGCTCGCACCGAGCGGCTACGGGAGCTGGGCTTTGCCCAATCCCAGCTGGTAGGGGAGGACCTGTTGTTTGTCGTGCATTCCAGCGAGGCGCGGTATCACGCGCCGGCGCGGTTGGACGATGAACTGCTGGTCAGCGCTGAAGTAATCGAATTGAACCGTGTCAGCCTGCGCTTTAAACAGCAGGTCAGGCGGGCAACGGATGCAACGCTGCTCTGTGAGGGGCAGTTCCTGGTGGCTTGTGTGCGCACCAATAGTTTGAAACCCCGGGCCATTCCCGAAGCTCTACGTGCGGCCTTTGCCGGCGTAAGCGGCGCGGGTAAACAATCAAAGCAGGAGATTTAGCGTGGAACCTACCGTCGTCGACCATTCCTCCATGTGGAGCCTGGTCAGCAATGCCAGTGTCGTGGTTCAACTGGTAATGCTGACCCTGGTAGCCGCATCGGTTACCTCTTGGGTCATGATTTTTCAGCGCAGCAACCTGCTGCGTGCCGGTCGACGTGCCCTGGAGAGCTTTGAAGAGCGCTTCTGGTCGGGTATCGACCTGTCCAAGCTTTACCGCCAGGCGGGCAGCAACCCGGACCCGGATTCGGGCGTCGAGCAGATCTTCCGCGCCGGTTTCAAGGAATTCTCCCGTCTGCGCCAGCAGCCAGGCGTTGACCCGGAAGCCGTGATGGAAGGCGTGGCCCGCGCCATGCGCGTGGCCATCTCCCGCGAAGAAGAGAAGCTTGAGCAAAGCCTGCCGTTCCTGGCCACCGTCGGTTCCGTGAGCCCGTACATCGGCCTGTTCGGTACCGTGTGGGGGATCATGAACTCCTTCCGCGGCCTGGCCCAGGCCCAGCAAGCGACCCTGGCCACCGTGGCCCCGGGTATCGCCGAAGCCCTGATCGCCACCGCGATCGGCCTGTTCGCTGCTATCCCCGCAGTAATTGCCTACAACCGTTTTGCTGCCACCAGCGAAACCCTGATTGGCCGTTACTACACCTTCGCCGATGAATTCCAGGCGATCCTGCACCGTAAAGTGCACACCAGCGAAGAATAAGCAGGTAATTCACAATGGCTTTAATCGCTCGAGCTCGCAAAAAGCGCAAGCCGGTCGCCGAGATGAACGTAGTGCCCTACATCGACGTGATGCTGGTACTGCTGGTTATCTTCATGGTGACCGCGCCGATGCTCAATCAGGGCGTGAAGGTTGATCTGCCCAAGGTTTCCAGCGAAGCCTTGCCGCAAGACAACAACACCCAGGTCCTGACCATTTCGATCAAGGCTGACAAGACCTACTACTGGAACCTTGGCAGCGAAGTCGATACCCAGAAACAGCAGGACAAGGCCATGACCTTGCCGCAGATGACCGACGCGGTGACCAAGATCATCCGCTCCGGCAACGAAGGCGGCAAGCACACCCAGGTGTTCATTCGTGGTGACAAGGTTGTCGACTACGGCTCTGTCATGGGCGCCATGGGCGGGCTGCAGAAGGCCGGCGTCGGTAACGTTGGCTTGATTACCGAGGCGCCCTGATGCAGCAGCAGCGAGAGCCGTCCGCCTCGGAAAGCTACTTCTGGCCTAGCGTCTGGGCAATTGCCCTGCACGTCCTGGTGTTTGGCATGCTGTTCGTCAGCTTTGCCATGACCCCGGACCTGCCGCCAGCCAAGCCGATCGTGCAGGCGACCCTGTATCAGCTGAAATCGAAAAGCCAGGCCACCACCCAGACCAATCAGAAGATTGCGGGTGAGGCCCAGAAGTCGGCTGCGCGCCAGACTGAAGTCGAACAGATGGAACAGAAAAAGGTCGAGCAGGAAGCGGTGAAGGCTGCTGCGGAACAAAAGAAAGAAGAGGCGGCTCAAAAGGCCGAGGAATCGAAAAAGGCTGACGAAGCGAAGAAGGCCGACGAGGCGAAAAAGGCTGATGAAGCCAAGAAAGCCGAGAAAGCTGCCGAAGCCAAAAAAGCCGAAGAGAAACAATTGGCTGATATAGCCAAGAAGAAATCTGAAGAAGAAGCCAAGAAAGCTGCCGAAGAAGAGGCCAAGAAAAAGGCCGCTGAGGAAGCCAAGAAGAAAATAGTCGAAGACGCGAAGAAGAAAGCCGCCGAAGACGCCAAGAAAAAAGCTGAAGCAGACGAGGCGAAGAAGAAAGTCGCCGATGATGCGAAGAAGAAAGCTGCCGCCGACGCCACCAAGAAAAAGGCCCAGGAAGCAGCACGCAAATCCGCCGAAGAGAAAAAGGCCCAGGCCTTGGCAGATTTGCTTTCCGACACGCCGCAGCGTCAGCAAGCCTTGGCCCGATGAACGTGGTGATGAAGTCGCGGGCAGTTTCGACGACCTGATTCGGGCACGGGCAGCAGAGGGTTGGACGCGTCCACCTTCGGCACGCAAAGGCATGACAGTAGTGCTGCAGATCGGCATGTTGCCGGACGGTACGGTGACTTCGGGTCAGCGTGGCCAAGTCCAGTGGCGATGGTTCGTTCGACAGTTCGGCGGTTGCAGCGGTCAAGAACATTGGCCGGTTGACCGAGATGCAGGGAATGAAACCAAGCGACTTCGCTCCCTATCGTTCATTCAAGATGACATTCACACCTGAGGATCTAGCCTTGTGAGAAACCTTCTTCGAGGAATGCTTGTCGTTATTTGCTGTATGGCAGGGATAGCGGCGGCGGATGAAAAAAACATCCTGGTCACCAGCGGTAGCGATCGGGCCACCCCGATCGCGGTAGTACCGTTTGGCTGGCAGGGCGGCAGCGTGCTGCCGGACGACATGGCCCAGATCGTCAGTGACGACCTGCGCAATTCCGGTTACTACGCGCCGATTCCAAAAGGCAACATGATCAGCCAGCCGAACCAGGCCAGCGAAGTTGTGTTCCGCGACTGGAAAGCCGTGGGCGCGCAGTACCTGATGGTCGGCAATATCGTGCCAGCCGGTGGTCGCCTGCAGATCCAGTACACCTTGTTCAACGTGGCCACCGAGCAGCAGGTCTTGACCGGCAGCGTGTCGGGCACAGCTGAACAACTGCGTGACATGGCTCACTACATTTCGGACCAGTCGTTTGAAAAACTCACCGGTATCAAGGGTGCTTTCTCGACGCGTCTGCTTTATGTAACGGCTGAGCGTTTCTCGGTAGACAACACGCGCTACACCTTGCAGCGTTCGGACTATGACGGTGCTCGCGCCGTGACCCTGCTGCAATCCCGTGAGCCGATCCTGTCGCCGCGTTTTGCGCCGGACGGCAAGCGTATTGCCTACGTGTCCTTTGAACAGAAGCGTCCGCGCATCTTCGTCCAGCACATCGATACTGGCCGTCGTGAGCAGATCACCAACTTCGAAGGCCTCAACGGCGCGCCAGCCTGGTCGCCGGATGGTTCGCGCCTGGCGTTCGTGCTGTCCAAGGATGGCAACCCGGATATCTACGTGATGAACATGGCTTCGCGCCAGATCTCCCGCGTGACCAGCGGCCCAGGTATCAACACCGAGCCGTTCTGGGGCAAGGATGGCTCGACCATCTACTTCACTTCCGACCGTGGCGGCAAGCCACAGGTCTACAAGGCAAGCGTGGGCGGCGGTGGTGCGGAACGTGTGACCTTTATTGGTAACTACAACGCCAATCCGAAGCTTTCGGCTGATGAAAAGACGTTGGTGATGATTCACCGTCAGGATGGTTTCACTAATTTCCGGGTTGCGGCCCAGGATTTGCAGCGCGGAACCGTAAAAATCCTCACAGATACCAACCTTGATGAGTCAGCCACTGTTGCGCCCAACGGCACCATGGTAATCTACGCCACCCGCCAGCAGGGCCGGGGAGTCTTGATGCTCGTATCCATTAATGGACGCGTAAGGCTCCCACTTCCTACCGCTCAAGGCGAAGTCAGAGAACCATCCTGGTCCCCTTACCTGAACTGACGCGGCGCTACAAAAAGAAGTACTTAACACACTGGGGTTCATTAGGAGTTTCACGATGGAAATGCTGAAGTTTGGTAAGTTTGCTGCTCTGGCTCTGGCTCTGTCCGTAGCCGTTGGTTGCTCGTCTAAAGGCGGCGACAATGCCGGTGAAGGCGCAGCTGTTGATCCAAACGCTGGTTACGGCGCTAACACTGGTGCAGTTGACGGCTCCCTGAGCGAAGAAGCTGCTCTGCGCGCTATCACCACTTTCTACTTCGAATACGACAGTTCGGACCTGAAACCAGAAGCCATGCGCGCTCTGGACGTTCACGCGAAGGACCTGAAAGCTAACGGCGCTCGCGTTGTTCTGGAAGGTAACACCGACGAACGTGGTACTCGTGAGTACAACATGGCACTGGGCGAGCGTCGTGCGAAAGCCGTTCAGCGCTACCTGGTACTGCAAGGTGTTGCTCCAGGCCAACTGGAACTGGTTTCCTACGGTAAAGAGCGTCCAGTTGCTACTGGCCACGACGAGCAGTCCTGGGCTCAAAACCGTCGCGTCGAACTGCGTAAGTAATTCGTCATGCGAACGTGCCGTCGTGCTCTAACTGTATTGGCTCTCAGCCTCGCACCGCTTGCGGTGTGGGCTGCGGTTCCTGTGGAAGATAGCAACTCTGGCTATAACAATAGCGGGAGCAGTTATCCGCCAGCGGGTTATGGCACGAACGGCGCCTATGCGGGGGGAGCGGCTACGTCCGCTCCCTCGGCACAGGGCGAACTGTTCAACCAGCTGCAACGCATGCAGGATCAATTGGCGCAGCAGCAAGGCACCATTGAAATTCTGCAAAATGAAGTGCGTCAGCTGAAGCAAGAAGGCCTGGAGCGTTACCAGGATCTTGATCGACGCATTGGAGCCGGCGTTGCACCTGCCGCAACTCCTGATAATTCTTCTGCCGGTGGCGCGCCTAGCGCAGCCATCGGCGGCGCAGCAGCAGGGGCGGCTGCCAGCCAAGCCCCTGCCGCGAGCAGCGAACCGGGTGATCCTGCGAAGGAAAAGCTGTATTACGATGCAGCCTTCGACCTGATCAAGGCCAAGGACTTCGATAAAGCCAGCCAGGCATTTAGCGCTTTCCTGCGCAAATACCCGAACAGCCAGTACGCGGGCAATGCCCAATACTGGTTGGGCGAGGTCAACCTGGCCAAAGGTGATCTCCAGGGCGCTGGCCAGGCATTTGCCAAGGTCAGCCAACTGTATCCCAAGCATGCCAAGGTGCCAGATTCGCTGTACAAACTCGCTGATGTAGAACGCCGCCTGGGTCATACCGACAAGGTCAAAGGCATTCTGCAGCAAGTGGTTGCCCAGTATCCGGGGACTTCCGCTGCCCAGTTGGCCCAACGGGATCTGCAACGCTTGTAAGCAAAGCAGCCCGTTTAGAAGAAACCCGCGCCTGGCGCGGGTTTTTTCGTTAGAATCCACGCCCTTTTATGAAACACGCTTTTGGGGGCCCACGCGTTGGCGGGGTTTCTTGAAGTGCCTGACGGAGGCGGACAGCCTGTTTAGCTGTTACGCCCGTGGCGACTATGCAAGACACATTACGTATCACCGAAGTTTTTTACTCGTTGCAGGGTGAAACGCGCACTGCTGGCCTGCCCACCGTATTTGTGCGCCTGACCGGTTGCCCGCTGCGCTGCCAATACTGTGACAGCGCCTACGCCTTCAGTGGCGGCACTGTGCGCACCCTCGACGACATCCTCGAACAGGTTGCCGGCTTCCGGCCACGCTACGTCTGCGTGACGGGCGGTGAGCCCCTGGCGCAACCCAATGCCATCCCCTTGCTCAAGCAGTTGTGCGACGCCGGTTACGAGGTGTCCCTGGAAACCAGCGGCGCCCTGGATATTTCTGCGGTCGACCCACGTGTAAGCCGGGTCGTCGATCTCAAGACCCCAGGTTCCAAGGAGTCGCATCGCAACCTCTACGAGAACATGGACTTGCTGACGGCCAACGATCAGGTCAAGTTCGTTATCTGTTCCCGTGACGATTACGACTGGGCGAGCTCCAAGCTGATCCAGTACGGCCTGGACCGTCGCGCAGGCGAGGTGCTTTTTTCTCCCAGCCACCACGACCTGAACGCCCGCGACCTTGCCGACTGGGTCGTGGCGGACAACCTACCGGTGCGCCTGCAATTGCAGTTGCACAAATACCTTTGGAACGACGAGCCAGGACGCTGACATGACTGCACAAACCAACGATCAAAAACGCGCCGTAATCCTGCTGTCCGGCGGCCTCGACTCCGCCACCGTAGTCGCGATGGCGCAAGCTGAAGGCTACAGCTGCTACACCATGAGTTTCGACTACGGCCAGCGCCATCGTGCCGAACTCAACGCCGCAGCCCGTGTAGCGCGCGACATGGGCGTGGTCGAACACAAGGTCATCGGCCTGAACCTCAACGGCATCGGCGGTTCTGCCCTGACCGACAGCAGCATCGACGTGCCGGAAGCGCCGAGTGAAGGCATTCCGATCACCTACGTGCCGGCGCGCAACACGGTGTTCCTGTCCCTGGCCCTCGGCTGGGCAGAAGTGCTCAACGCCCGCGACATCTTTATCGGCGTCAACGCCGTGGATTATTCCGGCTACCCGGACTGCCGCCCGGAATTCGTCGAGTCGTTCGAACGCATGGCCAACCTGGCGACAAAGGCCGGTGTAGAAGGGCAGGGCTTCCGCATCCTGGCGCCGCTGCAAAACCTCAGCAAAGCCGATATCGTCAAGGCTGGTGTAGGACTTGGCGTCGATTACTCGCTGACAGTTTCCTGCTACCAGGCGGACGATGACGGCCGTGCTTGTGGGAAATGCGACAGCTGCCGACTGCGTGCAGAAGGCTTCCAAGCGGCCGGAATTAAGGACCCAACGCGTTATTTCTGATTTATTTAAAATAAGGTGTTGAATAATCCTTAGAAATCAGTATTATACGCGCCACCACACAGCGGGTCGTTAGCTCAGTTGGTAGAGCAGTTGGCTTTTAACCAATTGGTCGTAGGTTCGAATCCCACACGACCCACCATTTTTGGCGGTTTAGAAAATCCGGAAGGCCCACGCAAGTGAGGATTTCCGGGTTTTTTTTTGTCCGCGATTTAGCGCGGTCTACCTGGCTGGGCCATTTCGCAAAAGTCGATAGCCCCACGTCAGGAAGACCCCATGCGTCACCTCAACCACATCACCCGCGCATTCCAAACCTCGTCCATCGGCGACATCACCTTCCATTTCGACCCCCGCCATCAGCCTGAACTGTCCACCCTGGTCCAGCGCTTCCTCGCCGCACCGCACCAACACACCACCCTCGACCTACCCGAAGCCACCCGCGGCGTGTTCCTGCTGGAGGGCGAGCGCCGATGGGTGTTGAAGCACAACAAACTGGAACACTGGAAAAAACAGCTGCAAAACTACCTGGGGCTCAAGCGCGCGTTCGGCCTGCACGATTTGACCAACGAGTTCATCAACCTGTCCGTGGTGTCTGCCAAGTCCGCCAGCGTGCCGCGTGTCGCCGGGTTCGGCTATAAAACACGCTTCCCGTTCCTGAAAGAGGAATACCTGCTGGTGGGTTTTTTTGAAGATCATTGCAGCGTGGATGATCGACTGATCGCGCACCCGGAGCAGGCCGGTGAGCTGCTTCCACGGGTCTTCCGATTGTTTGCGCAGATGCTCGCCGAAGGGTTTGTGCACATGGATCCGCACCCCAAGAATATTTTGATCGCACCGGACGGCCAGCTACGCCTGATCGATTTTGAGTGCTGCGCCCATTCGGTGATCGATCACGATTTCAGCCTGGGTTTCCTGATGGGCTATTTCTATCACTTCTGGATCAAGCGCTTCGTCACCCTCGACGCCTATCGTGTGCTCTGTGAGCGCTACCTGATGGACGAGCAGCCGAACCTGCAACGCGCCACCTTCGATCCGGTATTCGAACGCTTCCTCACCCAAAAAGTCTCGCGCACCACACGCTACAGCATTCTCACCAACCCCAAGGCCCAGGCCGCCTTCAAGCTGGCTCCCGCCACTCACCCTTGACGCACTCAGCGGCGTTTGCCAAACACTGACTTCGGCGTCTTGCCGAAGAATCGCGTAAACGCCGCGCTGAAGTTGTTCGGGAATTTGTACCCCACCTGGTAGGCCGCCTGCGCCACCTGGCAGCCGCTTTCCAGCAGGGTGTAGGCCTTGCGCATGCGAATCTCGTTGAGCATGCGGTGCGGGGTGGAGTTGAAGCGGTAGTGCAGGCCTTCCTTGAGCTTGAACTCGTTGAGTCCAACCGCCGCACAGAGATAGGGGATGGTCAGCGGTTGGTCCATCTGCTCGATCATGATGTCGCGCGCACGCTCCAGTTTCTCGATGTCGGTGGCGCTGAATTGCAGGCTTTCCGGGAGGGTGGCGGGGCTCAGCAACTTGAGCTGTTCGGAGAGCAGGCTCAGGGTGTGGATATGCATGTCCAGCGTGCCGGTCACGCCGTGGTTGAGGTAGCGGGTCAGGGCGCTGGCATGGCTGGCACTGGCGGCCGAGGTCTTCTGGAAGGCCAGTTGGCGCACGTTGCCGTTGCCGAGGATCTGCTGGGTACGCTGCTCGCCGATGTACTTGTTGAGCATGCTCTCGCCAATCAACAGGCGCAGTTGCGACACCGTCGCGCCGGCTTCATAGCAGCGCTCGCCCAGGCTGAGCTGGAACGACGTGATGGTGGTGAAGCCCGCCCTGAACGACACCGCCGCGCCATCCGCCCCTTTGTAGCCGGAATCACCCTGCATGCCGAAGGTAATCACCAGCATGTGGCGGTTGTGCGGGCTGACGGTTTCTTCAATCAGGTTGCGCGTCGGGCGATAGCGCGAGCGCACCACCATCAGGTCGTCATCGAAGCTCAGGCGTTCCGAATAGCACTCGCCCAGCTCTTCCGGCAACTGCTGGCGCATCCAGCCGCAGTCTTGCGTGCTGACCAGCCGCGAGTGCGTTGACGCGACTCGATACGACTGGGAAATCTTTTGTAAAGCCGACACGTTCAACGCCCTCCCTAGATTTGGCTCCGATTCGCATATGGATTGATCCGAAATCCATACGGACATACATGATAAGCATTCGCATTAATGAATAGCATGTTTCCCCATCAACTGCCATCGCCACGACGCGGCCATGGGGCGAATCATTGAAGGGGAAAGCGTTTGAACACAGGGGTTTTCAGCGGTGTGCTGGTGTGTTGCCTGGGCAGTGCAAGCGTTGCCGTGGCACAGACCGAACTGGCACCGGTCAAGGTCACGGCCAACAAGATCGAGCAGGCGCAGGAAGAAGTCCCGGCGAGCCTGTCGGTGATCACCGGCGAAGACCTGCGCAAAGGCAACATTGACGACCTGGAACGCCTGGCCCGTACCACGCCGGGCTTCACCTTCCAGCCGTTCGGCCAGTCCGGCACCAACCTGCCGGTGGTGCGTGGCCTGAGTTCCGGGGCGACGGCGTTTTCTTCCTCGATGCTGATGCTCGTGGACGGCGTACCGACCCTGATGGGGCAGGGCTTCGACCACAACCTGCTGGGCGTCGAGCGCATCGAGATCCTGCGCGGTCCGCAGTCCACCCTGTACGGGCGCAACGCCGAAGCCGGGGTGCTGAGCATTCACACCCGCCAGCCCGGCGATACGCCTTACGCGCGCCTCGAAGCCGGCACCGGCAGCCGCGACCTGCGCACGCTGAGCGCGGACGCCAGCACGGCGTTGGTGCCCGGCACCTTGTATGCCGGCGTCTCCGGCCAATGGCGCGAGCAGGACGGCTTTATCGACAACGCCTATAAAGGCGGCCAGGCCGATGACCGTGAGCGCCACAGCGCGCGCATGGTGCTGCGTTGGACGCCAACCCTGGCCACCGACGTCAACCTGCGCTACAGCCGCCAGGACTACCGCGACGGCGGCTCACAATGGGGCGCCGCCACCTCGACCCGGCGCGAAGTGCGTTCCGGCACGCCCAGCTGGAACCACTCCAGCGGCCGCAGCCTGTCGCTGGACGTGCAGCACACCTTCGACTCCGGCGTGACACTGCGCTCCATCACCGCCCGCAACGACTTCTACGACCGCCTGCAACAAGACACCGACTTCCAGCCGGCCGACCAACTGCACCTGGCCCGCGACTACCACTTCAACACCCTGTCCCAGGAATTTCGCCTCGAAGGCCAGTGGCACGACAACCAGTGGCTGCTCGGCGCCTATGCCGACCGTGACGACCACGACCTGTCCTACCAGCAAAAACTGCCTCTGCGCCTGACCGAGACCGCCAGTCAGTTGGGCGGCAACACCAGCGCACTCTTCGGCCAATGGCTGATGCCCCTGGCCGAGCGCTGGACTCTCACCCTCGGCGCCCGTGCCGAGCAGGACAAAGTGCACATCGACCCCGCCATCGGCACCCGCCAGAGCGCCAGCTGGCAACGCTTCACCCCCAAGGCCGCGCTGCAATACGAATGGCAGCCCGACGCCTACGTCTACGCCAGCTATGCCGAAGGCTTCCGCGCCGGCGGCTTCAACGCCTTCTCCAGCGCCGCCAACTACCCCGGCTACGACCCGGAAAAAGTCAAAACCTACGAACTCGGTGCCAAGGGTTGGCTCGCCGACAAACGCCTGCGCTACTCGGCCGCGGTGTACTTGATGGACGTGCGCGACATGCAGGTGCAGCAGATCATCCAGCCCGGCGTGGTGTACATCACCAACGCCGCCACCGCGCGTTCCACCGGGCTTGAATTGGAGGCCGACTACCTCGTCGCCGACAACTGGCGCCTGGTCAGTTCCGTGGGCCTGAGCCGCACGCGCTTCAAGCTGTTCAGCGAAGGCAGCAACGACTACAAGGGCAATCACAACCCCTACGCGCCGGACCTCACCGGCCACCTCAGCCTGCGCTACGACGCGCCGGCCGGCTGGTACGCCCAGGGCGGCGTCAGCGCCGTCGGCAAGACCTACCTCGACGCCGCCAACCAATACAGCCGTGGCGGCTACGGCCTGATCGACCTGACGGCCGGCTACGACTTCAGCCACTACGGCATCAGTGCCTACGTGAACAACGCCGCCGACAAGCGCTACGACGCCGTCGGCTACCTGAATGGCACCACCCGCGTGTACAGCCCGGGCCGCGAAGTCGGCCTGCGGCTCAGCTATGAACTGTGAGCGATAACCCTATGAACCTGTCCACCCCACATGCCCTGCAACCTTTCTGGGACATGACCCTGTCCGCCGTGCGCGCCGACGCCCTGCGCATCGCGCTGGAATGGAAACTCTTCGACCTGCTGCAAGTGCCCACCTCGGCCCACCTGGTCGCCCGGCAACTGGAACTCGACCCGGCCAACACCGGCTTCTGGCTCGAAGCCCTGTGGAGCATGGACCTGCTGCAACGCGATGAACGCCAGCCGCCGCTGTACCGCAACACGCCGGTGGCCAGCGACTACCTGCGCAGCGATGCCACGGACTATTGCGGCGACGCCTGGACCTTTCGCCTGCGCGGCATGCGCCGTTTCGGCAGCCAACTGGGCGAGCAAGTGCGCGCCGGCCAACCCGACAGCCAACCCACTGACATGACCACCACCATCGACAACTGGACCGCCGCGGCGCGCCTGCAAATCGCCCAGGAACAGCGCGCCGTCACCGTCGACGTGGCCCTGCGCCTGACGGCCCTAATCCCCGAGTTCAGCCAGGCACGCCGCCTGCTCGACCTTGGCGGCGGCCCCGGCCTGGTGGCAATTGCCCTGGTGCGTGACAACCCGCTGCTCAGCGGTGAAGTCTTCGACTTCGAAAAAACCGTCGCAGTGGCCGCCGCCAACATCCAGCACGCCGGCCTCGAACAACGCCTCGGCGTGCGCGGCGGCAACCTGGCCAGCGACCCGATTGGCGACGGCTACGACGTGATCTGGTGTTCCTCGGTGCTGCACTTCGTCCCGGACCTGCGCGCCACACTGGCCAAGATCCACGCTGCCTTGCGCCCTGGCGGCGTGCTGATCAGCGCCCACGCCGAGATCCCCGCCGACCCCGAACACGCCCAGCGCGTGATGCCGTATTACCTGTCGATGCAAATGCTCGGCCGCCATGTCACCGAGGCGGGCGGCCTGAGTGACGCCTTGCAACAGGCCGGCTTCAGCCACATCGACAGCTACCCCGAAGTGGCCTTCGCCGTGGCACCCGTCTCGGTGCTGGTCGCCCGCCGGAGCGCCTCATGAACCCTTCCATGTGGCGCCTGCAATTGTTGTTTGGCTGGCTCGGTTTTGTGCTGGTGGTGCCGAGCATCTACCTGCTGCTCGGCCTGCCGTTGGTGATGCGCGAACACGGCTGGTCGGGCACCGACATCGGCCTGTTCCAGCTCGCCGGTTTGCCGGCGGTGTTCAAGTTCCTGCTGGCGCTGCCCGTGCAGCGCTATCGCTTCCAGCGTGGGCATTACCGCAACTGGGCGATGCTGTTGTGCCTGTTGTTGGCGGTGTTGCTGCTGGCGGCCAGCCAACTGTCGATCACCGGCAACCCGCTGTACCTGTTCGGCCTGGCGTTCGCCGCCTCGGTGCTGGCGACCTGGGCCGACATCCCGGTCAACGCCTTGGCAATCAAGTTGCTGCCGCAATCCGAGCAAGTACGCGCCGGCAGCATCCGTTCGGCCGCGCTGTTTCTCGGCGCGATTGTCGGCGCGGGCGTGATGTTGCTGGTGCAGAGCCGCTGGGGCTGGCAAGCGCCGTTCCTGTTGATGGCCGGCGGTTTGGTGCTGGCATTGCTGCCCCTGGCCTGGCTGCGTGAAGGCGATGCGCGAGGCACCAGCGCTGCGCCGGTCAACCCGGCGCTGGCCGACTGGTCGGGTTACTTCCGCCAACCCGGCGCACGCCTGTGGACCTGGGTGCTGTTGACCAGTTTCCCGTTTGTCGGCGCGGCGTGGCTGTACCTCAAGCCGCTGCTGCTGGACCAGGGCATGGTTGCGCCGAAAGTCGCGCTGATCGCCGGCGTCGGCGGCGGCGTGGTTGGGGCCGTGGCCAGCTTGCTCGGCGGGCGGCTGATCCAGCGCATCGGCCCGGGCCGCGCGATTCCGCTGTTTATGTTGTGGGCGTTGATTTCGTTATTAGCACTGACCGCCGCTGTCGGCCTGCGCGCCGACATGGTCTGGCTGGTGGCGGCGGCGTTCCTGCTGGCGACGGCCATGGGCGCGGTATCGACCCTGGTCTTCGCCCTGATGATGTTTTTCTCCCGCGAGCATCGCCAGGCCGCCGACTACGGCTTGCAGGCCAGCCTGTTCGTGTTGACGCGCATGTTGGTGCCGATCGGCGCAGGCGTGCTGCTCGACCGCAGCGGCCACGTCGGCATGCTCGCCGGCCTGTCGCTGGCGATGGCCCTGGTGTGCGGCGTGGCCGTGCTGGGTCGGCGCTCGATTGCCTTGGCTACCGGCGATCAGCAGCGGCCGGTCATTTGATCCTCAGTTTGATTTGAATAGGGATAGGTTCATGAAGGCCACGTTAGGAATCTGCTTGATTACTCAGGCGCAGCCGCTGATTGAGGACGTGACGTTTGTCATCGAGCATTTGCAGGCCGGTTTGCAACCGCTGCCGAATGCCGCTGACTGGCCCGTGACCGCTGGCGATTGCGAAGAGATGCACCAGGCCCTGGGCCCCCGGCCGCACAGCGAGGCGGTGCTGGAAACCCTGATGGTCCAGGCCCAGCGCTACCTGCAAGGCAGCCCGGCGCATGCGGCGGCGTTGCCGGACATGTGGCTGATGAGCTTCGATTCGGTGGCGGCTGCGCAGGCCCGCTTGCGTCAGCAAAGGCCGCCACTGTCCAACGAGCTGTTCATCCTCGACCTTGGCGACCAGGCCGAGGCGGGTGTGGACGACCCGTTCGACGCGCTGATCGCTGCCGCGCCGAATGCACGCCTGTCACCCCATTCGGCCGTGCTGTACTGCGCCTTGTCGGCCTTGCCGGGCTGGATGAACCGCGTCGGCGGCAACCGCCACCTGCGCGTGGCCAACGACGACCGCGCCGCGCGCCGTGCCGATCTGCTGCGCATCATCCTCGACCATCTGGAGCATGCGCACTTCAACCGCTTGCTCGCCCGTTCCATCAGCGGGCCGTTGCTCTCGGTGAGCCTGGCCACCGAGGTCACGCGCTTCATGCACAGCCGCTGGCAGGAACGCTGGGACTTTCACGCCTACACCGGCTCGATGGTCGCGGGCCTGATCCAGTCGATGCAGCAAAACGTCGCCGGCACCGGCGTGCGTTGCCTCAGCGGCTGCAACGAACACAGCCTCGCCGTGGGCGCCATGGCCGGCTGGCAACTGTTTGGCCGCGCCTATGTGATCACCGTGACCTCGGGCATGATCGACGAGTTTCGCGGCACCCTGGCCAACCTCAAGCGCATCGGTGCGCCGGGCCTGATCATCTGCGCCGACAGCCCGGAAAACGTCTGGTACGCGTTCCAGGGCACCCACGACAACGACAACGACGGGCGCCAGGTCATCGAAGCCAAGGGCTTGCGCCAGGTGTTCATCCGCAAGGTCGAAGAGATCGGCGCCTGCCTGGAACAAGCCTTCGCCATGCTCGCCGAACGTGCCGAGCCGGTGTTTATCCTGGCCACCCAAGGCGTGCTCGAATCCCGCCCGCAAGTGCCGCTGAATGTGACGCTGCCGGCCTTGCCATCGACTGCCGAAGTGACTCTCGGCAGCGCGCAAATCGAGGCGCTGGACCAGGCCTTGGACCTGATCAACCGCCAGCCGCTGCACCTGCTCTGGCAGTGCGGCAAGCTCAACGAACAGCAGCGCCGACGCGTGCATGCCCTGGCCGAACGCGGCGCGATTGCGCTGTCCGACAGCATCACCCAGCCGGGCAGCGTCGGCCCGTATCACCAGGGCCGCAAGGTGCCGAACTACCTCGGGCCGCTGTCGTTGTATGGCTTCAGTCGCCGGGTCTACCAATTCGTGCACACCGACCACGAACTCAACGGGCCGCACAGCCACTGCGTGTTCTTCCTCAAGGGCAAGGTCGACCAGGCCGCCACGCCGTTCTCCGAAGGCAAGCTCAAGCGCCAGTTGCGCGTGGTGCAGGTCAACCATGAGCCGCGGCACCTGTCGCCATTTACCGACCTGGCGCTGGACGTGCCGCTGGACGTGTTCCTCGATCACATCGAGCGCGGCTTGCAGGTCGAGCCGGTGGTGCTGGCCCTGCGCCGCGCCAAGCTGGCGCAAGTGGCCGCCACCAGCGAAAGCGTGGCGGCGGACCATATCGAAACCCTGCCGATGACCGCCAACTACTTCTTCCGCCGCCTCGGCAACCTGGTGCGCGAGTTGATCGAGCAGCACGACTACCGCTACATCGGCGTGTACGACGTCGGCCGTGGCGCCATCTCGGCGTTGCGCAACGTGCCGCGCACCGATCCGGGGTTCTCCGGCTGGTATGGCCGCGCGCTGATGGGCGATGGCCTGATGGCCTTGCCGTATATCGCCATGACCGGCAGCGGCAACGTGCTGGCGTTTGTCGGCGACGGCGCCCGGGCGTTGGTGCCGGACATCGAAGCGCGCCTGGCCCAAGGCCTGACCGATCCTGCGCGCAACGTGACCTTGTTCTACCTCAGCAACGGCGTGCTCTCGCTGATCCAGACCTACCTCGACAAACGCTACGCCCACAACGGCGCGCACCAGGTCGCGGTCAGCACCCGCGCCGCCGCGACGCAGCCCGTGCAGCGCATCGGCACGATCAACCTGCACCGCGAGCGCCTGGTGAGCTTCGATGAAGCGCACCTGCGCAGCGCCCTGACCCAACCCGGGCAACTGAATATTTTCGACGTGTTGCTGGCCCACAACTCGGAAGGCGACGGCTTGAGCCTGGTCTCCGAAACCGCCTGGAACCGTCAATGAAACACAAAGGACACGCTCCCATGAAATTCGGCTTTATCGCTCACCCGACGTCCATCGCGCTGCAACGCCAAGTGAAGATCATCGACCTGCTCGACCGCACCCTCGCCGAGCAGGATCGCGGCTATCAGCCGGACCTGTGGCAGCCACGCAACCTCGTGCCGTTCGCCGATTTCGGGCGCATCGTCAGCGCCACCGGCGCCACCTGCGAAGGCATCCTGCATTACCTGCCACTGACCGCCGAGCAAATGCTCAGCCAGCCGCGCAGCATTGCCGCGCGGGTGCTGGACGGTGTGAACAGCCTCAAGGAGCAGGGCGCCCATCTGGTTGGCCTCGGCGGCTTCACGGCCATCGTCGGCAACCGTGGTTTGCAGACCCAGGAGCGCAGCGGCGTGGCGGTCACCACCGGTAATTCGCTGACCGCTTACGCCGCCTACAAGAACGTGCTGGAAGCCATGCAGCGCCTCGACGTCGACCCGGCCGACAGCGAAGTCGCGGTGGTGGGCTACCCCGGTTCCATCGCCCTGGTCATCGCCAAACTGCTCGCCCGCCACGGTTGCCGCCTGCGGCTGGTGCATCGCGGCAGTGTCGAGCAAGGCCTGGAAAGCCTGGCCTATCTGCCGGGGGAGATGCACACCCAGGTGCGCCTCACCGCCGAGATCGAAAGCTGCTACGACGACGTGCGTTTCTACGTCGCCGCCACGTCCAGCGGCGGCGTGATCGACCCCTATCGCCTGGCTCCTGGCGCGGTGGTGATCGACGCTGCATTGCCCCGCGATGTGCTGGCGTTCAACCACGACCGCAACGACATCCTGATCGTCGACGGTGGCCTGGTATCGGCCAGCGACGCGGTGCATTTCGGCACCGAAAACCTGGGCCTCGCGCCGAAGAAATTCCTCAACGGCTGCCTCGCCGAAACCCTGGTGCTGGCCCTGGAAGGGCGTGCCGAGGCATTCTCCATCGGGCGTGAATTGCCTGAAGAAAAAGTCCTGGAAATCGGCCGCATCGCCGAGCTGCACGGCTTCTCGCCGTCGCCCATGGCCTCCTACGGCGAGCGCCTGCGCGACGAAGACTTCCAGCCCCTGCGCCGCTTCCACCGCCGCCAGGACGTGGCGCCACCCGCCGACCTGCGCGCCGAAGCCCTGCGCTGCTTCGGCCAGCACATCAACCCGGTGCTGCGCGAGTTCTACCAGTTCAACCATATCGAGCGCGTCTTCACTCAAGGCGAAGGCTGCTGGCTCACCGACCTGGACGGCGGCCGCTACCTGGATTTCGTCGCCGGCTACGGCTGCCTGAACACCGGGCACAACCACCCCAAGGTCAACCAGGCGTTGCAGGCATTCCTGCAAAACCAGCACCCGACCTTTGTGCAGTACGTGTCGGTGCCGCTGCACACCAGCCTGCTCGCCCAGCGCCTGAGCGAACTGGCGCCGGGAGACCTGGAGCGGGTGTTCTTCAGCAACTCCGGCACCGAGGCCATCGAAGCCGCGTTGAAACTGGCGATGGCCGCCATGCGCCGCCCGCGCGTGCTGTATTGCGACAACGGCTACCACGGCAAAACCCTCGGCGCGCTGTCGGTGACCGGCCGCGACAAACACCGCGACCCGTTCAAGCCGCTGCTGTCGCGCTGCGATTCGATTCCCTTCGGCGACCTGCACGCCCTGGAAAGCGCCCTGCAACAAGGCGATGTCGGCGCGTTCATCCTCGAACCGATCCAGGGCGAAGGCGGCGTGATCTTCCCGCCGGCGGGTTATCTGCAACAGGTGCGGGCGCTGTGCTCCGCCCACGATTGCGTGATGATCCTCGACGAAATCCAGACCGGCCTCGGCCGCACCGGCAAGCTGTTTGCCTGCGAATGGGAAGGGGTGGTGCCGGACATTCTGGTGCTGTCCAAATCGCTTTCCGGCGGCGCCGTACCGATCGGCGCGACGCTGTCCAGCGCAGCGCTGTGGGACCGCGCCTACGGCAGCATCGACACCTTTGCCCTGCACACCTCGACTTTCGGCGGCGGCAACTTCGCCTCGGCGTCGGCCCTCGCCACTTTGGAGGTGATCGCCAACGAAGACCTGGCCGGCAACGCGGCACGGGTCGGTGCGCAACTCAAGGAAGCCCTGAGTGAAGCGGTCAGCGGCTACCCGTTCATCCGTGAAGTGCGCGGCCAGGGCCTGATGATCGCCATCGAGTTCGAGTACAGCTACAAGGGTGGCGTGGAGGCATTTGTGCGCGAGTTTGCCAGCCGCATGCCGGGCAACGCGGCGGGCACCTATCGCATGCTGTCGGGCAAGGCCAAGCGGCATATCGACGAGGCCATCAGCGAGATCGAGAAAAACTTCGAAGAGATGTTCGTGCTGCGCTTCGTCAGCAAACTGTCCCGGGAGCACGGCGTGTTGACCTTCGTTACCGCCAACAACAACCGGGTCATGCGCATCCAGCCGCCGCTGGTGCTCAGCGAGTCCGAGGCACGGCATTTTGTGCAGGCGTTCAGCGCGGTGTGCAAGGACATGTCGACTTTCCTCGGCTGACGTTCTGACTCCAAGCCCTCCCGTGGGGCTTGGAGTTTATTTAAACGCATACAAAAATATCCCTTATGAATATGAAACCCCTGGCCTGTTGAATTGATTAAACCAAGTGTTTACTTGAGAATCACTTGCATTCAGAAACAGGTATTCGTGATGAAACTTCCTGCACTTGTAGAACCTCTTGCCCAACTAAGTAACGACGAAATAACCCGTTATAGTCGGCACTTGTTGATTCCCGATGTCGGCATGGACGGCCAGCGCCGTTTAAAGACCAGCAAAGTGTTGGTCATTGGTGCCGGTGGTCTCGGTTCGCCCGCCTTGTTGTACTTGGCAGCGGCCGGTATTGGCACCTTGGGCCTTATCGATTTTGACGTGGTGGACGAATCCAACCTGCAACGCCAGGTGATCCATCGCGTCGCCACCGTCGGCCAATTGAAGGTCGACAGCGCCGCCGCCGCGATCCGCGATCTGAACCCCCATGTGCAGGTCAACTGCTACAACCTGCGCCTGGAGCCGGAAACCGCTGTGCAGCTGTTCAGCGAGTACGACCTGATCCTCGACGGCACCGACAACTTCGCCACCCGCTACCTGGTCAACGACGCCTGCGTGCTGGCTGGCAAGCCGTACGTGTGGGGTTCGATCTACCGCTTCGAAGGCCAGGCCTCGGTGTTCTGGGAAGATGCTCCCGGCGGCGTCGGCCTCAATTACCGCGACCTCTACCCCGAGCCGCCGCCACCGGAACTGGCGCCGTCCTGCTCCGAAGGCGGGGTGCTGGGCATCCTCTGCGCATCGATTGGCGCGATCATGGCCACCGAGGCGGTCAAGCTGATTACCGGCATCGGCGACAGCCTGCTGGGGCGCTTGATGGTCTACGACGCCTTGGAAATGTCCTACCGCCAAATGCCGCTACGCCGTGCGCCGGGCCGTCAGCCGATTACCGCCCTCAGCGATTACCAGGCGTTCTGCGGCCTGCTGGCGCCCCACGGCGTGCAGGCTTCGGACATCCCGTCCATCAGCGCCCGTGAGCTGCACGCCCTGCGCGAACGCCGGGAAAACCTGCTGCTGATCGACGTGCGGGAACAGACCGAATGGGACATCGTGCGCATCCCCGGCGCGCAACATATCCCCAAAGGCCCGAACACTGCGCACGTGATCGAAACCCGCTTCGGCAAGCACGCCAACCTGGTGCTGCATTGCAAATCCGGCATGCGTTCCAAGGCGGTGTTGCTGGAGTTGCAGCAGCGCGGCTTCAGCAACGTGCGCAACCTCGACGGCGGCGTGCTGGCCTGGGTGCGTGATGTCGAACCGACGTTGCCGAGCTACTGACGGCCATGTTGAAGCTGCGTGCCGGCCTGCTGGAGGCCATGCTGGAACAGGCGCACCGCGATCACCCGCAGGAAACCTGCGGCATCATCGCCGCGCCGGTGGGCGAGCCAACCGCCGAACGCCTGGTGGCGATGGAGAACGCGGCGCGCTCCGCAACGTTCTTCAGCTTCGCCCCCAAGCAGCAATTGGCGGTGTGGCGCGAACTGGATGAACGGGACGAGGAGTGCCGGGTGATCTACCACTCCCACACCGCCAGCGTGGCCTACCCCAGTGCGGAAGATGTGAGTTATGCCGGTGATGCATCGGTGCACTACGTCATTATTTCAACACTGCCGGAAGTTGAAGTTGCAGTGCGCAGTTTTCGTATCGTGCAACGCAGAGTGACTGAAGAAGTTATCTGCATCGTTAATTAAACCGAAGTTAATCAATGGGCCAACTAAGGCCCAGGGAGTTCTGCATGTCGATTTCCGTGATGGTGCCCACTTTGTTGCGCTCTTTTACCCAGGATCAGAAACGCGTGGAAGTGCAAGGCAACACAGTTCTGGAAGTCATCGAACAGATGGAGCGCGAGTACCCAGGCGTCAAGGATCGCCTGATCGGCGACGGCCAGGTGCATCGCTTCGTGAACATCTACGTCAACGATGACGACATCCGTTTCGCCGACAACCTGGGCACCGCGCTCAAGGCCGGTGACGCCATCACCATCCTGCCGGCCGTCGCGGGCGGCTGATCGGCGAACACGTCTCAGGGCTGGCGCGGCGTACCTCACCCGAGGTCGCGCGCGCAGCGATCACTCACCTTTCTGGCGAATGTCGAATGTCTGCACTTCTACACGGCTGTAGCCTCAGCGGCACGTTTACCGGCGCACCGGCCGGGATGGCCAGCTTGGCCGCGTCTCTGCGCTACCAGGCGACGGCGCTGGGCCTGGCGCCCCACGACAGCGACAGGCGCGATGCCATGTGCATCGGCCTGCATCATCCTGACCTCAAGTCGGTGCAGGGCGTGATTCAGGGCTGGGCCGACGGCACGTCCGCCGGCGCCACCGAACACACGCTGCAAGCGGCCTGCGGCCTGATGTCGGTGCACGGCCGGGCCAGCGGCAAGGCCCAGGGGTTGGGGGTGGATTACGTCTCCACCCTCGGCGCCAGCCTCGCGCTGCAAGGCGTGTTCGCCGCAGCCGTCGGGCAACTGCGCGGCGGCGATTTCAGCCGCGTGGACACCTCCATGGCCGGCGCCGGCGTGTTGAGCATCGCCCAATACCTGGCCGGTGCCACGGCGGGCGCCGAAGCCGAACGCCTGCTGCCCGGGGCGACGTGCGCGAAGAATCGCCCGCCGTTCATGTCGGCGGACGGCGTGTATTTTGAGTTGGAAACCCTCGACGCCGAACCTTGGCGGCGCTTCTGGGCGCAGGTCGGCATCGACGGCGAACAGGCCGGGCAGGGCTGGAAAGCCTTCCTGCTGCGCTATGCCAAAGCCGTCGCGCCGATGCCGCCGGTGTTCCGTCAGGCCATGGCGCGCTTGTCCATGGCGCGCATCACTGCGTTGTGCGCCTTGAGCGGTATGGCGGTGTGCCCGTTGCGCAGCCTTGCCGAGCGCCGTAGCGATGCAGACCTGCCCGCGCAAATCGCCCAAGGCCCGTGGAGTTTTGCCGTCGCCGCCGGCGGCCAGCCACTGCGCGCCCTGGACAACCCGGCGCTGCCGTTGAGCGGCCTCACCGTGATCGAATCCTGCCGCCGCATCCAGGGCCCGCTGGCCGGGCATCTGCTGGCGCTGCTGGGCGCCGAAGTGATCCGCCTCGAATTGCCCGGCGGTGATCCGTTGCGCGGCATGCCGCCGTGTGTGGATGGCGTGTCGGTGCGCTTCGATGCGCTGAACCGGCACAAGCAGGTGCGCGAGTTGGATATCAAGTCCCGTGCCGGTCGCGACGAACTGTTTGAGCGCGTGCGTGACGCCGATGTGTTCCTGCACAACTGGGCGCCGGGCAAGGCCGCCGAGCTGGGCTTGGACAGCAGCGACCTGATGCGCGTCAACCCGGCGCTGGTGTACGCCTACGCCGGTGGCTGGGGCCACGACCGCCCGGGCGAACCGCTACCCGGCACCGACTTTATGGTGCAGGCGTGGTCCGGTGTCGGCGCACAGATCGGCCAGGCGTCGGCCACGCCGGGTGGTTCGTTGTTCACCGTGCTCGATGTGCTCGGCGGTGTGGTCGCGGCGCAAGGCGTGAGTGCGGCATTGCTGCACCGTGCCCTCAGCGGCCAGGGCGCGCGGGTCGACAGCTCGCTGCTCGGCGCCGCCAACCTGCTGACGGTGCAGGACGTGCCCGCAGCAAGCCTGCTCAAGGGCGTCTACCCGACTGCCGACGGTGTGCTGGCCATCGACTGCCAGACCGCGCAGCAACTTGAACAACTGGAAAACATCCTCGCCTGCGACCTGCACAACGCTCCTGAAACGCGTGACGCAGCCATCCGCAGCGCCTTGGCGTCGCAACCCGCCGCTACCTGGCAACAGGTGCTGGGCGCCGCCGACATCCCGGCCGTGGTGGCCGTAGAAGACCTGTCAGCCCTGGCTCAAGACAGGCGATTGAAGACGTGTTTAAGCGTGAATGCCTATACCTCGGTCAACGCTCACTGGAGTTTTCGATGAATAACGCAGGCATTATCGATCTGGTTCCCGCCGCTGTGCGCAGCGTGTGGGAACAGGACGGCACCTACCCCAACCGTTCGGTCTACCAACTGTTTCGCGAGCACGCCGAGCGTGATCCGCACAAACCGGCGGTGCTCGAACCCGACAGCCGCATCAGCTACGGCGAGCTGCACGCCGCGGCGCTGCGCATGGCTGCCAGTTTGCGCAACGCGGGCATCGTTGCCGGCGACGTGGTGGCGTATCAACTGACCAACAGCTGGCGCAGCTGCGCCATCGACCTCGCGGCGGCAGCGCTGGGCGCGGTGGTCGCGCCGTTTCCACCGGGGCGCGGCAGCCTCGACATCCAATCCCTGGTGCGCCGTTGCGATGCGCGCGCGGTGATCGTGCCGGCGCAGTACGCCGGCATCGATTTGTGCCAGGTCATCGAAGCCCTGCGCCCGACGCTGTTGTCGCTGCGCGTGCTGATCGTCGAAGGCGAGGCGCGCAAAGGCTGGCTGAGCCTTGCGCAGATGTTCCAGGCCGAGCCGTTGAGCGCAGCGCAATTGCCCGAGGTGTGCCCGAATTCTCCGGTGCGGTTGCTGGTGTCCTCCGGCACCGAATCGGAGCCTAAATTGGTCGCCTATTCCCACAATGCCCTGGTCGGCGGACGCGGGCGTTTCCTGCAACGCGTGCATCCCGAAGGCGGCACGTTCCGTGGCCTGTACCTGGTGCCGCTGGGTTCGTCGTTTGGTTCGACGGCGACCTTTGGCAGCCTGTCCTGGCTCGGCGGTTCGATTGCGGTGTTGCCGCAGTTCGATGTCGGCGCGGCCATCGACGCCATCGCCCAATTGCGTCCGACCCACATCCTCGGCGTGCCGACCATGCTGCAACGTATCGCCGCCGATGCGCGGTTGGCGCAGGTGGATAAATCCAGCCTGCTCGGCCTGATCTGCGGCGGTTCGCTGATCGATGAAGTCACCGTGCGCCGCTGCGTCGAGGCGTTCGGTTGCGGTTTTATCAGCCTCTACGGTTCCGCCGACGGGGTGAACTGTCACAACACCCTGGACGATGCGCTGGATGTGGTGTTCTACAGCGTCGGCCGGCCGAACCCGGCGGTGTGTGCGATCAAGATCTTCGACGAAGACGGCGTGGAATTGCCCCAGGGCAGTGTCGGCGAAATCAAGGCGCGCGGCCCGTTGAGCCCGATGCAGTACGTCAACGCGCCGGAGCTCGACGCGCAGTACCGCGACGCCGAAGGCTGGGTGAACACCGGCGACCTCGGTTACATCGACAGCGACGGCTACCTGATTTTGGCCGGGCGCAAGAAAGACATCATCATCCGCGGCGGCGCGAACATCAGCCCGGTGCAGATCGAAACCCTCGCCACCAGCCACCCGGATGTGGTCAGCGTCGCCTGCGTCGCGGTGCCCGACCCGGACCTCGGCCAGCGCGTGTGCATCTGCGTGACCTTGCGTGACGGCGCGCCGCGTTTCTCCCTCAGTGAGTTGACCGACTACCTGCGCGAGCAAGGGCTGGAGGTGAACAAGCTGCCGGAATACCTGCGTTTCTATCGCCAGTTGCCGCTGACGCCAGCGGGCAAGATCGACAAGAAATCCCTGGCCGCCGAAGTGGCGTTCCTCGAAAGCGGGGCGGGCATCGCATGTTGAAGGCGCAGCGGGTACGGCAGTTTGTCGATGAGCGCATCATCCCTTTGGAAGGCGAGTTGGCCAGCAACCCGCAGTTGCTGGCCGAGCTGAGCGAGCAGGCGCGGGCCGAAGGGTTGTGGGGCAATTTTTATCCGCAAACCGGCGGTAGCCTGCGCGAGTATCTGGCGGTGGCCGAGCAGGAAGGGCGTTCGGAATACGCCCCGGCGATCTTTGGCGATGACGCCACCCTGGATCTGCATATGCTCAGCCGCCACGCCAGCGAGGCGGTGCGCCAGCGTTTCCTGGAGCCGTTGGCGTGCGGGGCGATGGTGTCCAGTTACGGCATGTCCGAGCCGGACAGCATCGGCTCGATCCCGGCGACGATCACCGCGCACGCGGAACTGATCGACGGCCAGTGGCGCTTGAATGGGCGCAAGTGGTTTATCTGCCGCGCCGAGCGGGCGGCGTTGGTCACGGTAGTGGCGCAGACGGCGCAGGGCTTGTCGATGTTCCTGGTGCCGGCGGATGCGCCGGGGTTTCGCGTGGTGCGGCCGTTGTCGATCCTTGGCCGTTTCAGTGGCCAGGGCGAGTTGGCCTTTGACGATGTGCCGGTGGCGCCCAGCTATGTGCTGGGCCAGCCGGGGCAAGGGCTGGCGCTGATGCAGGAGCGCCTGGGGCTGGGACGCATCCTGCGCTCGGTGCATTGGCTGGGGTTGGCGCAGCGTTGTTTTGACCTGATGTGCGCGCGTATTCATTCGCCCCGTGGCCAACAGGCGCGCCTGGCGGACAAGCAGTTGGTGCGCCTGCGGGTGTTCACTGTGTACCAGGCCATCGCCAGTGCGCGGTTGTTGTTGCAGGACGCGGCGGCCAAGCGTGATGCGGGCGTGGCCAACAGCGTTGAAGTGAATATCGCCAAGGTCGCGGCGTCCCAGGCGTTGAGCGCGGCGGCGGATTCGGCGATCCAGATCATGGGCGCCGAAGGCTTGAGCGCGTGGTCGCCACTGCCGGGGATCTACAACACGGCGCGCACCACGCACATTCTCGACGGCACCGACGATGCGCTGATCAGTGCAGTCGGCCGGCAGCTGCTCGACAGCTGTGGCGTGGACGGGTTGGACTTCGACCAGCCGTCGTCGGGAGCGCGGGGATGAGCAATCGCCTGTGGTTGCGCGTGGTGCTGACCTGCGCCATGGCCCTGCCGATGCTGATCTTCTACGCGGTCGGCACCCTGGGCCCGCTGATGGTCGCCGACCTTGGCGTGCCGACGCCATGGCTCGGTTGGTTGATCACCAGCACCTTTGGTTTTGCCGCGTTGCTGTCGTTGTGGGCCGGGCCGCTGGTGAATTGGCTGGGCAGTCGGCGCGGTTTGGCGTTGTTGTTTTGGAGCACGGCGTGTTCCTACAGCCTGCTCGCCGCTTTGCCGGGATTTGCGGGTGTGGTGCTGGCGCTGACGGTGTGCGGCATCGCCCAGGCGTTGGCCAACCCGGTGACCAATCTGCTGATTGCCGAGCGCGTGGAGCCAGCGTTCAAGGCGGCGGTGGTGGGGTTGAAGCAGTCCGGGGTGCAAGTCTCAGCGTTGTTTGCCGGTGCGTTGTTGCCGGGCTTGGCGCTGGGTTTTGGTTGGCGCGGGGCCTTGGCTTGCCTGTTGATCCCGGCGCTGTTGCTGGCGGTGTTGGGGCCGCGTGTGGCGCCAGCGTCGTCGGCGCGTAAACCACTGAGCTTGCGGGTGGCACGGCCGACTGGGCGCCTGGCTGTGTTGATGAGTATCCAGTTGTGCGTGGGCGTGGTGTTGTCGTCCTTCGTGACTTTTCTCGGTGTGTTCGCCGCCGGGCAGGGCATGTCGGCCACGGCCATCGGTGGCTTGATCGCCGGCTTTGGCGTGATGGGCATTGTCGCGCGCACGCTGTTGACGCCGTTGGGCGCGCGCATGGCCGATGAGTCGTGGCTGTTGCTGGTGTTGCTGCTGCTGGCGAGCGTGGCGTTGTGGCTGACGTCCCAGGCTACGCCCGCGCGTCACTGGCTGTTGTGGGCCGGTGCGCTGGGCATGGGGCTGACGGCGGTGGCGACCAATGCCATCGCCATGAGCATGGTGCTGCGTGACCCCGGTTTCGGCGCACCAGCGCCCTCGGCCGGTCTACTCTCGGTGGGCTTTTTCGGCGGGTTTGCGCTGGGCCCGCCGTTGTTCGGGTTGGTGTTTGGCCAATCCTGGTGGATGCCCATCGGCGTGGTGCTGCTGGCCTGTGGGCTTAGCCTGGTGTTGACGCGGGTGCGTGCTGCGCCGGGTTTGCAGGTGGTCAAATGAGTGCGTTTGAAGTGTTGGACCGGCCGCTCAACAGTGCCGAGACGCAGCGCGCCATCGAGGCACTTCTGTCTCGACTGGAGCAGATCGAGGCGGTCTGTGGTGAGGGTTTCCCGCTGTACAACGACGGCGCCTGGAAAGTCTCGGCCGGTGGCTCGTGGCTGGGTGGTTTCTGGGCGGGTGTGTGGTGGCTGCGCGCGGTTCATTACGGGCGCCAGGCGGATCGGCAGCACGCGCTGAGGATTGCCGAACGCCTGCGGGACAAGCTCGACAGCGACACCCATCATCGCGCCCTGATCTTCTGGTACGGCGCCGGTCTTGGTGCGCAGTTGTTGGCGGATTCCGAGGCTGCCGCGCTGGCGGGCGAGGCCGCACAGCGCCTGGCCCATGGGTTTGATCCGGTGTTGTGTTGCATCCCCTTGGGCCGAGAAATGGGCGGTGGCGCGCTGGGTGATCGGTGCTTGAGCATCGACCCGTTGGCGGCGACGTTAAACCTGTTCGCATTGGGCAACACCCCTGACTTGCTGAGTTTGGGGCGCCAGCACTTGCAGACGTCGTTTCGCGCCTGTGCGGGCGCGGATGGCGCCTGGAGCAGTCACGCACTTCATGAACAAGGCCAATGGCACGCGGGCGACCCGGCGGGCGACTGGTCCCGTGGGCAAGCCTGGGCCATGCTCGGCCTCGGCGTTGGTGCGCGTCTGTACGGTGTGCCGTTTCGCGAGGACGCCCAGCGCGCCAGCCAATACTGGCTGCGCAGCCGCTCGGTGCAAGCACCGCTCAATCGCCAGGCTCAGCCCGACGGGCCAAACGATCCGTGTGCCGCCGCCATGGCTTCGCTGGCCCTGCAAGCACAGGCGCTGGAGCAAGCCGATGGGCATGTGTTGCAGCAGGAGGCGGGGCGTTTGCTGGCGGCTATCGTGCGCAGTGGCGACTTTGTCGAAGGGCGTTTCAGCGGGCATTGTTATCGCACGTCGGCGACGACAGAGCAGAAGGTGGAATCGGCCTGTGGCAGCTTCTTTTTGCTGGCGGCGCTGATGGCTTGGGCGGGGGAGTTGGATGCTCGGGTGATCTGAGCCCCCGTCTGCGCCTACGGATAGAAACCAGCGGGTCACGATCAGGTTAAAAAGTCATAAAAAGAAGCGCTAAATCAGTCAAAGTCTTTGAAATGGCTATGATTGTCCGACAAATTCGCGCATGAAAAACTCTTCATAATCGCTCCCCTCGAAGGTTGGTAGTTTTCTCCCCGCTGCCCAACAATTCGAGTCCTAATAATGAATAAAAAAACTCTTAAAAGCGCTCTGGCGCTCGCCATTTCGCTTGCCTCTACACCGCTGTTCGCCGGAGGGTTTGCCCTCAACGAACAAAGCATCAGTTCGATGGGTACAGGCTACGCCGGTCGCTCGTCCTCGGCCGATGACGCCAGTACGGTGTTCGGCAACCCGGCCGGTATGGCTCGCATCAAACAGAATGAAGTGAGCATCGGTGCGACCTACCTCGATGCCAAATCCAACATCAAGGACGCCAGTTCCTCCCAGGGCGGCGCCGACAACCCAGGTACCAACAAAGGCGACATGGTCCCCGGCATTGCCGTGCCGATGGGTTACCTGGTGACGCCGATCGACGAACACTGGGCGTTTGGCCTGGGGGTCTACGCACCGTTTGGCCTGGTGACCGACTACGAGCACAGCTTCCAGGGCAATGGCTTTGGCAATAAGAGCAAGGTCCAGGTCATCACCGTGCAACCGACGGTCAGCTACGCGTTCAACGACAAGGTGTCGGTAGGTTTCGGCCCGACCTTCAACAAGATCAGCGGCGAGTTGGACTCCAAGGTGCCTGCGTTTGGCCTGGGCACGGAAACGGCCAAGATCAAGGGCGATGACACCGCGATGGGCTTCAACGCCGGGATTCTGGTGCAGGCCCTGGACACGACTCGCGTTGGCGTCACCTACCATTCGCAAGTGGTCTATCACCTGAGCGGCCATACCAACGCCTCGGGCGTGCTGTCCGACCTGCTGGACGGCGGGCCGCAGAAGTATGACGCCAAGCTGAACGTCACCACTCCGTCCTCGGTGGACTTCTCGGTCACCCATCAATTGAGCGATGCGCTGACCCTCTATGTGGGCAGCACCTACACCCGCTGGAGCCAGTTGAAGAAGATCACGGTCAACAACACTGGTGTGTCCGACATTACGGCCGAGCTGGCCGGCCTGGATTCCATCACCGAAGAACAGCATTGGCATGACACCTGGTCCCACGCGATCGGCCTGTCGTATCAGCTCAACAAGCAACTGGTGCTGCGCACGGGCTTCTCCGTGGACCAGACGCCGACCAACAACACCGATCGTTCGGTGCGCATTCCGACGGGCGATCGCACCGTATTCAGCCTGGGTGCCGGCTGGACGCCCGTGGATAACCTGACCTTTGACGTGGCCTATTCCTACCTGAAGGAGGAGCCGATCAAGGTCCGCGACAACAACCCGCAGTTGCAGCTGACTTACGACGCCAAGTACGAAAACAGCGCCAACGGCTTTGGGGGTTCGGTCACTTATCGCTTCTGACCTGTGCCAACCTGCAAACGGCAAGGCCCATCACCGGCCCTTGCCGTTTTTTTTGCCCGACAGGCGTGCCGCTGGATGCCAGATTAGGCTTTTGAAACGATTGGATATTCTGTAGCCTTGCGCAGCTTCACCCGTGCTTGATGAACAAAAACACTTCGTCCGGCGGCGCCCGAAAGGCTCCAGAGCCGGTGGTACACTCGACTTTCGCGCTACTGCGCCTGCAGGTCTTGCGAACATGACGCACATTTCCGAACGCCTTCTGGTTCAAGCCCACCTCGACGCCAAGCAGCCCAAGGCCCTCAGCGCCGAAGAAGAGGCGAGCCTGCGCGCCGCCATCGCCGCCGAGCTTAAAGCCCAGGACGCGGTGCTGGTGGCCCACTTCTACTGCGACCCGGTGATCCAGGCCCTGGCCGAAGAAACCGGTGGCTGTGTTTCCGACTCCCTGGAAATGGCCCGCTTCGGCGCCGCCCACCCGGCCAAGACCGTACTGGTCGCCGGCGTGCGGTTCATGGGCGAGACGGCCAAGATCCTCACCCCGGAAAAACGCATCCTCATGCCGACCCTGGAAGCCACGTGCTCCCTCGACCTGGGTTGCCCGGTGGACGAATTTTCGGCGTTTTGCGACCAGCATCCCGAGCGCACCGTGGTGGTCTACGCCAACACCTCGGCGGCGGTCAAAGCCCGCGCGGATTGGGTGGTGACGTCCAGCTGCGCGCTAGAAATCGTCGAGAGCCTGATGGACAACGGCGAGACCATTATCTGGGGCCCGGACAAGCACCTGGGCACCTACATCCAGCGCCAGACCGGTGCCGACATGCTGCTGTGGGACGGTGCGTGCATCGTCCACGAAGAGTTCAAGTCCAAGCAGTTGGAAGACATGAAGGCGCTGTACCCGGACGCCGCGATCCTGGTGCACCCGGAATCGCCGACCGCCGTGATCGAACTGGCGGACGCCGTGGGTTCCACCAGCCAATTGATCGCGGCTGCCCAGCGTTTGCCGAACAAGACGTTTATCGTGGCCACCGACCGCGGCATCTTCTACAAGATGCAGCAGTTGTGCCCGGACAAGGTGTTTGTCGAAGCGCCCACCGCCGGCAACGGCGCGGCATGCCGCAGTTGCGCGCACTGCCCGTGGATGGCGATGAATACGCTGGAGCGGACGTTGCAGTGCCTGCGTGAGGGCAGTAACGAGATCTTTGTCGAACCGTCGGTGATTCCGCAGGCGGTGCGGCCGCTCAAGCGCATGCTGGATTTCACCCAGGCGGCGCGGTTGAAGTTGGCGGGCAACGCCTGATCCTGAGTGGGCACAATTAGAAATGTGGGAGCGGGCTTGCCCGCGATAGCGGTGTATCAGTCAACACATGCCTGGACTGACACTCCCTCATCGCGGGCAAGCCCGCTCCCACATTTGGATCTTCATTCGGTGGGATTATTTCTTCTGCTTCGGAATCCGCACCAACTGCGTATCCGAATAGATGTCATGCCAGCTGCGCTTTTGCTTATCAAACAGCGCCCAGACAAACCCCAGCCCCACGCACAACCACGATGCAATCGACACCACAAACCGCAGCAGCGCCTGCCACAGGCTGATGCGCGAGCCATCCGCGTTCTGCACGCGCACGCCCCACACCTGCATGCCCAGGGTCTGCCCGGAATGGGTCCAGAACTTGGCGAAGAAACCAAACACCACAAACAGCAGAATCGTTGACAGCAGCGGGTCGCCGTCCAGCGCGCCGGATTCGGTGAGGGTGCGCATCCTGGCTTCGCCGATAAACGCCATCCACACCAGCTTGTAGATAAACGCGGTGACGATCAGCAGCGCGGTGCACAGCAAGAAGTCATAGAACATCGCTGCCAGACGACGGCCCAGGCCAACGGCGGGAAATTCGCCCTGGGGGCTCAGCAGGGATTTGGACATGGCAGGCTCTCTGGAGAAAAAACCCATAGTACGGAATAACGCCCATAAAAAAGCCCCTGATGTCATATCAGGGGCTTTTTGTCGCAGGAAGGATCAGCCTTCTGCTTGTACTTCGTCTGCTTGCAGGCCTTTTTGGCCCTGGACCGAGACGAAGGTCACTTTCTGGCCTTCTTTCAGGCTCTTGAAGCCGTTGCCTTGAATAGCGCGGAAATGCACGAACAGATCCGGGCCGCTTTCTGGAGTGATAAAACCAAACCCTTTCTCGTCGTTAAACCACTTGACGGTGCCGCTCTGACGTTTGCTATCCGACATTTTCTTATTTCCTTGACGCTAAAAATTAATGACAGCCTCTTTCGCATGAAAGAGTACTGGGCTGGATTGCAGGAAAGTAAGACGTCGAACGGGTTGTAGCGCAACTACTTCAGCTACTGCCCAGGTCCAGGTTCAAAGCGACCCATGCAAACACAGTGGGCAAACTCTACGCCAACTAATAGAGAAAATACAAGCCCTGCCAAAACCCCAGCGTTTGCTCGGCTTTATGACACTTTTGTCACCGCGGTGGATTCGGCTTATTCGATAGAGTTGATCACTTGTTATAGGTTATCCCCTATTAAATTGACTATCGTCAATGCACTGTTTTATGGCGGCTGCGTTACAAATTAGTGCGCGTTAACGCAGCCGCGTTACTTATAGAAACAGTCAATCAGCCGCGATAGTAACGTTGCGGCACAAATGGCATTTTACTTACACGAAGTGGCACCTTTTTCCCCACGTACCAACGCAGACACTTCCGTATCCAGTGCCGTGAATGCGCTGTCCAGGTAACCCATGGCCAGCGGGCCGCCGAGGGTCGGGCCAAAACCGCCGCTGCACACGTTGCCGATCACGGTGCCGTGTTCGTCGACGATCTCTGCGCCTTCACGCACCGGCGTACGCTCTTGGGGCAGCAGGCCCACACGCTTGCGGCTCACACCGGTTTGCTGCTGGGTAAAGATGCGATCGGCGCCCGGGAAACCACCCGGCACGCGGGCCATCGGCGCGACGGGCCTTGGAGATCGCCCACAGCAGGCTGGCTTCGATGGGGGTGGTCTCGGCGTTCATGTCGTGGCCGTACAGGCACAGGCCGGCTTCCAGGCGCAGGGAATCGCGGGCGCCCAGGCCGATGGCCTGTACTTCGGTCTCGGCCAGCAGGCTGCGGGCCAGGCTTTCGGCGTTGGCGGCGGGCACGGAGATTTCAAAGCCGTCTTCACCCGTGTAGCCCGAACGGCTGACGTAGCACTCCACACCCAGCAGGCGCAGGGTGGCGAACTGCATGAAGGTCATCTTGGTCACTTCCGGTGCGAGGCGCGCCAGCACCTTCACCGCCGCCGGGCCTTGCAGGGCGAGCAGGGCGCGTTCTTCGAACAGCGGCTCGATGCTGCACTGTTCGCCAATGTGTGTGCGCAGGTGCGCCAGGTCCTGGTCCTTGCACGCGGCATTGACCACCAGGAACAGCTCGTCGTTACCCAGGTTGGCCACCATCAGGTCGTCGAGGATGCCGCCTTGGTCATTGGTGAACATCGCATAACGCTGCATGCCCACCGGCAGGTCGATGATGTCGACCGGTACCAGGGTTTCCAGGGCCTTGGCGGCATTCGCGCCAGTGAGGCGGATCTGGCCCATGTGGGACACGTCGAACAGCCCGGCCTGATCACGGGTGTGCAGGTGTTCCTTCATCACGCCCAACGGGTATTGCACCGGCATGTCGTAGCCGGCGAAGGGCACCATGCGCGCGCCGAGTTCGAGGTGCAGGGCGTGCAATGGGGTTTTCAACAGGGTTTCGGTGGACATGTTCAGCTCCTGAAAAACGTGCTGGCGCGCCTTGAGGCGTCAGCACTCGATAATGTTGACCGCCAAACCGCCACGGGCGGTTTCCTTGTATTTGCTTTTCATATCGGCGCCGGTCTGGCGCATGGTGCGGATGACCTTGTCGAGGGACACAAAGTGCTGCCCGTCGCCGCGCAAGGCCATGCGCACCGCATTGATGGCTTTCACCGAGCCCATTGCGTTGCGCTCGATGCACGGCACCTGCACCAGCCCGCCAATCGGGTCGCAGGTCAGGCCGAGGTTGTGTTCCATGCCGATCTCGGCGGCGTTTTCCACCTGGGACACCGTGCCGCCCAACACTTCGCACAGGGCGCCGGCGGCCATGGAGCAGGCCACGCCGACTTCGCCCTGGCAGCCGACTTCGGCACCGGAGATCGAGGCGTTTTCCTTGTAGAGAATGCCGATGGCGGCAGCGGTGAGCAGGAAGCGCACCACGCCATCTTCATTCGCACCGGGGATAAAGCGCATGTAGTAATGCAGCACGGCCGGCACAATCCCGGCCGCGCCGTTGGTGGGCGCCGTCACCACGCGCCCGCCGTTGGCGTTTTCTTCGTTGACGGCCAGCGCGTACAGGTTGACCCAGTCCAGCACCGACAGCGGATCCCGCAGCGCCGACTCCGGGTGCTTGCACAGTTGCCGATGCAACGCCGCCGCGCGGCGCTTGACCTTCAAGCCACCGGGCAAGATGCCTTCGTTGCGACAGCCCGCATCCACGCAGTCCTGCATCACTTGCCAGATCTTCAGCAACCCGGCGCGGGTTTCCGCTTCGGGGCGCCAGGCACTTTCGTTGGTCAGCATGACCTGGCTGATGGACAGCCCGTAGGTGGTGCAATGGCCGAGCAGGTCCTTGGCATGCTTGAACGGGAAGGTCAGCGGTGTGGCATCTTCGACGATGCGGTCGGCGCCGGCGGCGTCTTCATCCACCACAAAACCACCGCCGACCGAGTAGTACTCACGGCTGCGGATCTGGATGTTGGTGGCGTCGAAAGCACGAAAGATCATGCCGTTGGGATGGTAGGCGAGGGGTTTGCGGATCATCGCCAGGTGTTCTTTCTCGTTGAACGCAATGCTGTGTTCACCGAGCAAATTCAGGCGGCCGTCCTTGCGCATCTGCGCCAGGCGGGCAGCCACGGTTTCGGTATTCACGGTGTCGGGGTGTTCGCCTTCCAGGCCCAGCAACACGGCCTTGTCGCTGCCGTGGCCTTTGCCAGTGGCGCCCAACGAGCCATAGAGCTCCACCTTGACGCAGGTGGTGGTGCCCAGCAGGTGGTCGCGCTTGAGACCCTCGACGAATCGAGCGGCGGCGCGCATCGGGCCAACGGTGTGGGAACTGGAGGGGCCGATGCCAATCTTGAACAGGTCGAACACGCTTAAAGACATGAGTTGTTCTCCGGTTTCTTATTATTTTCTGGATGGACTCGGTCTAACTGTGGAGGAGGTCCATGTGGGAGCTGGCTTGCCTGCGATAGCAGTGGGTCAGGCAACATCTCTGTCACTGATACACCGCTATCGCAGGCAAGCCAGCTCCCACATTGAATCGTGTTCCGTCAGTCAGGTTTACGCGTAGCTCTCGATCGACGGGCAGGCGCACACCAGGTTGCGATCACCAAACACGTTGTCCACCCGCCCAACCGGCGGCCAGTACTTGCCTTCGATCAACGACGGCACCGGGTACACCGCCTGCTCGCGGGTGTAGGGGTGCGTCCACTCGCTCACCAATTCAGCGGCGGTGTGTGGCGCGTTTTTCAGCGGGTTGTCGTCCTTGTCCAGGGTGCCGTTTTCCACCGCGCGGATTTCTTCGCGGATGGCGATCATGGCGTTGCAGAAGCGGTCCAGTTCTTCCTTGGATTCGCTTTCGGTCGGCTCGATCATCAAGGTGCCGGCCACCGGGAACGACATGGTCGGTGCGTGGAAACCGAAGTCGATCAAACGCTTGGCCACGTCATCCACGCTGATGCCGCTGCTGTCTTTCAGTGGGCGCAGGTCGAGGATGCATTCATGCGCCACCAGGCCGTTGCTGCCGGTGTAGAGCACGGGGTAGTGCTCTTCGAGGCGACGGGAAATGTAGTTGGCATTCAGGATCGCCAGTTGCGATGCGCGCTTGAGGCCTGCGCCGCCCATCATGCTGATGTACATCCAGGTGATCGGCAAAATGCTCGCGCTGCCGAACGGCGCCGCGCACACCGCGCCTTCCTTGCGTTCCATGGCCGCGTGGCCTGGCAGGAACGGCGTGAGGTGCGACTTCACGCCAATCGGGCCAACGCCCGGGCCGCCACCGCCGTGGGGAATGCAGAAGGTCTTGTGCAGGTTCAGGTGGGACACGTCGCCGCCGAACTTGCCCGGTGCGCACAGGCCGACCATGGCGTTCATGTTGGCGCCGTCGATGTACACCTGGCCGCCGTTGTCGTGAATGATCCCGCAGATTTCGCGGATACCTTCTTCGAACACGCCGTGGGTGGACGGGTAGGTGATCATCAGCGCAGCGAGGTGCTCGCGGTGCTCGATGGCCTTGGCGCGCAGGTCTTCGATGTCGACGTTGCCGCGTGCATCGCAGGCGGTGACGACCACGCGCATACCGGCCATGTTGGCGGTCGCCGGGTTGGTGCCGTGGGCCGACGACGGGATCAGGCAGATGTCGCGACGTTCATCGCCACGGCTCTGGTGATAGGCACGGATCGCCAGCAAGCCGGCGTACTCACCCTGGGAACCGGCGTTCGGTTGCAGCGAGATCGCGTCGTAGCCGGTGGCGGCGCAGAGCATGGCTTCCAGGTCGCTGGTCAGCTCCAGGTAGCCGGCGCTTTGCTCAGCCGGGGCGAACGGGTGCAGGGCGCCGAACTCGGCCCAGGTCACCGGGATCATTTCGCTGGCGGCGTTGAGCTTCATGGTGCAGGAGCCCAGCGGGATCATGGTGCGGTCCAGCGCCAGGTCCTTGTCGGCCAGCTTGCGCAGGTAGCGCATCAGCTCGGTTTCCGAGTGATAACGGTTGAACACCGGGTGGCTGAGCACGGGCGACTGGCGCAGCAGGGCAGCGGGCAGGGTGCTTTCAGTCTCGGTGAAGGCGGGCAGTGCCTTGCCGTCGGCGAAGATCGACCACAGCGTTTCGATATCAGCCTGGTTGGTGGTTTCATCCACGGAAACGCCAAGACGCTCACCGTCCACCACACGCAGGTTGATGCGCTGGGCGCGGGCCTTGTCGTGCAGCGCGGCGGTGTTGGCGCCGGTGTTGAGGGTGAGGGTGTCGAAGAAGTTTTCCTGCTCGACCTTCAAGCCCAGGGCGGTCAGGCCCTTGGCCAGGATCGCGGTCAGCTGGTGCACGCGCTGGGCGATCTGGGTCAGGCCTTTGGGGCCGTGGTACACGGCGTACATGCTGGCGATGTTGGCCAGCAGCACCTGGGCGGTGCAGATGTTCGACGTGGCTTTCTCGCGGCGGATATGTTGCTCGCGGGTCTGCATGGCCAGGCGCAGGGCCGGCTTGCCGAAACGGTCGACGGATACACCGACCAGGCGGCCCGGCATGTCGCGCTTGAACGCATCCTTGGTGGAGAAGTACGCCGCGTGCGGGCCACCAAAGCCCAGCGGCACGCCGAAGCGTTGCGCGCTGCCGATGGCCACGTCGGCGCCGAACTCACCCGGCGGAGCGAGCAGGGTCAGGGCCAGCAGGTCGGCGGCCACGGCCACCAGGGCGTTGGCGGCGTGGAAGCGCTCGGTCAGTGCGCGGTAGTCGAACACGTCACCGTTGCTCGCCGGGTATTGAAGCAGGGCGCCGAAGAACGGGTTGACGTCGGTCAATTCGCGCTCATCGCCTACGACTACTTCAATGCCCAGTGGCTCGGCACGGGTGCGCAGCACGTCGAGGGTTTGCGGGTGGCTGTGGATCGAGGCGAAGAAGGCGTTGCTGCCCTTGTTCTTGCTCAGGCGCTTGCAGAAGGTCATGGCTTCGGCGGCGGCGGTGGCTTCGTCCAGCAGGGAGGCGTTGGCGATCGGCAGGCCGGTGAGGTCGCTGATCAGGGTCTGGAAGTTCAGCAGCGCTTCCAGGCGGCCCTGGGAAATTTCGGGTTGATACGGCGTGTAGGCGGTGTACCAGGCCGGGTTTTCCAGGAGGTTGCGCAGGATCGGCGACGGCGTATGGCAGTTGTAGTAGCCCTGGCCGATGTAGGTCTTGAACAGCTGGTTCTTGCCGGCGATGGCCTTGATCTTGGCCAGGGCTTCGGCTTCGCTCAGGCCGTCTTCCAGGCCGAGCACGCTGGTGCCCTTGATGCTTTCCGGGATCACGCTGGCGCTCAGGGCTTCGAGGGAGTCAAAACCCAGGCTGGCGAGCATCTGCTGCTCGTCTTCCGCACGCGGGCCGATGTGGCGGGCGATGAATTCGTTGGCGGTGGTCAGTTGAACGGTCATTGCGCGCTCCTCAAGCTTCAGCGTTGGCTTTGATCAGGCGGTCGTACGCGTCCTGATCCAACAGTTTAGCTACCGCGTCGGCATCGGCCGGTTTAAAGCGGAAGAACCAGCCTTCGCCCATCGGGTCTTCGTTGACCAGTTCCGGGCTGTCGCTCAACTTGTCGTTCACTTCCAGTACTTCGCCCTCAAGCGGCATGTACACGCCGCTGGCGGCCTTGACCGACTCCACGGTGGACGCTTCGGCGCCCTTGTCGTAGGCCTGCAACTCCGGCAGTTGCACGAAAACCACATCACCCAGCGCGTTCTGTGCGAAAGCGGTGATACCCACGGTGACGCTGCCGTCAGCTTCGGCGCGCAGCCATTCGTGATCTTCAGTGAAACGCAACTCGCTCATGGAAACTCCTCGGGGCCAGATTCGTCTGGTGGACGGAATAATGGGGAGTTGCTTAGCAAGATCGCGGCCAAGGTTGTTAAGTTGTTATAAATCAACAAGTTAGAAAAATTGGTTATAGCCTTATGCATTGAGGGTGTAGCGATTTCGCTACAGTTCTGCGCAGGAAAAAAAGCCTATGCGGATCAAAGCCTTGCATGGCACGCAAAAAACAGGGTTGTAGCGATATCGTTACGCTGTAGCGATATCGGTACACTGGATGTCGTTCTCAGACCCAAAATTGGAATGCGATCACTGTGGGAGCTGGCTTGCCTGCGATAGCATCACCGCAGTATCACTGAAAGACCGAGTTGCCGGTATCGCAGGCAAGCCAGCTCCCACAAAAGCCTGCTCCACATGTTGAGCTGTGTTTTTGTCAGGGCTTGCTGGGAATGCCGTATTTGCGCAGGCGATGGGCGATGGCGGTGTGCGACGTTTGCAAGCGGCTGGCCAGCTGCCGAGTCGAGGGATAGCTGGTGTAGAGCTTCTCCAGCAGGCTGCGCTCGAAGTCTTCCACGGCCTGTTCCAGGCTGTCGACTTCGTTGTCGCCCTGGCGCGCCACCGAGGTGCCGGCGATGTCGAGGTCGCCGATGTCCACCAGGCTGCTTTCGCAGATGGCGGCGGCGCGGAAGATCACGTTCTGCAACTGGCGCACGTTGCCCGGCCAGCGGTTGCCCAGCAGCGCCGGGTAGGTGCCCGGCGCGAGACGGCAGACCGGGCGCTGGATCTGCGCACAGGCCTGCTGCATGAAGTAGCGCGCCAGCAGCAGGATGTCCTGGCCGCGTTGGCGCAGCGGTGGCACTTCGACGTTGAGCACGTTGAGGCGGTAGAACAGGTCTTCGCGAAAAGTGCCCTCGCTGACCATCTTTTCCAGGTCGCGGTGGGTGGCGCTGAGGATGCGCACGTTGACCTTCACCTCACGGTCGCCCCCCACGCGGCGGAAGCTGCCGTCATTGAGAAAGCGCAGCAGCTTGGCCTGCAAATACGGCGACATCTCGCCGATCTCATCGAGAAACACCGTGCCCTGGTTCGCCAGTTCCATCAGCCCCGGCTTGCCACCGCGTTGCGCGCCGGTAAACGCGCCCGGCGCGTAGCCGAACAACTCGCTCTCGGCGAGGTTCTCCGGCAACGCCGCGCAGTTCAATGCCAGGAACGGTGCACTGTGGCGCGCACTGCTGGCGTGACAGGCCCGCGCCACCAGCTCTTTGCCGGTGCCGGTCTCGCCCTGGATCAACAGCGGTGCATCCAGCGCCGCCACCCGCTGCGCCCGCGCCTTGAGGGTACGGATCACCGGCGATTCGCCAAGCAGCGCATCAAAGCCTTCGGCATGGTCGTGGTGCAGCGCCGACAGTTGTTCGCCGATGCGGTTGGGTTGGTAGAGGGTCAGCAGGGCGCCGGCGTCGGTGATCGGCGTGGCGTCCAGCAGCAGGGTCTGGCCGTTGACGCTGATCTCGCGCAGCGGCAAGCGAAAGCCATGCTCCAGCAAGGTCGCCAGCAGCGCCGGGTCGTTGAACAGCTCGCTGATGCTTTCGCCGGCGGGTTCGCGACCGTACAGCGCGATCAACGCCGGGTTGGCCAGCAGGATCTTGCCCGCGCTGTCCAGGGCCAGCACCGGGTCGGTCATGGCGGCCAGCAGGGCGTCGAGTTGCAGGTGGCGGCGCTGGCCGGGGAGGATGTCCACCACGGTGACGGCCTGTACGCCGTGCACGCTGAAGAGGGCGTCGCGCAGTTCTTCGAGCACCTCGGCGCTGAGGGTCGGCGCGTCGATGTAGACGTTGGGCGGCACCATCTCCACCGCATCCAGGTTGAGATTGCGCCCACCGAGCAGGGCCAGGACTTCCTGGGTGATGCCGACGCGGTCGATGAAGCTGACGTGGATACGCATGGGGCGAATCTGGATTCTGGCGAGCGAGAGGCGGCCAGTATGCCTGACGGGCGATGGAGATCAAAAAATGTGGGAGCTGGCTTGCCTGCGATGGCGGTGGAGCAGTGACATTGATGTCGCCTGACACTCCGCTATCGCAGGCAAGCCAGCTCCCACACAAGCCAGCTCCCACATTTGTCCTGTTTTGCCTATGAGAGAAGGGTCATTCCAGGTGTTCAGGCTTGACCGGATCACCGGGCTTCACATCCAACTGATGCCGCACATCCTCGAACATCAGGTCGTACTGCTTGTGCATCGAGCCGTTGAGCACCGCGACCTTCGGCATCCCGTACTTCTGCGCGATGTTCATCGCATGCCGGGCAAAGTCGAACGCCTGGTCCTTGGGCAGGAAAAACTCCTCCTTGAGGTCCTTGCCCTGCACCGAGCCATGCAGCTTGAAGAGCATGCCCTTGCCTTCCTTGGGGTCCTGGCTGACTTCGTAGTCGATGCACAGGTTGTAGCTGTAGTCATTGGCATTGAGCGCATGACGTTCAACGTGCAGGTGACCCGGTTCAAAGATGGCCATAGGCGTTTCTCCTCAACTTCACAGGTAGGTGATGCCAGGTTTTGCCGTGCTGATGCGTGTACCGGCGCTGCCCTGGACAATCGCTTCGATGTCCGAGAGTGAACCGATGACGGCGGTTTTGCCAGTCTTGCGGGCGAACTCGCAGGCCGCTTGCACCTTGGGCCCCATGGAGCCGGCGGCGAAGCCGAGTTTTTCGATGTCGTCGGGGTGGGCCTGGCCGATGGCTTTCTGGGTCGGCTTGCCGTAGTCGATAAAGGCGGCGTTGACGTCGGTGGCGATCACCAGCAAGTCGGCTTCCAGTTGCGACGCCAGCAGCGACGAACACAGGTCCTTGTCGATCACCGCTTCGATGCCCTTGAGCTTGCCGTCTTCGCCGTACAGGGTCGGGATGCCGCCACCGCCGGCGCAGATCACGATGCTGCTTTTTTCCAGCAGCCACTTGATCGGGCGGATTTCAAAGATGCGTTTGGGGCGCGGGCTGGCCACCACACGGCGGTACTTGTCGCCGTCCGGGGCAATCGCCCAGCCTTTTTCGGCGGCGAGTTGTTCCGCTTCGGCCTTGGAGTACACGGGGCCGATGGGCTTGGTCGGGTTTTTGAAAGCGGGGTCGTTGGCGTCCACTTCGACCTGGGTGAGCAGGGTGGCGAAGGGCACTTCGAAGTCCAGCAGGTTGCCCAGTTCCTGTTCGATGATGTAGCCGATCATGCCTTCGGTCTCGGCGCCGAGCACGTCCAGCGGGTACGGCGACACCTGGGTGTAGGCCGCCGCCTGCAACGACAGCAGGCCGACTTGCGGGCCATTGCCGTGGGCGATGACGAGTTCGTTGCCGGGGTGGATCTTGGCGATCTGTTCGGTGGCAATTCGGATATTGGCGCGTTGGTTGTCCGCAGTCATGGGTTCACCACGGCGGAGCAGGGCGTTCCCGCCCAGTGCAACGACGATACGCATAGCAATTGTCCTTCCATAAATTCTGATGAAGGAACGCGGTCAATGTGGGAGCCGGGCTTGCCCGCGATGGCATCACCTCGGTCTACCTGAACGACCGAGTTGCCTGCATCGCAGGCAAGCCAGCTCCCACATTGACCGTGTTGAGTCAGTGGGAGCTGTGGATTACAGGTCAGCCAGGGTGGAGACCAAAATCGCCTTGATGGTGTGCATGCGGTTTTCCGCCTGCTCGAAGGCAATACACGCCGGCGACTCGAACACGTCGTCCGTCACTTCAATGCCATTGGCCAGGTGCGGATACTGTTCGGCAATCTGCTTGCCGATCTTGGTATCGCTGTTGTGGAACGCCGGCAGGCAGTGCATGAACTTGGTGCGTGGGTTGCCGGTGGCTTTCATCAGCTCGGCGTTAACCTGGTACGGCAGCAGTTGCTCGATGCGCTCGGCCCAGGCTTCCACCGGTTCGCCCATGGAGACCCAGACGTCGGTGTGGATGAAGTCCACGCCTTTCACCGCGGCCTTCGGGTCTTCGGTGAGGGTGATGCGTGCACCACTTTCTTCCGCGTATTTCTTGCAGCGGCTCACCAGGTCATCGTGAGGCCACAGGGCTTTTGGCGCGCAGATGCGCACGTCCATGCCCAGCTTGGAACCCACCAGCAGCAGCGAATTGCCCATGTTGTTGCGCGCATCGCCCAGGTAGGCGTAGCTGATCTCGTGGATCGGCTTGTCGGCGTGTTCACGCATGGTCAGCACGTCGGCGATCATCTGGGTCGGGTGGTATTCATCGGTCAGGCCGTTGAACACCGGCACGCCGGCGAACTTCGCCAGTTCTTCGACGATTTCCTGCTTGAAGCCACGGTACTCAATGGCGTCGTACATGCGCCCGAGCACGCGGGCGGTGTCTTTCATGCTTTCCTTGTGGCCGATCTGCGACGAGCCCGGGTCGATGTAGGTGACGTTGGCGCCCTGGTCATAGGCGGCCACTTCGAAGGCACATCGGGTGCGGGTCGAGGTTTTTTCGAAGATCAGCGCAATGTTGTTGCCTTTGAGGTGCTGCTGTTCGGTGCCGGTGTACTTGGCGCGCTTGAGGTCGCGGGACAGGTCCAGCAGGTAGCGCAGCTCGCGCGGGGTGTGGTGTTCCAGGCTGAGCAGGCTGCGGTTGTGGATGTTGAACGCCATGATGATTCTCCTTGGATTCGGTAATCGGCCCGGTCGGCGCGGGATATGCGCCGCCGGGTGGATGGTCGTCTAGTAGTCGATAGGGTCGCGGATGATCGGGCAGGTCATGCAGTGGCCGCCGCCACGGCCCCGGCCCAGTTCACCGGCGCTGATGGTGATCACTTCCACACCGGCCTTGCGCAGCAGGGTGTTGGTGTAGGTGTTGCGGTCGTAGCCGATGACCACGCCAGGCTCCACGGCCACCACGTTGTTGCCGTCGTCCCACTGCTCGCGCTCGGCGGCGAAGGCGTTGCCGCCGGTTTCCACCACGCGCAGGGCCTTGAGGCCGAGGGCGGCGGCGACGGTGTCGAGGAAGTTGGATTTCTCCCGAGTGATGTCGATGCCGTGGGGTTTGCTTTCGTCAGGGCGCAGGGTGAAGGCGACGATCTGGTTGACCACTTCGGGGAAGATGGTCACGAGGTCGCGGTCGCAGAAGCTGAACACGGTGTCCAGGTGCATCGCGGCGCGGGATTTTGGCAGGCCGGCGACGATGACTTTTTCCACCGCCTTGTTCTTGAACAGGTTGCGCGCCAGTTGGCCGATCGCCTGGTGGGACGAGCGCTCGCCCATGCCGATCAACACCACGCCGTTGCCGATTGGCATCACGTCACCGCCTTCCAGGGTGGAAGCGCCGTGTTCTTCATCGGGGTTGCCGTACCAGATTTCGAAATCAGCGTTGGTGAACTCGGGGTGGAATTTGTAGATGGCGGTGGTCAGCAGGGTTTCCTGACGTCGCGCCGGCCAGTACATCGGGTTCAGCGTCACGCCGCCGTAGATCCAGCAGGTGGTGTCACGGGTGAACTGGGTGTTGGGCAGCGGCGGCAGGATGAAGCTGGCGTGGCCGAGGAAGTCGCGGAACATCTCGATGGTCTTGCCGCCGAATTGGCTTGGCAGGTCATCAGCGGATACGCCACCGATGAGGAACTCGGCGGTCTTGCGCGGCTCCAGGCTGCGCAGCCACGAGCCGACTTCATTGACCAGGCCCAGGCCGACGGTGTTGGCGGTGATCTTGCGCTCCAGGATCCAGTCCAGCGCTTCAGGGATGGCGACGATGTCGGTGAGCAGGTTGTGCATTTCCAGCACATCAATATCCCGCTCGCGCATCTTGGTCACGAAGTCGAAGTGGTCACGCTTGGCCTGGGCCACCCACAGCACGTCATCGAACAGCAGTTCATCGCAGTTGTTGGGGGTCAGCCGCTGGTGGGCCAAGCCTGGGGAGCACACCATGACTTTGCGCAGTTTGCCGGCTTCGGAATGTACGCCGTACTTCACTTTTTCCGTGGTCATTACAGATCCTCCAGTGAACAAAAAGATTCAGGTGTTACAGGGTCAGGAAGCCGTCGTAGAGTCCATAGGCCGCCACCAGGGCGCCAATGACCACTGCGGCGAAGATCAACTTCTCGACATTGGTGAAAATCGGTTTGCCCAGTTCACGCTTGGCCTTGGCGAACAGGATCGCGCCGGGGGCGTAGAGCAGGGCGGAAAGCAGCAGGTATTTGGTGCCACCGGCGTAGAGCAGCCAGATCGCATAGATCAGGGCGATGGCGCCGATGAACAGGTCTTTCTTGCGCTCCTTGAGGGCGTTTTCGTAGGTCTCGCCGCGCACCGCCAGCAGCAGGGCGTAGGCCGCCGACCACAGGTAGGGCACCAGGATCATCGAAGTGGCGAGGTAGATCAGCGACAGGTAGGTGCTGGCGGAGAACAGCGTGATGATCAGGAACAGCTGCACCATCGCGTTGGTCAGCCACAGGGCGTTGACCGGCACGTGGTTGGCGTTTTCCTTGCGCAGGAACTCCGGCATGGTGTGGTCCTTGGCGGCGGCGAACATGATCTCCGCACACAGCAGCACCCACGACAGCAGCGCCCCCAGCAGCGAGATGATCAAGCCGACGCTGATCAGCACCGCGCCCCAGTGACCCACCACGTGCTCCAGCACAGCGGCCATCGACGGGTTCTGCAGCTTGGCCAGTTCCGGTTGGGTCATGATCCCCAGGGACAGCACGTTCACCAGCATCAGGAACAGCAGCACGGTGATAAAGCCGATCACGGTGGCCTTGCCGACGTCGGAGCGTTTTTCCGCACGGGACGAGAAGATGCTCGCGCCCTCGATACCGATAAACACCCACACGGTGACCAGCATCATGTTGCGCACCTGGTTCATCACGCTGCCCAGGTCGGGGTTCTTCACGCCCCAGATGTCCGCGGTGAAGATTTCCAGCTTGAACGCGAACAGCGCGATCAACACGAACAGCACCAGCGGCACGACCTTGGCGACGGTGGTCACCAGGTTGATGAAGGCCGCTTCCTTGATCCCGCGCAGTACCAGAAAATGCACGGCCCACAGCAGCGCCGAGGCACCGATCACGGCCGCTGGCGTGTTGCCCTCGCCGAAGATCGGGAAGAAGTAACCCAAGGTGCTGAACAGCAAGACGAAGTAACCGACGTTGCCCAGCCAGGCGCTGATCCAGTAACCCCAGGCGGACGAAAAGCCCATGTAATCGCCGAAACCGGCCTTGGCGTAGGCGTACACACCGCCGTCGAGGTCGGGCTTGCGGTTGGCGAGGGTCTGGAACACAAAAGCGAGGGTCAACATGCCGATGGCGGTAATCACCCAACCAATCAACACCGCGCCGACATCGGCGCTGGCGGCCATGTTTTGTGGCAGAGAGAAGATCCCGCCACCAATCATCGAGCCGACGACAAGTGCAACCAGTGCACCTAGCCTAAGTTTTCCGGGAGTGTCAGACATTGCGTGACTCCAATGCAGGAGAAGAGAGACCACAGAATAATTCTGTGCGCTATTCAAACAGCTGACTCAGATCACTTCATTGGCACATTCCATTGTGAATTAATGACTTAGGATGGAATCCCTTGGGCAATACAAAGACGCGGGAAGGCGCTTTCCAGAGCGGTTTCGCCGTTGTTGTTAATCATTTAGTCAGGGGCATGGACGTTTGAAGCTAGCCCCTTTTTTCGGATGTGCAAACTTTTTGAACGAAGTTTCACAAAAGCGCTATAAGCGTTAAGTTTTGTGCAGTATTTAAAATCTAAATAAGCCTAAACTTCACGGCGCGACATGCTTTTAGGTTATGAACATGTCTGTTTTATCGCCTTCTCTAATAAACGCTACACTCGCTGAGTTAATTAGTTGAGTGCACAGTTGTCAGCTCAAACAGTGGTTAATCCAGGAGTCGCCATGTCCCAACCGGCCCAGAAACTTCGACTTGGCGCCCTGATCGCCCTGGTGGTGGGATCGATGATTGGCGGGGGGATTTTTTCCCTGCCACAAAACATGGCCGCCCGTGCCGAAGTGGGCGCCGTGTTGATCGGCTGGGGGATCACCGCCGTGGGCATGCTGACCCTGGCGTTTGTGTTCCAGACCCTGGCCAACCGCAAGCCCGAGCTGGATTCCGGGGTGTATGCCTACGCCAAGGCGGGGTTTGGCGACTACATGGGTTTCTCGTCTGCCTGGGGGTACTGGATCAGCGCGTGGATGGGTAACGTCGGTTACTTCGTGTTGCTGTTCAGCACCCTGGGCTACTTTTTCCCGGTGTTTGGCCAGGGCAACACGCCGGTGGCCATCGGTTGTGCGTCGCTGTTGCTGTGGGCGGTGCATTTTCTGGTGATGCGTGGGATCAAGGAAGCGGCGTTTATCAACCTGATCACCACCGTGGCGAAGATCGTGCCGTTGCTGATGTTTATCGTGATCGCCGCCGTGGCGTTCGAGGCGCATATTTTCACCCGGGATATCTGGGGCCTGGGCAACCCGCAGCTGGGCGACGTGGTGGACCAGGTGCGCAACATGATGCTGGTCACCGTGTTTGTGTTTATCGGCATCGAAGGCGCCAGCGTGTACTCCGCGCGGGCCGAGAAACGCTCGGACGTGGGCCGCGCCACGGTGATCGGCTTTCTCGGCGTGCTGGCGTTGCTGGTGCTGGTGAATGTGCTGTCCCTGGGGATCATGAGCCAGCCTGAGCTGGCACAACTGCAGAACCCGTCCCTGGCCGGTGTGCTGGAACATATCGTCGGGCCATGGGGCGCCATGGCGATCAGCCTCGGCCTGGCGGTGTCGCTGCTCGGCGCGTTGCTGTCGTGGGCGTTGCTCTGCGCCGAAATCCTCTACGCCACTGCCCATGACAAGACCATGCCGGCCTTTCTGAAGAAGGAAAACGCCAATCAGGTGCCGGTCAATGCGCTGTGGCTGACCAATGTGATGATCCAGATCTTCCTGGTGATCACGCTGTTTTCCCACAGTACCTACACCACCCTGATCTACCTGGCCTCGTCGATGATCCTGGTGCCGTACCTGTGGTCGGCGGCCTATGCGGTGCTGTTGAGCGGACGTGGCGAGACCTATGAAGGCGCCCATGGCCAGCGCCTGAAGGACTTGCTGGTGGCCCTGATTGCGCTGGGCTATGCGGTGTGGCTGTTGTATGCCGGTGGTTTGAAATACTTGCTGTTGTCGGCGCTGCTGTATGCGCCGGGTGTGATCCTGTTTGCCTTGGCCAAGCGTGAGCAGGGCCAGCCGTTGTTTACCCACATGGAAAAGGGCATTTTCAGCTGTGTGATTGCTGGTGCCGGGTTGGCGGCGTATGGGCTGTATAGCGGGGTGTTGACGTTGTGAGATTGGCCTTTGCGCCGCCCTACGATTGGGCGTCGTTGAGTCGGGGGGGTTGATAGTGACTGTAAGGGCCCCATCGCAGGCAAGCCAGCTCCCACATTTTTGATTTGTGAACACGTTCAAATGTGGGAGCTGGCTTGCCTGCGATAGCGATTTTCAGGTCACCACTGAGCCCGGTGTGACCCCAATTCCCCAGCCGGCAAATCCCACTGCAACGGCGTGCCGCTGATTGTCACCGGCGCCAGCAATCGATGGGCCGGCCCCCAGGCCGTCTGTTCCACCAGCAAACCTTGATCACTTGCCTGCTCCGCCCGCAACGCCGGTTGCGGCGGCACTTGCCCAGCCTCTACCAACAACGCCGCCGTGCGCGCCAGCGACAAGCGCGCCGAACCGCCGCATCCGGTGTTCAAGCGCTCGCTCAAGGCCTGGATCGCACTGGCCGCCATCAAGTACCCGGTGGCGTGATCCAGCGCCTGCAACGGCAGCGGCACCGGTTTATCCGCCTGTTTCCAGGCCATCCCCGCATCGGCAATCCCGCTGCTCATCTGCACCAGGCTGTCGAACCCGCGGCGATTGCGCCACGGGCCGCTCCAGCCGTAGGCATTGAGGCTCACGTCGATCAGGCCCGGGGCGATCTGCTGTAATTCAGTGGCGGTGTAGCCCAGGTGTTCCAGGGCGTCGGCGCGGTAGCCGTGGAACAGAATGTCAGTGTCCTTGAGGAGTGCTTCGAATACCTGCCGGCCCTCGGGGCTTTTCAGGTCGAGGCGCGCGCAGCGTTTGCCCAGGGTCATTTCCGGCACCACGCCGGCTTCGTCCCAGGTCGGCGAATCGATGCGCAGCACGTCGGCGCCAAGGCCGGCGAGGAAGCGACTGGCCACCGGGCCGGCCAGGACGCGGGTCAGGTCGAGCACCTTGATGCCCGCCAGTGGTCGTGCGACTGAGCCGAGCCAGGGTTTGTCGGAGGTGGTTGTCACGGTCTGACGCTGCACCAACGCCTCGGCATTCACGGCCAAGCCCTGCGGGTGCGCCTGCCAGGCTTGCCATGAGCGCATCTGCGCGGCACAGCCGCCCTCATCGACAATCGCCTGCTCCAGTTCGGCGGCGTTCCATTGGGCAACCTTGCTGGCCATTTCGTCGCGGTCGGCGACCTTGCCGAGGATACGTTCGGCGGCCGCGCGGTGATGAGGTGCGTTGGTGTGCAGGCGAATCCAGCCATCGGCGCTGGCGTAATCGCCGGCCACCGTGTCCCACAGCGGCGGTACTTGCCAGCCCAGCGGGCGGATCGAGGACGAGAACCAGAAGGAGGCGAGGCGCCGGTCCACGCTGACACCGGGCAAACGCCCGGTCTGTTGCTGGATCAACTGCGCCACCGCCTGGCCCGCAGCGCCGAGGCTGGCGCTGGCCAGTTCGGTGACGGCAAAGGCCGAGGGCAGGGCGCCGGCCTCGGTAACGGCCAGCGGGGTGTGGGGTAGCGCGAGTGCGGCTTGGATGGGAGTCAGCAGGTCAGTCATCAAAGGCCCTCCGTAAGAGAAGGACCACTATAAGAGATCATCAGGCCGGTGTGACAACTCCAGGCTCCAGCGGCAGCTCGATGCTGGCGATAAAACCACCGCCCGGGTGATTGGCCAGGATCAGGCTGCCGCCGTGACGCTCGGCTGCGCGGCGTGCGATTGCCAGGCCCAGGCCGTGGCCTTGGGCGGTCTGGCCGGGGGCGCGGTAAAACGGTTCGCCCAGTTGGCTCAGGTGCTCGGCGTCGACGCCGGGGCCGTGGTCGCGCACGCTGATCAGGATGCGCTCGCCCTGGCGCTGGGCATGCAATTCGATGGGCTGATCCGCTGGGTTGAAGCGCTGGGCATTGCGCAGCAGGTTGTCCACGGCGCGTTCGATCATGGTCGGCCAGCCCTTGAGGTGCAGGTCGCTGTCGCCGCTCAGTTGCACCTTTTGCTCGGGCGCGCTGAGCAGGGCGTCTTTTTGCAGGGCCTTGAGCAACGGGTCGAGATCGACGTCCTCGGCGCTGGCGTTGTCGGCATCGACGCGGGCCAGGACGAGGATTTCACTGATCAAGGCTTCGAGGCGGTCGCATTCGCGGGTCAGGCGCGGCCAGAGTTTTTCCCGTTCTTCGGGGCTGGCGCGCTCGGCCAGGGCCAGGGCGATACGCAGGCGGGCCAGGGGCGAGCGCAGTTCGTGGGAGACGTCGCGCAGCAATTGGCGCTGGCTGCCGATCAGGCTTTGCAGGCGCGCGCCCATGCGGTTGAAGTCGGTGGCGAGGACGCCGAACTCGTCGCGGCGGTTGGCCAGGCGCGCCAGGCTGTTTTGCTGGTAGGTGGCTTGGCCGAGGTCATGCACTGCGCCGCGCAAACGGCTCAAGGGGCGGGTGATGGACAGCGTCACCAGCAAGCTGAACAACGTCAGCACCACCAGGGCAATCGCCAGCGCGCTCAATGGCCACAACAGGCTGCTGCGGTGCCAGGCGTCCAGTTCCGGGTGGGGGATGCGGTAGATCAGCAGGTAGGTGTCGCCGGTTTTTTCGCTGGTGTACTCGGCGGTCAGGCGGCGCCACGGCAGATGGCCGTCTTTGCTGTCATTCTGCCGGGCTTCGAACGCAGCCGAGCGCCGCGGGAACGTGCCACGCACCACCGGCTCGCCGCTTTCATTGAGCACCTGCACGTCGATGTGGTACTGGCGCTTGCGCTGTTGCAGCAACTCCTGGGCGGCGTCTTCGCCCTGGGATTCGTAGAGTTGCGCCCATTCTTCGGGCAGGTTGGCGAGGCCGGGGTGGCGGCTGAGAATCCAGCCGTCCTGGTTGAGCATGTGCCCGAGCAGGATCGACAACCCGGCAACCAGAGCGATGGCCAGCCAGAAACTGGCCAGGATCCGCCAGAACAATGAGCGCACAGGAAACCCTCAAACAGGAAAAGCCCAGTGGCGGTGGCCACTGGGCTGGAAGCGTCAACGCGTGGGCATTATTGCGCTTTTTGCGGCTGTTGCGCTTTCCAGGCCTGGAATTCCTTCCACTCGGCACGGCGCTCGGCTTGTTTCTTGACGATCTCGTCGAATTTCTTCTGTTGATCGGGTTTCAGCACGGCGCGGATATCCGCCTGGGTTTTCTGCTTGCCGGCGGCGATCTCGTCCTGCATGGCTTTCTGCTCAGCGGCCGGGAGCTTGTCCAGGTACTTTTTGGTCAGGTCTTTGCGAGCGTGCCATTGGTCGCCCATCAGCTTGCCGATTTGCTCGCGCTGCTCTTTGCTCAAGTCCAGCTGGCTGAAGGGGCCGCCTTTGCCACGCGGACCGTGTTCACCGCCGTGGCCCGGGCCGCCCATCATGTGGCCTTCCGGGCCGCCCATCGGGCCGCGGCCGTCGGGCATTGCCGCCATGGCAACGGTGGGCAGGGCAGCGGCGAACATCAAAGCGATAAGGGTCTTGCGCATGGTGATTCTCCTGTCTCTATTCCGGTGAGTCCGGATGTGAGTAGATTACGGAGATGAAGGTCAGCGGCAGTCAGGGGAGCGTAAAGCTTGGGTAAAGAGGGGGTTGGTGGGAGCTGACAAAACTGTTGAGGCGGATGAGGTCAAGTGTGGGAGCTGGCTTGCCTGCGATGCAGGCAACTCGGTCTGTCAGTTAAATCCAGGTGATGCCATCGCAGGCAAGCCAGCTCCCACAGGAAACCAGTATTCCCAGGAGAGCTGTGCAGTGCCTAGAGGCTGTAGTAGTAACCACGGCTACGCAACGCCACGATCCGTGGCCGGCCATCCGGGTGCGGGCCGATCTTTTTGCGCAGGTTGCTGACGTGCATGTCCAGGCTGCGGTCGTAAAGCGTCAGCTTGCGGCCCAGGGCGATCTGCGCCAGTTCCTGTTTGTCCAGCGGCTCGCCGGGCTGGCGCAGCAAGGCTTCCAGCAGGCGGCTTTCGGAGACGGTGAGGGTGAATTCCTGCTCGTCGATGCTGACCACGCCGCGCACCGGGCTGAAGCACAGGTCGCCCAGTTCCATCTGCGTCGAGACAGCCGCGGGGTGGCTGCGGCGCAGTACCGCGCGCAGGCGCGCGGTCAGTTCGCGAGGGTCACAAGGCTTGGCCAGGTAGTCGTCGGCGCCGAGTTCCAGGCCGAGGATGCGGTCCAGCGGTTCGCCCCGGGCCGACAGCATCAGCACGGGCAAGTCCGGGTGGTCGCTGCGCAATTGCTTGAGCAGCTCCAGGCCGCTGCCATCGGGCAGCATCACATCCAGCACCACGGCGGCAGGCGCCGTGTCGGCCAAGGCTTTACGCGCACTCAAGCCGTCATGGCAGGCGCGCACCTGGAAGCCTTCCTGGCTCAACCAACTGGTCAGCAGCTCACAGAGCTCCTGGTCATCATCTATCAGTAACAGCTCGCTCATGACTCACTCAATTTAGCCATTGTCGACGGCGACGGTGCCCACCGCTGGCGAAGATCCCGCACAGCAAGGCGATCAGTGCGACGGCCCCACCGGTGACAAACCACTGTTGTTGCTCGGTCAGCCAACGGGTCAAGGCACCGCCCTGTGTCTCTTTGAGTTGCTGGGACAGGCGTTGGTTCTCTTGGCGAAGGCGACTTAGTTGCGCGCTTTCGCGGGTGGCATCCGCGTTCTGCAGTTGCTTGCTCAGTTCTTCACGTTGCCGCTCGCTGTCTTTCAAGCGTTGCTGCAACTCGCTGATCTGGCTGCCGGCACTCAACGACAGCGGCGTCGAATTGCCGGTATTCGGGGTTTCTTCAGCGTGGGCCGTAGCCCCGATCATTACCACTGCCAACAGACACAACTGACGTAAGCGCATCGGAACTCCTGATTCCACACGAATATTCAGGACGTTGTCGGCAGGTTACCGAGAATAATGAGCAATAAGCTGTGTGCCGAACGCAATCGGTTCGGCACAAGCTCGGGTCAAGGCAGGACTTGCTTGAACGGCTTGATCACCACGTCGGCATAAACGCCGGCGGCGATATACGGATCGGCCTTGGCCCAGGCCTGGGCGTCAGCCAGGGACGCAAACTCGGCGACGATCAGGCTACCGGTGAAACCGGCGTCGGCCGGGTCATTGCTGTCTACGGCCGGGTGCGGGCCGGCCAGGACGAGGCGGCCTTCGGCTTGCAGCTGCTTGAGGCGCTCGACATGGGCCGGGCGCACGCTCAGGCGTTTATCCAGCGAGTTGGCGACGTCGGTGGCAATGATGGCGTAGAGCATGTCAGTCCTCGGTTTTTGGCGTGGTAGGGGCGGTGTCATGCAGGTGGCGCGACAGATAGATGCCCTGGCCGACCAGGAACAATACGGTCATGCCCAGGCTGCCGAACACTTTGAAGTCGACCCAGTAGTCCTGGAAGGTAAAGGCCACGAACAGGTTGGCGGCGCCGCAGAACAGGAAAAACACGATCCAGGCGACGTTCAAGCGTGTCCACACCGGCTCTGGCAGGGTCAGCGCATGGCCCATGATCCGCTTGATCAGCAAGCGGTCACCGATGAAGTGGCTGCCGATAAAGACCAGGGCGAACAGCCAGTTGACCACCGGCGCTTTCCATTTGAGGAAGGTTTCGCTGTGGAAGGCCAGGGTCAGGCCGCCGAAGACCAGGCAGGCGACCAGGGTCAGCCATTGGCTTTTTTCCAGCTTGCGCTGGGAGATGAAGATGGCGCCGTAGACGACGATGGAACTGATGATCAGGACGGCGGTGGCGCTGTAGATGCCTCCGAAGGACACCGGGTGGCCGGCGATATCGATGACCCGGGGGTCGATTTTGGTAACGATGAAAAACAGCAACAGCGGGATGAAGTCGATGAATTGTTTCACAGTAAGAGCCAGAAGCTGGATGTGGCGGCATAATAACAAACATCCTAGGTAGCGAAAGCGCCAGCTGACTTGAGGTTACACATCCCCGTGAATGTTGATTTGCACTGCCACAGCACGGCCTCCGACGGCGCCCTGGCGCCCGCGGTACTGGTTGCGCGTGCGTTTGAAAAAGGCGTGCGAGTCCTGGCGTTGACCGACCACGACACCCTCGAAGGCCTCGACGAAGCTCGCGAAGCCGCGCAGGCCCTGGGCATGCAACTGGTCAACGGCGTGGAATTGTCCTGCACCTGGGGCGGCGCCACCATTCATGTGCTCGGCTACGGTTTCGACCAGACGGCCGCGCCGCTGGTGGCCGCCATCGCCGCTTTGCACGATGGCCGCTGGCTGCGCTCCGAAGAAATCAGCCGCAAACTCAGCCTCAAGGGCATGCCCAACGCCCTCGACGGCGCCCGGGCGATCCAGCAGGAACTCGGTGACAGCGGCAACGCCCCGGCCCGCCCGCACTTCGCCGATTGGATGGTGCGCGAGGGGTTCGTCAAGGACCGCGCCGAGGCCTTCCGCAAATGGCTGGGCGCCGGCAAGCTGGGTGACGTCAAGCAACACTGGCCGACCCTCGAAGACACCGTCGCCACCTTGCGCGCCGCCGGGGCCTGGGTCAGCCTGGCGCACCCGTGGCATTACGATTTCACCCGCAGCAAGCGTCGCAAGCTGATCAGCGACTATATTGGAGCGGGCGGCCACGCGATCGAAGTGGTCAATGGGCATCAACCCGCTGAACAGGTCGGCAGCCTGGCTATTCTTGCCCGCGAATTTGGTCTGCTGGTCAGCGCCGGCAGTGATTTTCATGGCCCAGGTGGGTGGTCCGAAATCGGCGAGTATCGCCAGGTACCTGAAGACCTGCCGCTCTTGTCGGGGCGATTCAAGCATGACCCCATTACTGCCACCGTCTGAACAGGTAGAACACGTGAGTCAATTCTTCCAGATTCACCCGGAGAACCCCCAGGCGCGCCTGATCAAACAGGCCGTGGAGATCATTCGCGCCGGTGGCGTGGTGATCTATCCAACGGACTCGTCCTACGCCATCGGTTGCCAGATCGGCGACAAGGGCGCGGTCGAGCGTGTACGACGCTTGCGTCAATTGGACGACAAGCACAACTTCGCGCTGATCTGCAGCGACCTGTCCCAGTTGGGCCTGTTCGCCAAGGTCGACACCGGCACCTTCCGCCTGCTCAAGGCGCACACGCCGGGCCCCTACACCTTTATTCTCAACGCCACCCGCGAAGTGCCGCGCCTGTTGCTGCACCCGAAGAAACGCACCATCGGCCTGCGGGTGCCCGAGCATCCCATCGCCCTGGCGTTGCTGGCGGAGCTGGGCGAACCGCTGATGAGCGTGTCGCTGATCATGCCCGGTGACAGCGAGCCGCTGGAAGATCCGTACGAAATGCGCCAGCTCCTGGAAAAACAGGTCGACCTGATCATCGACGGTGGTTTCGGCGGCAACAAGGCCTCCACCGTGATCAACCTGGCCGATGGCGAGCCGGAAGTGATCCGCGTCGGTTGCGGCGATCCGGCGCCGTTCATGGTCGAGGCCTGAATGTCCGCCGTGGAAACCGTCGATAGCCAGGCCGGCGCCCAGCAGGAACTGCCGTTTGCCATGGTGTATGGCCAGGCCGTGCTGGAAATGCCGCTGGACCTGTACATTCCGCCGGATGCGCTGGAAGTCTTCCTCGAAGCCTTCGAAGGCCCGCTGGACTTGCTGCTGTACCTGATCCGCAAGCAGAACATCAACATCCTCGACATCCCGGTGGCGGAAATCACCCGCCAGTACATGGGCTATGTGGAATTGATGCAGTCGGTGCGCCTGGAACTGGCCGCCGAGTACCTGGTGATGGCCGCCATGCTCGCCGAGATCAAGTCGCGCATGCTGCTGCCGCGTTCGGAGACGGTGGAAGCCGAGGAAGACGACCCGCGCGCCGAGCTGATCCGCCGCCTGCAAGAGTACGAGCGCTTCAAGGCGGCTGCCGAAGGTATCGATGGCTTGAGCCGCGTCGGCCGCGATGTGGTGGTGCCCAAGCTGGATGCCCCCGAGGCCCGCGCGCGCAAGTTGTTGCCGGATGTGAGCCTGGAAGAACTGCTGATGTCCATGGCCGAGGTGCTGCGCCGTGGCGATATGTTTGAGAGCCACCAGGTCAGCCGCGAGGCGCTGTCGACCCGCGAGCGCATGAGCGATGTGCTGGAACGCCTCAAGGGCGGTGGTTTCGTGCCGTTTGTCGAGCTGTTCACCAAAGAAGAAGGGCGCCTGGGGGTAGTGGTGACCTTTATGGCGGTGCTTGAACTGGTCAAGGAATCCTTGGTCGAGCTGGTCCAGAATGAGCCTTTTGCGGCTATCCACGTGCGGGCGCGAGCCGAATAAAGAGCTGAATCGATGAATCTGACTGAACCCCGCGAACTGGCCCCGTTGCTGGAGGCGTTTCTACTGGCCTCGGGCAAGCCGCAATCCCTGGAACGCCTGTTCGAACTCTTTGAAGAAGCCGAACGCCCCGAGCCGCCGGTGTTCAAGAAGGCGCTGGAGATCCTGCGCAAGTCCTGCGACGGCCGCGCCTTTGAGCTGCGGGAAGTGGCGTCGGGCTATCGCCTGCAGATCCGTGAGAAATTTTCCCCATGGGTCGGCCGCTTGTGGGAAGAGCGCCCGCAGCGTTATTCGCGGGCGATGCTGGAGACCATGGCGCTGATCGCCTATCGCCAGCCGATCACCCGGGGCGAGATCGAGGACGTGCGGGGTGTGGCGGTCAACAGTCATATCGTCAAGACCCTGCTGGAGCGCGAGTGGATTCGCATCGTTGGTTACCGTGACGTGCCCGGTAAGCCGGCGATGTTTGCCACCACCAAGGTGTTTCTTGACCACTTCAACCTGAAAAACCTCGACGACTTGCCGCCGCTGGCCGAGTTGCGCGAGATGGAGCCAGACCCGGTGCTGGACTTCGACGACGCGCCGGTGCCCGCCAGCCTGCAAGAGCTGGCGGATGCCAGCGCCGAGCCGGAAGAGCCGAAGGACGAAACCAGTTTCCACACCTTGTTGCTGGAATTGGATGACATGGAGCAGGGCATCAAGACTGACTTTGATGACTTGCTGCGTGATGGTGCCGTCGAGCCTGAGGCCCTTGAAAACGTTGAGCCCGAGCCAGAGCCTGAACCCGAAGAAGATATTCTCGGTGTGGCCGAAGCCCGCGAAAAACTCCTGGCCGCCGTCGCCGCCCTCGAACAGCCGGCCCTGAGCGACGAAGAAGCCGAAGCCCGTGCACTGGCTGAAGCCATCGAAGCTGAACGACGCGAGTTCGAAGACTGACCCAATCCGGCAAACACTGCTGAACCCCTGTGGGAGCTCCCACAAGGATGGAGGGCGGCACCGGTCGGCGGAAAAGTGAACGACTTGAGGCTTATCAACTAGTCTCTGATGCGCAATGCGCGCCATACGCGTATGATTCGCGACCCTTCGCCGACCTCTTCGGCCAAGACCCTGCTTTCAACACTCTTCGGGCCACGCCTGAATCGACCCACCGGGAGGTGCTTAAGATGAACGACAAAGACCAGAACGACAGCCAGGAAATCGGCCCAGCAGGTGAAAAACTGCAAAAGGTGCTGGCGCGTATCGGCGTGGGCTCGCGCCGCGACGTCGAAGCCTGGATCACCCAGAAGCGCATCAAGGTCAACGGCGTCGAGGCCACCCTCGGCCAGCGCGTCGACCTGCACGATGCAATCACCATCGATGGCAAGGTCATCAAGCGTGAAGAGGCCGCCGAATCGGTGCGCCGCGTGATCATGTACAACAAGCCCGATGGCGAGATCTGCACCCGTGACGACCCGGAAGGCCGTCCGACCGTGTTCGACAAGATGCCTAAGCCCAAAGAAGGCCGCTGGATCAACATCGGTCGCCTCGACATCAACACCACCGGCTTGCTGATGTTCACCACCGACGGTGAACTGGCCAACCGCCTGATGCACCCGTCCTACGAGATGGACCGCGAATACGCCGTGCGTGTACGTGGCGAAGTCGATGACGAGATGATCGAGCGCTTGAAAGCCGGCGTGGTGCTGGAAGACGGCCCGGCCAAGTTCACCGACATCAAGCAGGCGCCAGGCGGCGAAGGTTTCAACCACTGGTACCACTGCGTGGTGATGGAAGGTCGTAACCGTGAAGTCCGTCGCCTGTGGGAATCCCAGGGCCTGGTGGTCAGCCGCCTGAAGCGCGTGCGTTTCGGCCCGGTGTTCCTGAACTCCGACCTGCCGATGGGCCGCTGGCGCGAAATGAGCCAGTACGAAGTCGACATCCTCAGTGCCGAAGTGGGCCTGACGCCGGTGGCCATGCCGCAGATGAACGCCAAGAGCAAAGACAAGCTTGAGCGTATGCAGCGTAAATCGTCGCGTCCTGTTGCGCGTACCGAGCGCGTTGCGCGGACCGTGCGCCCGGCGCTGGATGCGCCGGCCACGGGCGGGCGTATTTCCCGCCAACCGCACATCGAAGGCGAGCGTCGTCCAACCGCGCCATCGCGCCAGGAAGGCGAACGTGCTCCACGCACGCCGCGTCCGGCCCCGGCCGGTGGTCGCAGCAACCGTGGTGAGGCCGAGCGCCCGGCCGACAACGCCAGCACCAAGCGTCCAGCCAAGCCAGCGGCGAACAAGCGCCCTGGCCCGAAACTGGTCGCGGACGAGCCGTCGGGCAAGCGCCGTGGCGCCCCGGCCGGTTCGGGTCAGCGTCCTGGTTTTGGTCGCAAGAAGCCTTGAAGGCAGCGGCTAGTTTTTAGCGGCAAGCTGCAAGAAACAACGCCAACCTTCGGGTTGGCGTTTTTTTTGCCTTGAATTTGAAATGCAATCAAACCTGTGGGAGCGGGCTTGCCCGCGATGGCGGTGGATCAGCCAAAGCTGCTTTAACTGAACGAGCGCCATCGCGGGCAAGCCCGCTCCCACAGTTGATCTCCAGTGTCTGTAACGTCTGTGTTCCGTTCTGTAACGAATAATTTACGGCTTTGCCCTGTTTTTATTAGGGTGGGTGGTGCTGTAAGGATTAGCTTACAGTTTTGGTCCGTGACGATAGGGCTCGGCCTGAAGCTTGTCTGCGTGTACAATCCGCCGCGTTTTACTGTGACCCCCCTTGCGTACCCACGCAAAAGGCCAAGACCCAGGGTTTGCCTACCCTGATCACTCCGCCTGGCCACGAGCCGGACGGGTTCGATTTCGTCACAGATAAAAACAAACAGGTGACGCATGACCGATATAAACACGCTGTACTCCTGGTGCCTGCGCTGGGGTTTGAGCGGCGCTGCTTGAGTCGAGATTCGAGCGAGCGACGTGCATTCAACATCATCAAACCTTGCGTGAGACCCTTTTCATGAGTGGACCCCATTCCCCTTCAGGCGAGCTTAAACGCGGCCTGAAAAATCGTCATATCCAGTTGATCGCCCTCGGTGGCGCCATCGGTACCGGCCTGTTCCTCGGCTCGGCCGGGGTGCTCAAATCCGCCGGTCCGTCGATGATCCTGGGCTATGCCATCTGCGGCTTTATCGCCTTCATGATCATGCGCCAACTCGGCGAGATGATCGTCGAAGAGCCGGTGGCCGGCTCCTTCAGCCACTTTGCCCACAAGTACTGGGGCGGTTTCGCCGGCTTCCTGTCGGGTTGGAACTGCTGGATCCTGTACATTCTCGTGGGCATGTCGGAGCTGACGGCTGTCGGCCAATATGTGCACTACTGGTGGCCGGAGATCCCGACCTGGGTCTCGGCGGCGGCGTTCTTCGTGCTGATCAACCTGATCAACCTGGCCAACGTCAAAGTCTTCGGTGAAGCCGAGTTCTGGTTTGCCATCATCAAGGTGGTGGCCATTGTCGGCATGATCGCCCTGGGCAGCTATTTGCTGGTCAGCGGCAGCGGCGGCCCGCAAGCCTCGGTGAGCAACCTGTGGGAACACGGTGGCTTCTTCCCCCACGGTGTGGGCGGCCTGGTGATGGCCATGGCGATCATCATGTTCTCCTTCGGCGGCCTGGAAATGCTCGGTTTCACTGCGGCCGAGGCTGACCAGCCACGCACGGTGATCCCGAAAGCGATCAACCAAGTGATCTACCGCATCCTGATCTTCTACATCGGTGCCCTGGTGGTGCTGCTGTCGCTGACCCCGTGGGACGCGCTGCTGACCACCCTCAATGCGTCCGGCGATGCCTACAGCGGTAGCCCGTTCGTGCAGGTGTTCTCGATGCTGGGCAGCAACACCGCGGCGCACATCCTCAACTTCGTGGTACTGACGGCGGCGCTGTCGGTGTACAACAGCGGCACCTACTGCAACAGCCGCATGCTGCTGGGCATGGCCGAGCAGGGCGATGCGCCCAAGGCGCTGGCGAAGATCGACAAACGCGGCGTGCCGGTGCGCTCGATCCTCGCCTCGGCGGCGGTCACCCTGGTGGCGGTGCTGATGAACTACCTGATCCCGCAACACGCGCTGGAACTGCTGATGTCCCTGGTAGTGGCCACGTTGGTGATCAACTGGGCGATGATCAGCTTTTCCCACTTCAAGTTCCGCCAGCACATGAACCGCACAGGCCAGGTGCCGCTGTTCAAGGCGCTGTGGTACCCGTACGGCAACTACCTCTGCCTGGCGTTCGTGGCGTTTATCCTGGTGGTCATGCTGATGATCCCGGGGATCCAGGTGTCGGTGTACGCGATCCCGGTGTGGGTGGCGTTTATGGCGGTGTGTTATTGGGTCAAGAACAAGCGTAAGGCGCAGGCAGCCCTGAGCACAACGGGGACAGTTCTGGAGTAGGAACCTTCCCGTAAACGGAAAACCCGGCGCTTTGCCGGGTTTTTTGTTGGCGTTGACGGGGTAGACTCGCGCCTCGTTTTAATTGGCTACAGGCTCGGAGGCCCCATGCACCACACCGACATCGACGGCGGCACCCTGCAACGTGCTGACCTGGAAGACCTGATCGACCAGCACAACGGCCCTTTGCGCCTGATCGGCGTGGACCTGAGCGGTGCCGACCTGTCGCGCATGGTGCTCGATCACTGGATCTTCGAACGCTGCATCCTTGTCCAGACCTCTTTCCTCGGCGCCCGCCTGGAAGGCACCCAGTGGAAAAGCTGCCGCGCCAGCCTCGCGATCTTCGAAGCGGCCAACCTGCTGGAAGCGCAGTTCCACAGTTGCGACCTGAACAACACCCGCTGGCAGCGCAGCAAGCTGCCCCAGGCGAGTTTCGAGCACTGCAAGCTGACCGGTGCCAACTTCACCCATTGCGCGTCGCTGGGCCTGAGTTTCAGCGAGACCCGGCTCAACAGCGCGTTCCTGTCTGGGTTGTCGTTTGCCCGCACGGTGCTGAATAACCTGGATTTCTCCGACAGCGATTTGTCGGATGCCGACTTTCGCAAGGCCGAATTGATCGACTGCAGCCTCGCTCACGCGCGTATCAACGGCGCCAACTTTGCCGGTGCCGACCTGCGGGGCGCGGATTTGAGCGGGTTTCGCCTCAATGATGCCAAACTGTTCAAAGGCGCCGTGATTTCCAAAGCCCAGGCGTCGATGTTGTTGTCCGAGTTGGGCTTGTCCGTTGCCTAGGGTTTTTGATTGATGCTGGTGATTTCCAACAATGTGCAGCTGCCGGATGCCGAGATCGAGCTGACCGCGATTCGCGCTCAGGGCGCCGGTGGGCAGAACGTCAACAAGGTGTCGAGTGCGGTGCACCTGCGGTTTGATATTCCGGCGTCGTCGCTGCCTGAGTTCTACAAGGAGCGGCTGCTGGCGCTGCGCGACAGTCGCATCACCAGCGAGGGTGTGCTGGTGCTCAAGGCCCAGCAATATCGGACCCAGGAGCAGAATCGCGCGGATGCGCTGGAGCGCCTGGTGGAGCTGATCCTCAGTGCCACCAAGGTCGAGAAGAAGCGCCGTCCGACCAAGCCCACCCTGGGCTCGAAAAAACGCCGGCTGGAATCCAAGACCAAACGCGGCAGCATCAAGGCCGGGCGCGGCAAGGTCGACTTCTAGTCACCGCGCGCCTCACGGGCCTTGGGCGCTTGCCGGTACAGGTAGACGCTCAGCAGTAAACCACCGAGGGCGGCGAGGGCGGCGAACAGGAAGATCGACGCAAAGCCGAACCCTGCCGCCACCGCCCCGGCCAACGGGCCGGTGATCCCCAACGACAAGTCGATGAACAGCGAGTAAGCCCCCACCGCCGAGCCACGGCTAGACGCGGGCACCAGGTTGACCGCCTCGACGCCCAGCGCCGGAAACACCAGGGAAAAGCCAAACCCGCTCAAGGCCGCGCCGGCCAGGGCCAGGTTGGCGTCAGGCGCCAGCCACAACAGCAGCAGGCCGAGGATTTCCACGGACAGGCAGGCAATCGCCACGCGAAAGCCGCCGATCCGGTTGATCAGGTTGCCAAACAGCAGGCGTGCGCCGATAAAACTGGCGCCGAACAGGCTCAGGGCCCACACGGCGTTGTCCCAGTGCTGGGTGGTGTAATACAGGGTGATAAAGGTGGCGATGGTGCCGAAGCCGATGGAGCCCAGCGCCAACGCACAACCGTGGGGCAACACGCGGCCCAGCACATTCATGAAGGGCAGGCGCACGCCAGCGACGATGGGCGCGGGCTCCTTCTTCCAGGCCAGTAGCAGGCCGATGATCGCCAGCAGGATGATGCTGACGCCCATGCTCCACAGCCCGAGATGGCTGACCAGCAGCACCCCCAGCGGCGCGCCGACGGCGAGGGCGCCGTAGCTGGCGATGCCGTTCCAGGAAATGACCTTGGCCGTATTGGCCGCGCCGACACGGCCGATGCCCCAGCCGATGGCGCCCGAGCCGACCAGGCTCTCCGCGCTGCCCAAGACCAGGCGGCCAATCAACAGGCTACCGAGGCTGACGGCCGGCAAGCTGGCAAACCACGCCGCCAACAGCATGAACACGCCGCTCAAGCCGCAGCCCGCCAAGCCGATCACCACGGCGCGCTTGCTGCCCAGGTTGTCGATGATCTTGCCGGCGTACGGGCGGCTGAGCAGGGTGGCCAGGTATTGCACGCTGATCACCAACCCGGCAATCACGGCGCCGTAGCCCAGCGTGCTGTGGACATAGCCCGGCAATACGGCGAGGGGAATGCCGATATTCAGGTAGCCGATAAAGGTGAACAACACGATGGAAACAACTTGCAGCGTGACCGCCATGGGGCGCTGGGTATCTGGCATGGGAGAGGTCCACAGTCGCAGCAGGTAAAGATAGGCTGCTAATGATACCGGTGGTTGGGCGCGTGCAGGGCGGTAAATCGCAAAAACGTCAGATCAAAAAGACATCAGGGCTGGGCGGGGGCGAGCAGTTGAGTGGTGACCAGGGCGGCCAGGGCGTTTTCCTGGGTGCCGAAGCGCTGGAGCAGCACGGCTTGTTTGTCCGCGCTGAGGCGGTTCCATACGTCGACCATCTGCAAGGCAGCGTCGAGTACGGCGGTGTCTGGGGTGTCGGTCATGGCGGGTATCCGGGTCTATTCAGGCAGTGTGGAAAGCGCTCAAAGCTGCGCTTTCCACACGGTCTGGTACGGCGTCAGTCCTGGCTTTCGCTGTCGACTGGTTTGGCTTCTTTGGCCTCAGGCTGTTTGTCGCTGGCCTGCTGCGGTGTTGGCTGCTCAGTTTCGTGCAGGCTTGGGAAGGGGAGATTAGGTATCTCGTGCATCGTCGTCGCTCCTCGCAAGGTCTGTTTTTTTCAATCGCAGGTGATTCCGCGCTCTCAAAAAGCCTTGGCAGGATACAGCACTGCAAATGACAAAAAGAATTTTATGTCGGCGGATGTCGGAACTTTCATTCTTTAACGCAAGTGACATGAGGTCACAGGGCTAGAACGGCACTTTGCCGAGGATCATGTCGCGATACATCACAAAATCCCCCAATAAGCTGTAGAACGGGTGCTTGAACGTCGCTGGACGGTTCTTTTCGAAGAAGAAGTGGCCGATCCAGGCAAAGCTGTAGCCGGCAATCGGTATGGCCAGCAGCAAGCCCAACGAACCGCGACCAATGGCGTAGGCCAGGAGGCCAATCACCAACGTGGTACCGATAAAGTGCAGGCGCCGGCAGGTGCTGTTGCCGTGCTCTTTCAGGTAATAGGGGTAGAACTCAGCGAAGCTATTGAATTGCTTGACGTTTTCCACGGTGGCCGGCCCTTTGATTGTTATGCCGCCCAACAGATGTTCGGCGGGGAGCTTATTTGAGTCTAGAGTGATCAGTGGTAACAGCCAGTGACAATAGATGCCACTTTAGTATCCTTGGCTTTCCTGGCTGCCGTTTTAAGCCTGCTTTATTAAGAAGACGCCATGAGCGAACGAACAACTTCTGCAAGCTGGGCGATGGGGATAGTCAAGGCATTGGAGATGGACGGCCTGGATTGCCGAGCCTTGTTCAAGCAGCTGGGCCTGGACTACAGCGCCCTGAGCGATCCCGATGCGCGGTTCCCGCAAGACTCCATGACCCGCCTGTGGCAGCGGGCGGTGGAGCTGTCGGGCAACCCGGCGATTGGCTTGAACATGGGCAAAGTGGTGCGCCCTGCATCGTTTCATGTGGCGGGGTATGCACTGATGTCCAGCAACACGCTGGCCGAAGGCTTTATGCGCCTGGTGCGTTACCAGCGGATCATTGCGGAAAGCGCCGACCTGAGTTTCCGACTGTTAGCCGAAGGCTATGCGCTGATTCTGACGGTGCATGGCGATCATCTGCCACCCACCCGGCAAAGCGCCGAAGCCTCGCTGGCCAGCGCCCTGGCCCTGTGCGGCTGGCTGACCGGGCGCACCCTGGAGCCGCGCAAGGTGCTGTTGCAAGGCGATCAGCCAGCGGACCTGGCGCCCTATAAACAAGCGTTCCATGCGCCCCTGGAGTTCAACGCGCCGTATGACGCGCTGATTTTCGAGCGCGCCGACATGGATGCGCCGCTGCCCACCGCCAACGAAGCCATGGCGCTGCTGCATGATCGATTTGCCGGAGAATACCTGGCACGCTTTTCGGAAAGCCGCGTGACCCACAAGGCGCGCCAGGTGCTGTGCCGCCTGCTGCCCCAGGGTGAGCCCAAGCGTGAGGTGGTGGCCCAGACCCTGCACCTGTCCCAGCGCACCTTGCAGCGGCGCTTGCAGGAGGAGGGCACCAGTTTCCAGACCTTGCTCGACGACACCCGTCGCGAACTGGCCGAGCAATACCTGGCGCAGCCGAGCATGACCTTGCTGGAAATTGCCTACCTGTTGGGGTTTGCCGATCCGAGCAACTTCTTCCGCGCGTTTCGCCGCTGGTTCGATGCCACGCCCGGCGAATACCGGGCGCGGTTGCTGGAAGCGACGGCGATCAGTGGCGCCAGAACGCCGGAATACACAGCACAAACACTGTAATGATCTCCAGCCGGCCCAGCAGCATGCCCAGCGACAGGATCCACTTGGCCGCATCCGGCAGGCTGGCGAAGTTGCCGGCCGGGCCGATGGTTTCCCCCAGGCCCGGGCCGACGCCGGACACGGTGCTGGCGGCGCCGGTCAGCGCGGTCATCCAGTCCAGGCCGAGCAGCGACAGGGCCAGGGCGATGGCGCAGATGGTGATGGCGAAGAAAAAAGAGAAGGTCAGGATCGACCGCACGATCTCTTCGTCGAGACGGTGGCCGTTGTACTTTTGTTTAATTACTGCGCGCGGGTGAATCAGTTGGTTCAAGTTGGCCTTGAGCAGGATGTAGGCGACCTGGAAGCGGAAGATCTTGATCCCGCCCGCCGTGGAGCCCGAGCAACCGCCGATAAAGCCCAGGTAGAAAAACAGCATCAGTGAGAAGTTGCCCCACAGGCTGTAGTCCCCCAGTGCGAAGCCGGTGGTGGTGACCACCGAGGTCACGTTCAGCGCCACGTGGCGCAGGGCGTCCAGCCAATGCAGGTTGGTGGTCCACCAGTACCAGGTGCCGAGCACCAGCCAGGTCACCAGCAGCAAACCGAGCAAACCCTGCACCTGCTGGTCCTTGATCAATGCCTTGCGGTTGCCGCGCAACGTGGCGACATACAAGGTAAACGGCAAGCTGCCGAGGATCATCACCACCACGGCGACCCAATGCACCGCCGGTTGCTTCCAGTGGGCCAGGGACTCATCGGAGGTGGAAAAACCGCCGGTGGAAATCGCCGACATCGCATGGTTGATCGCATCGAACAACCCCATCCCGGCCCACCAGAACGCCAGGCTGCCAAGGATGGTGATGCCCACGTACGCCGCCACGATCAGCCGCGCCACCATGTGCGAGCGCGGCATGACCTTTTCCGAGCGGTCGGAGGATTCGGTCTGGAACAGGCGCATGCCACCGATGCGCAGCAGCGGCAGGATCGCCACCGCCATGCCGATAAAGCCGATGCCCCCCAGCCAGTGCAGCAGCGAGCGCCACATCAGGATGCCCGGGGACATGCTGTCCAGCCCGCTCAATACGGTGGAGCCGGTGGCGGTGATGCCGGACATGCTTTCAAAAAACGAGTCGGTGTAGCTGATGTGCTGGGTCAGCAGGAACGGCAGCGCGGCAAAGATGCACACCACCACCCAGCTGGTGACGGTCAGCAGGTACATGTCCCGTGGACGCAGGTGCACGTGTTCGGGGCGCCCGGGGATGACCAGGGCCAGGCCGGCGAGAAAGGTGATCATGCTGGCCCACAGGAACGAAGGCAGGTCTTGGGTGCGTTCGAAGATCACCAGGGTGGCCATGGGCACGACCATGGCGATCGCGAGGGTGATCAGGAAGATGCCGATGATGAAACCGATGATGCGTAGGGTCGGCAACGCCATGAAGTGAGCTCGGGTGATTGGGCAGAGGCGCCATTCTACCTAGGGCGCAGAGCATGTAAACCGGGGCCGGAACGACGCAGGTCAACTGTGGGAGTTGGCTTGCCTGCGATAGCGGTGTATCAGTTGATAAAGGTGTGACTGACCCACCGCTATCGCAGGCAAGCCAGCTCCCACAGGTGTATGGGGTGGCTGAGAGTAGGCGCATAAAAAAGGCGACCCGAAGGTCGCCTTTTTTCAACTCGGCGTTGATCAGAACTCGTGATCAGCGTTATCCGGGTTCAGGTCGCTGATGCCCAGCTTGCCCGCAGCGGCTTCGATCGAACCGGTCTGCTTGACCAGTGCGGCGATGGCGTCGCGTACGATCTGGTTGCCCGCGTCGTTACCGGCGGCGATCAACTGGTCGTAGTGCTCACCTTTGCCAGCGTGATCAACCATGACCTGGATCTTCGCTTCGGTCGCCGCCAGGTCAGCCTTCAAGGCGCTGTCGGCAGCCGGGTCGGCCTTGGCCACCAGGGACGACAGGCTGGCGCCGGTCATCTTGCTGCCGTCGGTGCGGGTGTACTCGCCCAGGTAGACGTTGCGGATGCCCTTGGCGTCGTAGAAGTGCGAGTTGTGGGTGTTGTCGCTGAAGCAGTCCTGCTCGTCTTCCGGCGAGTTGGCTTCCAGGGAAACCTTCATGCGCTCACCCGCCAGTTCGCCGAGGGACAGGCTGCCCATGCCGAACAGCATTTTGCGCAGGCCGTCGGTGGCAGGTTCTGCTTCCAGGGTGGCGCGGTAGTTGTCGGCGACGTTTGGCTTCCAGTTGCCGACCATTTCTTCGAGGTCGCTGACCAGCAGTTGGGTCACGGCGCTCAGGTAGGCGCGGCGACGCTCGTTGTGGCCGCCCGTGGCGCCGTCACCGGTCAGGTAGTCCGAGGCCGGACGGTTGCCCGCGCCAGGGCCGGTGCCGTTGAGGTCTTGGCCCCACAGCAGGAATTCGATGGCGTGGTAGCCGGTGGCGACGTTGGCTTCGGAACCGCCCAGCTCATTGAGGCTGGCGAGTTTTTCCGGGGTGATTTCCTTCACATCGACTTTGTCTTCGCCGACCTGGATCTCGGTGTTGGCGATGATGTTGGCGGTGGCGCCCGGGTTGCCCAGGGCGTGTTCGTAGGACTTGTCGACGTAGTCGATCAGGCCTTCGTCCAGTGGCCAGGCGTTCACCTGGCCTTCCCAGTCGTCGATGATGGTGTTGCCGAAGCGGAACACTTCGCTCTGCAGGTACGGCACGCGGGCGGCAACCCATGCGGCGCGGGCGGCTTTCAGGGTTTCATCGTTTGGCTTGGCGAGGAACGCGTCGATTGCGGTTTGCAGGGTTTTTGCGGTGGATTCGGCGTCGCTGTAGACCGCGAATACCATGTCAGCGTAATGCGCGACCACTGCCTTGGCGGCTGCTTCGTCAACCTGGCCGGCAGGGGTGGCAGCCGCTGGAGCGGTAGTGCTGGCAGCCGGGGTCGGCGCCTGTGGCGCGGCGGCCTTGTCTTTACCTTCGCCGCAACCGGCGAGAGAAATGGCAATGGCCAGCAGACTGGCGGTGGCCAGGGGCATACGAATCATGGCGAACATCCTGCTTCGGTTGTTGATAGGGCGCGCGGGGGGAGCGCAAAACTGCGACATAATGCGAAAGATTTGCATTTTGTGTAAAGGCTTAAACGCGGGAAATATTCAGTATCGTTTTCCCGGTTCAAAGAATCGCGGCGTTATTGCGCTCGGACTGTTTCAAAAAAGCCGCCAACTCCCGGGCCGGCAGCGGTTTGCTGTAGTGATAACCCTGCCCCTCGTGGCAGCCCTCGGAGATGATGTACGCCTCCTGCTCGGCGGTTTCCACGCCTTCGGCGATCACCTGCATGCCCAGGCTTTTGCCCAGCTGGATGATGGCTCGCACGATGGTGGCATCGTCGTCGTCATCCAGCAGGTCCTGGACGAAGCTCTTGTCGATCTTGATCTTGTCCAGCGGCAGGCTTTTCAGGTAGCTGAGGGATGAATAGCCGGTGCCGAAGTCGTCGATGGCGATCAACGCCCCGGAGCGGCGCAGGCTCAGCAGGTGTTGGGCGGCGGTGCTGATGTCTTCCATCAGGCCGGTTTCGGTGACTTCCAGCTCCAGGCTGCGCGGCGGCAGGCGGTAGATCTGCATCAGGTTGTTGACCACCCGCGGCAGCTCGGTGTGGTGCAACTGCACGGTGGACAGGTTGACCGCCATGCGCAACTCGGTGAAACCCTGGTCGTGCCATTCGCGCAACTGCCGGCAGGCCTGGTCCAGCACCCATTCGCCAATCGCAATGATGGTGCCGTTCTGTTCGGCCAGCGGGATGAACAGGTCGGGCGGCACCAGGCCGTGTTCCGGGTGCTGCCAGCGGATCAGCGCTTCGACGCCCACCACGCGATGCTCGCGGTAGCTGATCTGCGGCTGGTACACCAGGTGAAACTGGTTGCGGCTCAAGGCATCGCGCAGGTCTTTTTCCAGTTCGCGGCGCCGGCGCATTTCGCTGTCCACGCTGGCGATATAAAACTGGTAGCGATTGCGTGAGCGGCTCTTGGCCAGGGTCATGGTCTGTTCGGCTTTTTGCAGCAGCTTCTCGGTGCTGTCGCCGTCTTCCGGGAACAAGGTGATGCCGATGGTGGCGCGCAGGCGGATCTGCTCGTGGTCGAGGGCGAATTCCGCTTCCAGGTCGTCGAGGATGCTTTGCGCCAGTTCGGCGGCTTCGTAGGGCTGATCGATGTCGGCCTGGACCAGGGCGAACTGGTCGCCCCCCAGGCGGGCCAGGGCGCCGAGGCGACCACTGTGGGCGCGCAAGCGGTCGGCAAGGGCCAGCAGCAATTGGTCGCCGGCCTGGTAGGTGAACTGCTCGTTGACGCTTTTGAAGTCGTCCAGGCCCACACACAGTACGGCCACGCGACGTTGCCGGCGGCCGGCGTCGATGAGGATCTTGTCCAGTTGCTCCTGCAGCTTCTGGCGATTGGGTAAACCGGTCAGGAAGTCGTATTGCGCCATGCGCCGCAGGCTGCTCTCGGCCTCGTGACGCAGGTGGGTGTTGCGCTCGATGGATTCGAGCAACTGGTTGGCGGTGTTGATCCACAGCCCCAGTTCATTGCGCTCATGGCCCTTGAGCTGGGGGATCTTGTGTTCGCTGGGGCGGTCCGGGTTGATCGACGTCAGGTGTTCGATAATCCGCGACAACGGCTTGGTCAGCAGCCAGTGATAGACCAGGTACAGCACCAGGCCCATGGCCAGGGCGCGCAGCACCCCGGAAATAAAGATGATCACCGAGCTGACAATAAAGCCCTTGCCGTAGGTGGCGGTGTCGAGGGTGATGCTCAAATCGCCGTAATACTCGCTGTACGGGCCTTTGCCGACCAGGGCAGTGGTGAACGTGCGTTCCTGGCCCAGAATCAGGTCGGTCAACCAGCGGCTGGGGGATTGCTGCAAGGCGCGGCTTTTTTCCGCAAGCATGGTTTCGTTGGGATGGCCGATGGACGCCATGCGCACGGCGTCGTCCTGGAACAGGCCCTCGATGACCTGCATGCCCATCTCGCGATCAAGGCTGTAGACGGCCTGGGTCGAGGGGTCGCGGAACATGTCGAGGATACGCTGGGCGTCGCTGGCCACGGCCTGGCGCGTCTTATAGGCGTCAAAAACGATCTGCGCCACGCTGAGCGCCACACCCACGACCAATGCCGAGAGCAGCACAACCCGTAGCAACTTCACCGACAAGCTGTTTTTGAGTTCCAGCTTCAAAGGGTTATTCCTTGTTCCATGCGGGTAGCCTCAATATGCCATGAGTATTGGCAATCTCGTGATGGCAGTCAAAGGGACATTCGGGCAATCACACAAACTTACGAAAGATGGAACCAGCTCCGTGAGATTTGCCACTGAGGCGACGAGAGGAATACACCTCTCGTTCTAATTCGGAGTATTGACTTATGTTGACGGCATTGGGTGTAGGTGGAGGAGCAGCGGCTGCTGCGGCATTGGCCCCCGTTGTACTGCCACTGGCTGGTCAAGCGGCGAGCATGGCGGTGGATGTTGCGAAACAAGCGGTGGGCGGTGTTTTAAACGCGGTGGGTGGTGCGACGAATCAGCAGCAAATCAAATTTTGATGGATGAGGCTTGCTGCTGACCTTGGAAGGGGGCGCAGGGTTGAATCTGCGTCACCTTTTCCTTCGTAACCCGCACGCCTGGACGGCCCAGGCATCAGGCGGGAGTACTGGCCACCTGGCGTTTACAGATTGAAGGTAATCGTCTGCTTTGCCTCTGCTGGCGGGCTGGCAAAATTCACGGGTTCGGTTGGCGAACCCGTGCTTTCACCCGCTATCTTTTTTGCTGCGGCATCTGCAAACGGTTGCAGCAGTGGCGCGATCGCCTTGACCACATCGCCCACCACAGGCAGCGCTGCCTTCAACAGGTCGCCGACGACAGGGAGTGCTGACAGTGCGTTTATAGTCATCGTAAATTCTCCGATACGTATATGGGATAAGTCTGTCTCGGTGAATGTGTGGTGGGAGAGATTGGCGAAGTTCCTGCGCAAGATGCGACATTCTGTAAGGCACAAAAAAGCCCGGCATTCGCCGGGCTCTTTCTACTGCAAGCGTTGCTTAGGCAGTGAAGGTCTTGCCTTCGAACTGCTCAGCCACGAACTTCCAGTTGACCAGGTTCCAGAACGCTTCCACATACTTTGGACGCACGTTGCGGTAGTCGATGTAGTAAGCGTGTTCCCAGACGTCGCAGGTCAGCAGCGGGGTATCGCCATTGGTCAGCGGGTTGCCGGCGCCGATGGTGCTGGCCAGGGCCAGGGAACCGTCAGCCTTTTTCACCAGCCAGCCCCAACCGGAACCGAAGGTGCCGACGGACGTCTTGGTGAACTCTTCCTTGAACTTGTCGAACGAACCGAACGCAGCGTTGATGGCTTCAGCCAGCGCGCCGGTTGGTTGGCCGCCGGCGTTTGGCGCCAGGCAGTTCCAGTAGAAGGTGTGGTTCCAGACCTGAGCGGCGTTGTTGAAGATGCCGCCCGAAGAAGACTTGACGATCTCTTCCAGGGTCTTGCCTTCGAACTCGGTGCCAGGCACCAGGTTGTTCAGGTTCACGACGTAGGTGTTGTGGTGCTTGTCGTGGTGGAATTCCAAGGTTTCCTTGGAAATGTGCGGCTGCAGGGCATCGTGTGCGTAGGGCAGCGGCGGCAATTCGAAAGCCATGATGATTCTCCTAATCAGGTCAGTTGCGGTGAGCGCAAGGCCGATCACGGGCGGCCAAACAAGCGCCGGGGAGTTTGTACTCTTTGCGGCGCAGGGGCAGGATCATAGCACCGGGGGTGCGGCAAAACCACGCAACAACTGTGTGGGATAGAGGTTCCAGAGCGTTTTGGAATATTCGTCAGGCGGCGATCAATTGATAGGCCACGCTGAACATCATCACCGCCACCAACAGGTCCAGCAGGCGCCAGGTGGCCGGCCGCGCCAGCCACGGTGCCAGCCATGCCGCGCCGAGCGCCAGGGTGGCGAACCACAGGAACGATGCACTGGCCGCCCCGGCCACGTAGGCGCCGGGTTCGGTTTGTTGTGCGCCGAGTGAGCCGATCAGCAGCACCGTGTCCAGATAGACGTGGGGATTGAGTAGCGTCACTGCCAAAGCGCTGAGCATCACGGCACGCAGTGAGCGGGTCTTGAGGTTGCCGCCTTGCTCCAGGCTCTGCCGGGAAAACGCCCGGCGCAGCGCCAGGGTGCCGTACCACAACAGGAACGCCGCGCCGCCCCAGCGGGCAATCGCCAGCAGCAGCGGGTTTTGCGCCAGCACCGTGGCCAGGCCGAACACCCCGGCGGCCACCAACAACGCATCGCACACCACGCACAACGCCGCCACGGGCAAGTGATGCTCACGGCGCAGGCTTTGCGCGAGGACAAAGGCGTTCTGGGTGCCGATGGCCATGATCAAACCGAGGGCCACCAACAGGCCGTTAACATAGCTTTGCCACATAGGATTTACTCCGCGCCTGCCGCCAGTTGCCGCAGTACTTGCATCGCGCGTTCAGCATCGGCGCGGCCAACGAACAGGTGATCGTGGTAATAACCGGCAATCACATTGCAACTGATGCCGGCCTGGCCCAGTGCACTGGCGAACGCGGCGGTGAGGCCCACGGCTTCCAGGGCCGAATGCACGTTCAGGGTGATCCACGCGGCGACGTAGTCGAAGGCCAGGCCCGCCTGTTCCGCCTGCTGGCGCTCGACGATGACCGTCAGGCCTTCCCTCTCGCGAAAGCTGCCGATCACTTCGCAACCCGTCGGGATACGCTGGTCGGGCAGGGTGCAGAACACATAATCGCCGTCATTCAGCTGCGGGCTCATGCTGCGTAGCAGGGTTGCCAGGGCGGTTTCGCCAGCCATGTGAAGTTCCTTGAATAGAGAGAAGCAATGCTGGTCATTCTCACGGGCTAAGCTGTATAAGAAAAACCAATATTGCTGATCGCTCATTAGAGAAACTGATGTTCGACTATAAATTGCTTTCCGCTCTGGCAGCGGTGGTGGAACAGGCCGGCTTCGAGCGCGGCGCCCAGGTGCTCGGGGTGTCGCAATCGGCGATCTCCCAGCGCATCAAATTGCTGGAGGCGCGCATCGGCCAACCGGTGCTGGTACGCGCCACGCCGCCGACGCCCACCGACATCGGCCGGCGCCTGCTCAACCATGTGCAGCAGGTGCGCCTGCTGGAGCGCGACCTGCAAAGCCAGGTGCCAGCGCTGGACGCAGAGGGCATGCCCGAACGCCTGCGCATCGCCCTGAATGCCGACAGCCTCGCCACCTGGTGGGCCGAGGCCGTCAGCGTGTTTTGTGCCGAGCAACACCTGTTGCTGGACCTGGTGGTAGAAGACCAGACCGTCGGCCTCAAGCGCATGCGCGCCGGCGAGGTGGCGGCATGTATCTGTGCCAGTGAACGGCCGGTGGCCGGGGCCCGCAGCTTGTTGCTCGGCGCCATGCGTTACCGTGCGCTGGCCAGTCCGGCCTTTATCGCCCGGCACTTTCCCGAGGGCGTACGCGCCGACCAACTCGCGCGCACGCCGGCGTTGGTGTTTGGCCCGGATGATTTCCTGCAGCATCGCTACCTGGCGTCTCTCGGCGTGGACGGCGGTTTCGAACACCATTTGTGCCCGTCGTCCGAAGGCTTTATCCGCCTCACCGAGGCCGGGCTCGGCTGGGGCCTGGTGCCGGAATTGCAGGTGCGCGACCAACTGGAAAAGGGCGTGTTGGTGGAGTTGTTGCCAGATAAGCCCATCGACGTGCCGCTGTACTGGCATCATTGGCGCAGTGGCGGGCAACTGTTGGGCTTGTTGACCGACCATCTGGCCCAGGCGTGTGGCCAATGGTTGGTGCCGTTGGAGTGATGGCGCGCGTCAAGGCAACAGCGATGAAAAACGAAAGAGCACGGAGTAATACATGAAAATTCTGGTCACCGGCGCAAGCGGCTTCATTGGCGGGCGCTTTGCGCGTTTCGCCCTGGAGCAAGGCCTGGACGTACGGGTCAACGGGCGGCGTGCCGAAGGTGTGGAACACCTGGTCAGGCGCGGCGCCGAGTTTATCCAGGGTGATTTGAATGATGCCGACCTGGTGCGCGACCTGTGCCGCGACGTCGAAGCCGTGGTGCATTGCGCCGGCGCCGTGGGGCTGTGGGGCAAATATCAGGACTTCCATCAAGGCAATGTGCTGGTGACCGAGAATGTCGTCGAGGCCTGCCTTAAACAGCGGGTCGGACGCTTGGTCCACCTGTCGTCGCCGTCGATCTACTTTGACGGCCGCGACCATCTGGGCCTGACCGAAGAGCAAGTGCCCAAGCGCTTCAAGCATCCTTATGCGGCGACCAAATACCTGGCCGAGCAAAAAGTCTTTGGTGCGCAGGAATTCGGCCTTGAAGTGCTGGCCCTGCGCCCGCGCTTTGTCACCGGCGCCGGTGACATGAGCATCTTCCCGCGCCTGCTGAAGATGCAGCGCAAGAACCGCCTGGCCATCGTCGGCGACGGTTTGAACAAAGTCGATTTCACCAGCGTGCACAACCTCAACGAAGCCTTGCTCAGCAGTTTGCTCGCCACCGGCTCGGCGTTGGGCAAGGCCTACAACATCAGCAACGGCACCCCGGTGCCCGTGTGGGATGTGGTGAACTACGTGATGCGCCAAATGGAATTGCCGCAGGTGAAACGTTACCGGTCCTACGGCTTGTCCTACAGCGTGGCGGCGCTCAACGAAGCATTCTGTGCGATGTGGCCGGGGCGCCCGGAGCCGGCGCTGTCGCGTTTGGGCATGCAAGTGATGAACAAAGATTTCACCCTCGATATCAGCCGTGCCAGGCATTATCTGGACTACGAGCCCAAGGTCAGCCTGTGGACCGCCCTCGACGAGTTTTGCAGCTGGTGGAAGGCCCAGGATCCGGGGCTGAAGTAAGGTCACAACAGGCAACACATCGGGAACCGAATTCGTGGTTCCGGGTCGATCAGAGCAACAGGACAGCGGTTTATACTCCCGCCGCTCGCCACCTCACCGATTCAGGGTTGATTCATGCGTAACGATGCCAAAGACGATTTCGACAACGTTCCCAGCCTGCGGGCCGACCTGGGGGATGACGACGATTTCGAACCTACCCCCGCCACGTCGGTGCGCTCGCGCAGCACGCCGGTGGTCAAGGTCAAGAGCGCCAGCACCGGGCCATTGTGGGCCTTGGTCGGCGCCTTGTTGATCGCCTTTGCCGGCCTGGCCTGGTGGAGCTTCCAGCAGATCTCCCTGATGGGCCAGCAACTGGTCGCGACCCAGGAAAGCTTTGCGCGCATCAGCGAAGAAGCGGCGGGGCGCCTGCAGGATATTTCCGGCAAGGTCGTCGCCAGTGAAGCCAGTGTGAGCAACGGCAGCGAAGCGCTGAAGTTGCAGATCCGCCAGTTGGAAACCCAGTTGCTCGAACAGGGCAAGCAACAGGTTGGCGTGGCCGGCCAGGCCACCGAGCTGGACAAGCGCCTGGCGCAAATGAGCGCCAGCACCACCGAGCTGTCGAGTGCCAACAGCAAGCTGCAAGGCCAGGTCCAGGCCCTGACCGACGCCGTGGCTACCCTGAAAGCGGCGCAAGGTGATGCGGCCAGGCGCGATGCCGAATTCAAGGAGCTGGTGGCCGATGTGGCCGCGCTGAAGAAGCAAGGCAACCCCAGTGCGGCCATTGCCCGTCTGGAGCAGGACCTGGTGGTGCTCAAGAGCGCCCAGGACAACCAGCCGGCCAACAGCGATGCGCCGACCAACAAGGAGTTCGATGTGTTCCGCATCCAGACCACCCGCAACATCACCACGTTGCAGAGCCAGGTGCAGAACCTGCACCAACGGCTCAGTGAGCCGGCGAAGGTCATTCCGCTGAGCCAGTGATCAACAGCCAGGAGGTGCTCAACCTGTGGGCGCTGGCTTGTGTGGGAGCTGGCTTGCCTGCGATAGCGGTCTATCAGTCGCATCATTGCCAACTGATCCACCGCTATCGCAGGCAAGCCAGCTCCCACAGTTGTATTGGGGTCGAGAGTTGAAGAAGTGTCACTGCTTGGTGACATTTCCCATCCCCTTCGTTACTTGCCCCCCGGGCCCCCTTGTTTAGACTCCGGTCATCCCACAAACAATAATAAGGGCCACCCATGACCACCCAACCTCTGCCTGCCAGCAGTTGGCTGAACGCGCCTGCCCATCACGCCTGGCTGGCGGCCGAAGGCCAGCGCCTGCTGGCCTTCGCCAAGGCTTCGCGACTGCCCGACGGTTTCGGCAACCTGGACGAAAAAGGCCAGTTGCCAGCCGATGCCCACGCCGAAACCATGAACACCGCCCGCATGACCCACAGCTTCGCCATGGCCCACGCCCTGGGGTTGCCGGGTTACGCCGACTTGGTCGCCCACGGTGTCGCGGCCCTCAGCGGCCCGTTGAAGGATGCGGCACATGGCGGCTGGTTCGCCACACCCCACGCCCTCGATGGCAACCATGGCAAGGCCGCCTATCTACACGCCTTTGTCGCCCTGGCCGCCAGTTCTGCCGTGGTGGCGGGCGCCCCCGGTGCACACCATCTGTTGAACGACGCTGTCCATATCATCGACCAATTTTTCTGGAGCGAGGAAGAGGGCGTGATGCTCGAATCCTTCGCCCAGGACTGGAGCGCGGTCGAAGCCTATCGCGGCGCCAACAGCAACATGCACGCCACCGAAGCGTTCCTCGCCCTGGCCGATGTGACCGGTGAAACACGCTGGCTGGACCGCGCGCTGCGGATCGTCGAGCGGGTGATCCACACCCACGCTGCCGTCAACCAATTTATGGTGATCGAGCATTTCGACGCGCAATGGCAACCTTTGCTCGGTTACAACGAAGACAACCCCGCCGACGGCTTCCGCCCTTACGGCATCACCCCCGGCCATGGTTTTGAGTGGGCGCGGCTGGTGCTGCACCTGGAAGCCGCGCGCCAGCAAGCCGGGCTGGCCACGCCGGACTGGCTGCTGACCGACGCCAAGGGCCTGTTCGCCAGCGCCTGCGAATACGCCTGGGCCGTCGATGGTGCCCCGGGCATTGTCTACACCCTCGACTGGAACCACCGCCCGGTGGTGCGTGAGCGCCTGCACTGGACCCATGCCGAAGCCAGCGCCGCCGCCCAGGCCTTGCTCAAACGCACCGGTGAGCTGCACTACGAAACCTGGTATCGGCGCGTCTGGGAATTCTGCGAAACCCATTTCATCGACCGCATCCACGGCAGCTGGCACCACGAACTCAGCCCGCACAACCAGCCCAGCAGCACCATCTGGGGCGGCAAGCCGGACCTGTACCATGCCTGGCAAGCGGTGGTGCTGCCTGCGCTACCCTTGGCACCCAGCATGGCCAGTGCCATCGGGGATGGGCGCTATGTCACCAGCTGGTGACATTTGTACGTCCCTTTGTTACCTGCGCCGCAAAAATCCATGTTTAAACTCCGTGCAGCGCAAGCTCTAGACTTGCATGCATAACAACAAAAAAAGGTACTCAGATGAACGCGATTAATCGCCTCGCCGTCGCTATTTCCATTGCCTCGTTGTTTCCCCTCACTGCATTTGCCGCCGACTCCAAAGGCACGGTCGAAGTGGTGCATTGGTGGACCTCTGGCGGTGAAAAGGCGGCTGTAGATGTCCTGAAGGCCCAAGTCGAGAAAGACGGTTTCACCTGGAAAGACGGCGCCGTTGCCGGTGGCGGTGGTGCCACGGCCATGACCGTGCTGAAAAGCCGCGCAGTTGCCGGCAACCCACCCGGCGTTGCCCAGATCAAAGGCCCCGATATCCAGGAATGGGCGTCCACCGGCCTGCTCGACACCGACGTGCTCAAAGACGTCGCCAAAGAAGAAAAGTGGGACTCCCTGCTCGACAAGAAAGTCTCCGATACCGTGAAGTTCGACGGTGACTACGTCGCCGTACCGGTCAACATCCACCGCGTGAACTGGCTGTGGATCAACCCGGAAGTCTTCAAGAAAGCCGGTATCACCAAGAACCCGACCACCCTCGAAGAATTCTACGCCGCCGGCGACAAGCTCAAAGCCGCGGGCTTCATCGCGCTCGCCCACGGTGGCCAGCCTTGGCAGGACAGCACCGTATTTGAAGCCGTGGTCCTGTCGGTGATGGGTGCCGATGGCTACAAGAAAGCCCTGGTGGACCTGGACAACGCTGCGCTGACCGGCCCGGAAATGGTCAAGTCCCTCACCGAATTGAAGAAAGTCGCGACCTACATGGACGTTGACGGCAAAGGCCAGGACTGGAACCTCGAAGCGGGCAAAGTCATCAACGGCAAGGCCGGCATGCAGATCATGGGTGACTGGGCCAAGTCCGAGTGGACCGCCGCGAAGAAAGTCGCTGGCAAGGACTACGAGTGCGTAGCCTTCCCGGGAACCGACAAGGCGTTCACCTACAACATCGACTCCCTGGCGGTGTTCAAGCAGAAAGACAAAGGCACTGCTGCCGGCCAGCAGGACATTGCCAAAGTCGTGCTGGGTGAAAACTTCCAGAAAGTGTTCAGCATCAACAAAGGCTCGATCCCTGTTCGTAACGACATGCTCCATGAAATGGACAAGCTCGGCTTCGACTCCTGCGCCCAGACCGCTGCCAAGGACTTCCTCGCGGATGCCAAGACTGGCGGCCTGCAACCAAGCATGGCGCACAACATGGCCACCAACCTGGCGGTGCAAGGTGCGTTCTTTGACGTCGTGACCAACTTCCTCAACGACCCGAAAGCCGACCCGGCCGACACCGCCAAGAAGCTGGGCGCTGCGATCAAGTCTGCCAAGTAACGTCTGGTACCGGCTTTCTGTGGGAGCCGGGCTTGCCCGCGATGCAGGCACCTCGGTGTATCGGTTACACCGAGGTGACGCCATCGCAGGCAAGCCAGCTCCCACATAAGCCGCGTTCCATCAGAGAGTCACCCTGTAGTCCTTTTTCCCTGTATTGGATTTCCCCATGAGTTCTGTTGCTGTGTTCAGCAAAGCCTCGCCGTTCGATGCACTGCAGCGCTGGCTACCGAAATTGGTGCTGGCGCCAAGCATGTTCATCGTGTTGGTGGGCTTCTACGGCTACATCCTGTGGACGTTTGTGTTGTCGTTCACCACGTCCACCTTCCTGCCCAGCTACAAGTGGGCGGGCCTGGCGCAATACGAGCGCCTGTTCGACAACGACCGCTGGTGGGTGGCGAGCAAGAACCTGGCGCTGTTTGGCGGCATGTTTATCGGCATCACGTTGGTGATCGGTGTACTGCTGGCGGTGTTCCTCGACCAGCGTATCCGTCGCGAAGGCTTTATCCGCACCATTTACCTGTACCCGATGGCGCTGTCGATGATCGTCACCGGTACGGCCTGGAAATGGCTGCTCAACCCGGGCATGGGCCTGGACAAACTCCTGCGGGACTGGGGCTGGGAAGGCTTCCGTCTCGACTGGCTGATCGCCCCGGATCGCGTGGTCTACTGCCTGGTGATCGCCGCTGTGTGGCAAGCCTCGGGCTTTATCATGGCGATGTTTCTCGCCGGCCTGCGTGGGGTTGATCAGTCGATCATCCGCGCCGCGCAGATCGACGGCGCCAGCCTGCCGCGCATCTACTGGAGCGTGGTGCTGCCAAGCCTGCGCCCGGTGTTCTTCAGTGCGGTGATGATCCTCGCGCACATTGCGATCAAGAGCTTCGACCTGGTGGCGGCGATGACCGCCGGTGGCCCGGGCTATTCGTCCGACCTGCCGGCGATGTTCATGTACTCGTTCACCTTCAGCCGTGGCCAGATGGGCATGGGTTCGGCCAGTGCCATCCTGATGCTCGGTGCGATCCTCGCGATCATCGTGCCTTACCTCTACTCCGAGCTGAGGACCAAACGTAATGACTAGTCTCGCCTCCAAACCTGCCATCAGCCTGAGTCGCATCGCGATCTACGCGGTGCTGATCCTCGCCGTGCTGCTGTACCTGGTGCCGCTGGTGGTGATGCTGCTCACCAGCTTCAAGACCCCGGACGACATCAGCAACGGCAACCTGCTGAGCTGGCCGACCGTGGTCACCGGCATCGGCTGGGTCAAGGCCTGGGCCACGGTGGACGGTTACTTCTGGAACTCGATCAAGATCACCGTTCCGGCCGTACTGATCTCCACCGCCATCGGCGCGTTGAACGGCTATGTGCTGTCGTTCTGGCGCTTCAAAGGTTCGCAGTTGTTCTTCGGCCTGCTGTTGTTCGGCTGCTTCCTGCCGTTCCAGACCGTGCTGCTGCCGGCGTCGTTCACCCTGGGCAAGATGGGCCTGGCCAGCACCACCACCGGCCTGGTGTTTATCCATGTGGTCTACGGCCTGGCGTTCACCACGCTGTTCTTCCGTAACTACTACGTGAGCATTCCCGATGCACTGGTGAAGGCCGCACGCCTGGATGGCGCAGGATTTTTCACTATCTTTCGTCGAATCATCCTGCCGATGTCCACCCCGATCATCATGGTCTGCCTGATCTGGCAATTTACCCAGATCTGGAACGACTTCCTGTTCGGTGTGGTGTTCTCCAGTGGCGACTCGCAGCCCATCACGGTGGCGCTGAACAACCTGGTCAACACCAGCACCGGGGCCAAGGAATATAACGTGGATATGGCAGCGGCGATGATCGCCGGGTTGCCGACCCTGCTGGTCTATGTGATCGCAGGCAAGTATTTCGTGCGCGGCCTCACGGCCGGCGCGGTCAAGGGGTAATCATGGCTACGCTTGAACTTCGCAATGTAAACAAGACCTATGGCCCCGGCCTGCCCGACACCTTGAAGAATATCGAGCTGTCGATCAAGGAAGGCGAATTCCTGATCCTGGTCGGCCCTTCGGGTTGCGGCAAATCCACGCTGATGAACTGCATCGCTGGCCTGGAGACCATCACCGGCGGCGCGATCATGATCGGCGATCAGGACGTCAGCGGCATGAGCCCCAAGGATCGAGACATCGCCATGGTGTTCCAGTCCTACGCGCTGTACCCGACCATGAGCGTGCGCGAAAACATCGAGTTCGGCCTGAAAATTCGCAAGATGCCCCAGGCTGACATCGACACCGAAGTGGCGCGCGTGGCCAAGCTGTTGCAGATCGAACACCTGCTCAACCGCAAGCCGGGCCAGCTGTCCGGTGGCCAGCAACAACGTGTGGCCATGGGCCGCGCCCTGGCACGCCGGCCGAAGATCTACCTGTTCGACGAACCGCTGTCCAACCTCGACGCCAAGCTGCGCGTCGAGATGCGCACCGAAATGAAACTGATGCACCAGCGTCTGAAAACCACCACCGTCTACGTCACCCACGACCAGATCGAAGCGATGACCCTGGGCGACAAAGTGGCGGTGATGAAGGATGGCATCATCCAGCAGTTCGGCACGCCGAAAGACATCTACAACAACCCGGCCAACCAGTTCGTGGCGAGCTTTATCGGCTCGCCGCCGATGAACTTCGTGCCCCTGCGCCTGCAGCGCAAGGACGGTCGCCTGGTGGCCCTGCTCGACAGCGGCCAGGCCCGCTGCGAGCTGGCGCTGAACGTGACCGATGCCGGCCTGGAAGACCGCGACGTGATCCTCGGCCTGCGCCCGGAGCAAATCATGCTGGCGGCGGGCGAGGGTGACAGTGCGTCGAGCATTCGTGCCGAAGTGCAGGTCACCGAGCCGACCGGCCCGGACACCCTGGTCTTCGTGCAGCTCAATGACACCAAGGTCTGCTGCCGCCTGGCACCCGACGTGGCACCGCAGGTGGGCGAGACCCTGACCCTGCAATTCGATCCATCCAAGGTGTTGCTGTTCGACGCCAATACCGGTGAGCGTCTGGGCACTGTGCAGTCACAGCCTACTCCTGTGGGAGCCGGGCTTGCCCGCGATGGCATCAGCGCGTTGTAACTGAAGGACCGAGTTGCCTGCATCGCGGGCAAGCCCGGCTCCCACAAAAGAAGATAAGTTGTTGTTTTAGATAAAAAAAGTAAACCGCGTTAGATAAAAACAGTTTAATAACAATAAAGACGAGGATGTAGGGATGAAAAAGCAACACAACACTACCCGGCTGATCTGCCAACTGTCAGCGGCAGCAGCCCTGGTTTTGTCCGCCAATGCGATGGCGGACGAAGCATTCAGCGCCGATTCCAAGTGGATGACCGGCGATTGGGGCGGCGAACGAACCAAGCTCATCGAGCAAGGTATCGATATCAAGGCTGACTACGTCGGCGAAATGGGCTACAACGCCCACGGCGGCTACAACACCGACAAGACCGGTCGCTACTCCGACCAGTTCGGCTTGGGCGTGGCGCTGGACCTGCAAAAACTGTGGGGCTGGGACAACACCCAGGCCAAGATCCAGTTGACCAACCGTAATGGCCAGAACATCTCCAACGACCGTATTGGCGACCCGCGTGCCGGCACGCTGAGTTCGTCGATGGAAGTCTACGGTCGTGGCCACATGGTGCGCCTGACCCAGTTCTGGATTCAGCACCAGATGTTCGACAACAAGCTGGACGTGAAACTCGGCTACTTCGGCGAAGGCGAAGATTTCAACACCTTCCCGTGCGACTTCCAGAACCTGTCGTTCTGCGGTTCCCAAGTCGGCAACTACGTGAGCACCTGGTACAACTGGCCGGTCAGCCAGGCGGCAATCCGCGTGAAGTACCACATCACGCCTGAGCTGTACGCACAAATCGGTGCGTACAACCAGAACCCGTCGCAGCTGGAGCACGGCAACGGCTTCAAGCTCAGCGGCAGTGGCACCAAGGGCACCGTGATCCCGGTGGAATTGGTCTGGTCGCCGAAGGTCAATAACCTGCCGGGCGAATACCGTGTGGGTTACTACAAAAGCGCCGCCGAGGCTTCTGACGTACGTGAAGACGTCAATGGCAACGATGCTGCGACCACGCGCGCGGACTACCGCACCCACAGCAGCAAAAAAGGCTACTGGTTCGTTGCACAGCAGCAACTCACCACCCATAACGGCGACGCTTCCCGTGGTCTGAACATCGCGGCCAACGCCACGTTCCACGACAAGGAAACCAACACCGTCGACAATTACCAGTCGCTGATGCTGGTGTACAAAGGCCCATTCGACGCGCGTCCAAAAGATGACGTCGGCATTGGCGCGGCGCGTCTGCACGTCAACAATGACGTGAAGAAAAACGCCGAGCTGCTCAACGCCTCCAACGGCGTGAGCGACTACGACAACCCGCTGTACACGCCGATCCGCGAGACCGAGTACAACTTCGAAATCAACTACGGTTTCCACGTCACCAACTGGCTGACCGTGCGTCCTAACCTGCAATACGTCGTGCAACCTGGCGGCGTGGATAAAGTCGACAACGCGCTGGTGGCCGGCCTGAAAATTCAGTCTACGTTCTAACGCTGTTGCGATAAGCTCCTTCTCTCTGTGCGCATTTTGCGGGTAGCCATGGCTATCCGCTTTTTTTTGGGGAAGGGGAGCACATCCCCTGTGGGAGCTGGCTTGCCTGCGATGCAGGCGACGCGGTGCAGCAGGCAAACCGCGTTGATGCCATCGCAGGCAAGCCAGCTCCCACAAAGACATTCAGGACTGTGGCAAATGCACGAGCAACCGCTGCAACGCTTTTTCAAATCCCTGCGTGAACAGCCAGTGTTCGCCTGGGAGCGCTTCCAGATGCGCGACGTATTGGTGATCGACCACCCGCTGTGCCAGGCAGTGTTCAGTCGCCAGGGCGCGCAACTGTTGCACTTTCAACCCACGGGGCAAAAACCCTGGCTGTGGTGCGCGGCGAAGTGGCCGCAAGTCGGCGCTATCCGTGGCGGCGTGCCGGTGTGCTGGCCGTGGTATGGCCGTCATCCTAGCGAGAACGCGTGGCCGTCCCATGGTTGGGCGCGCTTGATCGACTGGAAACTGCTCGACAGCAGCACCGACGACGACGGCGTGCGCCTGCACTGGCAATTGCAGCTGTGCGACTGGCAGGTGGATTTGCACGCGCACCTGGGCGACACCCTGGAATTGCGCCTGAGCACCGAGCACCAGGACGAGCTGCCGTGCCAATTGAGCCATGCTTTTGCATGCCTATTGGCGTATTGGTCACGTCGATGAGATAGCGCTGTCTGGGCTCGACGGCGCGCAAGGCTATGACCAGCTCAGCCGCCAGGCCTGCCAGCAGGAAGGTGAGTTGCGGGTGGACGGTGGGTGCCAGCGGGTGTTCCAGCATGATGGGGAATTGCAACTCAAGGACCACGCCTGGCAGCGTGAACTGTGCATCGATACCGGCGCCAGCGCCGACACGGTGGTGTGGCATCCGGGCAGCCGGCCGCTGTTGGGGGTGAGCTTCAACGAGGCGTCGGGGTTTGTGTGTGTGGAGTCGGCGATGGCCAGTGCAAGCCTGGCGCCGGGGGAGAGGGCGCATTTGAGTTTGCAGGCGCGGGCTGGGGGTTAGCGGTGTGGCTGCTGGCCCCATCGCGGGCAAGCCCGCTCCCACAGGGGAATGCATTCCAACTGTGTGGGAGCGGGCTTGCCCGCGATGAGGCCAGTACGGCTGGTAGAGATTCCAGCCTTAGTTGAACTCATCCCCAACCGGATACCGGCTGTCATTCAAGCTCTCTTTGATCTTGCGCAAATGCGGCTGGAAATCCACGCCACGGCGCAAGGTCATGCCGGTCGCCAGCACGTCCAGTACCGTCAACTGAATGATCCGCGAGGTCATCGGCATGTAGATGTCGGTATCTTCCGGCAACGGAATATTCAGGCTCACCGTACTGGCCTTGGCCAGCGGTGAGTTCTCGGCAGTCACGCCCAGCACCGAAGCACCGTTGCTGCGGGCGATACGCGCCACTTCCACCAACTCGCGGGTACGCCCGGTGTAGGAAATAATCACGAACAGCTCGCCCGTATGCGCCACCGAAGCGATCATGCGCTGCATCAGCACGTCCGCGTGGGCGGTGACCGACAGGTTGAAGCGGAAGAACTTGTGCAGCGCATCCATGGCCACCGGTGCCGAAGCGCCAAGGCCGAAGAAGTGGATCTGCCGCGCCTGGATCAACAGGTCCACGGCCTTGCTGATCAGGTTCGGGTCCAGTGCCTGGCAAGCGCTGTCCAGGGAGGCAATGGCACTGCCAAAGATCTTCTGGGTGTAGGCCTCGGGGTTATCATCGGCTTCCACGGCGCGGCTGACGTACGCCGCGCCACTGGCCAGGCTTTGCGCCAGTTGCAGTTTCAGTTCAGGGTAGCCGCTGACACCGAACGAGCGGCAGAAGCGGTTGACCGTCGGTTCACTGACCGAGGCGGCTTGGGCGAGGGCAGCGATAGAGAAGCGGGTCGCCTGCTGTGGGTTGAGCAGGATGACCTCGGCGACTTTTTTCTCGGCCTTGTTCAATTCTTCGAGGCGGTTCCGGATCTGTTCCAGAAGATTTCGCACGCGGTCCATTCAGTCTTTCCTTCGGGCGACGATGCAAATAAAAGGTGGCAACCAATCGATCAGTGGTCTTTTGCGGTGGCCTATCCTACTGAGGGTAGCTGAACACCACCACTCGGAATGCGTATTTCGGGAAAATGTTGTGGTTATTACTACATTTTTCCTTGAGTGATGCCTTGAAAAAAGGTATTTGTAGCTTAACTTGATAAAAGAACAAACATCATGCCTTCGATAACCGTAGAACCCTGCACCTTTGCCCTGTTTGGCGCCTTGGGTGATCTGGCGCTGCGCAAGTTATTTCCTGCCCTCTATCAACTCGATGGCGCCGGGCTCTTGCACGACGACACCCGCATCCTGGCCCTGGCCCGTGAAGCCGGGACCGAGCAACAGCACCTGGCCCATATCGAAAAAGAACTGCGCAACTACGTCGGCAAGGAACTGGACGAGACCATCGCCCAGCGTTTCCTGGCGCGCCTGACCTACGTTCACGTGGACTTCAAGAACGCTGACGACTACCTCGCCCTGGCGGAAAAAGTCGGCAGCGAGCAACGCCTGATCGCCTACTTCGCCACCCCGGCGGCGGTGTACGGCGCGATCTGCGAAAACCTGGCCAAGGCTGGCCTGGCGGAAAACACCCGCGTCGTGCTGGAAAAGCCCATCGGCTCGGACCTGGAATCCTCGCGCAAGGTCAACGACGCCGTGGCGCAGTTCTTCCCGGAGAACCGCACCTACCGCATCGACCACTACCTGGGCAAAGAAACCGTCCAGAACCTGATCGCCCTGCGTTTCGCCAACAGCCTGTTCGAAACCCAGTGGAACCAGAACTACATCTCCCACGTGGAAATCACCGTGGCCGAGCAGGTCGGTATCGAAGGTCGTTGGGGCTATTTCGACAAGGCCGGCCAGTTGCGGGACATGATCCAGAACCACCTGCTGCAACTGCTTTGCCTGATCGCCATGGACCCGCCGGCCGACTTGTCCGCCGACAGTATCCGTGACGAGAAGGTCAAGGTGCTCAAGGCCCTGGCGCCCATCAGCCCGGAAGGCCTGACCACCCAGGTGGTGCGCGGCCAGTACATCGCCGGCTACAGCGCGGGCAAGCCGGTGCCGGGTTACCTGGAAGAAGAGAATTCCAACACCCAGAGCGACACCGAAACCTTCGTCGCCCTGCGTGCCGATATCCGCAACTGGCGTTGGGCCGGCGTGCCGTTCTACCTGCGGACCGGCAAGCGCATGCCGCAAAAGCTGTCGCAGATTGTCATCCACTTCAAGGAACCGTCCCACTACATCTTTGCCCCCGAGCAGCGCTTGCAGATCAGCAACAAACTGATCATCCGCCTGCAACCGGACGAAGGTATTTCCTTGCGCGTGATGACCAAGGAGCAAGGTCTGGACAAGGGCATGCAACTGCGCAGCGGCCCGCTGCAGCTGAATTTTTCCGACACCTATCGCAGCGCACGGATTCCCGATGCCTACGAGCGGTTGTTGCTGGAAGTGATGCGCGGCAATCAGAACCTGTTTGTGCGCAAAGATGAAATCGAAGCCGCGTGGAAGTGGTGTGACCAGTTGATCGCCGGCTGGAAAAAATCCGGTGATGCGCCCAAGCCGTACGCGGCGGGTTCCTGGGGGCCGATGAGCTCCATTGCACTGATCACGCGGGATGGGAGGTCGTGGTATGGCGATATCTGATTTGAAACTGCCCCAGGGCGTCACGCCCCATGAGTACCGCACGCCGGTGCTGTTGGCGGAAGACCTGGCCAATGACGTGGCCGAGCAATTGCGCGCGGCCATCAGTGCCCGTGGCGAAGCGACGTTGGTGGTGTCCGGTGGCCGTAGCCCCGTGGCATTTTTCCAGCACCTGGCCAAGCAGGGCCTGGACTGGTCCAAGGTGACCATCACCCTGGCCGACGAACGCTGGGTGCCGGTGGAACACGCCGACAGCAACGCGGGCCTGTTGAAGCAGCACCTGCTGCAAGGTCCGGCGGCCAAGGCCAAGTTCCTCAGCCTCTACAGCGCTGCGGCGAACCTGGAAGACGCTGCCTTGCAGGCCGATCGCCTGCTGGCTGAATTGCCGGCGATTGACGTGCTGGTGCTGGGCATGGGCGATGACGGTCACACCGCGTCGCTGTTCCCCAACAGCCCGAACCTGGCCGAAGCCTTGAAGCCCGACGGTACCCGCCGTTGCTGGCCGATGCTGGCGCCGACCGTGCCACACCAGCGCCTGACCATGAGTCGCGCACTGCTGGCCACGGCGACCTACACCGTGCTGTCGATTTCCGGCAGTTCGAAATTGACCACCTTGAGCGCCGCGCTGGCCAGTGACGACGTTGCTGCCATGCCGATTCGCGCGTTTTTGCAACCTACATTAGAGATTTACTGGTGCCCATGAGCCAAGGATCAGCCGCTATGAAAAGCCCTCAACCGACCGTGTCCATGGCGGATAAAGTTGCCTTGATCGACAGCCTCTGCGCCAAGGCGCGGATCCTGCCGGTGATCACCATCGCCCGCGAACAGGACATCCTGCCGCTGGCCGATGCCCTGGCAGCCGGTGGTTTGACCGCATTGGAAGTGACCCTGCGTTCCGAGTTCGGCCTCAAGGCCATTCAGGTCCTGCGCGAGCAGCGCCCTGAACTGTGCACCGGTGCCGGCACCGTGCTGGATCGCCATATGCTCGAAGCGGCGGAAGTGGCCGGTTCGCAATTCATCGTCACCCCAGGCATCACCCGCGACCTGCTGGAAGCCTCGGTCCACAGCCCGATCCCGCTGCTGCCCGGCATCAGCAATGCGTCCGGGATCATGGAAGGTTATGGCCTGGGTTACCGCCGCTTCAAGCTGTTCCCGGCCGAAGTCAGCGGCGGCGTCGCGGCGATCAAGGCCCTCGGCGGCCCGTTCGGCGAAGTGAAATTCTGCCCGACTGGCGGCGTTGGCCCGGCCAATATCAAGAGCTACATGGCGTTGAAAAACGTGATGTGCGTGGGCGGTAGCTGGATGCTTGATCCTGAGTGGATCAAGAACGGCGACTGGGCACGTATCCAGGAAGTCACCGCCGAGGCGCTGGCGCTGCTGGACTGATTTATCGAATCGTTGTTGCTGTGCTTAACGGCATTTTTGGCGGTGCACTTGGTCGGTGTACCGCTTTTTTTTGCCTGAAAATTACCGCTAAGCAACTGTGGGAATGATCAATGTGGGAGCTGGCTTGCCTGCGATGGCGGTCTGTCAGCCAATACAAGGGTGACTGAGCTACCGCTATCGCAGGCAAGCCAGCTCCCACAGTTTTAATCGGTGTTTAGCTCGGTGATGGCGTTGACCAAGACATTGATATCCGCCGCCGAAGTGACCAACCCTGGCGTCACCCTTATGCAGGTGCCAAACGCCGCGCCCACTCGGGTGGTGGTGAACAGGTCGTACTCCTTGAGCAAGCGATCTGCCATCACCTGCTGATCCCGCCCGACAAACTTGAACGCCGTAATCCCGCAATACAGCCGTGGATCATCCGACGTCAGCACCTCGATTCCCGCCAACGGCCGCACCTGGCTCACCCACAGGTCCCGCAGGTAATTGACCCGCGCACCTTTGGCCGCCGAGCCGCCCAAGGCACGATGCTCCTCAAACACCAGCGGCAACGTCATCAGCGCCGGAAAGTTCGGCGTGCTGTAGGACGTGCGTGCGCGTACGTCGCTGATGGGGTAGTGAAACTCGCCCATGTCCGGGTCGATGTCGGCCAGGCGCTCGGGGGCGATGTACAGAAAGCCCAGGGTCAGCGGCGCGCCGATCCATTTATGCAGGTTGAAACCGGCGAATTGAATGCCCAGTTCGGCGAGGTTGAAGTCGATCTGGCCCAGGGCGTGAGCACCGTCGAGGATCACGTCCACGCCGTGTTCACGCGCGGCCTTGGCAATCGCTGCAACGGGCATCACCAGGCCGGTGCGATGGGTGACGTGGGTCAGCGCCATCAGCTTTAAACGCGGGTACTGGGCGAAGGCATCACGATAAGTCTGCACCAGGCTGTCGAAACTGGCCGGGTGTGCGTGGGACAGTTCGATCACCTCCACACCGCGAACGCCCGCCAACCAGCGCATGGCGCCTTTGACCGTGTCGTACTCCAGGTCACTGATCAACACCTGGTCACCCGGTTGCAGGCGGTTGTAGTTGCGGATCAGCGACTGCAAGGCTTCGGTGGCGTTGCGGGTGAAGGCCACGGACTCTGGGTCGGCATTGATCAGCTCGGCCAGTTGGCGGCGGATCTCGAGGTTTTCGCCCTGCTCGAAGCGCTGGCGTACATACAGCGAGTTGCTGCGGTTGATAAACGCCACATGCTCCAGGTACTGCGCGCGCACGACGCGGCTCATACGGCCGAAGTAGCCGTTTTCCAGGTTGATCGGCCCGGGCTCCAGCTCATAGCGCTGGGCAACGGTGTGCCAGTGGTGTTCGTTATCGGCATTCCTTGGCATGGCAGGGCTCTTAATGGCGAGGGGCGGGTTTGCCGTGTTTGGCGCGCAGCGGTTCGAGCAATTCGGCGAGGCCGTTGCTGTCGATTTCCTGCATCAGGGCCAGCAGCCCCCCCAGCTCGCCGTGGGGGAACCCTTCACGGGCAAACCAGTTCAAGTAGGGGCCGGGCAGGTCGGCGATGATCCGCCCTTTGTACTTGCCGAAAGGCATTTGGCGGGTGATCAGCAGTTCGAGTTTTTCGGGGTTCATGGGACTTCAGACGATTGAGTCGAGACCCTGGAAAATACAGGCATTCTGCATGAAGGCCAATTGACAGATCATGCAAATAACGTACATACAGATGGTTCAATTTATCGTAACTAATTGAAAATAAAGACTAATTTGTTTTTTGAAAACCTGGCACGGGCGCTGCAACCATTAAGACAACCTTCTAACCCGTACAAGGAATTGAAAAATGACTGACATCAATAAAGAATCGATCTCCGTACTGAACGACCTGATCGAGACCAGCATCGACGGCCAAAAGGGTTTCAAGGAGTGTGCTGAAGATATCAAGCACCCAGAACTCAAAGCCCTGTTTGCCAAGCGTTCCGCCGATTGCGCCACTGCCGCCGCCGAGCTGAAAACCGCCGTGCGTGCCTTGGGTGGTGATCCGGAAGATTCCGGCAGCGTTGCCGGCGCACTGCACCGTGGCTGGGTCGACGTGAAGTCGATGCTCACCGGTAAAGATGAAGAGGCTGTCCTGAACGAAGCCGAGCGCGGTGAAGACCACGCGTTGAAGGCTTACAAGGAAGCGATCGAGAAGATCAACAAGCACAACCTGCTGGGCATTCGTGACCTGGTTGAGCGTCAGTACCACGGCGTCCAACGCAACCACGATCAGGTGAAGGCACTGCGTAACCAGGCTCGCGCCCAGTCGTAAGCCTTACCCGGTAACAAATGTGGGAGCGGGCTTGCCCGCGATAGCGATCGATCAGTCAATACACCTGTGACTGACAAACCGCCATCGCGGGCAAGCCCGCTCCCACATTTGGTTTTGTATGAATCTTTGGATCGAGATCAGCCAATGCTGATCGGCGGCAATTCAGTCAGCGTTACCACCTGCTGCTTACGTGGCGCCAGGATCTCTGCTTCGCCATCCACCACCAACTCATCGCGCTGGTTGAACACGCGAGTGGCAATGCGCACACGGAACTTCGGCAGTTTTTCGAGGATTTCCAGGCGCACGGTCAGGGTGTCGCCAATTTTTACCGGCTTCTGGAAGCTCATCTGCTGGCCGATATAGATAGTGCCCGGCCCAGGCAGTTCGCAGGCCACGGCCGCGCTGATCAGGGCGCCGCTGAACATGCCGTGGGCGATACGCTCCTTGAACATGGTCGCCTTGGCGAACTCGGCGTCCAGGTGCACCGGGTTGTGGTCACCGGACATCGCGGCGAACAGCTGGATATCGCGCTCTTCCACCAATTTGCTGTAGCTGGCGGTCTGGCCGACTTCGAGGGCTTCGTATGGGGTGTTGGTTACCTGGGTCATCTAAAGGTGCATCCTGTGGCTAATCGGTCATTTAATCGGCTGATTTTAAAGCAAAAATTACTCGCAGCGGGCCGGCCTGTGCAGGGTCAGGGCCTGGTCGAGCCACGTCAGCACATCCGCGGTGACTTCCTCGCGGTTGGTTTCGTTGAACACTTCATGGCGCGCCTGCGGGTAAATCGTCAGCTGTACCTGCTGGCAGCCGGCCTCGCGCAGGGCGTTGGCCAGGCCTGTGAGACGCTTGCCCTCACTCACCGGATCACATTCGCCGCCGGTCACCAGGATCGGCAGGCCCGGATCGATCTGCGCGAGATTGGACGCTTTACTGATCTGCTGCAAGCCGCCGAGCAGGTCGATCCACAGCTGGTTGGTGCAGCGGAAACCGCAGAGTGGGTCGTTGATGTACTTGTCCACCTCATCCGGGTCGCGGCTGAGCCAGTCGAAGGCGGTGCGGTTGGGCTTGAACGCTTTGTTGAATGAACCGAACGACAGGAACTCGATCAGCGCACTGCGCCCGCGCAAGCCCTGGCGCGCCCGCTCGATGCGCGCGATCAGCCGCGCGGCACGGTACAGCGCCACTGGCTGGAAATTCGAACCGCTGAGAATCGCCCCGTCCAGGCTGGCACTGTGGTGCAACAGGTAGGCCTGGGCGATATAGCTGCCCATGCTGTGCCCCAGCAGGATGATCGGCAGGCCCGGCTGCTGCTGGCCGATGTGCTGGTTGAGGCTGGCGAGATCGCCCACCACTTTGTTCCAGCCATCTTTTTCGGCGTACAGGCCCAGGGTGCCTTCGTCGGCGGTGCGGCCGTGGCCGCGCTGGTCCAGCGCATACAAGCCGTAGCCCGCCGCACACAAGGCCGCCGCCAGGTGCGCATAACGCCCGCTGTGCTCGGCCATGCCGTGGGACAGCATGATCATCGCCTTGGCCTGGCCTTCCGGCAGCCATTGATTGACGTACAGGCGGCTGCGGTCATTCGCGGTCAGCCAGAAGGTGCTGTGGTTCATGGCGCTTCCTTTGCTCGGGGTCGATGCAGTGTATAGCTCATCGGTGGAGGGGCGGGGTATCTGCCTACGCGTCAGGGGCAAGATTCATACAATCAATGACAGGGTTTGGCATATTTGCCAGTTTGGCCATAACTGCTAACGTCCCCCAAGCTCCGCTTTATATAGCACTGCAAAAGCGGCCGGACACACTCAGGTAAGAGGACAAGAATAATGCAACCTGATTTCTGGAATGACAAACGCGCCGCAGGCGTCCCCAATGACATCGACCTCACGGCCTACAAGTCGGTGATCGAAGTCTTCGAACGTTCCTGCAAGGCCTTTGCCGACCGTCCGGCGTTCAGCAACATGGGCATCACCCTCACGTATGCCGAGCTGGAGCGCCAGAGCGCGGCGTTCGCCGGCTACCTGCAACAGCACACCGACCTCAAGCCCGGCGAGCGCATCGCCGTGCAGATGCCCAATGTGCTGCATTACCCGATTGCCGTGTTCGGCGCCTTGCGCGCCGGGCTGATCGTGGTCAACACCAACCCGCTGTATACCCCGCGTGAGATGCGCCACCAGTTCAAGGACGCCGGTGTACGTGCCCTGGTCTACCTCAACCTGTTCGGTTCGCGGGTGCAGGAGGTGTGCGGCGACACCGAGATCGACTACCTGATCGAAGCCAAGATGGGCGACTTCATGCCCGCCGCCAAAGGCTGGCTGATCAACACCGTGGTGGACAAGGTGAAGAAGATGGTCCCGGCCTACAGCCTGCCGCGGGCCGTTTCGTTCAAGCGTGCCTTGCGCATGGGCGCAGGCCTTGGCGTGACCCGTCATCCGGTGACCCTGGATGATATCGCCGTGCTGCAATACACCGGCGGCACCACCGGTTTGGCCAAGGGCGCGATGCTCACCCACGGCAACCTGGTGGCGAACATGCAGCAGGCGCGGGCGTGCATGTCCCAGGTCACCGACGACGGCCAGCCCCTGGTGCGCGAAGGGCAGGAAGTGATGATCGCGCCGCTGCCGCTGTACCACATCTATGCATTCACGGCGAACTGCATGTGCATGATGGTCACCGGCAACCACAACGTGCTGATCACCAACCCCAGGGACATCGGCGGCTTTATCAAGGAGTTGAAGAAGTGGCGGTTCTCCTGCCTGCTGGGGTTGAACACGTTGTTTGTGGCGCTGATGGACCACCCGGACTTCAAGACCCTGGATTTCTCCCACCTGAAGATCACCAACTCCGGCGGCACGGCACTGGTCAAGGCCACGGCTGAGCGTTGGAAGGCGCTGACGGGCTGTTCCATCGGCGAAGGCTACGGGCTGACGGAAACTTCTCCGGTCGCCAGCACCAACCCCTACGGCAGCCAATCGCGGCTGGGCACCGTGGGCATCCCGGTGCCGGGCACGGCGATGAAAGTGATCGATGATGAAGGCCGCGAGCTGCCCCTGGGCGAGCGCGGCGAACTGTGCATCAAGGGCCCGCAGGTGATGAAGGGTTACTGGCAGCAGCCGGTCGCCACCGCCGAGACCCTTGACGCCGAAGGCTGGCTCAAGACCGGTGACATTGCGGTGATCGACACCGATGGCTTTGTGAGCATTGTCGACCGTAAGAAAGACCTGATCATCGTGTCGGGCTTCAACGTGTACCCCAACGAGATCGAAGACGTGGTGATGGCGCACCCGGCGGTGGCCAACTGCGCGGTGATCGGCGTGCCGGACGAGCGCACGGGGGAGGCCGTGAAGCTGTTCGTGGTGGCGCGCGCCCACGGCGTGAGCCTTGAGGAATTGAAGGCGTACTGCAAGACCAACTTCACGGGGTACAAAGTGCCCAAGCATATTGTGTTGCGTGAGTCGTTGCCGATGACGCCTGTAGGGAAAATCTTGCGACGGGAACTGCGCGACATCGCCTGATGTGAAATGCGCTAAACAATGTGGGAGCTGGCTTGCCTGCGATAACGGTGTTTCAGTCACTGGATGTATCGACTGATGGACCGCTATCGCAGGCAAGCCAGCTCCCACATTGTCTTTTGTTGCCCTGGAAAGTGCATTCCAGAGCCTTTTGCAGGGGTATTTCAGGGTTGTTTATAGTGTGACCAAATATTGTAGGACAGTCGCGAATATGACTGTGGGGCCCGCGTTTGGCTCTAGGCGGCCCTTGGCAAAGCTGCTACTCTCGGCGCGCTTTGTGACGTCTCGGCCTGCTTGAAAGCGCCAGATTCACCTAAAAAAACATACACCAATAATAATCGCATCAAATGCGATGATGAATTCGCGTCGCTGAGGAGTGGGCTTCCATGAACGAAGACTTTTGGAAGGATAAGTACCCCGCCGGGATTGCTCCAGAGATCAATCCAGACGAGTATCCAAATATTCAGGCGGTACTGAAGCAGTCCTGCCAGCGCTTCGCCAACAAACCGGCTTTCAGCAACCTGGGCAAGACAATCACCTACGGTGAGTTGTACGAATTGTCCGGCGCGTTCGCCGCGTATCTGCAACAGCACACCGACTTGAAGCCCGGCGATCGCATCGCCGTGCAGTTGCCCAACGTCCTGCAATACCCGGTCGCCGTCTTCGGTGCCATCCGGGCTGGCCTGATCGTGGTCAACACCAACCCGCTGTACACCGCGCGGGAAATGGAACACCAATTCAACGACTCCGGCGCCAAGGCCCTGGTCTGCCTGGCCAACATGGCGCACCTGGCCGAAAAAGTCGTGCCCAAGACCGCCGTCAAGCACGTGATCGTCACCGAAGTCGCCGACCTGTTGCCGCCGCTCAAGCGCTTGCTGATCAACAGCGTGATCAAGTACGTGAAGAAGATGGTCCCGGCCTATCACCTGCCAGACGCGATCAAGTTCAACGACGTGCTGGCCAAGGGGCACGGCCAACCGGTCAGCGACGCCAGCCCGGCGAGCGGCGATGTCGCGGTCCTGCAATACACCGGCGGCACCACCGGCGTGGCCAAGGGCGCGATGCTCACCCACCGCAACCTCGTCGCCAACATGCTGCAATGCAAGGCGCTGATGGGCTCCAACCTCAATGAGGGCTGCGAGATCCTGATCACGCCGCTGCCGCTGTACCACATCTATGCGTTCACCTTTCATTGCATGGCGATGATGCTGATCGGCAACCACAACATCCTGATCAGCAACCCGCGCGACCTGCCGGCGATGGTCAAGGAACTGTCGAAGTGGAAGTTCAGCGGCTTTGTCGGCCTGAACACGCTGTTCGTGGCGTTGTGCAACAACGAGGCGTTCCGCAAGCTGGACTTCTCGGCGCTGAAAGTCACCCTGTCGGGCGGCATGGCCCTGCAACTGGCGGCCGCCGAGCGTTGGAAGGCCGTGACCGGTTGTGGCATCTGCGAAGGCTACGGCATGACCGAAACCAGCCCGGTGGCCACCGTGAACCCGATCCAGCATATCCAGGTCGGCACCATCGGCATTCCCGTGCCGTCCACCGTGTGCAAGGTCATCGCCGATGATGGCAGCGAGTTGCCGCTGGGCGAAACCGGCGAGCTGTGCGTGAAGGGCCCGCAGGTGATGAAGGGCTACTGGCAGCGCCAGGACGCCACCGACGAGATGCTCGACAGCGAAGGCTGGTTGAAGACCGGCGACATCGCGATCATCCAGCCGGACGGCTACATGCGCATCGTCGACCGCAAGAAGGACATGATCCTGGTCTCGGGCTTCAACGTGTACCCCAATGAGCTGGAAGACGTGCTGGCCGGCCTGCCGGGCGTGCTGCAATGCGCGGCCATTGGTGTGCCGGACGAGAAGTCCGGTGAGATCATCAAGATCTTCATCGTGGTCAAGCCGGGCGCCACCTTGACCAAGGACCAGGTGATGGAGCATATGCGCGCCAACGTCACCGCCTACAAGGTGCCCAAGCTCGTGGAATTCCGCGATGCCTTGCCGACGACCAACGTGGGCAAGATCCTGCGCCGTGAGTTGCGTGATGAAGAGCTGAAGAAGCTCGGTCTCAAGAAGTAACCCAATAAAAAACCCCGCGAATGCGGGGTTTTTTATTGCCTGCTGATTCCCACGATTGGATTGGAATGCAATCCCATGTGGGAGCTGGCTTGCCTGCGATAGCGGTATATCAGTCACTTCTTCAGAGACTGACCCACCGCTATCGCAGGCAAGCCAGCTCCCACACAAGCCAATCGGCCACAGATTTTGGGCCGGGTTTTTACAGGGCAAACTGCGCGAAGCTGATGCCCGCACCCGCTGGCCGCACATCCTTCAGGAACGAATCCTTATCCGCGCTCAACTCCAGGGTGATCTCCGGCTTGCGCTTGTTCGCATTGCGCACCACCAAGCCTTCGATGTGCTCACGCAGGAACACGGTCGGCACCTTCAGGTGCAGCAACTGGTCAGTCTCGGCGTTGTGCATCAACAGGTGGATCCACTCGTACTGGCCCACGCCGATACGCACCACCGGCAGGTCGAACCACCAGATGTTGCGTCGGCTGTCCAGGTCAGTGAAGTGGCAGTTGTTGACGCCGAGTACGGCACCGCCCAGTTCGGTGTTTCTGCGGGCGATGGCCTGTGCTTTATTGAGTTTCATAACCTTCCTACGGGATCTGTTATTCAGCGTTATAGCCTGAATGTGCCGGGCATTCTCGTGGGTTGGCCGCAAAACATAAAGCCAAACCTGCGCCTGGCGATGAAATGCCCATCGAAAAATAATTGAAACTCTGCCGGACAGCGCCGGGTCAATCTCTAGGTAATGACCAAAACCCTTGAATGTTCTATCGGAGAAATACCATGGGCAGCACAGCGGATAAGGCAAAAGGTTTGAAAGACGAAGCCGTCGGCAACATCAAGCAAGGCATCGGCAAAGTCACCGGCAACGACAAACTGCACGCTGAAGGCGTGGTGCAGGAAAAGAAAGGCCAGGTCGAAAAAGCCATTGGCGACACCAAGGACGCCGTCAAGAAAGCCGTCAAATAGGCGGGTACTTGAGCAGCGACAGCGGCCATCCACGGATGGCCGTTTTTTTGTCACCGGATGCAGTTAAAGTTTCGAAATTGTTTCAAGGTCGCCAAATAAGCTACCTTGTTGTAGAAAACGGCCCCTGAGTCGCCCTTGAACTCAATCTTTTTGCGGCGAAAGGAGACGCTATGATTTTTCCGGTCCTCAACGGCCTCAAGCTCCACAAAGTACTGGTGCGCACCGTCAAAGAGTTTGTCGATGACGAGATGTCCACCTACGCCTCGGCGTTGGCCTACCAGATGCTGTTCTCGCTATTCCCCTTCCTGCTGTTCCTCATCGCCCTGATCGGTTTCCTGCACCTGCCCGACTTCTTCACCTGGCTGCGCTTGCAGTCGGAACTGGTGTTGCCGCCCCAGGCCCTGGAGCAGGTCAACCCGGTGATCGACCAGTTGCAGCAATCCAAGGGCGGCCTGCTCTCGGTAGGTATCGTGATTGCCCTGTGGACCGCATCGGCCGGCGTGCGCCTGATGATGAGCGCGATGAACGCCGCCTATGACGTGGTCGAAGGCCGGCCGATCTGGAAGCGCTTCCCGCTGTCGATTTTCTACACCGTCGGTATCGCCGGCATGTTGCTGGCCGCCGCCGCGCTGATGGTGCTCGGTCCGCAAGTGATGGAGTGGCTGGCCGGGCAGATCGGCATGCAGGAATTCGTGGTCACCCTGTGGACTATCCTGCGTTGGCCGCTGATCGTGGTCCTGCTGATGTTCGCCGTGGCCCTCATGTACTACGTGATGCCCGACGTGAAGCAGAAATTCCGCTTTATCACCCCAGGCTCGGTGTTGGCGGTGGTGGTGTGGATCGTCGCGTCCCTGGGTTTTGGCTACTACGTGAAAACCTTCGCCGACTACAACGCCATGTATGGCAGTATCGGTGCGATCATCGTGTTGCTGCTGTACTTCTATATTTCCGCCGCGGTGCTGTTGCTGGGGGCGGAGATGAATGCCGTGATCGAACACATGTCGGCCGAAGGCAAGGCGCCGGGGGCCAAGGATTTCGATGAGCCGCCGCAGGAAAAACAACACGTCTCGGGCCTTGGCCGGGACCATTCCAAGCCCACCACTGATGAAGTCTGATCGATGATCCGTGAAATCCTGAAAATGGGCGACGAGCGCCTGCTGCGCATCGCGCCACCGGTGCCCCCGGAGATGTTCGACAGCCCCGAGCTGTGGCAATTGATCGATGACATGTTCCAGACCATGGAACACGTCGGCGGTGTCGGCCTGGCCGCGCCGCAGATCGGTGTTGACCTGCAACTGGTGATCTTTGGTTTCGAGGCCAGCGAACGCTACCCGGACGCGCCGCCGGTGCCGCAGACCATCCTGATCAACCCGCTGATCACGCCGTTGAGTCCGGTGCTGGAAGAGGGTTTCGAGGGTTGCCTGTCCGTGCCCGGTCTGCGCGGGGCGGTGGACCGCTACCAGCAGATCCGTTACGAAGGTTTTGATCCCAAGGGTGAGCCCATCGTGCGCATTGCCGAGGGTTTCCATGCGCGGGTGGTGCAGCATGAGTGCGATCACCTGATCGGGCGGCTGTACCCGTCGCGGATCACCGATTTCACCAAGTTCGGCTTTATCGAAGTGATGTTCCCCGACATGGACCCCACGGCCGACGCCTGATTTTCAGGTTCACTGAGATCAAAACTGTGGGAGCTGGCTTGCCTGCGATAGCGGTAGATCAGTCACTGAAGCTGTGACTGTCAGACCGCTATCGCAGGCAAGCCAGCTCCCACATTGGTTCTGTGTTGAGCCTGTTTATTTGGCAGGTTTGACGAACCGCAACGTCATCCGATCCGACTCGCCAATCGCCACATACCTGGCCTTATCCTGCTCCCCCAGCCGCAACGTCGGCGGCAACGTCCACACTCCGGCCGGGTAATCCTTGGTGTCCTTCGGGTTGGCGTTCACTTCACTCTGCGCCGCCAGCTTGAACCCGGCATCGGTGGCCAGTTTCACCACCTGGGCCGTGGTCAGGTAACCCGTGTCCTTGATCGCCGCAAGATGCGCCCCGTCCTTCGCCCGGTGATCTTCCACCCCCAGCACGCCACCCGGTTTCAACACGGTGTAGAACGCACTGAACGTGGCCGGCGCGGTGCCTGCTTCCACCCAGTTATGCACGTTGCGAAAGGTCAGCACTGCATCCGCCGAACCCGGCGGGCCAAACACCGGCGCCTTGGGCTCGAACTCGACCACCTGGGCCTTGCCATACCGCGCCGGGTCTGCCGCAAACTTCTTCTGCAGGTTTTCTGCGGACGTGCGCGCGTAGGCACTGCTGTTCGCGGCCTGTACGGCGGCGATGTAGTGCCCGTGGTCGTTGAGCAACGGCGCCAGCAGTTCGCTGTACCAACCGCCGCCGGGGGTGATTTCGATCACCGTCTGTTTGCCGCCCAGGCCGAAAAACGCCAGGGTCTGCTGCGGGTGGCGATACCCGTCGCGGGCGCTGTTGGCCGGGTCGCGCCAACTGCCGGCGAGCACGCTGGCGTACTGCTGGGCGCTGATGGGCGCGTCGGCGGCCTGGCTGAACGTCGGGAGGAGGAGGGCGGTAAGGGACAGCACTGCAAACGTCGTTTTCATGATCATCCGAAAAGTGGGCCACTGTGCCGCCGAGGCTAGCATGGGCCCCCTATCGGCCGATCACACATTATCCGAGGTCGACCGCACCAAACGTTCTAAGCCCATGGCGATCATCGGCTTGTTGCGTTTGTAGCGCACCAGCCGTTCGCTGAGGGATTGGGGCAGCAGCGTGTCCTGGGTAAAACCCATGCGCTGGTACAACCCTTCCAGGTCGGGATGGCACAGCAGCCACAGCGTGCCGTCGCCATCCGCAGCCGCCGCAAGAATCAACTTCGCCGCCAACCCCTGGCCGCGATACGCCGGGTCGACAAATACCCCGGTCAACCATTGCCCGCCCACCACGGGCGTCAGGCACAAGCCGGCGACGATCTCGCCATCGCGCGCGACCCACAAGCGCCCGCCCTTGAGCGCCTTCATCGACGAATTGTGGCTGCGATAAAACTTGTTCAGCAGCGGCCACAGGGGCTCTGCCAGCAGATCGATGGTCAACTCGGACATGGTGTTCAGGAGGTGTGGGAAAGGGGGCGCGATTATAAGCGCCTTCTGCCGGGCAATAGGTGGTATACCCACTGTTACATTCACTGTCAGTGGAGCATGCATCATGGCCAAAGGTATGGATTCAAAGAAAGCCGCGAAGAAAAAACCGGCAAAGACCGCCGATGAAAAACGCGCCGACAAGAAAGCCAAGAAGTCCGAGAGCGGCCTGTTCGGCCATTGAGTTCCAAGCTTAGAAGCAAATGATCTGCAAGATTTTCCCGCGCCAATGCACAGAGCAGGAAACACCTGCTCTGAGCTGACGATGGCCCATTACCTTGACCCGATCCAACGCCAGGAAATCCAAGCCCTGGCGCACAGTTTCACCGCCAAGACCGAATGGCCGACCTGGCTGCTGCTGATCGGCGTGTATGCCGGCTGGTTTGCCGTGATCCTTGGCAGCCATTGGCTGGGCCTGTGGCTGAGCACGCTGTTGCTGATTCCCGCTGGTGACCCTGTGGTTGTCGGTGCAGCACGAATTGCTCCACGGCCATCCAACCCGCTCGCTGCTGCTCAACAAACTCCTCGGTTACGCCCCGTTTGCCGTCTGGTATCCCTACACCCTGTACCGCGACAGCCACCTGCTGCACCACAACGACGACGACCTGACCCTGCCGGGCATCGACCCGGAAAGCCGCTACCTCAACCAACAGCAGTGGGACACCAGCTCGCTGTTCGACCGCGGCGTACATTGGTTGACCAAGACCCTACTCGGCCGCTTCCTCTTGGCGGCGCCGTTGTCGATAACGCGGCTGGCGCGCCATGAGTGGCAGCGCCTGCCCCAGGCCTGGCCGATGTGGCTAGCCCATGGCGCCATCACCTTGCTGATGCTGGCGTTCATCGCCCACTTCAGCGCACTGTCGGTGTGGCAGTACCTGCTGCTAGTCAGCGTGCCGGCGCTGTCCCTGGCGTCGATCCGTTCCTACTATGAACATCGCCCGCACCCGCAACCCGAGCAACGTAGCGTGCTCAACGAAGCGGCCTGGCCCTGGTCCTGGTTGTTCCTCAACAACAACCTGCACCTGGTGCACCACGACTTGCCGAAGCTGCCCTGGTATTTTCTGCCGACGGTCTACCGTGCCCGCCGCGAGCAATGGCTGGCGCGCAGCGGTGGTTTCCTGGTGCGGGGCTATGGGCAGTTGATAAGCCGCCACGGCCTCAAGGCCATCGATAGTCCGCGCCACCCTTTTGCGTGAGAGACGAGCATGAGTGAGCACTACGCCGAGCTGCTGATGTACGTGGCGCCCGAGCCAATCCAGCAGGCCAACCAGCAGTGGCTGGCGCGTCTCTTCGAACGGCTGGATCTCAAGCGTCGCAACGCCGATCATCTGGACCTGCGCAGCCTGTGGCTCGCCCCCGAACTGCTTGTGAGCCAAACCTGCGGCTATCCGCTGATGACCCAGCTGCACGGCCAGGTCCGCGTCATTGGCCGTCCCCGCTATGAACTGGCCCACAGCAGCCAGGGTGAACATTGCAGCCTGCTGCTGACCCAAGCCGACAACCCGCGCACCGCCTTGGCCGAGTTCTACAACAGCCGTGGCGTGATCAACGGCCACGACTCCAACAGCGGCATGAACCTACTGCGTGAACGCCTTGCGCTTTTACAACGCGCGGGGCGCTTCTTCGCCAGCATCGCCATCAGCGGCGCCCACCGTGAGAGCTTGCGCTGGCTGCGGGAAAACCGCGCCGACCTCGCCGCCATCGACAGCGTCACCTACGACTACCTCGCGCGTTTCGCCCCTGACGAAGTGGCAGGGCTGCGCCTCGTCACCCGTAGCGCACCAAGCCCGACGCTGCCCTATATCGGCCCGCTGGGCTTGAGCGATGCGCAGGTCGCGAGGATTCGTGAGGCGATGAACCTGGCGTTGGGGGATCTGCCGCAGGTCGTGGAAACCCTGGGCGTACGAGAAGTCCTCGCGGCCAGCGAAGACGACTACCAAGTGCTGCTGGACTATCAGCAGCAAGCCGCCAGTGTCGGCTACTCGGTGCTTAAATAAGGTTATATAAAAATGCCTTTTAAATATTATTAATGAATAAGCAGCCTTGCTAGGATCGCCCCACCGGAACACCGGACATAACGTGCAACCTACTCAGATGGAGCCACTATGTCCGGCGCCGACAGTTCTCACAGCGATTACGTGGGCGGATTGTTCCGCAGCCATTACGACTGGCTGTGCAGCCGCCTGCACCGCCACCTCGATTCCCGCGCCCATGCCGAAGACATTGCGGCCGACACCTTCGTCCAACTGCTGACGTCGGCGGACCGCCTGCCGATCCGCCAACCCCGCGCCTTGCTCACCACCATTGCCCAGCGCCTGATGTACCAGCTGTGGCGCCGCCGTGACCTGGTGCGCGCCCACCTGGACGCCCTCGATCACGACGAGACCTGCAGCGCACCGTCCCCCGAAGACCTGGCGCAAACGCTCGAAGCGTTGCAAGCCATCGACCAGTTGCTCGACCGCTTGCCGGCCAAGGTCAAGGCGACCTTCGTGCTGTCCCGGCTCAATGGCCTGACCTACCCGCAAATCGCCGCCGAACTGGGCATTTCCCAGCGCTCGGTGAGCGACTACATGGCCCGGGTCTTCAACAACCGCCAAGCGCTTAGTTATGACTTGTAAAAAAACTGGAGATCACACCGATCCAGTGTGGGAGCTGGCTTGCCTGCGATAGCGCGGGGTCAGCCAATGAGGATGTTGGATGTGCTGGCCTCATCGCAGGCAAGCCAGCTCCCACATTGGATTTCCTGTGTGTTTGGAAATTGATTCAACATGAGGTCCTGCATGAAAAGACTGAAAACCCTGCTGGGCGGCTCGCTGCTCGCACTGACGCTATTGGCCCCGCCGACACACGCCGCCGCGCCGATCCACTTCGGCGACATCACCTGGGAAAGCGGCAGCCTGATCACCGAAGTCCTGCGCCGTGATCGTCGAAAAAGGCTACGGCCTGCCCACCGATACCCTACCCGGCAGCACCGTAAGCCTCGAAGCCGCCCTGGCCAAGGACGATATCCAGGTGATCGGCGAAGAGTGGGTCGGGCGCAGTCCGGCGTGGGTCAAGGCTGAAAGCGAAGGCAAAGTGTTCGGCCTCGGTGACACGGTCAAAGGCGCCACCGAAGGCTGGTGGGTGCCCGAGTACGTGATCAAGGGCGACGCGGCGCGCGGCATCCAGCCCCTGGCGCCGGACCTCAAGTCGGTGGCCGACCTGGCGCGCTACAAGGACGTGTTCCGCGACCCCGAAGACCCGAGCCGCGGGCGCTTCCTCAACAGCCCCACCGGCTGGACCTCGGAGATCGTCAACAGCCAGAAGATCAAGGCGTATGGCCTCACCGACAGCTTCGTCAACTTCCGCACGGGCTCCGGCGCGGCGCTGGATGCGGAAGTGGCCTCGTCAATCCGGCGCGGCAAGCCGGTGTTGTTCTACTACTGGTCGCCGACGCCGCTGCTGGGGCGCTTCAAGTTGATCAAGCTGGAAGAGCCGGCGTTCAACGCCGACGCCTGGAAGACCCTGGCCGACGCGAAAAACCCCAACCCCATCGGCACCCGCTCGATGCCGGCGCAACTGGCGATTGGCGTGTCGGCGCCGTTCAAGGCGCAGTATCCGCAACTGGTGAGTTTCTTTGAAAAGGTCGACCTGCCGATTGATCTGCTCAACGGCATCCTCGCGGACATGAGCGAGAAACGCACAGCGCCGCGCCAGGTGGCTTTGGCGTTCCTCAAGGAGCAACCGCAGGTGTGGCAGCAGTGGGTGCCGGCAGAGGTGGCAGCCAAGGTCAACGCCGCGCTCTAAGCCGAACCCACAAAATTCAACAGTGGGAGAAGACTTATGTGGGAGCGGGCTTGCCCGCGATTGCGGTACATCAGTGACAGATGAGTCGGCTGACAGGACGTCATCGCGGGCAAGCCCGCTCCCACAGGGGTGTGTGGTGTTGGCTCTTATAGGCTGTCGCCAAGCCGATCACCGTTCGTCGCCAGCCATGGATTGTTAAAAATGCTCGCTGACTAGTGGCCTTGCATAGCGCCAAGCCCTGTCTATGCTCACCCAGAACCGTGATGACGCTTGGCATATAAAGCGATTCGGATGGTTGTTCCCCATGCAAGGTTTGCCAGCAGTATCCAACAGATGAATGGAATGCGCCGACCGGCGCCGGGAATCAAGGGTGATCTGACCATGTTCAACCGCCATCACAAATCCGACCTGCAAGAAATCGAACGTTTCTCCTGCGCCCTGACCGAAGCCAACGCCAAACTCGCCGCCATCAGCCGTTCCATGGCAATGATCGAGTTTGACCGCAATGGCGTGATCCTCGATGCCAACGACAACTTCTGCAAAACCATGGGCTACAGCGCCGAGGAGATTCGCGGCAAACATCATCGGATCTTTTGCGAAGAGGCCTACACCCACAGCGAACCCTACGCCAAGCTCTGGCGCGACCTGGCGCGGGGCGAGGCCATCAGCGGCACCTTTATGCGCCTGAACAAGCGCGGCCAGGAAGTGTGGCTCGAAGCCAGCTACATGCCGGTGCTGGACAGCGACAAGCAGGTGCAGAGCGTGATCAAGGTGGCGTCGGATATTTCCGCGCGGGTGCACCATGAGCACGAAAACCAAAGCCTGATCGACGCCATCGGCCGCTCCATGGCGGTGATCGAGTTCACCCCGCAAGGGCAGATCCTCAACGCCAACGACAACTTCCTGCGCACCGTGCAGTACTCATTGGACGAAATCATCGGCCAGCACCACAGCATGTTCTGCCATCGCAGCGAGGTGGAGTCGCCGGCCTACAAGGCCTTCTGGGCTTCCCTCAACCGCGGCGAATACCATTCCCACCGCTTTGAACGCCGAAACAAACACGGCAAGACGCTGTTTCTGGAAGCGTCCTACAACCCGATCTTCGATACCAATGGGCGCCTGTACAAAGTGGTGAAGTTCGCCAGCGACATCACCGACCAGGTCACCACCCTGCGCAATGCTGCCGATTCGGCCCACGCCACCTCGGTACAAAACGACGCCTGCGCGCGCAAGGGTTCGGAGGTGGTGCAGCAAACCGTGCAGATCATCGAAGAAATTTCCCACGACCTGAACCAGGCGGCGCAAAGCATCGACGCGGTGAGCAAGCAGTCGGACATCATCGGTGCCATTGTGCAGACCATCCGCAGCATCGCCGAGCAGACCAATATGCTCGCCCTCAACGCGGCCATCGAAGCGGCGCGTGCCGGTGAGCATGGGCGCGGCTTTGCGGTGGTGGCCGATGAAGTGCGCAGCCTCGCGGCCAGGACGAGCCAGGCGACGGTGGAGATCGTCGATGTGGTGCGCAAGAACCACGACCTGTCGCTGAGCGCGGTGTCGAGCATGCAGTCGAGCTTGAGTCGCACGGGGTTGGGGGTGGAACTGGCGAATGAGGCGGGGCAGGTGATCCTGGAGATTCAGGAAGGGTCAAAGCATGTGGTGGATGCGATCAGTCAGTTCAATTCCACGCTGCAACTGCAGTAACCCGATCCCTGTGAGGTTTGGCTTGTGTGGGAGCTGGCTTGCCTGCGATGGCATCAACTCGGTCTAACTGATGTACCGAGGTGTCTGCATCGCAGGCAAGCCAGCTCCCACAAAAAGCCAGCCTTCACATTTTAATCGGCAGTTAGATCGCCGCCAGGGTTGCTTTCACCGCCTGTGCCGGATCAGTGGCCTTGGCGACGACCTGCTGTTCTTGCTGCTGCTTCACGCGCTCCGCCACTTGCTTGCTGATCGCGTCCTGCTTTTCCTGGGACATGCCCTGCACATCCGCCTCGGTCAAGCCTTGTTCCTTGAGCAATTGCTCACGGATGCGTTCGGCGGGGGATTTGCTCATGTAGTCGGTGAATTCCGCGCGGGCCGAAGATGTGGCGTTGACCGCTGGCACATCCGTGCTGCTGGTTTGCAACTGCACGCGGGTCTTGGCGAAGGCTTCGTCGATGCGGTCGGCGGCCTTGTCCAGTTCCTTCTGCGCGGCCGGCACGGTCACGCTTTGCTGCGCCGCTTGCAGGGCACCGCTGTACAGCGCGCTGGCGGCGGCGTTGGCCGGGTCCATGTCGGAGCGCTTGAGCTGCTGCACGGTGGTCACGGCTTGGGTGTTGTTGTTAACCAGCATGATCGGTCACCTGGGGAAATGTCTGTGTGCCACAGGTGGAGCAAATAGCGTGCCGGGTGTGAAACCCCCGATTTCATTGGGGATGGCGCGGTGGTTGCGGCAACGGTTGGCCTGTCGGCGGCCAACCGTTGCCGTGGGGGCCTCAGTAGGTGATCGGGATTGCAAACGTCTGGAACGCATCATCCTGCGGCTGGTAACCCAACACCCGCGTGGTTTCGCTCAAGTCCAGGCGCTTGAAGCGGTTGTTGGAGATGCCATGGGCGATCAGGTGCTTCACGCCTTCGGCTTCCACCGAGCGTTGCAGCAGCTGCACCGCATCGCGCGGGCTGAGCCAGGCGCTGAGGTCGCGGGCGTTGTTGAGGTCGTGGGTTTCGACGAACTCGAAGGCGCCGATGCGCAGGGCAATCGTCGATAGCGGGGTTTTCGCCGCGTAGTAGGCGCACAGCGCCTCGCCGTAGCATTTGCTCACGCCATACAAATTGGCCGGCATCACCGGCATGCCGGGGGTGATCTGGCGGTCCACCGGGTAACCTTCGATGGTCTGCGCGCTGCTGGCGAAGACCAGGCGTTGTACGCCAGCGGCCACGGCGGCTTCGAACAGGTAGGTGGTGGCGAGGATATTGTTCGGCAGCAATTCGTCGAACGAGGCGCTGGCGTGGGGGATGCCCGACAGGTGCACGATCACGTCGATACCGTCGAGCAGCGCCGCCAGGCCTGTTTTGTCGCTGAGGTCGGCGTGCACGAAACGGTGTTCGCCGAGGGCGAAATCCGGTGCGATGCGATCGGTGAGGGTGAAGCGGTAGCGGTCTTTCGAGGCGTCGAAAAACGTCTTGCCGATTCTGCCGCAAGCGCCGGTGAGCAGTACGTTGAGTCCTTTCACGGTGTTGTCCTTGTTTTAGTTATGGCCGTCGAGGGCGAAGGCCTGGAAACCGGGGCGCTGGCTGAGGCGCTGGTAATACGCCTCGACAGCGGGGTAGGGCGGGTGGTCCAGCGGGGCATTGCGCCAGCGGTGTACCGAGAGGCCGACGAGGATGTCGGCCAGGGTAAATTCATTGCCGGCGACAAAGGCGCCGGTCTTGATCAACTGTTGTTCGAGCAGGCCCATCTTGCTGTTCCAGGCTTGCACGCCGGCCTGGATGCGCTGCGGGTCCTGGTAGTCGGGGTTCTGCCGCACCAACGCGTGAAAGGCGTAGCCCCAGGACGGATTGAGTTCGGTGGCTTGCCAGTCCATCCATTGCTCGACGCGGGCCCGTGGCGCAGGTTCGGCGGGCAGCAGGTCATGGCGCTCGTAGAGGCCGACGAGGTAACGGCAGATGGTGTTGGATTCCCCACAGCACACCGTGATCGTCGATCAGCACCGGCACCTGGGCGTTGGGGTTCAGGGCGAGGAATTCGGGGGATTGGGTGGGGGTGTAGCCGATGCCCCAGTCTTCACGGTGGTAGTCGATGCCGAGTTCTTGGCAGGTCCACAACACTTTGCGCACGTTGATGGAGGACGTGCGGCCCAAGATTTTCAGAGAGTGTCCCATGGTGCTTTCCTTGCGGTGGAGAGCAGCCAATCTAGCAGGGGTAGGAGCCGACCGCGATATTTCCAAGTGGGCACGGAAAAAAACATGTGGGAGCTGGCTTGCCTGCGATAGCGGTCTATCAGTCAATGTTGCAGTGACTGGACTGACGCTATCGCAGGCAAGCCAGCTCCCACATTTTGATTGTGCTCGGCTTAAGAGGGTCAGGTGCTTTCTCGGACCTGGAGTTCAAAGCCCATATCCACCACCGGCTTGGCCACCTTGTTACCCGCCATGATCGTCAACAGATGCTCCGCCGAGCGCCGCCCGATCGCCTCACGTGGCGTGCTGATGCTGCTCAGGCGCGGCACCATGAACGACGAGGCGGGCAGGTCGTTGAACCCCAGCACAGCCACGCGCTCCGGCACGTTGATACCGTGGCGCAGGGCTTCGAGCAAGGCGCCCTGGGCCAGGTCGTCGTTGCCGAAGAAGATCGCGTCCACGTCGGGATGGGCCGCCAGCATCTGCAGGAACAGTTCGCCGCCCAGGCCCACAGAAGAGGGGCGCGGCGTCAGCAATTCCAGCGCCGGGTCGTACAGGCCCGCGTGTTGCAGCGCACGGCGGAAACCTTCGCCGCGTAGCAAGGTGCGTTGGTCCAGTTGCGCACCTATGTAAGCCAGGCGCTTGCGCCCACGGGACAGCAGGTGCGCCGCCGCCGTTTCACCCGCCGCCAGCTGCGAGAACCCCACGCAGTTCACGCCGGCATTCGGGTCCAGGTCCATCATGTACACACACGGCACATTACTGGCCTCGACCATTCGTCGGGCGCTCTCGGTCCGATCAAACCCAGTCAGCAACAAACCCCGTGGCTGGTAGGCCATGTAGTTGCGCAGCAGGTTTTCTTCTTCATCACGGGAATAGTGGGAGTTGCCGATCAGCACTTCAAAGCCCTTGGGCCGCAGCACTTGGTGGATGGCTTCGAGGGTTTCGATAAACAGCAGGTTGGACAATGACGGCACGATCACCACCACCGAATGGCTCTGGGCCGAGGCCAGGGCGCGGGCAGCGGGGTTGACCACGTAATTCAGTTCACTGGCGGCCTTTTGCACTTTTTCCACCAGTTCGGTGGCCACAGTGCTGATGCCGCGCAAGGCGCGGGAGGCGGTAATCGGGCTGACGCCGGCGAGGCGGGCGACTTCGTTAAGGGTCGGGCGACCCGTGGTGCGCAATTTTTTATCGTTCTTGGAGGTCATCAGGCGGCTTGCCAAACAAAAATCGAGGCACTAAGGTAGCGCTGTCTCCAAAAGGCTGCAAATTCTTGAATTTCGGGTTGCCTGATCCGGGTTCAAACGCTTGGAGCGGATGCACGCGTCACTCCATAAAAAAAGACAAGACGGCGCGGGAAAAGCCTGTTTTTGCACTAGCCTTACAGCGTGCAAAGGTAGCGCTATCTGCGTCCTGAGGTGTTTCATGAGTCAACCTGTTACTGCCCTGGTCATCATGGGTGTTGCTGGCTGTGGCAAGACCAGCGTCAGCGAGGCCGTGTGCCGTCTGAACGGCGCCACTGCGATTGAAGGCGACAGCTTTCACCCTGCCGCAAACATCGAAAAGATGAGCGCCGGCCACCCCCTCAACGACGACGACCGCGCCGGCTGGCTCGACATCCTCGGCGATGAATTGCGCCGTTCGCTGAAAGCCGGTGAACACCCGGTACTCACCTGTTCCGCCCTCAAGAAGAAATACCGCGACCACCTGCGCGAAGCCGCGCCGGGCCTGGGTTTCGTGTTTCTGGAGCTGAGCCGTGAGGTGGCGTCCGACCGCGTGTCCCATCGCCCCGGCCATTTCATGCCGGCCAGCCTGATCGACAGCCAGTTCGCCACCCTTGAATCGCCTGTGGGCGAGCCGCTGACCCTGGCCCTCAACGCCAGCGTCGACAGTGTCGAGGCGTTGGCCGAGCAGACCCATGCCTGGTGGCTGCAACACGGCTTCGAACCTTCCAAGTAATTTTTTGCCGGAAAAGATAGCGCTATCCCCGGCAGGAAATTCAACACCCGCTTTAATAACAACAACAAACAGGAGAGACCCCCCATGTTTGGCATGTCCCACGAGTCTTACCTGCTGCTAGATGCAGTGGTCACTATCATCGGGTTGATCGTTCTGATCACCAAGTTCAAGGTGCACCCGTTCATTGCACTGATCATCGCGGCCGGCTTCCTCGGCCTGACCTCGGGCATGCCCGTGGACAAGATCATCAAGGCGTTCCAGGACGGCTTCGGCGGGGTGCTCGGCTTTGTCGGCATCATCCTCGCGCTGGGTACGATGCTCGGCAAGATGATGGCCGAATCCGGCGGTGCCGATCAGATCGCCCAGACCCTGATCCGCGCCTTCGGCAAGGAAAAGGTCCAGTGGGCCATGATGTTCGCCGCGTTCCTGGTGGGCATCCCGCTGTTCTTCGAGATCGGTTTTGTGTTGCTGATCCCGCTGGTGTTCATCGTCGCGCGCCGCACCGGCGTGTCGCTGATCAAGATCGGCATCCCGCTGCTCGCCGGCCTGTCGGCGGTGCACGGCCTGGTGCCACCGCACCCGGGCCCGCTGCTGGCCATCGGCGTGTTTGGCGCGGACATCGGCAAGACCATCCTGTACGGCCTGATCGTCGCGCTGCCGACGGCCATCATCGCCGGCCCGATCTTTGGTACGTTCATCGCCAAATACATCCCGGGCAACCCGTCCCAGGAACTGGTGGACCAACTGGCCCGCGAGTCGGAACACAAAAACCTGCCAAGCTTCAGCATCACCCTGATCACCGTGCTGCTGCCGGTGTTCCTGATGCTGCTGAAAACCTTCGCGGACATCGGCTTGCCTGACGGCCACATCGTGCGCAACTGGATGGACATGATCGGTCACCCGATCTCCGCGCTGTTGCTGGCGTTGCTGCTGTCGCTGTACACCTTTGGCCATCGCCAGGGCATCCACTCCAAGCAAATCCTCAAGTTGCTCGACGCCAGCCTTGCGCCGACCGCCGCGATCATCCTGATCATCGGTGCCGGTGGTGGCTTCAAGCAGATGCTGGTGACCAGCGGCGTGGGCGATGTGATCGGCCACATGGCAGTGAACGCGCAGATCAACCCGATCCTGCTGGCGTGGCTGGTGGCGGCGGTGATTCGTGTGGCCACCGGTTCGGCGACCGTGGCAACCATTACGGGCGCGGGCATTGTGGTGCCGGTGGTGGGGATGATTCCGGGGGTTAACCGTGAGCTGCTGGTGTTGGCGACGGGGGCGGGCTCGTTGATCCTGTCGCACGTCAACGATGCGGGGTTCTGGCTGGTGAAGCAGTACTTCAACATGACCGTGGCGGAGACGTTCAAGACGTGGACGGCGATGGAGACGATTCTGTCCGTCGTGGCGCTGATCTTCATCATGTTGCTGTCGCTGGTGGTGTAAGCCACACCACAAAACCCCATGTGGGAACCCAATCAAAATGTGGGAGCTGGCTTGCCTGCGATAGCTTCACCTCGGTCTAACTGAAATACCGAGGTGCTTGCATCGCGGGCAAGCCCGGCTCCCACACAAGCCAGCTCCCACATTGATTGGGTTTCTACAGGTGGATTGGGTCAGGCCTTGGTAACCAGGCCATCCGCCCTGAACATCCCGCGAATCCCCCGCACCGCCTGCCGGATCCGGTCCTGGTTCTCGATCAGCGCAAAGCGCACATGATCGTCGCCATACTCACCAAACCCAATCCCCGGCGACACGCACACCTTCGCCTCCAGCAGCAGCTTCTTGGCAAACTCCAGCGAACCCATGGCGGCATACGCCTCGGGAATCTTCGCCCAGACGTACATCGACGCCTTCGGATTCTCCACCATCCAGCCCAGCTCATGCAGGCCCTTGACCAGCACGTTGCGGCGTTGGCGATACTGCTCGGCAATGTCCTTCACGCACTGTTGGTCGCCTTCCAGCGCAGCAATCGCCGCCACTTGCAGCGGCGTGAACGTGCCGTAGTCGTGGTAGCTCTTGATGCGCGCCAGGGCGTTGACCAGTTCCGGGTTGCCCACCATGAAACCGATGCGCCAGCCGGCCATGTTGTAGCTCTTGGACAGGGTGAAAAACTCCACCGCAATGTCCTTGGCGCCCGGCACCTGCATGATCGACGGGGCTTTCCAGCCGTCGTAGACGATGTCGGCGTAGGCCAGGTCGTGGATCACCAGCACGTCGTACTGCTTGGCCAGCGCGATCACGCGTTCGAAGAAGTCCAGCTCCACGCACTGCGCGGTGGGGTTGGACGGGAAGCCGAGGATCATCATCTTCGGCTTGGGGATCGAGCCGCGAATCGCCCGTTCCAGTTCGGCGAAGAAATCCACGCCGGGAATCAGCGGCACTGACCGCACCTGGGCGCCGGCAATCACGGCGCCGTAGATGTGGATCGGGTAGCTCGGGTTGGGCACCAGCACGGTGTCGCCCTGGTCCAGGGTGGCCAGCATCAAGTGCGCCAGGCCTTCCTTGGAACCGATGGTCACGATGGCTTCCGACTCGGGGTCGATGTCCACTTCGTAGCGGTCCTTGTACCAGCGCGAAATCGCCCGGCGCAGACGCGGAATGCCTTTGGACGTGGAGTAGCCGTGGGTGTCTTCACGCTGGGCCACTTGCACGAGTTTCTCGACAATGTGCGGCGGCGTGGGGCCGTCAGGGTTGCCCATGCTCAAGTCGATGATGTCTTCGCCGCGCCGACGCGCAGCCATCTTCAGCTCGGCGGTGATATTGAAAACGTAAGGGGGGAGTCGATCTATGCGCGCAAAGCGGCGCGGCGAACCTTGGTCTGCCATTGTTGCCTCGAGGTACGTAAGCGCCCGGAACCGTCCGAGCGACGTCGGCCACTGCGGTGGCCTGCGGGCAGACAATACGGGCGATGATGGCCAGTTGTCCAGATGCGTAGGAAAATTTTCTGCTTGGAGTACAGCGCGGATATGCCCCTATACTCGATGCGGGTTTGTTCCCTATAAGAAGGAGACTGTTCCAATGGATCAGCAGACAAAACAACCGTTAGAGCCACGCATGGAAGCCGGTAAAGCCCTGGTGATCGCCGGGGTGCAAGGGCGTTATTCGAAGGCCACTGTGGGCGATATTCCCAAGTTGTGGGAGTTGTTCGACACCTGCATCAAGGACATCAAGAAGCGCGTCGGCGGGGTGACGTATGGGGTATGCCATAACCCCAGTCACGGCGAATTCGATTACATGGCCGGGGTGGAAGTACCGAGCAAAAGCGACGTGCCGGGCAATTTTGAAGTCATCGAAATTCCACCGCTCAACTATGCGGTGTTCCCGCATTACGGCCCGGTGCAGGCGCTTGAACAAACGTACGAACGCATCATGTTCGAGTGGTTGCCGCACTCGGGCTACAAGGTCATGGGGGCGGATTTCGAGCGCTACAGCGCCGATTTTGACGTGCGCAAGGGCACCGGCACGGTGGAAATCTGGCTGCCGGTGGGCGAACGCGGCTGAAGCTTCAGCCACTGTCACGTAAACAGGACATGTCCCTTTGAATGTCGTGTTTACGTGACATCAGCGTTGTGCCGCAAAATCCCACCGCAACCTGCGCTCATAGCCAATCCGTCCCTTGTACGCTTCGCCGTCGTCGACCCAACCGGCCGCTAGATACAGCCCCATCGCCGCCACATTGTCTGCGTCCACCGACAACTCGATCCCCTTGATCTGCGGCCACACCAACAGCGCCGCAGCCGGCAGCGCCTGCAGACACGCCTTGCCAAACCCCCGGCCTTGTTGCCCGCGATCCACCTGGAATGCATGCAGCGTGGCGCTGTGTTCATCGGCCCAATGGGGCAGGCAGGGCGGGCGTTTGAGCAGCAGGAAGGCCACGGGCTGGTCATCGGCGAGCAGGGCGAAGCCTTTGATCGCGTTGGGGTGGGGATTGACCAGCAGGCTGTTCAGCGCGCAGTAGATATCGCCGCTGAACGCCAGTTGTTCGGGGTGCACTTGCAGGGTGTCGAGCTGCTGTTTTTGCACAAGGCTCAGCGTCTCATAGGGGACGAGGCGGGTTTCCATCGGGGCGGCATCCCAAATACTACAGAGAGCCGGCGATTCTAGCGGGTTTGTCGCCTGTCTGGTCGAACGCAAACCAGGGGCGGCGCGAACTATAGTGAGTGCCGTGCACCCGTTGACTCTCTGAACACAACAATCAAAAAATCAGGAGGTTTACCCCATGTCCAGCCAACCTGCCGAATTTGAACTGTCCATCAGCCGCGTGATCGATGCGCCCCGCAGCCGGGTATTCCGCGCCTGGACCGAGCCGGCCCTGTTGCAACAGTGGTGGGGCCCCCACGGCATGACCACCCCCGAGTGCGAAATGAACCTGTGGGTCGGTGGCCTGTTTCGCACCCTGATGCGCGCGCCGGACGGCAGTGAGTATCCGACCCAGGGCGTGTTCCTGGAGATTGTCGCGCCACGCCGGCTGGTGTTTACCGATGCGTTTACGCCGGGGTGGATTCCTTCCGGCAAACCGTTCATGACGGCTGAAGTGACCTTGCAGGAGGTCGAGGGCAACATGACGCTCTACACCGCGCGGGCCATGCATTGGAGTGCCGAAGATAAGCAAGCCCATGAGGCGATGGGCTTTCATGATGGCTGGGGGCAGAGCCTGGATAGATTGGTGACGTTGGTCACTCAAGGCATGAACGATTGACCAGACTGTAGGCAATCAAAACTGTGGGAGCTGGCTTGCCTGCGATAGCGGTGGCTCAGCTTGCATCTCTGTGGCTGATAGACCGCTATCGCAGGCAAGCCAGCTCCCACATAGAGTGTCATTGCCTGGGAAATATCATTCAAGCATCTTGCCCAGCAACCAACTCCCCGCCGGCCCCGGCGGGTGATGCCGCGACCACAACGCATCCACCGCCACCGAGCGCGGCCAACTGCGGGCTTTCAGCTCCACCAGCTGGCCGCCATCAAAGCGCTCCACCAGCCAACGCGGCAGCGGCGCCCAGCCAAATCCGAGCTGGGCCATCTCCATCAGCATCAGGTAGCTCGGCGCCGACCACACCCGCCCGCTGGCGCGGGTTTCATTCGGATTGATGATGCTGGCCAGGCGCAGTTCGCGGTGTTGGCGCAGGGTGTCGGCGGGGATGTTTTGCAGCTTCGCCAAGGGGTGTTTGGGCGCGACATACAGGGCGATTTCCGTGCGTTCTTCCACGGGCGCGCCAGTCAGGTCGGGCGGATACACCTCCTGCTTTTCGATAAACGCCACGTGCGCCCGGCCACTTTGCACCAGGGCGATCAAGTCTTCGCATTCGGCGATCAGGCACTCCAGCTCAAGGTCCGGGTAGCGTTGTTCGAACGCACTGAGGGCGACCTCGAAGCGGTCGGACTGGTAGGTGTCCGACATGGCAATCGTCAGCTTCGGTTCCAGGCCCTGGGACAACTGGCTCGCCGCCAGCTCCAGACGACTGCTGGCCTCCAGCACCTGCTCGGCACGTTGCAGCAGCACCTGCCCGGCGGCGGTCAGGGTGGGTTTGCGGCTGCTGCGGTCAAACAGCACCAGGTCCAGGTCAATTTCCAGGCTGGCGACGGCGGCACTGACGGTGGACTGGCTCTTGCCCAGCTTGCGCGCCGCCGCCGAAAACGAGCCCTGGGTGGCGGCCTGCACAAACGCCTGCAGCACTTCATTGGACGCCATGACTATCGCCTATCTCGATGGTTATTGATTATGAAGTATCGAGCCAGGGGGTAATGATGGCAACCATCGTTACTCACGGAGTTGGACCATGAACCCTACCAAGTCGATTTCTGAACGTGTTGGCCAAGCCCTTGGTTTTGAAGGCCTGGCCCTCTTGATCTGCACGCCGCTGCTGGTGTGGATCACCGGCCGGCCGGCGCTGGAGATGGGCGCGGTAACGCTGGGCATCAGCTTGCTGGCGCTGACCTGGAACATCATTTTCAACAGCCTGTTCGACCGCCTCAAGGCGCGCCTGCAACTGGCCACCAACGCCTGGACGCGGGTGCTGCATGCGCTGATGTTCGAAGGCGGGTTGATCATCGTGTGCGTGCCGCTGATTGCCGCGTGGCTGAACATCAGCCTGATGGACGCGTTTATCCTCGACATCGGTGTACTGCTGTTCTTCCTGCCGTACACCTATGTCTACCACTGGGCCTATGACGTGCTGCGCGACAAGCTCCTGGCGGTCAAAGAAACATCCCGCCCGAAGCCTCAATGCGCTGACCGGTGATCCAGTTGCTGCCATCGGCCAGCAAGGTTGCAATGGCTCCGCCGATATCGTCCGGCAACCCGGCACGCCCCAGTGCCGTGTTGTTGGCGACCATGCTGTTGAGGGCCGCATTGTCACGCACGGCGCCGCCGCCGAAGTCGGTCTCGATGGCGCCGGGGGCGAGGATGTTCACGGTGATCCCTCGCGCGCCCAGTTCCTTGGCCTGATAGCGGGTCAGCACTTCCATCGCCCCCTTCATTGCTGCGTACGCCGCATAGCCCGGCAGGCTGAACCGCGCCAGGCCGCTGGAAATATTGACGATACGCCCGCCATCGCGGATCAGCGGCAGCAGTTTTTGCGTGAGGAAAAACGGGCCCTTGAATTGGATCGCCACCAGCTGGTCGAACTGCGCTTCGCTGGTTTCGGCAAAGCTGGCGTGGGCGCCGATGCCGGCATTGTTGATCAGAAAGTTGAAGTGCTCCTGTGCGAATACATCCTTGAGCACGCTGGCGACTTCGCCGACAAAATCATCGAAGGTGGCGCTCTGGCTCACATCCAGTTGCAGCATCGCGGCGCGGCCGCCCAAGGCCTGGATTTCCTCGACCACCGCATGGGCTTCGGCCGCGGCGCTGTGGTAAGTGCCGATGATATCGACGCCCTGTGCCGCCAGGTGCAGCGCCGCGCTTTTGCCCAGGCCGCGGCTGGCGCCGGTGATCAATGCGATTTTACGGGTCATGGTGCAGTCCTCTCAGGTGGTCAGTGGGATTGAGTGTATTTGTCCGGCCATTACGTGATAAACAGCGCTATACCGGAATCACTGGCCGGATAAGGCGAACAATCCCATGAACAAACTTGAGCTGCTGCGCACCTTTGTGCGCGTCACCGAACTGTCGAGTTTTACCGGCGCGGGCGAGAGCCTTGGCCTGCCACGCTCCACCGTGTCCGAGCACGTGCAAGCGCTGGAAGAACTGCTTGGCGCGCGCCTGTTGCAGCGCACCACGCGCAAGGTGCAGGCGACCCAGGACGGGCGTGTGCTGTACGAACGCAGCAAGGATTTGCTGGCGCACATGGAGGAGCTGGAAGGGCTGTTTCGCCAGGACGAGGCGCAACTGAGCGGGCGCATCCGGGTGGACATGCCCAACGTAATGGCGCGGGAATTGATCCTGCCGCGCCTGCCCGAGTTCATGGACGCGCACCCGCTGATCGAGCTGGAAATCAGCAGCACCGACCGCCAGGTCGATCTGCTCGCCGAAGGTTTCGACTGCGTGCTGCGGGTGGGCGCGCAACCCGACCAGAGCGTGGTGGCGCGCCTGCTGTGCAGCCTGCCGATGATCAACTGCGCGAGTGCGGCCTACCTGCAACGTTACGGCGTGCCTACGACGCTGGCCGACCTTGCCCACCATCAACTGGTGCATTACGTACGGCCGTTGGGTTCACGCTCGGCAGGGTTTGAATACCAGCAAGGCAACAAGGTGCACCGCATCCCTATGGCCGGGCGAGTCACCGTGAACAGCACCGATGCGTACCGCGTGGCGTGCCTGGGTGGATTCGGCATTACCCAGGTGCCGGCTCTGGGCATTCGCGAGTTGCTGGCCAGCGGCGAGTTGGTGGCTTTTTTGCCCGACTACCCGGCGCCGCCGCTGGATGTGTCGCTGCTGTACGCCGGCCAACGGCATTTGCCGCTGCGGGTGCGGGTGTTTATGGATTGGCTGGCCGCGCTGTTGCAAGGCGCACTCTAGCGGCGCGCCGACAACTGTTGCGGGGCGAGGAAGGCGTCGTGGAAGTAGTCGCGAAACGCCTGCATCGCCGGGGTGAATGCGCGCTCGCGATGCCAGGCCAGGCCGACGCTCATGGGGGTGACGGGGTCGGTGACGGTCAGCGTTTCGATGCGTTTGCCTTCCAGCGACCAGGGCCGGTGCACCAGGTCCGACAGAATCGCCACGCCGCTGCCGTTGGCGACCATGCTGCGCACGGCTTCCACCGAACTGGTGCGCAGGCGTACCTGGGGCGTTTGCCCGGCCTGTTCCCAGTAGCGCATGGCGCTGTGTTCGGCCTCGTCGACGGTGAGCAGGATATAGGGCTGCCGCGCCACGTCCGCCAGGCTCACGGCGTCGCGCTCGCACAGCGGGTGATGGCTGGGCAGCCAGAGGCGGCGTTCCGAGTTGAACAGGATCTCCGAGGTGATATCCGCGTGGGTCAGGTTGGCGGTGAGCACTACGGCCATGTCGAATTGACCGTCCAGCAGGCCTTGCTCGATGGCCTGGCGTTCCTGCTCGAACACCTTGATATGTACGTCCGGGTGCCAGTGTTCCATGCGTTGCAAGTGGTGGGGCAGGAAGTAACCGAGCACCGTGTAGCTGGCCGCCACCCGCAGTTCGCCGCTGGCGCGGTAGTCGGGCAACGGGCTGTTCAGGGCGTCGTCCACGCTGCGTTGGATCACATAGGCACGGTTGAGAAAATGCCGCCCGGCGTCGGTCAGGCTCATGCCCTGGGCCGAGCGCACGAACAGTTGCACGCCGAGCATGGCTTCCAGCTCCTTGATTGCGGTGGTCACCGCTGACTGGGAAATGTTCAGGTGAATCGCCGCCTGGGAGATCTGGCCGATCTCGGCGGTGGCGACGAAGTAGCGGACTTGGCGCAAGGTCAGGGACATAGCGATATCTGTTTTTAAGAAGATGGCCTATCTGATAATAGATCTTCCCAAGGGGTCAAGCCGCAGCCTACTTTCTGCCATCACCTAAGCGGAGCGACCTCAATGCAGGCAGTGGATTTCAACTCGGACATGGGCGAAGGCTTCGGCCCCTGGACCATCGGCGATGGCGTTGACGCCGAACTGATGGCCTACATCAGCTCGGCCAATATCGCCACCGGCTTCCATGCCGGCGACCCCGGCACCATGCGCCGCACCGTCGAGCGCGCCAAGCAACTGGGCGTGGCCATCGGCGCGCATCCGGGCTTTCGCGACCTGGTGGGTTTTGGCCGTCGGCATATCAACGCTCCGGCCCAGGAACTGGTGGACGACATCCTCTACCAGCTCGGCGCCCTGCGGGAAATCGCCCGCGCCCAAGGCATGACCCTGCAACACATCAAGCCCCACGGCGCGCTCTACATGCACCTGGCCCGCGATGAAGAAGCCGCGCGCCTGTTGGTGCAAAACCTGCAAATCATCGAACCGACGCTGTTGCTGTACTGCATGCCCAACTCGGTGATCTGGCGCGTGGCCAAGGAGCTGGGGCAACCGGTGGTGCGCGAATTCTATGCGGATCGTGAGTACGATCTCAGCGGCTCAATCGTGTTTACCCGCACGGTGCGCGCGCTGGATCCTGCGACGGTCGCGGCGCGCGTCCTACGGGCTTGTCAGACCGGTTTGGTGCGCACTGTTGAAGGCGAAGACCTGTTTATCGAATTTGATTCCATCTGCCTGCACAGCGACACCCCGGGTGCCCTGGAGCTGGTGGAGGCCACCCGCGAAGCCCTGGACCAGGCTGGTATTACGGTTAAAACCGCAGAATAAGATCGCTCCGTTATTTTTTTTCGCCTGCCTTTCTACAATGATTCCAAGAGGAACAGACATGGCTGAAACGACCCCCATCCGCTACAGCTTCGGCGGTGATGAACACCTGTTTGCCGAAGTCAGCGACAGCATGTCCCTGGAGGCCTTTTTCACAGGCATGGCGGTGACACGTGCGGTGGAGCGCCTGGCGCTGGAAGGCGTGCTGGATGTGTGCCTGGCCAATGCCTCGTTCCAGATCCGCTTCGACCCCGACCGCATCGCGCCCCACGTGCTGCTCGACGCGGTGCAAGGCGCCGAAGCCCAGGCCGTGGCCGAGCGCACCTTGCACACGCGCATCATCGAAATCCCGGTGCTGTACAACGACCCCTGGACCCACGAGACGCTGATGCGCTTTCGCGACCGCCATCAGGACCCCAGCGGCACCGACCTGGAGTACGCCGCGCGCATCAATGGCCTGGCCGATGTGGACGCGTTTATCGCCGCCCACAGTGGTGCGCCGTGGTTTGTGTCGATGGTGGGGTTTGTCGCGGGCTTGCCGTTCATGTTCCAGATGGTCGAGCGCGAGCGCCAGTTGCAGGTGCCCAAGTACCTGCGCCCGCGCACCGACACGCCAAAATTGACCCTCGGCCATGGCGGCTGCTTTGGCTGCATCTACTCGGTGCGCGGCGCCGGCGGCTACCAGATGTTCGGCGTGACGCCCGCACCGATCTACGACCCGGCGCAGCAGTTGGCGTACCTCAAGGAGCACATGGTGTTCTTTCGTCCCGGCGATATCGTGCAGTTCAAGCCGATTGATCGCGAGGCCTACGACCTGGCCGTCGCCGAGGTGGACGCAGGACGTTTCGACCTGCGCATCCGGCCGGTGGAATTTTCCCTCGACGCCTTTCTGGCCGACCCCATCGGCTACCCGAAAACCCTGCAGGAGGCGCTGGCATGATCAAGGTTCTCAAACCCGGCCTCGCCACCTCGGTGCAAGACCTTGGCCGCGAAGGTTATTACCATCTGGGCATCCCGCCTTCGGGGGCGTTGGACCAGTACGCGCTGAGCGCGGCCAACCACCTGGTGGGCAACCCGCCTGGCGCGGCCGGTCTGGAATGCACGTTGATCGGCCCCGAATTGGAGTTTCAACAGGATGCATTGGTGGCCCTCAGCGGCGCGTTGATGTCGCCGCGCCTGGACGGCGAAGTGGTGCATCAGGACACCGCGTTCCAGGTGCGTGCCGGGCAGGTATTGCGCTTTGAATTTCCCAAGGCCGGCGCGCGCACGTACCTGGCGGTGGCCGGTGGCATCGATGTGCCGGTGGTGCTGGGCAGTCGCTCGACTTACACCCTCGGTGCGCTCGGTGGGTTTAACGGGCGACGCTTGCAGGAAGGCGATGTGTTGCCGGTCGGCGCGGCGAGCGGCACGGGGCGCGCGGGCAATAGTTTGCCGATGGCCTTGCGCCGTTCGGTCGGCGGGGATGTGACCTTGCGCGTCGTGCCGGGGCTGTATTACGAGCGCTTAAGCGAGGCGGCCAAAGGCAGCTTTTTTGCCGAACCCTGGACCGTCGGTTCAGAAGCGGATCGCATCGGCTATCGCTTCAAGGGCGGTAGCGCGTTGAGCTTTCAGCCACGGGAACAGCCGTTTGGCGCGGGCTCGGATCCGTCGAACATTGTCGACAGTTGCTACCCGATCGGCTCGATCCAGGTGCCGGCGGGGCTGGAGCCGATTGTGCTGCATCGGGATGCGGTGTCGGGCGGTGGCTACGCGATGATCGGCACGGTGATCAGCGCCGACCTGGACTTGATCGGGCAGATGCAGCCGAACCAGCGGGCGGGGTTTGTGGCGGTGAGCCTGGAGGAGGCGCTGGAGGCGCGGCGGGTCTACAAAAAGCGGATGAAAGCGATGGCTGGACTCTTCAACAACTGAAGAAACACAAAACCAACTGTGGGAGCTGGCTTGCCTGCGATGGCGGTGGATCAGTCAACAACTCTGTTGAATGTTGATCCGCTATCGCAGGCAAGCCAGCTCCCACATTTTTGTCCGGTGTTGGGTCAGAAGAGTTGGGTGAACAGCCAGTAGAGGCTGCCTGACAACAGGATCGCCGCGGGCAACGTCAGCACCCACGCCATCAGCAGGTTGCGGATGGTCTTCATCTGCAACCCACCGCCATTCGCCACCATGGTCCCGGCCACGCCGGACGACAACACATGGGTGGTGGACACCGGCAAGCCGTACATGTCCGCCGCGCCGATGGTCAGCATCGCCACGGTTTCCGCCGCCGCGCCCTGGGCGTAGGTCAGGTGGGTCTTGCCGATCTTCTCGCCCACCGTCACCACGATGCGCTTCCAACCCACCATGGTGCCCAACCCGAGGGCGATGGCCACGGCGATCTTCACCCACAGCGGGATAAAGCGCGTGGAGTTGTCGATCTGTTGCTTGAACAGTTGCAGCTTGCCTTGGGTGTCGGCGTCGAAGTTGCCGACCTTGCCCTTGTCCATCAGGCGAATGGTTTCGCTGGTCAGGTACATGTCGTTACGCACGTTGCCTACCGCTTCGGCGGGGACTTTGGCCAGGGAGCCGTAGCCTTTGACTTCTTCGCCGATCTGCCCGGCGAGGGCGGCGAGGGCCGGCACCAGTTCCGGCGTGGCTTCCTTGGTGCGTACATAGGTCGAGAGGATCGGCCGTGGATCGCCCGCCAACACCTGCGGCGCGCTTTTCACCAGGGCCACCTGGGTCACTTCGGCCACGGCGGCGAACTGCAACGACTGTTCGGCGGGCATGGTGCGGTTCAGCGCGTAGGCCATCGGCAGCGTGCCCACCAGGATCAGCATGATCAGGCCCATGCCTTTTTGCCCATCGTTGGAGCCGTGGGCGAACGACACGCCGGTGCAGGTGGCGATCAGCATGCCGCGAATCCACCACGGCGGCGGGGTGTCGCCTTTCGGTGCCTTGTACAGCGCGCGGTTCTTCACAAAGGCGCGCAGGGCCAGCAACAGCAGGGCGGCAAAACCGAAGCCGATCAGCGGCGACAGCAGCAGCGCGTAGCCAATCTTGATCGCCTGGGCCCAATCCACACCGCTGGTGCCGTCACGCCCGTGCATCAGGGCGTTGGCCACGCCGACGCCGATGATCGAACCGATCAGGGTGTGGGACGACGAGGCCGGCAGGCCCAGCCACCAGGTGCCGAGGTTCCACAGGATCGCCGCGATCAGCAGGGCGAAGATCATTGCGAAACCGGCCGATGAGCCGACCTGCAAGATCAGCTCCACCGGCAGCAGGGCAATGATGCCGAACGCCACCGCGCCGCTGGACAGCAGCACGCCGAGGAAGTTGAAAAAGCCCGACCACACCACCGCAAAATGCGGCGGCAGCGAGTTGGTGTAGATCACCGTCGCCACCGCGTTGGCAGTGTCGTGGAAACCGTTGACGAACTCGAACCCCAGGGCGATCAGCAGCGCCACGCCGAGCAGCAGGAACGGCGTCCAGGTGGTAACCACCGTGCCCAGTTCGTGCATGTCGTGCATCAGGCTGTAGGCGGTAAACAGCAGGCCCATGGCAAGCACGGCGAAGAAAATGATCACCGTCACCAGGTTGGGTTTCTTGTCCAGCCGGGGCTTGGGGTCTGCGGGGGAGGCGTGGGAGGAGGCAGTCAGGGAAGGGGTGGCCATGCCGGAGCATCCAGTGTGGGAGGGATGCCGTTCATGATCATTGCAGAATGTTACAGAGATGCTGCCATATGTCAGTGTTTAGGGGATTGAGGCGACCGCTGATCTGCAATGCACTGCTGGATCTATGGTGGACTGGCTTGTGTGGGAGCTGGCTTGCCTGCGATAGCATCACCTCAATTCTGCTGATACACCGAGGTGTCTGCATCGCAGGCAAGCCAGCTCCCACAGAGGCCTGCTCCTACATTCAGTAGTCTTTGCGCTTTCTGAAGGCCCAACGCCCGGCAATCAAGGTAAACGTCGCCACCAACGCCACCAGAATCCAGAACCCCTCCGGGTCCGTGGACAGCGGCACGCCGCCCACGTTCATGCCAAAAAAACCGGCAATGATATTGATCGGCAACGCCAGCACCGTCACCACTGTGAGGGTAAACAGCGTGCGGTTGCTTTGCTCATTGAGGTTGGCGGCGATCTCTTCCTGCAACAGTTTGATCCGCTCGCCCAACGCCATCAGGTCGTTGATGATCAGCGCGAACTCCTCGGTGGATTTGCGCAACTCCTTCACGTCTTCCTTTTGCAGCCACTGCGGCGGGCGGTTGAGCAGGCGCAGCAGCGAACCCGGTTCCAGCGCGAGCAGGCGTTGCAGGCGCACCAGCACGCGGCGGGCGGCGCCCAGTTCGGCGCGGTTGGTGGACAGGCGTGAAGACAGCAACTGGTCTTCGATATGGTCGACGCTGATGCTGGTCTTGCGCACGATCTGGGTCAGCACTTCGCCCTGGTCGCGCAGTAAATGCACGAGCAATTCCAGCGGTGAGCGGAAGCGTTCACCGGCCTTCACCGACGAGCGCAGTTTGTCTACCGAGTGCAGCGGTTGCAGGCGTGCGCTGACCAGCAAGCGGCTGCGGGCGCAGACCCACAGGGTGGAAATATCCGAGGACACCATGCTGCTGAAGTTGAACACCACGTCGTTGACCACCGCCAGCAAGGCCGAGTCCACGTGTTCGATACGGGTGGAGCGCGAGCCTTCGTGCAAGGCCTCGAAGAATTCTTCCGGCAATTCCAGGTGCGTCTGCATCCAGCGCTCGCACGCGGCGTGGGCCAGGTTCAGGTGCAGCCACAAAAATTCTTCCGGGTCGGCCGGTTGCTGCAAGGCCCGCAGGGCGGTGGCCGAATCAATCTGCTCGCCTTTTTCGCCGGGGCGAAAACGGAAACCGTAAAGCAAGCCAAACAGATCGGAATCCTGGTGGCTGTGGTCAATGCTGTGGTTCATAGCGGCTCGCAGACAAAGGGCCTGTAGGACGTTTCACAGGTTCGCGTAGGCGAATCATTGCAAGGGGATTTGACAGTTTTGTGACAGTTTTCTAATTATTTCGCCGCTGTGACATTAATTTGACCATTTGTCAGGAAGCGTTCAAGAAGCGTCTGGCGCGGCCGATTCAAGCGGGTAGAACCGCTGTGGATGGGCGGTGCCTTAGATGACAGGGATGTTATGGCGTGCATGCACCAATTCCCTGTATCGAGGCTTTACCCCGATGAATGTTTTGCGAACCTCCTTGAGAGCACAAATCCTGTCGCTGCTCGGTGGCAGCTTGTTGGCGATGCTGTTGATCGCCCTGGCCTGTTTCAACTTCCTGTCCAATGGGGTGCAGAGTTATCGCAGTTTGATCGATGGGCCATTGCAGACCTCACAGCTGATCGATGAGGCCAACCTGCAATTCAAGGTGCAAGTGCAGGAATGGAAAAACGTCCTGCTGCGCGGCAAGCAGCCCCAGGACATGGAGAAATACTGGGGCCAATTCCAGGATCGCCAGCGCGATGTGCAAGGCATCCTTACCCGCCTGGTCGCGCAGACCCATGACGATGCAACCCTGAGCCGGCGTATCGAAGCCCTGCGCGAGGAGCACCAGCAACTCGGCGTGGCCTACCAGAAAGGCCGCGACGCCTATGTAGCTGCTGGCCGTGATGCGACGGCTGGAGACGCTGCCGTCAAAGGCGTGGACCGCGCCGCCAGTGATCAGATGAGCGCGCTGGTCAGCGACCTGCGTGAACAAGGGGCGAAACAATCCCTGGCCATCAGTGCCTACGCCGAGCGCACCGTGATCGTCGGTCTGGCGATCATGTTGCTGTCCGGTGTGTTGATCGGCCTGTTCAGCCTGTGGTTGATCAACCGCAACCTGATCTTGCCAATCCGCGGCTTGATCGACTACGTGACCCAACTGAGCCACGGCCGCTTTGCCGAGCGCGTGGCCAGCCGTCGCCAGGATGAACTCGGGCACCTGGCCGCCGCCGCCAACACCTTGCGCGACTTTCTCGCCGAAACCTTCAGCCGTTTGCAGCGCAGCGCCACCGATCTGGTCAGCGCCAGCGGCGAGTTGAATTCGATCGCCGGGCAGATGAGCGCCGGCACCCACGAGCAGTTCAACCGCACCGACCAGGTGGCCACGGCCATGACTGAAATGTCGGCCACGGCCCAGGAAGTCGCCCGCCACGCCGCCAGTGCTTCACGTGCCGCCGATGAAGCGGATCACTCGGCCCGCGAAGGCGGTGAAGTGATGAAAATCACCATCGCCACCATCGGCCAGATGCGCAACGAAATCCTCAACACTGGCACCATCATCCGCCAGCTGGAAACCGACAGCGTGCGCATCGGCAAGGTGCTGGAAGTGATCCGCGCGATTGCCGAGCAAACCAACCTGCTGGCGCTGAACGCGGCGATTGAAGCGGCGCGCGCGGGTGAAGCGGGCCGTGGTTTTGCGGTGGTGGCCGATGAAGTGCGCTCGCTGGCGCAACGCACGGCGGCGTCGATCATCGAGATCAACCAGATTATCCACGCGGTGCAAACCGGCGCGGTGGATGCGGCCGAGGCGATTGTCAGCGGCCAGTCGTGCAGTGATGAGAGTGTCGAGAAGGTGACGCAGGCTGGTGCCATGCTCGCGCATATCACCGAGGCGGTGGAGGCGATTCGTGACATGAACCGTCAGATTGCCACGGCGGCGGAGGAGCAGACGTCGGTGGCAGAAGATATTTCGCGCAACATTACGCAGATCACCACGGTGGCTACGGCCAATATGGATAACGTGCAGCGTACGGAAGCGGCGAGTTTGAACTTGCGGGGCTTGTCGGGGGAGTTGAATGAGGTGACGGCGCGGTTGGGTGCTTGATCGAGTACAAAAAAATGTGGGAGCTGGCTTGCCTGCGATGGCGGACTGTCAGGTGGCCGATTCGGTGTCTGACAGTCCGCCATCGCGGGCAAGCCCGCTCCCACATTGGGTTCTGGGTTTTGATCAGGTATCGAGTTTGTTTTCCAGCACTTCGCTGGTCTTGGCGTCGAGCTTCACGTCCCACTTTTTGCCGCTGGTGTCGGTCATGTCCACTTCGTAGACCAGGCGACCGGCTTCGTCGTCCAGCTCGGTGTCATTGATGGTGGCGCCGGGGTGTTTGGCCAGGGCGTCTTTGTTGAGCTGCTCGAAAGGCTTCACCGCGCCGGACTGCAACAGGCTTGGAATCTGGTCTGGGCGCACATCGGCCTGGGCCAGGCCGGCGGTCAGGGTCAAGGCGGTGGCGGCGAACAAAGCGGTCAGGGTTTTCATCGTGTGTGTGTCCTTTTCGGGTGAGCTGTTTAAGTGGCCTCAGGTTAGCCAGCGCAACTTAATTCACCCTTAATTAATTCAAGCGGTTGCGCAGTTTGTTCAAGCCGCCGGGCGCGCGGGATTTCATGCTGGGTCCTCACTTGAAGGGAGACTCGGATGAAACGGTTAGTCAGTTGGATCTATGCGCCGGCATTTCTGCTGGGCTTTATCGGCTGGGCGCTCTGCCAGCCGCAGTGGCTGCTGTTGATATTTGCCACGGCGGTGGCGGTGTCGTTCCTCGCGGAGCAGTGGTTGCCCTACGAACCGCAGTGGAATCGCAGCCTGGGCGATCGCCGCCGCGACACCTTGCATGCGCTGGTCAACGAAAGCCTCAACGCCCTGGGCCTGTTGATCCTGCCGGGGCTTACGGCGTTGTTGGCGTTCGACGGCATCTGGCCGCGTGGCTGGCCGTTGTGGCAGCAGCTGCTGATGGCCATCGTGCTGGCCGATGCGGGCATCACCCTGATGCACTACGCCAGCCATCGCATCGCGCCGTTGTGGCGTTTGCATGCGGTGCACCACAGCGTGCAGCGCCTCTATGGTTTCAACGGCCTGATGAAGCATCCCTTGCATCAAATGCTTGAAGCCACCGCAGGCTTGCTGCCGCTGGTCCTGCTGGGCATTCCCCTGGACGTGGCCCTGTTGCTGGCGCTGGCGATTGCCGTGCAGTTGCTGTTGCAGCATTCCAACGTCGACATGCGCCTGGGGCCGTTGCGCTGGGTGTTCGCCTGGGCGCCGGTGCATCGCTTTCACCATATGAAATACGGGCGCGCCGGGGATGTGAATTTCGGCTTGTTTTTCAACCTGTGGGACTGGCTGCTGGGCACGGCGTTTTACCGCGATGACTACCGCATGGGCCCGGGGGATTTGGGCATTGGCAGCCGGCCGGATTTTCCGGTGGACTATGGCGCGCAATTGCGTGACCCGTTCATGCCGGTACGTACCGGCAAGGAGCCGCCGTTGCCCGACGCGCTACGGTAGCAGTCGCACGTCCAACTGGCGCAATGACGCCGCCGCCGTGACGCCGAACAACTGCTTCATGGTCCGCGAGAAATGCGCCGAATCGGCAAACCCCGCGCCGTGTGCGGCTTGGGTCAGCGTGTTGCCGGCGAGGGCCAGTTGCAGGGCGACACGCAAGCGTCGCCACAGCACCAGGCGGCGCACGGGCACACCGAGGCGATGGCTGAACAGGCGCTCCAACTGGCTGAGCGACAGGTGCGCCGCCTCGGCCAACACCTGGGCCGACACCTTGCCGCCCAGCTGTTGATCCAGGGCGCTGAGGGCGCGTTCCAGGCGCGGGTCATCCAGGCTGCGCCGGGGCAGTTGGCGCAAGGCGTCCAGGGACAAGTCCGCGTGCAGCAACGGGGCGAGATCAAACACGGCAGGTTCGGCATACAACACCGTGACCTCGCCCTGTGTTTCAAGAATGGCGTGGGTGTGTCGCGAAGGAATGAACAGGCGATGGGCCGTGAGGACCTGGCCCTCCAGACTGACCGTGATCGGTGAGCCCTTGCTGCACATCAACTGATGCGCGTAGTGCGCATGGGGCGCGGTGCGCCCCAGCTCGCCGAGGATCAGGCCGTAGTCACGGCCCAACCACAAGCGGCCCGACCATTCGGCCTTCACTCAGTACTTATAGTCGTTCAGCAGGTCTTGCACGCTGGACGACGGCCAGCGCTTGTAGAACTTCAACAGTTCGGCGGCGCGGTTGGTGAAGATGCCATCGACGCCGGCCTTCATCACTTTGTCGAAGTCCACCGGCTCATCGACGGTGTAGACGTGCACCAGCAGGCCTTTGTCGTGGGTCAGCGCGTTCATCTCAGGCTTGACCAGGTCCGAATAGCTTTGATCGCCGTGAGCGGTCAGCTCCGCCGAAGGACCGGTGCCGATGGCGCCCAGGCTCTTGGCTTCGTCTACCCACTTCTCGAACTCGGCGGCGTCTTTCGGCTCTTGCTTGGCGTAGTAGGCGGCCTTGGTGGTTTCGCCGGACTCGGCGAAGGTCTGCGTGGATTTTGGCTCGATGCTGCCTTCACCGACCCACAACAGCAGGATCTTCGGGGTGTTCGGCATTTCTTTCTGCAGCTCGACCAGGCTGGATTTTTCGAAGGTTTGCAGCACCACGCGGCCCTTGCCCTGGCCGACGCCGGTGTTGCTCTTGCCCAGCTTGGAACCGGCGGAGCTCAACCAGCCCTTATCCAGCAGCTTGTTTTTCAGGTCGGCTTCGATGCCCGGGAATTGCTTGGGCTCCTTGGTCTCGATGTACAGGCCGGGTTTGTGCTGCGGGTTGCCCTCGGCGATCTTGATGATGTCGTCCAGGCTGAGGATTTTCAGGCCGACAAAACCCGGGCGCGCACGCTCGGGGTAGGCGGCGTTGAACCAGCTGCCGGCGTCGAGGGTTTGCAGTTCTTTCCAGGTGAATTCGTTGGCCGGCGCGTCTTTGCGCTCGGGGAACTTGGTGGCCACGTCGGTGGTGCGCTGCAGGTTGTTGTCGTGCAGGGCGAACAGCACGCCGTCCTTGCTACGCTGCAGGTCCATTTCCAGGTAGTCGGCACCCAGGTCGCGGGCGACTTTGTAGGCGGCAGCAGTGGATTCGGGGGCGTCGTAGGACGCGCCACGGTGGGCGATGACCGCCGGGTAGGGAATGCCTTCGTTGGTTGCCAATTCAGCCGGGCTGATGGGGCCCGCAGCCTGTGCCTGGCCAAGGCCCAGCATGAGTGCGAGCAGCAGGGCGCTCTTGGTAAACGTGACAGGCATATGCGAAGTCCTTTCGAGGAGGTAGCTTTTAGAAGGCCTCCTTTTTAACAATTGATTGCGAATGGCGCTATCACCAAACCGACATTAACGTGCGTGGGCGTCAATTTTCTCGGTTTTTTTGTGGAGCATTGCAGTAATCTTGCGCGAAGCTGCCCCATTAGAGGGCTGCAATTTCTGCCACGCGTGTAAACCATCTTTCCAGTCCCTGTGGGACTTTTCAGTGAGGTTTACCATGCGCATCACTTCCGAGCTTATCTGCCAGGCCGCCGACCAACTCCACGGCTTTGTTGGCCTGAACCGCAAGACCGGCCAATACATCGTGCGTTTCAGCGAGGACTCCTTCGGCATGGACGTGGCCGACGACGGCATCATCCCCACCGCCGAATTTGTCTGGCTGCCGGCCACGGATGACACCATGACCTTGTCGCGCGAGCGTATCCAGTTGCTGCTGGACCAGAATATCGACGACCGCATCAACATCAGCGAGCCGCTGCGGGTGTACATGCGCCGGGTGGAGATTCCGCAGATCAGTGCGTTGCGCAGTTTGGTCAGCTAACGATTGAGTGTGGGAGCTGGCTTGCCTGCGATAGCTGTGTATCAGTCCCCCATAAGGTGCTGACCCACCGCTATCGCAGGCAAGCCAGCTCCCACAGGGGTCAGCATTTCAGCTCTGGAATGTGTAGGCCCGTTCGACTTTGCATACCCGGGTCTGGAACGCCGAATACCAACGGGCCCGCCCTTGCTCGCGCACCGCCTGGTGCTCGGCCTGCCGCTTCCACGCCAGGATCGCCGCTTCGCTTTCCCAATACGACACGGTAATCCCCAACCCATCCTCCCGCGCCGATTCCACCCCGAGAAACCCCGGCTGCTCACGCGCCAGTTCCAGCATGCGCGTGGCGGCCTCGCCGTAGCCGTGGTCACCCGCGGTGCGCTGCGAGCTGAAAATCACTGCGTAGTAGGGCGGGGCGGGTGTGTGGGCGATCATGCCGACACCGCCTGGCAAGCCTTGAGCAAGGCCACGGCCAGCGGCGGGGTGTTGCCCTTGAGCGCGGCGCGTTCGGGTTGGAACAGGGTGGCGACGAAGAACGGGTGGTCGAGCAATTCCACCGCGCGCAGGTCGCCGGAGGCGTCGTGGCCGCTGGGAATCAGGTCTGCGTCCAGCAGGGCCTGCAGAAACTCGGGGTTTGCGCCATAGCGGCAGCGGTAGCCCTCGTGCAGATCCAACGAGCCGTAAGCCTCGGCGATGCGGGTGTAGGGCACCAAACGCACGCTATCGGTCGCTTCCACCAACGCGCAGCTCAAAGGTGCGATCACGGCGCGTTTGGCGTCGGGCGCCAACTCGCCATGTTCGGCATCCGCCCAACCCAATACGTTGCGCGCATATTCCAGCAGCGCGTGTTGAAAACCGGCACAGGTGCCGAGGAAAGGTCGCTGCTGCTCGCGGGCAAAACGGATCGCCCGCAGTGCGCCGTCGATGTCGCGGTATGGGCTGGCGGGCACGCACCAGAAACCGTCGAAACCATGCAGTGACGGGCGCGTATCGGTATCGAGCCAGTGCAGGTGAACCGTCAGGCCGAGCGCGTCGGCGGCCTGTTGCAGCGCCACGGGAATGGCCTGGTGCGCGGTCACCTCAGGGTTGTAATCGCCGATCAGGGCGAGGTTCAACGTCGTACTTTTCATCGTGTGCGTCCCATGGCTTGTGGTGTCCTGGAGCGCACTATAGATTGGCGTTCGCGCAATCAATATTGGCATTTACCCATATGTTCAATGCATCGACGCACTATCAAATCGAACACGCCGACTTGTCGCTGATCCTCGCCCTGGTGCGCGGTGGCACCCTGGCGCGAGCGGCGGGGTTATTGCGTGTGGATGTGTCCACGGTGTTCCGCGCGGTGCGGCGCCTGGAGGCAGCGTTGGGCCAGACGCTGTTTGAAAAAAGCCGCACGGGCTACCTGCCCAACAGCCTGGCCCGGGACCTGGCGCAGCAGGCCGAGCGCGCCGAACAAGCCCTGGAGGCGGCGCGCATTGGTGTGGAGCAGGGCGGTGAAGTGATCAGCGGCACCGTGCGCCTGACCTGTACCGACTCGGTGTTGCAAGGTTTGTTGCTGCCGGCGCTGGCGCAGTTCATGCCGGGTTACCCGGCGCTGACCCTGGAGCTGAGTACCTCGAATGACTTCGCCAACCTCAGCCGCCGTGATGCGGATATTGCCCTGCGCCTGACCAAGACACCGCCGGAGCACCTTGTAGGACGCTGCCTGGGTGAAGTCGCCTATCAGGTCTGCGCCAGTCCGGCGTATGCCCGCCAGCACGCGGGGCGTGAGCTGGCCGAATTGGCGTGGATCGCGCCGGACGACTTCCTGCCGGATCACCCGACGGTCGTCTGGCGGCGCGAGCATTTGCCGGGTGTACGCCTCGGTTACCGCTGCAACAGCATGTTGTCGGTCACCGAGTTGGTGCGTGCAGGGCTGGGTGTGGCGGCGTTGCCGGATTTCTTGCTGGATGAAGGGTTGCAGCCGTTGGGACCGGCGCTGGCCGGGCATGATACTGCGCTGTGGCTGCTCACCCGCCCCGATTGCCGGGCGTTGCGCTCGGTGGTGACGTTGTTTGATGAGTTGGGCAAGGCCTTACGCACAACATGAATCTAATGGGGGAGCTGGCTTGTGTGGGAGCTGGCTTGCCTGCGATAGCGGACTGTCAGGTGGGTGATTCAGCGGCTGACACACCGCTATCGCGCGCAAGCCCGCTCCCACAGGGGAGCATCGGTGTTATTGGGGTTTGCGTACGAACTGCTCGTGCATCTCGCACGTCAGGGTTTCGATGCGCTCGGTCAGTTGCTTGGTCATTTCCGTCAGGCGGGTGTTTTGCTCCAGCAGTTCCAGCAACTGCCTGGTGGTCTGTGCGGCCTGGGCCTGGCGTTCGGTGTTGGCCACGGCCAAGGCTTCGCGGTGTTGCGCGTCGGCGTCGGACTGGGCTTTATCGCGCGCGGCCTGGCGCGTCTGGGCCAGCAGGATCAACGGCGCGGCGTAGGCCGACTGCAGGCTGAAGGCCAGGTTGAGCAGGATGAACGGGTACACGTCAAAGTGGGTGACGCCGGTCATGTTCAGCACCACCCACAACACCACGATGGCGGTCTGTGCGCCAAGGAAGGTCGGCGTGCCGAAGAAGCGCGCGAAGGCTTCGGCCTTGAGGGCAAAGGTGTCGTTGCCAAAGGTCGGCGCCAAGTGGGCGTGGGGGCGGTGAAAACGCAGGTGGTCGACTTCGGGTTTGTCTGGGGTCATGGCGGGCTCGGATCATCAACATAGAGACAGGCAATCACTATAGACCGAGCCCTCGGCCCCTACGCATGAAGATCGGGTCAGCTTCCGCCGCGTTCATTAGCAAACGCACTCACCGCCTGTACCGCCTCGCTGGTGCCTTCACGAATCTGCAGGATCACCGTGCCGGCACGGTTGGCCAGGTCGACGCCTTGCGCGGCGCGGTCGCGGGTGCCGTCCATGCTGTGGATGGCCTGGCGGGTTTCGTCCTGGATCATCGCGATCATGCTGGATATTTCCGCGGTGGAACCGCTGGTGCGTGCCGCCAGTTGCCGCACTTCATCGGCTACTACGGCAAAGCCTCGGCCCTGTTCGCCGGCACGCGCGGCTTCGATGGCGGCGTTCAGTGCCAGCAGGTTGGTCTGGTCGGCAATGCCACGGATGGTATTGACGATGGCAGTGATCTGCTGCGAGCGCTCGCCGAGCTTGGCGATCAATTGGGAAGATCCGTCAATGTCGGCGGCAATTTCCCGCATGCCGCTGGCGGTTTGCTGAATCACCTCGGCGCCTTTTTCCGCGATGTCACGGGTATTCAGGGAGATGTGATACGCCTGGGCCGCGCTGGCTGCGTCGGCGCTGTGTTGTTGCACCATGGCGGTGACGTCGGAGGCAAACTTGACCACTTTGCACAGGCGCCCGCTGGCGTCGTGCACCGGGTTGTAATTGGCTTCCAGCCACACGGTGTGGCCCTGTTTGTCCACGCGCTCGAACTGGCCGCTGAACATCTCGCCCTGGTTCAGGCGTCGCCAGAAGTCGCTGTAGGTTGAACTGTTGGCCAATTCCGGTGTGCAGAACAGACGGTGATGCTGGCCCTGGATCTGGGTGAGGCTGTAACCCATGCGCTGCAGGAAGTTTGCATTGGCGGTGAGGATGGTGCCGTCGAGGTTGAACTCGATCACCGCCATGGCGCGGCCGATGGCGTCCAGCTTGGCGTTGGCTTCACTTTCGGCCTGCATGCGCGGGGTGACGTCCATGGCGTATTTCACCACTTTGAGCACGCGGCCGGCCTCGTCACGTACCGGGTTGTAGCTGGCTTCGAGCCACACTGACTGGCCGGTGCCTGCCACGCGTTCGAATGTGCCTGATTGGAATTGACCATTGCGCAGGTTCGTCCACAGCTGGCTGTACTCGGTGCTGCGGGCGAAGGCGGGCGTGCAGAACAGCCGGTGGGACTGGCCCAGGATCTGTTCGGCGCGGTAGCCCATGGTCTTGAGGAAGTTGTCGTTGGCCCGCAGTACGTTGCCTTGCAGGTCGAACTCGATGACTGCCATGGAGCGTTCGATGGCGTCGAGCAGGCTGGCCTGTTGGGCGACGGTGTGTTGCAGGGTGCTGATGGTTTTTTTATGGGCGTTGAATAGCATATTCGGGTGCTCGGGCAAGCAAGCTTCGGGGTTATCCATGCAAAGTCGCCTGCCCCCGTAGAGTGCCTGACGCTACGGTTGACGTGCTCATTGTCAGCTTCCGGGTGCTGACAGCAGGGGTTAAACAACGGGCTTCAGAGTCGCGCGATGCGTCAGAAGTTCGGCCATGGGCTGGCACTTTTCACCGGAGGCGACCAATGGAGGCATTATGCTATCGCCGCGGGCGCTGGCTAGAAAATTCAGACGAGGTGTCGTCGGACAACTTAGGCGGAATGGGCCACGGGATAGGCGCTGATATTGACCCGGTTGCGCCCGGTGGCTTTGGCGGCGTACAGCGCGCGATCCGCGGCGTTGAGCCACATGGCGGCGTCGCTGAAGCCGGGCTGGAAGTCGGCCAGGCCGATGCTCAGGCTCACGCGCAATTCAGGGATCTGCGGGTTGCGATAGTTGCCGAATGTTTCGCGCATGCGCTCCATCACTTGCGCGGCTTCTTCCAAGGGCATTTGCGGAAGAATCACACAGAACTCATCGCCACCGTAACGTCCGGCCAAGTCGTTTTCCCGCAGGTTGCGCCGCAGTTCCAGGCTGAGCTGGCGCAGGACAGCGTCACCGACGATATGGCCGTGGGTGTCATTGATCTGTTTGAAGTGGTCGATGTCGATCAGCGCGATGCTGGCGTGGCTTTGTTGTTGCTGGCACTTTGTGGAACTTGATGTGCAGCAGGTCCTTCCAGGAGCCGTGGTTGAGCAGCCCGGTGAGGCTGTCGGTGCGACTCAGCGCGCTGAGGGCGCGCTTGTGCTCTGACAGTTTTATCGCCAATTGATAGCAGACGGTGCCAATGGCCATGGGGTAGAGGGTCAACATCGGCAGGCAGGCATAGACCTGGAGCAGGCTGACATCCGCGTTGAACCGGGCGCCGAACAGTAGCCATGCGACACCGACGCCAACGGCCTGTGCCAGCAGGCCGCGCAGAAACAGGCGCTTGCCACCGGCGGCGACGTTGTTCATGGCCATCATCGACAGGATCGTCACGGCGGTCAGGGGTGTGAACTGGGTGGCCGCCGCCCAGAACCCGCCGAAAAGCGAGTCGTAGATCAGGTTGCGTTGTTCGGCCTGGTAGGGGAATTGGGCGCGGGTTGAAAGCTGATACGCCACATGCGCCCAGGCAAAGCCGTTGAACAGCAGGAACGCCCAGACCCAGCCGGGCATGGCCAGTGGGTAAAGGGCGGCGGCGACGCTGATGCTGCCGATGCCCAGGCCAATAATCCTTGGCTTGTAGATACGCTTGGCAAACGAAAGCCCTTTGCCTTGTCTGTTTTCCATAAGTTCTGAGTCAGCTCAATTCTGCAGATGCAACAGCGCGCGATCCCGGCTTCACCGTTGATCGGATAATTCGTTGATTATTGTCAGTTATTTGCAACGCAATAATCAGTGGCCTTACAGGCCATTTGCGCAAAACAGAGGGCGAATGCGTCAAAAACGACCCGCGATGTCGTTTCGACGATAGGTTTTACAACGGCTTGGCGGGGCGCGCTTCGTAGCCGGCCAGGAACAGGTCGATGGCCGACTCGATCACGCTGGCCTGGCTGGCGGCGTCGAGGGTGGGTTGGCCGAGGGTGATCTGGGGCCAGAACGCAAACGCCTTGAGCAGGCTCTGAATCTGGTGGGCGGCGAAGGCCGGGTCGGTGCAACTGAGCCGGCCGTCTTCCTGGGCGGCGCGGACCCACTGGGTAAACCCTTCTTCGCGTTGGCTCAGGCGGGTGACCATGTCTTGCGCACGTTCCGGCGAGTGGATGGTGGCGGCGATGGCGACCCTGGCCAGGTCGAGGAAGTTGGCATCCGCCATCATCTTCATCTTCGCCTCCAGCAACCCGCGCAATTGCTCGCGCAGCGGGCGGTCGCTCGCATAACCCACGTCCAGTTGAGCAACGCTGCTCGCCCAGAGTTGGTGAAGGATTTCGGCGAACAGTTCTTCCTTGCTCGGGAAGTGGTTGTACACGGTGCGCTTGGAAACGCCGGCGGTGGCGGCGATCTTGTCCATGCTGGTGACCTCGAAACCGTTGGCGCGAAACTCGGCGATGGCGGCGGCCACGATGGCTTCGCGTTTGCGGTCGGTGAGGCGTTGAGGAGCAGTCATGGCGGGTGTTCGGCTCTTTGGGGAAAATTACACTCGGTAGTTTACTTGTTCCGGCTTTTGTTGCAATCTTGAAACTACACTGTGCAGTGTAACTTTTCAGCGGCCCGTAGGAGTCACCTGGTAATGGCCACGATCTCATCCCGTGTCGCCCCTTCGCCCAAGGCGCGTAAACCTGCCGAGCAGGAACAGAGCCACTTCAGCAACGACGCTCCCGTGCAGCACGGCGGCTTGGGCAAGACCTTGCGTATTTTCTGGAATATGTTGTTCAACAAGCCGCGCAGTACGCGACCGGTGGGCAGGATCCCGGTGCAACCGCTGACCCGTGAGCAACTGCTGGCCGCCCCTGATCACAGCGTGTTTCGCCTAGGGCATTCCACCGTACTGCTGAAAATGCGCGGCAAGTTCTGGATCACCGACCCGGTGTTCGCCGAGCGTGCCTCACCGTTCAGTTGGGCGGGCCCCAAGCGTTTCCATCAGCCGCCGATCAGCCTTGACGAGCTGCCACCGCTGGAGGCCGTGATCCTTTCCCACAATCATTACGACCATCTTGATCACAAGGCTGTCGTCCAATTGGCGGAGAAGACCCGCTGGTTTCTGGCACCGCTCGGTGTGGGCGACATTCTGGTCAAGTGGGGCGTCGATCCCGGCAAGGTGCGGCAACTGGATTGGTGGCAGGGCACTGAGGTGGACGGCATTCGTTTTGTCGCTACGCCTGCCCAACATTTTTCCGGGCGTGGTTTGTTTGACGGCAACCAGACCCTGTGGTGCTCCTGGGTGATGATCGACGGTGCGCGGCGGATCTTCTTCAGTGGTGATACCGGCTACTTCGATGGCTTCAAAAGCATCGGCGCGCAATACGGCCCGTTTGACCTGACGCTGATGGAAACAGGCGCTTACAACGTCGATTGGCCCCACGTGCACATGCAGCCGGAGCAAACCCTGCAAGCGCATATCGACCTCAAGGGCCGCTGGTTGCTGCCGATCCACAATGGCACGTTCGACCTGGCGTTCCATGCCTGGCACGAACCCTTCGACCGCATCATGGCCCTGGCGTGGGAGCGCAATGTGTCGATCACCACGCCGGCGATGGGCCAGGCGTTCAGCTTGAACCAGCCAGAACGCGGGCATGCATGGTGGCTGGAAGTGGAGGCTCAGGGCGCATACGAAGCGGCAGCTGGCTGAGGGCTGCGTGCAGGAAAAAAGGAGTTTTCAGAGTGTTTCAGTCCTGCGACAAGTGTCAGTTGAGAGTGCGATGATCCCGGCAACGTCATTGTCCGGGGTAGGTATTGATGGAACGCGATTGTGAGAAGAACTGGCATTTAGGCATGTCGTGCCAGCTTGGCTTGGCGCCTTCGGCCCCCGCAGAAATCGGGGGGCATGAGTCCGTGTTGCCCCTAGTGAATACCCAGAATACCAACCCCTCCGGTATTGTCTTCGGCGCCGCGCACCCTGAGGGGGCAGTGCGTATCCCGGGATACAACGCGCTGGCCCCACATGTGAAAACGGTGCGGGATCCTTCGTTGTCACTGATCGCCTTGAGTGGCATCGAGCCGACGGGACCGGTGATGGTGGAAGTTCCCCTGGTGCTCAACAACACCGTCTTTACTTCTTCGAGGGCACTGGCGGGTTGGCGCATCGGTTATGTCGGTCGGTACGTGCGCGCAGGTCATGCTGAACCCGTCGAACAGGGCAGCGCCTTGCGTCAAGTGTTTGAAGTCCTTCGCCAGGCCAGTGTGCAATGGGTCGCGGTGGACGCGAAACGCGCGGATGAGTCTCTTGAGTTCACCTTGCAGGCCTGCAATGACATCGATGATCTCGTGACCCGGTATCGGCTTGACGCCCTGGTATCCGTTGAGGGGGACGGGGCGTTTCGGGGGGCGTGCGCAAGTGGATACAGCAGTATCTGCGTACCGGTGGAGGGGGGAGTGAAACTCTGGTTTTATGGCGCGAGGTGGTCGCGGGACTCACTGGACACCCTGGTGCAGGTGTATCGACAGCATGCTTCTGGCTTATCGGAGCGCCAAGGGTAACTACAGGTTGCGTTGATTCTTCTCACCGCTGAAGTGGCAGGGGGCTTAACGCCAGGGAGACGCTGGGGTACTTAGACTGACGCACGGATCGACACTGATCCTTCGTCAAGTCTGCCCTCAGGAGGCACGTATGATTGGTATTGCGTACGGCGTGTATTCGTTTGTCCAGCAGGCTTTTCAGCAGCCGGTGACAGGTTCGTCCCCCGCGGGCTCAAAAGCGCTTCCCCCCGGTACGGCATTCTTGAGTGTCCGCGAACTGGGTGAGCAGATGGCCCGGCCGGGTGGGTTGACCTCGGTCGATCTGGTCGGTTTTCTGCAAGAGCGTATTCGTCGGCTTGATCCGCAACTACGTTCCGTCATTGAGCTTAATCCCGAGGCACTGGAGAGCGCGCGGGAGTTGGATCGCGAGCGCGCCAGTGGCAAGGTGCGCGGGCCATTGCATGGCATTCCCGTTTTACTCAAGGACACTATTGAAACCGCAGGCATGCAAACCAGTGCAGGCGCCAATGGTCTGGTGGGCGCACCTGCCGGGAGGAATGCCACACTCGTGGAGTATTTGATCAAGCAGGGCGCGGTGATCCTGGGCAAAACCAATATGACGGAACTGGCCGGTTTTCGCGGTGGCCCCGATGGCTGGAGCAGTCGCGGTGGGCAAACCCGCAACCCACATCACCCGGACGCCGACGTCGGCGGCTCCAGTTCCGGCTCCGCCGCGGCGGTTGCTGCGGGGTTGGCGCCCTTGGCCGTTGGCGCCGAAACCAATGGATCAATCATCGTGCCGGCGGCGTTTAATGGCATCGTGGGGCTTAAACCCAGTGTTGGCTTGCTGGATCGCAATGGAATCATCCCGGCCAGCCAGCGCCAGGATACGCCCGGCCCAATGGCTCGTTCAGTCCATGATGTTGCGTTGATGCTCAACGCTATGTCGGGTGACCCGGAAAGCCAGGGCACAACGCCTGGGATCGATTACACCAAACTTCTGGTGCCTGGCGCATTAAAGGGAAAACGTATCGGCTATCCCGCGACGTTTACCAGGGATGGCGAAAACCTGCCGGTGGAGAACAGCCCGCAATTCAGCAAAACCCTGGAAGTGCTTCGCGAGCAAGGCGCTGTATTGATACCGCTCAACCTGCGCCTGGCAGACGCTTCACGCTATGAAGAGTTGCTACTCTCGGACGTGAAGGAAGAACTGAATGCCTACCTGGCCAGTCGCCAGGGGTTGAAGAACAACTCGTTGTCCAAACTCATCGACTTTAATGACAAAGAGGAGGGTTCTGGCACGGACCACCAACCGGTGCTCAAGCAGATCGTTGCCTCCACCCTGACCCCACAAGAGCGCAAAGAGCATTGGGACGTACTGATCGAGGACTTTCGCCGCACTGTGGATGACCCCATCAAACAGGAAAATCTCGACGCCATAGTGTCGGACTTCGATACCAACATCTACTTTGGTGTAGCAGTAGCAGGGTATGCAGGGATCACTGTCCCGTCTGGAGTGAATGATGACAATCTGCCGACTGGCGCATATTTTTTCGGTACCGACAGGTCCGAAGCCACATTGCTCGCAGTGGCACATGGGTATGAGCAGGCGGCTCAAGTGGCGCTTAAACCGGTGCTTTGAGTGTTAGGCAGATGTACGGTAGGTGCCAAAAACAATGTGTTGGCTGCTGCCGCTGCAACGACAGACTCTCCGTCGCCACGGCTTACACTCGTGCGATGAGGTTTGCAGGTTGATCCGGATGGATCCTATGCCCCATTGGGCTGAGGGGCTGAGGAGTCAACGGATGTCGCTGTGGAACCCATCAGCCGCGAGATGATGCCTGGCTCGGCGGGTTGTGTAGGAGGGGCGCAAGGCTTGCGCACATTCATCCCCCACCCCGGTGCAAACCCCGGGAAGAACACCAGCCCTTCCGCTTCCAACCGAAACGCCAGGATCAAGCGGGTTTCATCCTCCACGTCGGCGTGGCTTTCAAAGCGTTGCACTGCTTCCAGCGCCACACCTGCCTGGCGGGCCAGGTCTTCGCGGCTCCAGCCCAGCATCGCGCGGGCCTGTGCGCTGTGCTTGGCGGTGAATTGGTGCAGGACGATCTGCTGTTCTACAGAAGAGCTCATTGCCAGGGAGGACATGGGGTTTCTCCAGGGTTTGACGGGGGAGGGCAAACTATACTGTGTTTTTGTACAGTTGTTTTGACCGTCTATCAACTGGATTTTTTTCATGGGCTCGGCGAGTCGTTATTCCACCCCTGGCGCTTCCCGAATAATCAGGTGGTCGAGGTTTTCGATGTTGACGCTGAACACCCCGAACGTCTGTTCGGGATTCTTCTTGCTGGGCACCTGTTTCAGCTCCGGTGTCACGCCGTAAAAGAAGCAATACAACGGCTGTTCACTGTCCGCTGCGGCCTTGATCTGCTCCAGGAAGGCTTTGCGTTTGCGGTAGTTCTCGATCAGTTTTTTACTCAGGTAGACGTTCACCGAGTAAGGCTTCTTGTCGAGCCACACCTTCTTTTCGAAGTCGATGCGAAAGCTGCTGGTGTAGTCCTTGATCGCCTTGATCCTGCCCCAGTAGATCAGGCCCTTGTTGTCTTGCAGGTATTCGATCTTCTTGAAAAATGCCCAGTAGGTCGCGGTATGGTCGCCGATCTTCAAGGGCATGCTTTTAAGCTTGTCCTTGTCGTCGATATTCGACACGTAGCATTCCACCGGGTGGGCGAACACGCTGGTTTTGTCCGGGGTGGTCTCAATGCCTGTGTGGGCGACAGTGCTGCGGCTTGAAGGAACTTTCGTTGGATCTTGCGGGGTGTTTCCTTCAGCGCCAGCGACGAGGGCTTTGCGCTCGTACTGACGGCGAACGAGCACAAATTCCGATGGGAAATTATCCTCGCGCTCGTCGTCACTTTCACCGGATGCGGACTTGTGCGTGCTGGCATAACGGCAGCCGTCGATATGCCGGGTGCCGGTCTTGTTCTTGAAGTGCGGCGTGCGCTGGTAGTTGACGTTTTTTGCGTTGAAGGTGCTCAACGCATTGCCCGAATCGAAGGCTGCACGGCATTCATCGTTGGGGCAGAGGAAGCGGTCCTTGTCGGAGTCGAAATCCGCGGTTTCGTCGAAATTCAGGTCTCGTACGTCGTAGATCGACAGCTTTTCATCGAGACTCAGGCTATAGGCCGTGTCGAATTTCATGGGGCTCGGGTCCGTGGGAGGTTTCGCTATTAATAGCGGGATTTCACCCAAATATCAGCAACAGAAGCTATCAAATGTGGGAGCTGTCGAGCCCTAGCGAGGCTGCGAAGGGATCGACTCAATCTTCTTGCCCACCCTATCCACTGGCATCACCGCTGCAGCCGAACCCGCTTCTTCTTTGTATGAAAATGTCGAAAATGCGCATCCTGCGCCGCCGCCAGCAACTCCCGATCCCCGCGCGTATCACCCCAGGCCCTGAGCCGATATTCCCCCAGGTCCCCATACACCGCTTCAAGGCGCAGCACCTTGTTTTCACACCGGCAATTATTCCCGGTGAGCTTGCCGGTCAACACCCCGTCGACCACCTCAAGCTCGGTGCCAATCAACTTGATCCCCAGGCGATCGGCAAACGGCTGCAACACCAGCGCCGGGGATGCCGAGCACAGTGTCACCACCGCTCCAGACTTCAACTCATCCGCCACCGACTGCAAGCCGCTCGGGCGCATCAACTTGTTCCAATACGCCTGGCAATAGGCCTGCGCCTGCTGCTGCACCCAAGCCTTCTCGACGCCAGTCATAAAGGTGCGGATCAACTGCGCCTTCAACTCATCCCGGCTGGTCAGCCGCAACAAAAACCGCAGCCCTGGCACCGCGAGCTTCACCATGCGCCGGCAGAATTCAGCCTTGCCAAAGGCAAACTTGAGGAACGGCACAAAACTGTCGTGGTGGGTCAGGGTGCCGTCGAAGTCAAAGACGGAAAGTACTTTGGCGTCAGCGGGGCCGGCTTCGAGCATGTCTGGGTTCACGGGTTGGCCTCGGTCCTATCTAGTATTTTTTTGAGTACATCAGCTGTGACAGCAAGCGTTTGCTCACGTATCAATCGCTGATGGCAATTGGGGCACAAGGCTACAGCATTGCTGGTGCGATCCGAACCCTTCTGAACCAAGTGCCTGGTGCGATGTGCTTCAAGAAATGGCCAAACACGGGGCATAAAAAAGCCCTGAACAAGTCAGGGCTTCTGGATGCTGCTTGGCTCAGGAATCAATCCCAGCTCAGCGCACCACCAGTTTGATACTCGATCACACGGGTTTCGAAGAAGTTTTTCTCTTTCTTCAAGTCCATGATCTCGCTCATCCACGGGAACGGGTTGGTCGTCCCTGGGTATTCTTCCTTCAAGCCAATCTGCGACAGGCGACGGTTGGCGATGAACTTGAGGTAGTCCTCCATCATCGCGGCGTTCATGCCCAGTACGCCGCGCGGCATGGTGTCGCGGGCGTATTCGATTTCCAGCTGGGTCCCTTGCAGGATCATCTGGGTCGCTTCTTCCTTCATCTCGGCATCCCACAGGTGTGGGTTTTCGATTTTGATCTGGTTGATCACGTCGATACCGAAGTTCAGGTGCATCGACTCGTCGCGCAGGATGTACTGGAACTGCTCGGCCACGCCGGTCATCTTGTTGCGGCGGCCCATGGACAGGATCTGGGTGAAGCCGCAGTAGAAGAAGATGCCTTCGAGGACGCAGTAGTAGGCGACCAGGTTGCGCAGCAGCTCTTTGTCGGTGTCGACGGTGCCGGTTTCGAACTTCGGATCGGAGATCGAACGGGTGTACTTCAGGCCCCAGGCGGCTTTTTTCGCCACCGATGGAATCTCGTGGTACATGTTGAAGATCTCGCCTTCATCCATGGCCAGGGATTCGATGCAGTACTGGTAGGCGTGGGTGTGGATGGCCTCTTCGAAGGCCTGGCGCAGGATGTACTGGCGGCACTCCGGGTTGGTGATCAGGCGGTATACGGCCAGCACCAGGTTGTTCGCGACCAGGGAGTCGGCGGTGGAGAAGAAGCCCAGGTTGCGCATGACGATGCGACGCTCGTCGTCGGTCAGGCCTTCGGGGTTTTTCCACAGGGCGATGTCGGCGGTCATGTTGACCTCTTGCGGCATCCAGTGGTTGGCGCAGCCGTCGAGGTACTTCTGCCAGGCCCAGTCGTACTTGAACGGCACGAGTTGGTTGAGGTCGGCGCGGCAGTTGATCATGCGCTTTTCGTCAACGGCGACACGGGCGGAGGCGCCTTCGAGTTCGGCGAGGCCTTCGGCGATGTCGAGTTTGTCGAGGGCAGCCTTGGCGCGCACGATCGCGGCGGAGTCGTTGGCGGTGACTGCGCGCGCTTCCACGGCGGCAGCAGCGCCGGCACCGTCGAGGCGGTCCATGTTGGCTTCGGTGGCGTGGCCGGCGTTGGCGCCTTTGGTGGCTACTTCGCCGTCTTCTTCTTTGTCGAATTCGTCCCAGCTCAGCATGACGTGTCGTCTCCTGCGTGAGGGCTCAAAGGTGCCCGTGTGAAACCGGATGGTTGGGTGTTCACACGGCCCAGAGGCCGCGGTGGATCTTAAGGAATCGTTTCTTGCAACAGCTCGCGCAGGCATTAAACGGAAATTGCGTTACGGGTGCTCTGCTTGAGGCTAGAGGGGCGGAGCGGTAGGTGTTTGCTCCAGCGGGGCCTCAGGTCTGGCTCTTCATCCCAGTGTAAAGGGATATTGCAGGCCCGATTTACCCGCGCATTATAGGGAAAAAATTGGGTTTGTGTTGCGGCGGATGGTCTCGGATCGCAGACAAAAAGCCTGCTATTTGAGCCAGAGTGCGGGTTTATAAGGCTTTGCTGGGGTTGGATTTTTTTGACGGACGGCGGGAGGGATTCTGTAGGGCTGGCGGGGGAGGGCTTTATAGGGGGTGCATGGCTGAAATTGCCATCGCAGGCAAGCCAGCTCCCACAGGGGGATCGCGGTGTTTCTGTGGCGGGTTCTTTGCCGCAAGAACGATTTCTTGCGGCGAGTAGGATCAGGTTCAGTTCACACTAACTAAGTTGTTATCCGTTAGAGCAACCATTACCCATTACATGGTAATTAAGAATATGACGCTGACCTTGCGAATCTTCATATTCCATTTTCACCGGTACAACTTCGCAGACTTCGGGAATGCTGCTCATGGACAATACTTTCGCCACGTCCAGGTGGGTGCTGTAAGTGTAGTCTTCAACAATCGGCGCGTTGCGGCTAGCTACGTCAGTCGGGGCTTCGTCGGCCAGGGCGGCGGTGGCGCACAAGCTGCTGAGGGCCATAACTACTAGAGCTTTCATTTCTTTATTTACCTTATTCAGGGCGAAAGGGGTCACGGGGCCTTTGTGAGGCCGCGTGTGTAACTTAGGGTTGGTTGTTTCGGATTAACGTTGCCTTCGTGGGGGCTGTTACGGTGTTAATCACAGTGCCTGTGTTGGCGGAAGTGATTCTAGGCCTGCGGGTTATATTCATATACCCGTGCTTTTGATAAACACTGTTGGCGGTTTTTGTAACAATCCCGTGGTAAAGCTTTTTTCATCTGCGCGCAAAGCGCCACGGGCCGCGGGCCAGAGCCGCCCAAGCAGATAGCAGGGCAAAATGTAGGGGCTTGTTACTACCATCGTCGAATGGTTCTATGGGGCAGCCCCGGCTACAACAGGGCATACAAAAACAACTATTGTCACCGAGGTAAGAAAGATGAGTGCGGCTTCCCTGTACCCCGTTCGCCCCGAAGTAGCAGCCAACACGCTGACCGACGAGGCGACCTACAAGGCCATGTACCAGCAGTCGGTGGTCAACCCCGATGGCTTCTGGCGTGAGCAAGCCAAGCGCCTTGACTGGGTCAAGCCTTTCACCGCGGTGAAGCAGACCTCGTTCGACGATCACCATGTCGATATCAAGTGGTTTGCCGATGGCACCCTGAACGTTTCCTACAACTGCCTGGACCGTCACCTCGCCGAACGTGGCGACCAGGCAGCCATCATCTGGGAAGGCGATGACCCTTCCGAAAGCCGCACCATCACCTACCGCGAGCTGCATGAAGAAGTCTGCAAGTTCGCCAACGCCTTGCGCGGCCAGGATGTGCATCGCGGCGACGTGGTGACTATCTATATGCCGATGATCCCCGAAGCCGTGGTCGCCATGTTGGCGTGTACCCGCATCGGTGCGATTCACTCCGTGGTATTTGGCGGTTTCTCGCCGGAAGCCCTGGCCGGTCGCATCATCGACTGTAAGTCGAAGGTAGTGATCACCGCTGACGAAGGCATCCGCGCCGGTAAGAAGATTCCGTTGAAGGCCAACGTCGACGACGCCCTGACCAACCCGGAAACCAACAGCATCCAGAAAGTCATCGTGTGCAAGCGCACCAATGGCGCGATCAAGTGGAACCAGCATCGCGACATCTGGTACGAAGACCTGATGAAAGTGGCCGGCACCGTTTGCGCGCCTAAAGAGATGGGCGCCGAAGAAGCCCTGTTCATCCTGTATACCTCCGGCTCCACCGGCAAGCCGAAGGGCGTGCAGCACACCACCGGCGGCTACCTGCTTTACGCGGCCCTGACCCACGAGCGCGTATTCGACTACCGCCCGGGCGAGATCTACTGGTGCACCGCCGACGTCGGCTGGGTCACCGGCCACACCTATATCGTCTACGGCCCGCTGGCCAATGGCGCGACCACGCTGCTGTTCGAAGGCGTGCCGAACTACCCGGACATCACCCGCGTAGGCAAGATCGTCGACAAGCACAAGGTCAATATCCTCTACACCGCACCGACCGCGATTCGCGCAATGATGGCTTCCGGCACCGCCGCCTGCGAAGGCGTGGACGGCAGCAGCTTGCGCCTGCTGGGTTCGGTGGGTGAGCCGATCAACCCGGAAGCGTGGGACTGGTACTACAAGAACGTCGGCCAATCCCGTTGCCCGATCGTTGACACCTGGTGGCAGACCGAGACCGGCGCCACCCTGATGAGCCCGCTACCGGGCGCCCATGCGCTCAAGCCGGGTTCGGCGGCGCGGCCGTTCTTTGGCGTGGTGCCAGCACTGGTGGACAACCTGGGCAACATCATCGAAGGCGCCGCCGAAGGCAACCTGGTGATTCTCGACTCGTGGCCGGGCCAGGCGCGCACCCTGTACGGCGACCATGACCGGTTTGTCGATACCTACTTCAAGACCTTCCGTGGCATGTACTTCACGGGTGACGGCGCCCGTCGCGACGAAGACGGCTACTGGTGGATCACCGGGCGTGTGGATGACGTGTTGAACGTGTCCGGCCACCGCATGGGCACCGCCGAGATCGAAAGTGCCATGGTGGCTCACCCGAAAGTCGCCGAAGCGGCGGTGGTCGGTGTGCCGCATGACATCAAGGGCCAGGGCATCTATGTGTATGTCACCCTCAAGAATGGTGAAGAGCCGAACGAAGCGCTGCGCCTGGAGTTGAAAAACTGGGTGCGCAAGGAGATCGGGCCGATTGCTTCGCCGGACGTGATCCAGTGGGCGCCGGGCTTGCCGAAGACGCGGTCGGGGAAAATCATGCGGCGGATCCTGCGCAAGATTGCCACGGCTGAATATGACGGGCTGGGAGATATTTCCACCCTGGCGGACCCGGGCGTGGTGGCGCATCTGATTGAAACGCACAAGACCATGAACGTCGCGTAAGGCGCGATAGTCAAAAATAGCCCCATCCGGTGTAAGCCGGGTGGGGCTTTTTTGTGGGATCTCAACACCAATGGAGATCAACTGTGGGAGCTGGCTTGCCTGCGATAGCGGTGGGTCAGCTACACATCTGCCAGCTGAATGACCGCCATCGCAGGCAAGCCAGCTCCCACATGGGGATGCATTGCCCATCAATGCTGACGGTGCTCTGACAGATCCCTATAACCCCAACCCAATAAATATCGGTTTCTCTCGTAGGACATTTCTGAATGTTACCGCCCACCCTAAATGTGTAACCCAACGCCCAAACATGAGGCAATGTGCTACACCTGTGCCCCGAAAAGCCGCGTTTTAGACACCCCCGCAAATAAGATTAAACGCCAGACTTGCCGTGCTAGAAGGGTTTGCGAATAATAGGCCCGCAATTTGCAGCGTCTATAGGTTTAATGTCTTTTGCCTCTGCATAAAATCCAGGGGTTGTCAATGTGCTGAAACCGCTTTCTCAGTGCTTCTGTAAATTGTTGTCGCATTGAGGAAATATCGGCTTCCGGCCTGTCGTTAGAATGCCGATCACTCGCTCGTCGTCTCCGGTGTTGAATCGGTGTAGGACGCAGCACCGCAATTCGGTTTCCCTTATGTCGCATCGTGGGCCATGGCTCATACTGCTGTTTTGCCCCATACCGATGGAGTCCCAAGATGAAGAAACTCGTGCTGTTGGGCGCCCTGGCGCTGTCCGTGCTGTCCATGCAGGCTTTCGCTGAAGGCAAGCCTCTGAAAATTGGTATCGAAGCGGCTTACCCTCCGTTTGCCTCGAAGGCGCCGGATGGCAGCATCGTGGGTTTTGACTACGACATCGGCAACGCCCTGTGCGAAGAGATGAAGGTCAAGTGCACCTGGGTCGAGCAAGAATTCGACGGCCTGATCCCGGCACTCAAAGTGCGCAAGATCGACGCGATCCTGTCGTCCATGTCCATTACTGACGACCGCAAGAAGTCCGTGGACTTCACCAACCGCTACTACCTGAGCCCGGCGCGCCTAGTGATGAAGGAAGGCGTTGCGGTCAGCGACAGCCTGGTTGAGCTCAAAGACAAGAAAATCGGCGTGCAGCGCGGTTCGATCCACGATCGTTTTGCCAAGGAAGTGCTGGCTCCAAAAGGCGCCACCATCGTTCCTTACAGCACCCAGAACGAAATCTACCTGGACGTGGCTGCCGGTCGTCTTGACGGTACCGTGGCCGACGCCACCCTGCTGGAAGACGGTTTCCTGAAGACTGACGCCGGTAAAGGCTATGCATTCGTGGGCCCGTCCTTCACTGACGTCAAATACTTCGGCGAAGGCATTGGCATCGCGGTACGCAAAGGCGACAAGGAAAACCTGGACCGCATCAACGCTGCCATCGCCGCGATCCGTGCCAATGGCAAATACAAAGAAATCGAGAAAAAGTACTTCAACTTCGACATTTACGGGCCTGACGCCCAGTAAATCGTCCTAGCTGTCTGTCCGAAATGGCGCAAGCAACAGAATTCCTGCGGTTTGCGCCATTTTTTCATCCCCCTTTTCGAGGACCTGAATCATGTTGAAAGGCTACGGGGCCGTCATCCTCGATGGCGCATGGTTGACGCTTCAGCTCGCCTTGTCGTCCATGGCCTTGGCCATTGTTCTGGGTCTGATCGGGGTCGCGTTACGCCTGTCGCCGGTGCGCTGGTTGGCCTGGCTGGGTGACTTGTACTCCACGGTGATCCGCGGGATCCCTGACCTGGTGCTGATCCTGCTGATTTTCTACGGCGGCCAGGACCTGCTCAACCGCGTCGCGCCGATGCTGGGCTACGACGACTATATTGACTTGAACCCCTTGGCCGCCGGTATCGGCACCCTGGGTTTCATCTTTGGCGCCTACCTCTCGGAAACCTTCCGTGGCGCCTTCATGGCCATTCCCAAGGGCCAGGCCGAGGCCGGCCTTGCGTATGGCATGAGCAGTTTCCAGGTGTTTTTCCGGGTGATGGTGCCGCAGATGATCCGCCTGGCGATCCCTGGTTTCACCAACAACTGGCTGGTACTGACCAAGGCCACCGCGCTGATCTCGGTGGTGGGTTTGCAAGACATGATGTTCAAGGCCAAGCAGGCGGCAGACGCCACCCGCGAGCCTTTTACCTTCTTCCTCGCAGTGGCGGCGATGTACCTGGTGATCACCAGTGTGTCGTTGCTGGCCTTGCGTCACCTTGAGAAGCGCTACTCGGTAGGCGTAAGGGCGGCTGATCTATGATCTTCGACTACAACGTCATCTGGGAGGCCATGCCGCTGTACCTTGGCGGCCTGCTGACCACCCTGAAACTGCTCGCCATCTCGCTGTTCTTCGGCCTGCTCGCCGCCTTGCCCCTGGGCTTGATGCGGGTGTCCAAGCAGCCGGTGGTCAACGGCGCAGCCTGGCTGTTTACCTACGTGATCCGCGGTACGCCGATGCTGGTGCAGCTGTTCCTGATCTACTACGGCCTGGCCCAGTTCGAAGCGGTACGCGAAAGCTTCCTGTGGCCGCTGCTGTCCAGTGCCACCTTCTGCGCGTGCCTGGCGTTTGCGATCAACACCAGCGCCTACACCGCCGAAATCATCGCCGGTAGCCTCAAGGCCACGCCCAATGGCGAAATCGAAGCGGCCAAGGCCATGGGCATGTCGCGCTACAAGCTGTACCGCCGCATCCTGCTGCCGTCGGCCCTGCGCCGCGCACTGCCGCAGTACAGCAACGAAGTGATCATGATGTTGCAGACCACCAGCCTGGCCTCCATCGTCACCCTGATCGATATCACCGGTGCCGCACGCACGGTGAACGCCCAGTTCTACCTGCCGTTCGAAGCCTACATCACCGCCGGCGTGTTCTACCTGTGCCTGACCTTTATCCTGGTGCGCCTGTTCAAGTTGGCCGAGCGCCGCTGGCTGAGCTACCTGGCTCCACGGAAGCATTGAGATGGAACGTATCGATCATCTGTTGCCCTGGGGCCACCTGGGCTGCGAGCGCCAGCTGAGCGTGTTCCGCTTCGGCAAGGGCGAGCGCAAGGCCTATATCCAGGCCAGCCTGCACGCCGATGAATTGCCCGGCATGCGTGCCGCCTGGGAGCTGAAAAAACGCCTCACCGAACTGGAACAGCAAGGCGCCCTCAACGGCGTGATCGAGCTGGTGCCAGTGGCCAACCCAATGGGCCTTGGCCAGTTGCTGCAAGGCAGCCATCAGGGGCGTTTCGAGGTGGGTAGCGGCAAGAATTTCAACCGCGATTTTGCGGAGTTGAGCGAACCGGTTGCGGCGCTGCTCGACGGCAAGCTCGGCGATGATCCCCGCGCCAATGTGCGATTGATCCGTCAGGCGATGCAGGATGCACTGCACGCGTTGCCTGCGCCAAGCAGCCAACTGCAAGGCATGCAGCGCCTCTTGCTGAGCCATGCCTGCACTGCCGATGTGGTGCTCGACCTGCATTGTGACTGCGAAGCCGCGCTGCATATGTACGCGCTGCCGCAGCACTGGCCGCAGTGGCGCTCACTCGCGGCGCATTTGAATGTGAAAGTCGGCCTGCTGGCGGAGGACTCCGGCGGCAGTTCGTTTGATGAAGCGTGCTCGACGCCTTGGTTGCGTTTGTCCGGCTTGTTCCCGGACGCACAGATCCCGTTGGCGTGCATGGCCACTACCCTGGAATTGGGCGGGCAATCTGACACGGGGCGGGATGCCGCGATCTTCCACGCCGAAGGCATCCTGGCCTTTCTCGCCGAACAAGGCTTGATCAAGGGCGATTGGCCCGCGCCGCAGCACGAGCCGTGCGAGGGCATGCCATTCGAGGGCACGGAAATGCTGTATGCGCCCCATGCCGGTGTTATCAGTTTCCTGCGCTCGCCGGGCTGTTGGGTTGAAGCGGGCGAACCGATTTTTGAAGTGATTGATCCCTTGTCCGATCAGGTCAGCATTGTCTGCGCCAGCACGGCCGGGGTGTTGTTTGCCGTCGAACGGCTGCGCTATGCCCAAGCAGGTTTTTGGCTGGCCAAGGTGGCGGGGCGTGAAGTCCTGCGCCATGGCAATTTGCTGAATGACTGACCCACTGTTTTTGTGAGAACCGACCGCATGTACAAACTTGAAGTCCAAGACCTGCATAAACGCTATGGCAGTCATGAAGTGCTCAAAGGCGTGTCCCTGGCCGCCGCAGCCGGTGATGTGATCAGCATCATCGGCTCCAGCGGTTCGGGCAAAAGTACCTTTTTGCGCTGCATCAACCTGCTGGAGCAACCCCACGCCGGCAAGATCCTGCTGAACAACGAAGAGCTGAAACTGGTGGCCAACAAGGACGGCGCCATGAAGGCCGCCGACCCTAAACAGCTGCAGCGCATGCGTTCGCGCCTGTCCATGGTGTTCCAGCATTTCAACCTGTGGTCGCATATGACCGCGTTGGAAAACGTGATGGAAGCGCCGGTGCACGTGCTGGGCATGTCGAAAAAAGACGCCCGTGAAAAGGCCGAGCACTACCTGGCCAAAGTCGGCGTGGGCCATCGCAAGGATGCGTTCCCCGGGCATATGTCCGGTGGCGAGCAGCAACGCGTGGCGATTGCCCGTGCCCTGGCGATGGAACCGGAAGTGATGCTGTTTGACGAACCCACCTCGGCCCTCGACCCCGAACTGGTCGGCGAAGTGCTCAAGGTGATGCAGGACCTGGCCCAGGAAGGCCGCACCATGGTGGTGGTGACCCACGAAATGGGCTTTGCCCGCGAAGTGTCGAACCAGTTGGTGTTCTTGCACAAAGGCATCGTCGAAGAGCGCGGCAACCCGCGTGAAGTGCTGGTGAACCCGCAGTCCGAGCGTTTGCAGCAGTTCTTGTCCGGTAGCTTGAAATAATCAAGGCTGCTTTTGTGCACTGAATTAGTGCATGCTTTGTAGCCTGAAAGCTGGCCTCGATCCCTGTGGGAGCTGGCTTGCCTGCGATGGCGGTGTGTCAGAAACACATGTGCCAACTGACCCACCGCTATCGCAGGCAAGCCAGCTCCCACATTTGGAAACTCATCAGCTTTTAAGATTTGTGTTGGTTTACGGGCTAGCATTAGCCCCTGTCTTCATTACCGTTACTGGCTTCGGATAGCACTCCATGACCGCCCATAAAATTGGTTTCCTGATTTGGCCCAGCACAAAAGCACTCACGCTTGCGCTGGCTGAGGAGGCCTTGCGCGTTGCTCAGCGGGTGCATCCGGATGTGGTCTACGAGCTGTCGTTCCTGCTCGCCGAGCCGTCCATCGAGGGCGCATGGCAACTGCCGGGCGAGCCGTGGGCCGGCAAGCTGGAAGGCTTCCAGAAACTGTTCCTGCTGGCGGACGAGCCCCCGGCTGCCATCGCTTCCCAGCTCAGCGCTGCCCTCAAGCAACTGGTGCGGGCGGGCTGTGTGATCGGCGGTTTGTCGGCCGGTGTCTACCCGCTGGCCCAGCTCGGCCTGCTGGACGGCTACCGCGCCGCCGTGCACTGGCGCTGGCAGGACGATTTTGCCGAGCGCTTCCCCAAGGTCATCGCCACCAGCCATCTGTTCGATTGGGACCGCGACCGCCTCACCGCCTGCGGTGGCATGTCGGTACTCGACCTGCTGCTGGCCGTGCTGGCCCGTGACCACGGCGCCGAGCTGGCCGGTGCGGTCTCCGAGGAGCTGGTGGTGGAACGCATCCGCGAAGGCGGCGAGCGCCAGCGCATTCCCCTGCAAAACCGCCTGGGCTCCAGCCATCCGAAGCTGACCCAGGCCGTTCTGTTGATGGAAGCGAATATCGAAGAGCCGCTGACCACCGACGAAATCGCCCAGCACGTCTGTGTGTCGCGACGACAACTCGAACGCATCTTCAAGCAGTATCTCAATCGCGTCCCCAGCCAGTACTACCTGGAACTGCGCCTGAACAAGGCGCGCCAGATGCTGATGCAAACCAGCAAGTCGATTATCCAGATCGGCCTGTCGTGCGGCTTCTCTTCGGGGCCGCACTTCTCCAGCGCCTACCGCAATTTCTTCGGCGCCACCCCCCGTGAAGACCGCAACCAGCGACGCAGCAGCAGCCCGTTCGAATTGTCATCGGTGCCGGCTGAGCGAGGCTAGGCGTTATTCCTCCAGCGCTTCCTCCGGCAGTGGCGCCAGCGTGACGCCGGTGCCGTTCACGGTGACCTGCGGAATCTGGAAGAAAACCCCGGTGTGCAGGTAGTACTCGCGCATACGCCTGAGGCTTTCCTGTGACCAGGGGTTGCCCCTGAAATCACTGTCGTCGTCGAATACCTGATGCATTGCCAGAAAATCGTCAGGAAGGTCGTGCAGCTGGTTATTGCTCAAGTCCAGCGTCTGCAAATCACTCAGTTGGAACACCCCGGCGGGCAGGGCATTGATCTGCGTGTTGGGCAGGTGCAGTGAGCTCAATTGGTGCAGGCGGCTCACGTCCGGCGCGTTACCCAGCGGGTTGTTGCTCAAGTCCAGGTATTCAAGGGTGCTGAGGTCACCTACCGCGAGGGCTGTGGCGGGGGTCAGTCGTATCTCGCAGTGGGACAGATCAAGGCTGGTCAGGTTGTGCAGCGAGAATACCGCCGGCGGTATCGCGTCGAGTGTGCAATGGCTGACGATCAGGGTTTGCAGGGCCGGGAAGGCTTTGAGCGTGCCGTCGATTTCGGTGAGGGTGAAGGCGCCTCGCAGGTCGAACGCGGTTACATGATTCATGCGCGTGCTCAGCGTCGGCAGTGCGCCGATGATGGGCGTGTTGAGTACCACTCGGTGGGTGGTTCGCTCATCCAGGCTTTCGTCATCGATCGGGCTTTCCCGGCGCCAGGCTTCCTCGAACCTGCGCTTGACGTGGCGACGCCTGAGTTCCTCTTCGACGCGCAGAAAGTCCTCCAGTGGACCGCCCACCAACGGGTGTTCCGTGGGGATATCGTCTGCCCAGCGTTGCAGGTCGGCGACCAGTTGCTGGTAGTCGGCTTCCAGGGTACTGAGCGCGTTATCAGTGTTGTCCAGCCCGCCGGGAAGCCCGAAGATCAGGCGGTTTATCTCGTCTTCGTGCATTTTTGGGTAGAGCCGCCGGGCCCAGTCGCGCTGCTCGGTGGGCGCCTGGATGTTGAAACACTCCTCGGTGCGCTGGCAGTAGCGCTTGACCTGTTCCAGCGCTTCACGCGACAGCGGGTTGGCCGACAGGTAGAACCCACGTCCGACATGAGCAGGCAGTGCAAACAGCTCGGCAGGCAAATGCGCGATGTGGTTCTGGCTGAGGTTTACGTGCTCGCGGGGGACCTGAGCCAGCAGGCCAGGGGGGATTGCACCGAGCCCTGTGGCCCTCAAGTTCAGGGTGGACAGGTGGCTCAGTTGGCTGAAGTCCACGGGTTCGCCAAGCGGGTTGTCGCTCAAGTCCAGGTGTTTGAGCAGGGCCAGGTGCGCCAGGCTCGTGCGACTGCGTGTCGAAAGGCGCAGAGCGCAGCCCTCCAGGTCCAGTAGCGCCAGCCTGGGCAGGGAGAAGACGGCGCTGGGGATGTCGCCGAGTACCACGTGATTGAGGCTCAGGCCCAGCAACTCGGGGAAGCAGCCAAGAAACCCATCGACGTCGATGGGCGCGTTTTTGCCCTGAATCGTCAGCCCGTTGATGTGCTTGAACGACGCGCTCAACAACGGCAGTTCGCCAGCCAGGCTTGCGGGGATCACCAGCGAGTGGCGTTGCCGGGTGCCTGCCGCCATCTCTTGGCGCCAGCTGCGTTCCAGCAACAGGCGCAGCGCGATTCGCCGTGCAAACTCTTGCGGGCTGGTACCGGGGGCCTGCTCCCATTCCATGAGCTGTTGTTGCAAGGTTGTCAGCTCCGCAGCCCTGCGCGCCAACTCGACCTGGCCGGCTTCAAGCGTGCCGGGCAGGTCGTAGATCAGTTGATTGAGTTCCACGATCGTCAGGCTTGGGTACAACCGGCGCGCATCGCGTAAATCGCTGTGGAAGGCGTCGGCGCCGAAGGTGAGGCCATGGCGCTGGTAGTAGGCCTTGATCTGCGCCACCGTCGCTTGCGACAGCGGGTTGTGGCTGAAGTAAAAACAGTCGCTCCGGCGTGGGGGCAATTCAAACAACTCGGCCGGCAGCGTGCGGATGCGGTTGTTGTTGAACAACGCCACTTGCAGTTCCAGACAACTTAACAAGCCATCTGGCAAGTGCTCGATCAAGGTATGCGACAAGTCGAGGTGAATCAGGTTGGGTATGGCCGCGACGCTGGGGGTCAGGCCCAGGGGGTTGTCATGCAGGACCAGAGACTGAAGACGCCGTAACGCGGCAATCCGTGCCACGCTGATGGGGCTCAGGCGGATGTTGCAACTGCTCAGGCTCAGGGAGTTCAAGCGCGGCAGGTTGAACACGAAGTCCGGCACGCCACCAAGGTTGGCGCCTTTGACTGTCAGGTGCCGCAGTTGCTGGAAGCGCTCCAGAAACGCAAGCACACCAGGGGTGTGTGCATGGGTGCTCAGCGTCAGCAGCGACACGTGGTCGAAATTTGCACTCAATTGCGGTAGTGCGCCGAGGGTGGGGTAATCCAGGCGCAGGCTGTAGCCATCGACGCTGGGGTCGTCAAAGTAGTCGTCGAGGTCTATTTCGCGGAGCCAGCAACGTCGCAACTCTCTGGCGATCATGCGGCGGTTCTGACGCTCGTCCCGCCGTTCGTCCGCCGTCAGCCGCTCACCGGTTTCGGGGTGCAGGGCGGGTGCTTGGCGCCGCCAGGCCGCCAGGTCGTTCTCCAGTTGCTGGTACTCCTCGGCCAATGCCGCCAGCCCATTGGCGGCGCCGCCAGGCTGGGTGTGCAGGTGGGTAAGCAAATCGTTGATCTGGAGGGTGTTGAGCGCCGGGTACAGCGCCTGCGCGCGTTGTTCCAGGGTGTGCGCGGGGGCGGCCTGTACCGGATAGCCGGCGTCGCTTCCCAGCAGGCGCAAGGTTTCCTGGGTGGGTGGGTGGATCACGTGGGTGTCCAGCACTTGGCGCAATTCCTCCCGTGGCAGCGGGCGTTGCCGCAGCCGTTGGTGCAGGGCGGGGCCCTGGTTGACGCCAAAGCCGAGGGCATCGCGTTGGGTGTCGGGCAGGGCATTGAGAATGGCGGTGTACAGGTCGGTTTCGCCGGACAGCGGGCCTTGTTCATCGTGGGGTACATAGCGGCCGTCGGCAGTGCGCACCAGGCTGCGTAGCAGCGGCGTGTCGTCAGGGCCGACGCTCAGCCACAGTTGCCCCTGTGCGGTGAGGTGCCTGGCCTCGAGGCGCAAGTCGGGCGACCAGCCTGGCTGGATCTTCAGCGAGTTCAGCGCCAGCCGCTCGCTGTCGAGGTTGGGCGTCGCCGCCAGTGCCAGGCCTTCGTAGGCGCGGTTGATGCGCAACTCGGCCAGGGCGCCGCGGGCCAGATCTGCCAGACGCGGCGGTGTGCGTTGGTGGTCAAGTTCATCCCATTCGTTGGCGCTGGCGTGGTCCAGCAGGTGTGCGACGATGTTGCCCGGCAGCCCCGTGGCGCTCTTGCCCAGCTGTTGCGCGGCGGCGTCCGCCGTCACTTGCAGTTGGGCGTAGCGCGAGTCGAACAGTTCGCCGCGATGGGCCTCGGCCAGGCGCGCGAGCTTTTTGCGCAGTTGCTTGACGCGGTTGTCCAGGCTCAACTGCGGGTCGGCCGCGCGTTCGCCGAATTGGGTGCGGATCTCTTCCGGGCTCAGGGTTTGCAGCAAGGTCTTGAGCAGCTCGCCGTTATTCAGTTGCGCTTCGTGGATCTGCACCACGGGGCTGTCGGTATCGCCGAACTCCCAGGCCGTGTTGCCCGCGGCGTCGAGTATGCGCAGGCGTCGGGTCCGGGGCCAGTCGCCGTAGGTGGTGAGCAGTTGCAGCAGGTCTTGGGGGTCGATCTGTTGATGGGCCGCCGTATCGTCGCTGTTGAGGCGCTGGATCAGGGTGTGCAGGCTGCGGTCGATGCGCAGGCGTTTGAGGGTGTCGTCCAGCAGCGGCGGCACCGGTTCGCCCCGTACATGCATCTTGCGCAGGGCGTTGTCATCGACGCCGCTGATGTCTAGCGCCAACTCGCGATCGGCTGCGCTCAACTCGCTGACCTCATGGCCCAGGCGGCGCAACAGGGTTGGGCGGTCCCACTGCAGCGGGTTGTCCAATTCGGTATGCCAGGCACCGGCGCCGTTGTGTTGCAGGCGCGGAGTATAGGCTTCGGGGCGAGCCGGATGGGTGATCACATGGCGCTCGCCATCGGCCACGGATCGCACCGTGTACACCTGGCCCTCCAGAGGTAGAACCGGTTCGCCGCGAACCCGGTGCAGGCCCAGGGAATCGACGCCCAGGCGCGGTGGCAGGGGCATGTCGTGCCGGTAGGGGGCAAGGTCCGGTTTCCAGTAACGCTTGGCGCCATTGGCGAGGGTGACAGGCTTGAAGCGGTCGATAAACGCCAGCACTGCCTGCGGCAACACCTTGCGCAGTTCGGCGGCGCCGATGGTGCTGCCGGCGGCAAATGCGCCGAGTTGCACCAACGATTGCAGCACACTCATCACATGCCCGAAGGCTTCCTGGGACAGGCCTTCGGTCCAATCGACAATACCTTCGAAGATCTCATCGAGGAGTTGATAGGCCATGTAGCCGAGCATCAACTCCCCCAGGCCTGGAATAAACGGCGCGACGATCAGCAGCGCCGCGTTGAGAACCGAAGACGCTACATTGACGAACGAATCCCAGCGCGCCCAGCGGGCCTTGCGGTCAACCTCGGCGGTAGAGACCGCCTGAGTGCGTGCATCGTTGAGAATCCGGTTGAGCTTTTGCTGGTAGAGGTGCGTCCAGATATCGCCCGGGACCGGCGTGGCGACAAATTGCAGTTTGGGGTCGTCGGTCGGTTGCGTGCGCCAGGGTGCCAGGGTGCTGCCACGCTCGGGCGGGTGCCAGGTGATACGCGCCAGGCGTTGGCTCAGGTTGGCGAAAAATGCGCCACGGTGTTCGTGGCTGACAAACCGGCTGAAAAACGCCTGGTAGTCCTCCGCGCGCAGTTGCCGGGTCAGTTCTTGCTTGAATGCCAGCGGCGAGGCGTATTCCTTGAGCGGGTGCACGGGATCGTCTGGCACGTAGGCCACCAGGCGCTGTACCGAGCGGCTCCGTTCCAGGTCGGGCGCCAACAGCAGGATGCCGCTGAGTGGTGCATCCATCAATTGCAGGTCATGGCATTGCAGTGCGAAGTCGCCGAGCTTCAGGCTGGCGCGTCCCTCTAGCAACCCTTCGACCTGTTGCGCGAAGTCGTCCTGAATTTCACCGCGGATCCGTGCCAGGTGCAGCGCGGCACGCAAAGCGGCTTTCTGGCTGGCCACTACCTTGTGCTGCAACACCGCACCGGTCACCGGCTCGCGCAGACCCAGTTGCTCGCGTAAGTATTCTTGGTAGCGCGCGCCGATATCCAGTTCGCGGCACAGGCGCGTGAACGCGGCTATCGAGAGTTTTTCGCGCACCGCCGGCAGGGGCTCGAATTGGCCGCTGGCGGACGGGCGGGTGATGAAGGTCGAGTCGGGCTCGAACGCCGTCGCCAGGGTTTCGTCGTGTTCGAAGTTGTGCAGGGCGGCGTCCAGCAGCGACACGGTCCAGGTGCGCGCCGCGCCGGAGGGGATCGACAGCCAGGGCACGTTCAGCGGGATATACAGGCGCAGGTAAACGGCGGCGCTGTCCAGGTCCAGGCTGAATTGGGTCAGCAGTGCGTCTTCAAGCACCGTGCGCGCAAAGGCCTGGGGGCCTTGCACGTGTCGCAGGGCGTCGTCCACGGCATTCTGGGCGTTCCAGTGCACGCCGTTGAGGCGCTTGAGTTCGGCGTGTTGCGTGGCGTTTGCCTGGAACGGCTGCGGTTTGCTGCGGGACAGGGCTTGGCGCTTGGTGGTTGACGCCTGGCCCAGCCAGGCGGGAATACCGGTATGCAGCGGCCGGTAATGGCTATCGGGTTGGTCGGAGGTGGGGGTGGCCATGAGCGGATCTCTGAAGGGCTATAAAGCGCATCAGTAGATCAGCGCGTTTGAGCCGACCCGCTCTAGATAGTTAGTTTAAACTGCGCCATTGCGACGGTATTTGTCGCATTGGCGTAAACCCGCCAAAATCGCGGGTTGGCGCTATAAGAAGTTGTCGCTTGGCGGCAAGGCCGCGCTGAAAACTGTCCTTACAATCCCTGCATCGCCCGCCATGTCCAGGCAGGCGTTCCTCTTCAGGAGACTCCGATGTCCGTTGAGCAAGCCCCGGTGCAACGTGCCGATTTCGACCAGGTCATGGTTCCCAACTACGCACCTGCCGCATTCATCCCTGTGCGTGGCGAAGGTTCCCGCGTGTGGGACCAGGCGGGTCGCGAGCTGATCGACTTTGCCGGCGGCATCGCGGTCAACGTATTGGGCCACGCCCACCCGGCGCTGGTCGGTGCGTTGACCGAACAGGCCAACAAGCTGTGGCACGTGTCCAACGTCTTCACCAATGAGCCGGCCCTGCGCCTGGCCCACAAGCTGATCGACGCCACCTTTGCCGAGCGCGTGTTCTTCTGCAACTCCGGCGCTGAAGCCAACGAGGCCGCGTTCAAGCTGGCCCGTCGCGTCGCATTCGACCGTTTCGGCACTGAGAAGTACGAGATCATCGCCGCGCTGAACAGCTTCCACGGCCGTACCCTGTTCACCGTCAACGTCGGCGGCCAGTCCAAGTACTCCGATGGCTTCGGGCCGAAAATCACCGGCATCACCCACGTTCCTTATAACGACCTGGCTGCGCTGAAAGCCGCCGTGTCGGACAAGACCTGTGCCGTTGTATTGGAGCCGATTCAGGGCGAAGGCGGCGTACTGCCGGCCGAGCTGGCTTACCTGCAAGGCGCCCGCGAACTGTGCGACGCCCACGACGCGCTGTTGGTGTTCGACGAAGTGCAAACCGGCATGGGCCGCAGCGGCAAGCTGTTCGCCTACCAGCATTACGGCGTGACCCCGGACATCCTCACCAGCGCCAAGAGCCTGGGCGGTGGTTTCCCGATCGCGGCGATGCTCACCACCGAAGCGCTGGCCAAGCACCTGGTGGTCGGCACCCACGGCACCACCTACGGCGGCAACCCGCTGGCGTGCGCAGTGGCCGAGGCGGTGATCGACGTGATCAACACCCCGCAAGTGCTGGCTGGCGTGAACGCCAAGCACGACCTGTTCAAGGCCCGCCTGGAGCAGATCGGCAAGCAGTACGGCATCTTCACCGAAGTGCGTGGCATGGGCCTGCTGCTCGGTTGCGTGCTGAGCGACGCGTTCAAAGGCAAGGCCAAGGACGTGTTCAACGCGGCCGAGAAAGAAAACCTGATGATCCTGCAAGCCGGCCCGGACGTGGTGCGTTTTGCGCCGAGCCTGGTGGTGGAAGAGGCGGATATCACTGAAGGTCTGGATCGTTTTGAGCGTGCTGTGAAAGCCCTTACACAAATCTGATTGACCGGGCCGGATCAAGTGTGGGAGCGGGCTTGCCCGCGATAGCGGTGGATCAGTCACCTGATTCATCAACTGACAGACTGCTATCGCGGGCAAGCCCGCTCCCACATTGGATTTATGTGAATCCAAATTCCGTGTCCGGCATTTTTCCCTCTATGAGTTTTTCGAGTTAAGGAGTGACACCATGCTGGTGATGCGCCCCGCGCAAATGGCTGATCTGGGCGAGGTACAGCGTCTGGCTGCGGACAGCCCGATTGGTGTCACCTCCTTGCCGGATGATGTCGAACGCCTCAGCGTCAGACAAGATCGCCGCCAGCGAAGCGTCCTTCGCGGCCGAGGTGAGTTTCAACGGTGAAGAAAGCTATTTCTTCGTGCTCGAAGACACCGAGACCGGCAAGCTCGCCGGGTGCTCGGCCATTGTCGCGTCGGCCGGCTATTCGGAACCCTTCTACAGTTTTCGTAACGAGACCTTCGTGCACGCCTCCCGCGAGCTGAAGATCCACAACAAGATCCACGTGCTTTCCCAGTGCCACGACCTCACCGGCAACAGCCTGCTCACCAGCTTCTATGTGGTGCCCGAGCTGGTCGGTTCGCCGTGGTCGGAACTCAATTCCCGTGGCCGCCTGCTGTTCGTCGCCAGCCACCCCGAGCGCTTTGCCGACTCGGTGGTGACCGAGATCGTCGGCTACAGCGACGAGAACGGTGACTCGCCGTTCTGGGACGCCATCGGCCGCAACTTCTTCGACCTCAACTACGCCGCCGCCGAGCGCCTGTGCGGGCTGAAAAGCCGTACCTTCCTCGCCGAACTGATGCCGCACTACCCGATCTACGTGCCACTGCTGCCCGACGAAGCTCAAGAGGCGATGGGCCAGGTGCACCCGCGTGCGCAGATCACCTTCGACATCCTGATGCGCGAAGGCTTCGAGACCGACCATTACATCGACATCTTCGACGGTGGCCCGACGCTGCATGCACGGGTCTCGGGCATTCGCTCGATTGCCCAGAGCCGCGTGGTGCCGGTGAAGATCGGCGAGATGGTCAAGGGTGTCGGCCGCCAGTACCTGGTGAGCAATGCGTCGTTGCAGGATTACCGCGCGGTGCTGCTGGAACTGGACTACGCGCCCGGCAAACCGGTGACCCTGGATCTGGCCGCAGCGGAAGCGCTGGGTGTCGGCGAAGGCGCCAGCGTGCGTTTGGTTGCGGTTTAACACAGAGTTTCGCGGGTGGCCTTTAGCGGGCGGCCCGTCTGAGGAGATAGCATGATCGTTCGTCCCGTACGCAGCAGCGATTTACCGGCCCTGATTGACCTGGCGCGCAGCACCGGCACCGGCCTCACCACCTTGCCGGCCAACGAAGAGCGCCTGACCCACCGGGTTGGCTGGGCCGAGAAAACCTTTCGCGGCGAAGCCGGGCGCGGCGATGCCGACTACCTGTTCGTGCTGGAAAACGACGAAGGCCGCGTGGTGGGCATTTCTGCCATCGCTGGCGCCGTCGGCCTGCGCGAGCCTTGGTACAACTTCCGGGTCGGCCTGACAGTCAGCGCCTCCCAGGAACTGAATATCTACCGCGAAATCCCTACGCTGTTTTTGGCCAACGACCTCACCGGCAACTCCGAGCTGTGCTCGTTGTTCCTGCACGCCGATTACCGCAGCGGCCTCAACGGCCGCATGCTGGCCAAGGCGCGCATGCTGTTTATCGCCGAGTTCCCGCAGTTGTTCGGCAACAAGATCATCGCCGAGATGCGCGGGGTGTCCAACGACGCCGGGCGTTCGCCGTTCTGGGAAAGCCTGGGCCGGCACTTCTTCAAGATGGAATTCAGCCAGGCGGATTACCTCACCGGCGTGGGCAACAAGGCGTTTATCGCCGAGCTGATGCCGAAGTTCCCGCTGTACAGCTGCTTCCTGTCCGAGGATGCGCGCAACGTGATCGGCAAGGTCCACCCGGACACCGAACCGGCGCTGAGCATGCTCAAGAGCGAAGGTTTCAGCTACCAGGGCTACGTCGATATCTTTGACGCGGGCCCGGCGGTGGAGTGTGAAACCAGCAAGATCCGTGCGGTTCGCGACAGCCAATCGCTGGTGCTGGCCATCGGCACGCCGGGGGACGATGCCACGCCGTTCCTGATCCATAACCGCAAGCGCGAGGAGTGCCGCATCACGGCCGCTCCAGCCCGTCTGGCGGCAGGCACGCTGGTGGTCGATCCGCTGACCGCCAAGCGCCTGCAACTGGTGGTGGGTGATCAAGTGCGTGCTGTTCCGTTGTCTGCTGCTCGGGAGTCGAAATAATGAATTCGCTGTATATCGCAGGTAGCTGGCTGGCGGGCCAGGGTGAGCTGTTTGAATCGCGCAACCCGGTGACCCAGCAAGTGCTGTGGGCCGGCAATGGCGCCACTGCCGAGCAGGTTGAGTCCGCCGTGCAGGCTGCACGCCAGGCGTTCCCGGCCTGGGCCAAGCGTTCGCTGGAAGAGCGTATCGCTGTGTTGGAAACCTTCGCCGCCACCCTGAAACAACGCGCCGATGAAATCGCTCGCTGCATCGGTGAGGAAACCGGCAAGCCGCTGTGGGAGTCGGCCACCGAAGTCACCAGCATGGCCAACAAGATCGCCATCTCGGTGCAAAGCTACCGCGAGCGTACCGGCGAGAAGAGCGGCCCCCTGGGCGACGCCACCGCCGTGCTGCGCCACAAGCCCCACGGCGTGGTGGCGGTGTTTGGCCCGTACAACTTCCCCGGCCATTTGCCCAACGGGCATATCGTCCCGGCGCTGCTGGCGGGCAATACCGTGCTGTTCAAGCCGAGCGAGCTGACGCCGAAAGTCGCCGAGCTGACCGTGCAATGCTGGATCGAAGCCGGTTTGCCGGCGGGCGTGTTGAACCTGCTGCAAGGCGCGCGGGAAACCGGCATCGCGTTGGCGGCGAATCCTGGGATCGACGGGTTGTTCTTCACCGGTTCCAGCCGCACCGGCAATCATCTGCACCAGCAATTCTCCGGGCGCCCGGACAAGATCCTCGCCCTGGAAATGGGCGGCAACAACCCGCTGGTGGTGGATGAAGTGGCCGACGTGGATGCGGCGGTCTACACCATTATCCAGTCGGCGTTTATCTCCGCCGGCCAGCGTTGCACCTGTGCCCGTCGCCTGCTGGTGCCGGAAGGCGCGTGGGGCGATGCGTTGTTGGCGCGCCTGGTGGCAGTCAGCGCGACTATCGAAGTGGGCGCATTCGACCAGCAACCGGCGCCGTTCATGGGCTCGGTGATTTCCCTGGCGGCTGCCAAAGCGTTGATGGAGGCCCAGGAATTGATGCTCGCCAACGGCGCCGTGGCGCTGCTGGAAATGACCCAGCCGCAGGATCAGGCCGCGCTGCTGACGCCAGGCATCATCGATGTGACCGGCGTCACCGAGCGCGAAGACGAAGAACTGTTCGGCCCGCTGTTGCAAGTGATTCGCTACGCTGATTTTGCCGCGGCGATTGCCGAGGCCAACAACACCCAGTACGGCCTGGCCGCTGGCTTGTTGTCGGACTCCGAAGCGCGTTACCAGCAGTTCTGGCTGGAAAGCCGTGCGGGCATCGTCAACTGGAACAAACAGCTGACCGGCGCCGCGAGTACTGCGCCGTTTGGTGGGGTAGGGGCGTCGGGTAACCATCGTGCCAGTGCGTATTACGCGGCGGATTATTGTGCGTATCCGGTGGCGTCGTTGGAGACCCCGAGCCTGGTGGTGCCAGCCACGCTGACCCCAGGTATTACGCTGAACTAAAGGTGGAAGCAGGCTTGTGTGGGAGCTGGCTTGCCTGCGATACAGGCGACTCGGTCTTTCAGGTACACCGAGGTGATGCCATCGCAGGCAAGCCAGCTCCCACAGTTGATCGGGTTTACAGATATAGACCTGCAATTAATGCCTATAAAAACAGATGTTCGTGGAGCCTCGCCGATGAAATCCTATGAAGTCAATTTTGACGGTCTAGTGGGGCCGACCCATAACTACGGCGGTTTGTCCTTTGGCAACGTCGCGTCCCAGAGCAACAGCCAGCAGCATTCCAACCCCAAGGAAGCGGCGTTGCAGGGCCTGCAAAAAATGAAGGCCCTGATGGACATGGGCTTTGTCCAGGGCGTGCTCGCACCACAGGAACGTCCCGACGTCGCCGCCTTGCGCAGCCTCGGCTTCAGCGGCAGCGACGCCCAGGTGATCCAGCAAGCCGCCAAGGACGCCATGCCATTGCTGGTCGCCAGCTGCTCGGCATCGAGCATGTGGGTGGCCAACGCCGCCACGGTCAGCCCAAGCGCCGACACCGCCGACGGCCGCGTGCACTTCACCGCCGCCAACCTGAACTGCAAATACCACCGCAGCATCGAACACCCGACCACCAGCCGCGTGCTGGGGGCGATGTTTGCCGACGCCAAGCACTTCGCCCACCACGCCGCGTTGCCGGCGGTGGCGCAGTTCGGTGATGAAGGCGCGGCCAACCACACGCGTTTCTGCCGTGAGTACGGTGACGCGGGCGTGGAGTTTTTTGTGTTCGGCCGCAGTGCGTTCGATAGCCGCTTCCCGGCGCCGCAAAAGTACCCGGCGCGCCAGACGCTTGAAGCGTCCCAGGCGGTTGCGCGCTTGCACGGCCTGAAGGACCACGGCGTGGTCTACGCCCAGCAGAACCCGGCGGTGATCGATGCCGGTGTGTTCCACAACGACGTGATCGCGGTGGGCAATGGCGAAGTGCTGTTCTATCACGAGGATGCGTTCCTCAATACCGAACAGATGCTCGCTGAGCTGCAAGCCAAGTTGGGCAAGCTGGGCGGCAACTTCCAGTCCGTCTGCGTGCCCCGTGCCCTGGTCAGTGTCGAGGACGCGGTGCGTTCCTACCTGTTCAACAGCCAGTTGCTGACCCGCGCCGACGGCTCGATGCTGCTGATCGTGCCGGAAGAATGCCGCGCCAACGAACGCGTGTGGCAGTACCTGCAAGGCCTGACTGCGTCGGGCGGGCTGATCCGTGAAGTCAAAGTCTTCGACCTCAAGCAAAGCATGCAGAACGGCGGTGGCCCGGCGTGCCTGCGCTTGCGTGTGGCGTTGAACGAAACGGAACTGGCGGCGGTGAATCCAGGGGTTATCATGACCGCGCCGTTGTACGAAACACTGACCCAGTGGGTAGGCAAGCACTACCGCGACAGCTTGCGCGAAAGCGACCTGGCTGACCCGCAGTTGTTGCTTGAATGCCGGACGGCACTGGATGAACTGACGCAAATCCTTAAACTGGGCGCGGTTTATCCTTTCCAGATCAATTAACGCCGCACGGCTGAGAGTTATATATATGACCACCGACACCCTGAAACTGATTCTTGAAGACACCGACGGCACCCAGCTGGAAACCTCCTGCACCCGCGTCGCCGTGGTGTGGCAGGGCAAGGAAATCTGGATCCAGCACGACGGCCGTGGCCAACTGCTGATCGGCGTGGACGTGGAAGAAGGCGATGCTGAATACGCCAACCTGCTGATGCGCCCATTGGCCACCAACCTGATGAGCCTGCAACTGGAAATGGAACCGGCTGACGTTGAAGGTGACGACGACGATCACGTCCACGGTCCAGGCTGCAACCACTAAGAGAAGCTGCTTATGCTCGCCCTCGGCAAACTGCTTGAACTGACCCTCGCCGGTCGCGAACCGGCGCAAAAAATTCAACTGACTGTCGACGGCGTGCAGATGCGCTGGCTCAGCGAGGGCGCGCTGGAAGTGCGCCCACCGCAGGGCCGAGACGACGGCGGCGACCTGCTGCTGTCGTCCGGCATCCATGGCAACGAAACGGCGCCGATCGAACTGCTCGACCGCCTGTTGCAAGGCATCGCCCGTGGGGAGATCAAGCCCCGCAACCGTATTCTGTTCCTGTTCGGCAACCCCGAGGCCATGCGCCGCGGCGAGCGTTACCTCGAACTGGACGTCAACCGGCTGTTCAATGGCCGCCACGAACAAAACATCGGCCCGGAGGCCATGCGTGCCGCCGAGCTTGAGCAACTGGCCCGCAGCTTTTTCAGCCTGCCCGACCGAGCGCGCCTGCATTACGACCTGCACACTGCGATTCGCGGTTCGAAGATCGAGCAGTTCGCCTTGTACCCGTGGAAGGCCGGGCGCCAGCATTCCCGTCGTGAACTGGAGCGCCTGCGTGCCGCCGGTATGGAGGCGGTGCTGTTGCAGAACAAAACCTCCATCACCTTCACCGCGTTTACCTACGAGCAACTCGACGCCGAGGCTTTCACCCTGGAACTGGGCAAGGCGCGGCCGTTCGGGCAGAACCAGGGCGTGGACGTGTCCCGCCTGGAGACGCGCTTGCAGCAGATCATCGAAGGCAGCGAGCCTGCGACCGACAGCCTTGACGGCCTGAAACTGTTCGCCGTGGCGCGGGAAGTGATCAAGCACAGCGATGCGTTCCTGCTGCACTTGCCAGCGGATGTGGAGAATTTTTCGGAGTTGGAAAAGGGCTATCTGCTGGCCGAAGACGTGGCCAAGACCCGTTGGGTGATCGAGGAGGAGGGGGCGCGCATTATCTTCCCGAATCCGAAGGTGAAGAACGGCTTGCGGGCGGGGATCCTGATTGTGCCGACGACGGCTGCCGGGCTGGCGTAAATCTCAAGGTCTAGCACTACCCAATGTGGGAGCGGGCTTGCCCGCGATAGCGGTGGTTCAGTCACAGCGTTGTTGACTGACACTCCGTAATCGCGGGCAAGCCCGCTCCCACATTTGGTTTTGCAGGGTGGCTTAGACCGCTACGGCACGCGGCTCGCTGCGGCGGATCGCGCGGACCTTGTGCAGGGTGTCGGCGCAGGTGCGTGCCGCTTCCTGGCCCTTGTGCACGAAGTGCTCGTAGAAGAACGTGTGGTGCTCGCTGCCCGCATGGAAGTGATGCGGCGTCAGCGACACCGAGAACACCGGCACTTCGGTTTCCAGCTGCACCTGCATCAGGCCGCTGACCACCGACTGCGCCACGAACTCGTGGCGGTAGATGCCGCCGTCCACCACCAGCGCGGCGGCAACGATACCGGCGTAGCGGCCGGTCTTGGCCAGCAGCTTGGCGTGCAGGGGCATTTCAAAGGCACCGCCGACTTCGAAGAAATCGATGTCCGATTCCTGGTAGCCCTGGGCGATCATTTCGGCGAGGAAGCCTTTGCGCGATTGGTCGACAATATCCTTGTGCCAGCAGGCCTGGATAAACGCGACGCGCTCGCCGTGATGGTTTTTGCTTTTGCTGTCGATTGCGGTGGGTTGCATGTTCTGACTCCTGTTTAAGAAAAAAACAGGGCGATATGAATCGAATGGGATTTAAGGGTACGCAAGACGAGCGGCCCTTAGGTGCCAATCCCGTTCTCTCTTCATCCGGACTATGACCGTCGGCCCCGGGATCACACCGGGTCTGCTGACCTTGGCGCCGTCCCGCGTGAGCAGTTCGAGGCGCCAAGCGCTCGCGGGCTATACACATTGCGTGTAATTACCGCCGGTGGGGAATTGCACCCCGCCCTGAGAACGTTGCCACCAGAACCCTGGCGGCGGAGAGTTTTTATCATGGTTTTTCAAAAACTGCACGGCTGCCGTATCGATAGGCTATATCGGTTTGTTTGGTTGGTATTCGATTGAATATGCCCGGGGCTTGATATTCCGTGGCGTTGCCCGCAGTAATGATCTGCAAAAGGACTTATCCAATCCGTTAGAGGCCTGTTTCATGTCTGTGATCGACCTGCGCAGCGACACCGTGACCCAACCCACCCCCGGCATGCGAGACGCCATGGCCAACGCCGCCAGCGGCGACGACGTGTATGGCGAAGACCCCAGCGTCAACCTGCTGGAAGCCGAAATGGCCAAACGCCTGGGCTTCGACGCGGCGTTGTTCGTGCCCACCGGCACCATGAGCAACCTGCTGGCGTTGATGGCGCACTGTGAGCGCGGCGAGGAATACATCGTCGGCCAGCAAGCCCACACCTACAAATACGAAGGCGGTGGCGCGGCGGTGCTCGGTTCGATTCAGCCGCAGCCGCTGGAGGTGCAGGCGGACGGCTCCCTGGACCTGGACCAGGTGCTGGAGGCGATCAAGCCCGACGACTTCCACTTCGCCCGCACGCGCCTGCTGGCGTTGGAAAACACCATGCAGGGCAAGGTGCTGCCCCTGGAATACCTGGCCAGGGCGCGCGCGTTTACCCGCGAGCATGGCCTGGCGCTGCACCTGGACGGCGCGCGGATCTACAACGCGGCGGTCAAGCTGGGGGTGGATGCGCGGGAGATCGCCGGGTATTTCGATTCGGTCTCGGTGTGTTTGTCCAAAGGCCTGGGCGCGCCGATTGGTTCGGTGCTGTGTGGCTCGCAGGTGCTGATCGCCAAGGCCCGGCGCTTGCGCAAGATGGTCGGCGGCGGTATGCGCCAGGCCGGCTCGCTGGCGGCGGCGGGGCTGTACGCGCTGGATCACCAGGTGCAGCGCCTGGCCGACGACCATGCCAACGCGCAATGGCTGGGGGATGAGCTGCGCAAGGCCGGCTACACGGTGGAGCCGGTGCAGACCAACATGGTCTACGTGCAGATTGGCGAGCAGGCCCAGGCGTTGAAGGCGTTTGCCGCCGAGCGTGGGATCACGTTGAGCGCCGCCCCGCGCCTGCGCATGGTCACCCATTTGGATGTGAGCCGCGCGCAGATCGAACAGGTGCTGGCGACATTCGTCGAATTTTCGCGCAAATGAGCCTGCACACCGTCTAATTGAACGTTTCAATCGTATAAACACGCTGTACCACCGGCAAAGGGCCGATATAATGCGGCCCTTTGCCGTCGCTCCGTCTGATGATGTTGCGCACTGGCCTTTGGCCGCAGCCTCCGTGGAAGAACCTAATGAAAAGCGCAGAAATCCGTGAAGCCTTCCTTCGCTTCTTCGAAGAGCAAGGCCACACCCGTGTAGCCTCCAGCTCCTTGATACCAGGCAATGACCCAACCCTGCTGTTCACCAACGCGGGGATGAACCAGTTCAAGGACTGCTTCCTGGGCCAGGAAAAGCGCGCCTATACCCGCGCCACCAGCAGCCAGAAGTGCGTACGCGCCGGCGGCAAGAACAGTGACCTGGAAAACGTCGGTTACACCGCGCGTCACCACACGTTCTTCGAAATGCTGGGCAACTTCAGCTTTGGCGACTATTTCAAGAAAGATGCGATCACCTTCGCCTGGACCTTCCTGACCGGCGTGCTGCAGCTGCCGAAGGAAAAACTCTGGGTCACCGTGTACGCGACGGACGACGAAGCGTATGACATCTGGACCCAACACATCGGCGTGCCTGAAGAGCGCATGATCCGTATCGGCGACAACAAAGGCGCGCCGTACGCTTCCGACAACTTCTGGACCATGGGCGACACCGGCCCGTGCGGCCCTTGCACCGAGATCTTCTACGACCACGGCGCCGACATCTGGGGCGGCCCGCCGGGCTCGCCGGAAGAAGACGGCGACCGTTACATCGAGATCTGGAACAACGTGTTCATGCAGTTCAACCGCACCGCCGATGGCGTGTTGCATCCGTTGCCAGCGCCGTCGGTAGACACCGGCATGGGCCTGGAGCGGATCAGTGCGGTGATGCAGCACGTGCACTCCAACTATGAAATCGACCTGTTCACCAACCTGCTGAGCGCCTCGGCGGCGGCCATTGGCTGCGCCAATGAAAGCCAGTCTTCGCTCAAGGTAGTGTCGGACCACATCCGCTCCTGCGGCTTCCTGATCGCCGATGGCGTGCTGCCGTCGAACGAAGGCCGTGGTTATGTGCTGCGCCGCATCATCCGTCGCGCCTGCCGCCACGGTAACAAGCTGGGCGCTACCGGTAGCTTTTTCTACAAGATCGTTGCTGCGTTGGTTGCCGAGATGGGCGAAGCCTTCCCGGAACTCAAGCAACAGCAAGGCAACATCGAGCGCGTGCTCAAGGCCGAGGAGGAGCAATTCTCCAAGACCCTGGAACACGGCCTGAAGATTCTCGAGCAGGACCTGGCCGAGCTTAAAGGTACCGTGGTGCCGGGCGACGTGGTGTTCAAGCTGTACGACACCTACGGCTTCCCGATGGACCTGACTGCCGACATCGCTCGTGAGCGCGAGCTGACCATCGACGAAGCCGGTTTTGAGCGTGAGATGGAAGCCCAGCGTGTGCGTGCGCGTTCCGCCAGCTCTTTTGGCCTGGACTACAACACCCTGGTCAAGGTTGATGTGCCGACCGAGTTCACCGGCTACAGCGCCACCGTGGGTTCGGCCAAGATCGTTGCCATCTATAAAGACGGCAAGTCGGTCGACGTGCTGAACGAAGGCGAAGAGGCCGTCGTGGTCCTGGACCAGACGCCGTTCTACGCCGAATCCGGTGGCCAGGTCGGTGACTGTGGTTTCCTGAGTTCGACGTCCGGCCGTTTTGACGTGCGCGACACCACCAAGACCGGCGGTGCGTTCCTGCATCACGGTGTGATGGTGCTGGGCAACCTGACGATCGGTGCGCCGGTCGATACCCAGGTCGATGCCGATGTTCGCCATGCCACCGCACTGAATCACTCGGCCACGCACTTGCTGCACGCCGCACTGCGCCAGGTGCTGGGCGATCACGTCCAGCAGAAAGGCTCGTTGGTGGATAGCCAGCGCCTGCGTTTCGACTTCAGCCACTTCGAAGCGATCAAGCCTGAGCAGATCAAGGCGCTGGAAGACATCGTCAACGCCGAGATCCGCAAGAACACCCCGGTGCAAACCGAAGAAACCGACATCGAGACCGCCAAGGCCAAGGGCGCCATGGCGCTGTTCGGCGAGAAGTACGGCGACAGCGTGCGCGTGCTGAGCATGGGCGGCGATTTCTCGGTGGAACTGTGTGGCGGTATCCACGCCAACCGTACCGGCGACATCGCCCTGATGAAAATCATCAGCGAAGGCGGTGTGGCATCCGGTGTGCGCCGTATTGAGGCAGTGACTGGCGCTGCGGCCCTGGCCTACCTCAACGCGGCCGAAGAACAACTCAAGGAAGCGGCCAGCCTGGTCAAGGGCAGCCGCGACAACCTGATCGACAAACTGTCCGCCGTGCTGGAGCGCAATCGCGCCCTGGAGAAACAGCTGGAGCAGTTGCAGGCCAAGGCAGCCAGCGCGGCGGGCGACGATCTGTCGGCCACGGCCCTGGACGTCAAGGGTGTGAAGGTCCTGGCCACGCGCCTGGACGGTCAGGACGGCAAGGCGCTGTTGGCCTTGGTCGATCAGTTGAAGAACAAGCTCGGCCGCGCAGTGATCCTGCTCGGCGGTGTCCATGAGGATAAGGTCGTTCTGGTTGCCGGTGTAACCAAGGACCTGACTGGCCAACTCAAGGCCGGTGATTTGATGAAGCAAGCCGCTGCGGCAGTGGGCGGGAAGGGCGGTGGTCGTCCAGACATGGCACAAGGCGGTGGTGTAGACGCCGGTGCCCTGGACGCGGCCCTGGCCCTGACCGTGCCGTTTGTCGAAGCGGGTATTTAAGGCACTGGTGGCGTGCCCATGGTCTAGTCATGGGCGCGCGCAGGTGCTGGAAGATTGGTTTATTGGGCGCCCCTTTACGGGCTGAGGCGGCTTAGAAATGGCTTTGATCGTACAGAAATTTGGAGGCACCTCGGTCGGCTCCGTCGAACGAATCGAGCAGGTGGCCGACAAGGTTAAGAAATTCCGCGATGCCGGCGACGACCTGGTGGTGGTGCTGTCGGCCATGAGCGGCGAGACCAATCGCCTGATCGACCTGGCCAAGGCTATCAGCGGTGATCAACCGCCGCTGCCGCGTGAGCTGGATGTGATTGTGTCCACGGGTGAGCAGGTGACCATCGCCTTGCTGGCCATGGCGCTGAACAAGCGCGGTGTGCCGGCGGTGTCCTACACTGGCAGCCAGGTACGCATCCTCACGGACAGCGCACATACCAAGGCGCGCATCCTGCAGATCGACGATCAGAAAATACGCACTGATCTGAAAGCCGGGCGTGTGGTAGTTGTAGCAGGCTTCCAGGGTGTGGATGAGCACGGCAACATCACCACCCTTGGGCGTGGCGGTTCGGACACTACCGGCGTGGCGCTGGCAGCGGCTCTCAAGGCCGATGAATGCCAGATCTACACCGATGTGGACGGCGTTTACACCACTGACCCGCGTGTGGTGTCCGTGGCCCAGCGCCTGGACAAGATCACCTTTGAAGAGATGCTGGAAATGGCCAGCCTCGGTTCCAAGGTGTTGCAGATCCGCGCGGTGGAGTTCGCCGGCAAGTACAACGTTCCGCTGCGCGTATTGCACAGCTTCAAAGAGGGTCCGGGCACCCTCATTACTATTGATGAAGAGGAATCCATGGAACAGCCGATCATTTCCGGTATCGCTTTCAACCGTGATGAAGCCAAGCTGACTATCCGTGGCGTGCCAGACACCCCGGGCGTGGCTTTCAAGATTCTGGGCCCGATCAGCGACGCGAATGTTGAAGTCGACATGATCGTGCAGAACGTTTCCCACGATAACACCACCGATTTCACCTTCACCGTGCACCGCAACGAGTACGATGCGGCGCTGAAGATCCTGGAGAACACTGCCCGCGAGATTGGTGCGCGTGAAGTGGTCGGCGATACCAAGATCGCCAAGGTGTCGATCGTGGGCGTGGGCATGCGTTCCCATGCCGGCGTTGCCAGCCGCATGTTTGGGGCCCTGGCCAAGGAGAGCATCAACATCCAGATGATCTCCACGTCGGAGATCAAGGTCTCGGTAGTGATCGAAGAGAAGTACCTGGAGTTGGCTGTACGCGCGCTGCATACCGCGTTCGAGCTGGACGCTCCGGCCCGACAGGGCGAGTGATGCAGTAATGCCAGGAAGGCGCGGTTTACCGCGCCTTTCCTTTTTTTGTAGGGCGCATGTTCTTTTGCGTGGGCTCGACAATACTTAGGCGGGTAGGGCTATGGCCATCAGGTTGTAGGTCGAACGCCTTTTTTTTGCAGACTGTTGTTCCTGAACTGAAATGCGTGAGGAGAAAGGTATGCTGATTCTGACTCGTCGTTGCGCAGAAAGCCTGATTATCGGTGATGGCGAAATCACCGTGACCGTGCTCGGCGTCAAAGGCAATCAAGTGCGTATTGGGGTTAACGCTCCGAAAGAGGTAGCGGTCCACCGCGAGGAAATCTACCTGCGGATCAAGAAAGAGAAGGACGAAGAACCAAGCCTTTAATTTTTATCGTTTTTTATGTTTGCAAACGGGGAAGAACGTGGTTAATATACGCCCCGTGTTGCGGAGAGCTGGCCGAGTGGCCGAAGGCGCTCCCCTGCTAAGGGAGTACACCTCAAAAGGGTGTCGGGGGTTCGAATCCCCCGTTCTCCGCCATTATTTGCTTAGTACGTTGCAATCTGGTTTTTTCGTAAGTTGTTGAAAATAAACGAAAAAATAGCTTTACATAGAGATTGAACGGCCTATAATGCGCGGCAACAAATGCACTCGTAGCTCAGCTGGATAGAGTACTCGGCTACGAACCGAGCGGTCACAGGTTCGAATCCTGTCGAGTGCACCATTTAAGAGTCAGTTGCAGCAATGCAGGTGGCTTGGCTCCAACCAGTTGTGATCTGGTCTAAAAACACAATCTGCACTCGTAGCTCAGCTGGATAGAGTACTCGGCTACGAACCGAGCGGTCACAGGTTCGAATCCTGTCGAGTGCACCATACAAACAAAAAGCCCGCCTAGTGCGGGCTTTTTGCCGTCTGGGGTTTGAGTAGGATTTATCCCAGGTCTTATCTTTTCTCCTGCGTCATGTGTTTTCCTTTCGGGCTGCGTCGTCGCAGTTCATAGATCCAGCCGTTGCTCAGCTTTTGCTCGCAAGCGCTTGTTCTTTCCAGTTTTTTGACGTTTAAAGCGGTCGGGCGGTGTATGATTGCGCCCGTCAGCCCCGCCGGGGCTTGTGGAATACCTCCATGGACTTACCCAGTAGTGACTCAGTACCCCGTTTTACCAATCATGAATTGACTGATTGATCCTTCCGGCGTGCCCCGCTGCTGGGAGTGGAGTTCGCCTATGACCGAAGTAGAAGTAAAGAAAACACAAGAAAGCCTGCAGGATCGCCTGGCTCAAGTCATCGAGCTGCTGCAGCGCCAGCGCGTGGTCGAAGACCTTACGCATCGCCAGGAAGGTCCGAACCACGACCGCGTCGAAAACCTGGTTCACCGACAAAATCTCGTCGAGCTGCAACGCAAGCTCGATGACCTGCACTCCGCCGACGTCGCCTACATTCTCGAAGCCTTGCCCCTCGATGATCGACTGACCCTCTGGCAGTTGGTCAAGGCTGACCGCGACGGCGACATCCTTCTCGAAGTATCCGACTCGGTGCGTGAAACCCTGATCGCCGACATGGACGATCACGAGCTCCTGGCTGCTGCCAAGGAGATGGATGCCGACGAACTCGCTGACTTGGCCCCTGAGCTGCCGCGTGACGTCGTACATGAGCTGATGGAAGCCCTCGATGGCCAGCAGCGTGAGCGAGTACGCTCCGCGCTGTCCTATGACGAGGACCAGGTCGGCGCCCTGATGGACTTCGAGATGGTCACCATCCGCGAAGACGTCAGCCTGGAAGTGGTATTGCGTTACCTGCGTCGCCTCAAGGAGCTGCCAGGCCACACCGACAAACTGTTCGTGGTGGATTACGAAGGCATCCTCAAGGGCGTGCTGCCGATCAAGCGTTTGCTGGTCAATGACCCGGACAAGAAAGTCGCGGATCTGATGGCCAGTGACACGGTAAGTTTTCACCCGGACGAAGATGCCTACGAAGCGGCGCAGGCGTTCGAGCGTTATGACTTGATCTCGGCCCCGGTGGTCGACAAGAACGGCAAGCTGATTGGCCGTTTGACCATCGATGAAATGGTCGACTTGATTCGTGAGGAAAGTGAGACTGAAGTCCTCAACATGGCGGGTCTGCGTGAAGAGGAAGATATTTTTGCCTCGGTCTGGCGCTCGCTGCAAAACCGTTGGGCCTGGTTGGCCGTCAACCTGATCACTGCTTTTATCGCATCGCGGGTGATTGGCTTGTTCGAAGGCTCGATCGAGAAGCTGGTGGCGCTCGCGGCACTGATGCCGATTGTGGCCGGGATCGGCGGCAACTCGGGCAACCAGACGATCACGATGATCGTGCGCGCCATGGCACTGGACCAGGTGAGTACCGCCAATTCATCGCGACTGCTGCGCAAGGAGCTGGCGGTGGGCTTGATCAACGGCCTGGTGTGGGGTGGGGTGATCGGTGTGGTGGCTTACTTGCTTTACGGCAGTTGGTCGCTTGGCGTCGTGATGACGGCCGCCATGACGCTCAACCTGCTGCTGGCGGCGCTGATGGGGGTGTTGATCCCGATGACCCTGGCGCGCCTTGGGCGCGATCCTGCCATGGGTGCCAGCGTGATGATTACCGCCATGACCGACAGTGGCGGCTTCTTCATCTTCCTGGGTCTGGCGACGATCTTCCTGCTCTGATCCTGTCCTTAGGGGGGGCAACTCTGCCCCCTTTGCTGCGCTTCCCTGCTCAAATTTCAAGCAAAAAAAAGCCAGCACATAGCTGGCTTCGGCTTTCAGTTGTCTATCAATTGGCTTCTGCGGCCGCCTCGACGTCGTGCGCGATGAGCGAGACGAGAGCATTTTGCTGGCGGTGGGAGAGCTGACGAAAACGCTGCAGCAGTTCGCGTTCGTGCAGCGACAGCTCGGGGCTGTCCAGGCGCATGCTCAACTCTTCGCCCAACGCACCTTCCTGAATAAGGCTTTGCTCCAGGCGCGCGATGATTTCGGAGTTCATGCTGCGGTGATGATTGCGAGCCACCTCGGCAATGCGTTCCCGCATTCCGTCTGGCAGACGTACGACGAACTTGTCAGCCGTACGGCTGGAATAAATTGCCTGTTTCAATGGGCGCATATATTTAACCGGTTAGTTCAGGGGAGCGGTTTTTGGAATTGGCCGCAAGCGATGAGAGTTAAGACAAGGCTCACGACCAAAGTTCAACCTGAATTGCAAAGAGGCCGCATCATGCCTCAGATTTGCCAGTTCCTTGGCGTCAATTCTGTGACAAATATTGAACTGCCTAAAGGCTTAATGCCAGCACTGATTTGCTTTTTTGCGGACTGGTTGGAAAACTTTTCGACGAAAAACTTCATCCAGCAATTTTCGCCCACACCCCGGCCACAAAAGGGCTGGAGGGCGCACATCGTATAGCAATGTGGCCTTTTGCCCTTGATTTTAAGACTAGTGGCAATCTGCCGATTTACTAGCGCGAGGCGACATAAGGTAGGCGATGGGGAGGGGGCGGTTCAGCGCAATACAGGGTCGAATTTGATCCGCCGGCCGACGATGAGGGTCAGCAAGAGCAGGCTCGCAAACACACCGCTGGCAATAAAGGATGTGGTTTGCTCATCCTGGGTGTTGACGTTAAGTCCCAGAATGGCAGTGGCCAAGGTCATGCAAAGGAACAGCCAGGCAGGCTTGCTCATGGGGGTGCCCTCAGAAAACCCAGTGTTCGGAGGAGGGCGCTGCTTGAGTGCCCTGTGTCAGGTGGATGTCGGATTGTGGCTTGGCGGTCATCACCGCCAGTTGCGGGCGCTGTTGCAAGTGGTGTGGCACCGGTTGGCGAAGCTGCGCGGTGTCTTCGTTGTTGCTCGATTGGAAGTGGAACATCACCAATGCGGCCAGGGCCACGGCGTTGAGAGCTAACAGAAGCGCGCTGTTCATGATCATGTTCTCCGTGGCTGGTGTGGCCAATTGACTGTTGTAGGAGAAGTATTGCAGAACCCGTGCCAATGTTTTATTTCAATAAAATCAGTGGCTTAGGTGTTGTTTAAGGGGCTGTTTCCTTGCAATTTGCAATGATGGCATTTTGGCGGAGTGCATTTTGCACGATGGCGCCAAGTGCCCGGATTTGCAGGGGCAGGCCGTAGTCACCCAGGCAGGCGGCGGCCTACACTCAAAAAGCCTACGGACGACATGACAAAACCCACCTTGGCCGTTAACATGCACGCCGTCCGTCGCACTGCCCCTGGCGCAGTGGCTGTCATTTGTCCCAGTAGCTCAATTGGATAGAGCATCCCCCTCCTAAGGGGAAGGTTGGCCGTTCGAACCGGCCCTGGGACACCATATAATTCAAGGCTTCCAGGCTTAACTCTATAATGCATTTCCGCTCTGTGACAGCAGCGTGGCAGCTAGCGTATACAGTGCCTGGGGTTCCCGAATCGCTTTTTAGCGTCGATACATTCGGCGTGGCTCCTCTCCAGAGCCGTGGTTTAAGGCTATTCTGCTGTATCTATCTCTGGTCCTTCCCAAATCGTTTTGCATATTTTGACTACGATTACGCTTCACGCAGACGGACCGTCGAGTCTCTTAAAGATGCGTACTGCTGTTAACGAGAGAATTTTATGCAATCCGAACACGGTCGAATTGACGGCGACATCGAGCTCAATAGGGCGCTTTCACTTTACGGGATGGCGTGTGGGAGCATCATCGTAAAATCGGGAGGACTTTTGCTCCTGTACGGGACGTGCATAAAAAATGTTGTCGTTCAACCTGGCGGTGCAGCCAAAGTCCACGGGATGGTGAAAGGCGACGTCGTGAATCAGGGGGGGGTCCTGGAGGTTTATGGCACAGTGCATGGACAGGTAATAACGGAGAGTGGCAACTCGGTAATATCGCCCTCGGCGTCTGTAAGAGGCGCTACGCAATCCTCTCGAGGTAACTCACAAGCTATCGGCCTGATCGGCGGCGCGACATTGGGGGCTGCTATAGGTGGTCCTTTTGGGGCTGTAGTCGGAGGGGTGATAGGCGCAATTATAGGCAACGAATCTAAAGAGCGTGGCTGATGGATACCACTACGATCGGGATAGCGCTTGGTGTGTCATTGTCCGTCTTTTATGCAGGTTTCAGAGCGATAAACAAACAACCCTTTGACCTCAATCATACGGTTCTAGTTTTTCTATCAGCTTTTAGCGTGCCAGGTGGAGTCGCAATTATCGCCGCTGGTTTTGTTGGGAGCGCCGCAAACCTTCCATCGTCGTGGCGGGAGCACGTCACAGTTGCTGGTATCGTCGCTATCGGTCTAGCAGTTCGATACGTGTGCTCGGCGTTCCAAGAAATATGGCAGATGAGAACTAGGCCCGCGGACAGCGCGTCACCCTCAGAACATCAGGAATAGCTCTCGCACCCATTGCCGTTTTATGTGTAATCACGCCCACGACTTGGAGTTGTTTTAAAAGCCTGCCTCTGCGAGCCCTAAAGCTCGACTTTCGAACTACCCTTAATGCGCAGAACGGTTGTTGTTGAGCAGTTAGCGTGCCTTGCAGTAGCTCTTATGCCGAGGCCTGCTCCCAATAACTCGGCCACACGTCTGTGCAGATCAGCATCCACCGGGCGCCCCAGGTACTTGCCCTCGGCTTTGGCCTTTTCGATGCCCTGGGCCTGCCGGTCGCGGCGCTGCTCATAATCCTTGCGCGCGATGGCGGCCATCATTTCCACCAGCATGGAGTTAATCGCCCCCAGCATCCGGCCTGTGAACTCGTCGCCCTTGGTGTCCTGCATTCCCTGGTGGCTGGTCGGCAGGTCGAGCGCGACGATGCGCAGCCCCTTTGAGTCGATGGCAGTCTTCAGCTTTTGCCAGTCCTCCACTGGGAGGCGGGAGAGGCGGTCTATCGACTCCACCAGCAACACGTCACCCTTACGGGCATCCTTGAGCAGGCGCAGCAGCTCCGGCCGGTCGGCGGTGGCTCCGCTGGCGTTCTCCAAGTACACGCTTGCAATGACCTTGTTATGGTCGCTGGCGAATTGCTCGAGCGAGGCCCGGGCACGGCCGGCGTCTTGTTCTTCGGTGGAGGCTCGGAGGTATGCGCGGATGAACATGATGGGTGCCTGTATCAGTTAAGGCGTTCTACTAATACTGTTGCACTATGGGTGTTACTTATCAAGCAGAAAGCCCGAAAAAGGCAAAATAAGCCTGTATCTGGATAGGCATATTCGGGTGTAACACCTGACGTCCTGTAACACCCACTTCTAAATCAGGGCAGAGAACGTGTAACGAATAAAAAACCTTTATATTCAATTGGTTATGTTTTTTGTAGCGCGCGTAACATCAGTAACACGACTTGTAAGTCCCGTCCCCTTGCCCCTCTTACAGAGGTTCCTGCAGCGAGAGTGACTTCCCTCGTGATGCAGCATTGAATACCTGGCTGTGTTGGCCGGATCCGATTAGGCACCGATGTTGCTATCGGCCTGTACGACGCTTTGTCGCTAAGCGTCTGGGCATGTTTGATGTGCTGCCCTCAGGGATTGGGCAGGCGTGATGCGCTGAGTCCATGTTACACGTGGTCCGTAGTGCGACGTTTCAAATGGTGCATTGAAAAGTCGCCGGGGACCCTGACGACATCCTAGCGACACGGGGCATGAAACCCGCGGGATCTAGTTAGTGGGAGGCATTGGAAGTTACTGAAATTTCAATCGTTGAAATTGAAAGGATCTTGAAGAAAAAAGGCCATCCTTACCGGATATGTAAGGGTCATGGGTTTCGTTCAGGATAGTGAACGATTGGCCCGGTCAATTTGGTCAACCAGTCAACTAACTTTGGAGCCCAGTCACTAACGAGATCCGGCGGGTTCTTTGCCCCTTGTCTAGCCTAAATGCCCAGGGTCCCCAGCGACTTTCCGATTCATAGGGCAAATGCACTGGTGAACAGCAGTTCACCCGGTTCACCTGTTCACTAAGCTGGGTACCTTTTCGCTGACACGATCACGCGGGTTTCCGACCCCGTGAATGAGTAGTCTTCCAGGGTCCCTTTACGTTTTGAATTCGAAGCGATCATGCTTTCTCGCTGGAGGAAGCGCCATTTCGGGGCTAGGGGGCATACCTCTTTATAAAACCATGTTACGGGTGTTACACGTGTTACTATTTATCGTAACTATTTGAATTTAAAGGATATATGTGTCGTTACACACGGTGTGTTTCATTGCCGTATGGGCGTGTTACAGGGCCAGTAGGTGTTACATAAATGGGTGCTTTGTGAGCAGCGGTTTATGCTGACTAAGGTAGACCATCGTCGAACCGAAGTCTTTCTTCATCAAGGCCCTCTATCTAGGCCGGTCACTGGCACGTCGTGGCCTACTCAGGCAGGGTTCACTACAGTAAGTTTTTAGGCTCCTGACACCTTATGGCACCGTCCTCGTTGATCAAGCGCTCCCCCCTCGTCGCCTCTACCAAGCGAACAAACCATAACCAGCAGTCCTCACTGCATTCAGATACTGCATCAATAATTTGGAGTACCTCCTCCTTCGAATAAGCTCTCAGCATGTCCGCCACGTAATGCAACTCATGCCATTTGGGCGAGCACGCGAGGACGCGCTCGATAAGCTCCTCATGCACTCCACGATGCATGGGATTCGCTGTTGCGGCGAGTCGGTACAGCAAACTTTCTTGGTCGATATCGATCGATGCAATGCACCTCCGGAGAGCATCGATGGGAAATTGTTCGAAACTTTCGGCGAATACCTGAGGAATTAGAGCAGCAAGGGTTGGCACTGCAAGCATGCGATCCAGCAGCGGAGCGCTGTAGGTGGTTACTCCCTTTAACCGCTCCAGTACCGCTTCAGCGCGTTTGTCATCGAGATGACGCACGACATATTCGATAGCTATTTCGGGCGTAAGGGCTAACAACTCCGGCGTGAAATAGTCTTCCCATTGGCTCATCGCACAATGAAGTGCGATCCAATTGGGAAAAGGATGTTCGTTACCATCGGACGTCTTTACGACGAGTATCGCACCAGATTTCTTTTGCCAATCCAAGTACAGCAAAAGGGCTTGGTGTAGGTGATACGCCGGAAGCGCGTTGGGTTGTTCTGCGATAAAACTTACAATATGGGGAATTCCAGCTGGATATACTCGCGCAATAGCGTTGAGTACATCCCGCATCGCCTTCGGTTGCATTGGGCTTCCCAGGCGGCGCCAGACCTCGTTGATGAGCGTAACCGGAGCGCCCGGAAGCCAACGCATATGGGCGAGTGCTGGGATGTGGTGGATATCTGCGAAGGAAGGAGGCAATTGTTGAATCAACTCAGGCAGTATTGCCTCGCCATGACGCGCGATTAGGACCCGCCAGCCAGTCTCGTCATGACCTGCGGTAATCCAGGCTCGCGCCGTCTCATCATCAATTTCAGGCGAGAACTCCCCTGCAAGTTTGTGATGATGAGCGGCACCAGTTGCTAAAGCCACGCGCTGAAAGCGGGCTACCCATGGTGGGCCACGCTCGACGACAGCAAAGCCGAGAAGTTCTTGCGCACGTGGCCTCATGGATGGGAAATGAGAGAGTAAAAGACTGAACATGTCTTCATCGCCGCAGCCGGCTAGCACACGGTTGAGTTCGATCCACCCGCTGGAGTTCAGCTCTACGACTGATTCCACCAAGAGCTCGTAATCGATAGCAATGAATTGAGCGAGGGCTCTGTTTCCACATCTTGCTGCGGCGGGCCGAAGTAGCCAGGCGCATGAGGCGATGACAGAGTCAAGATGCGGTCGTACCCATGTCGGTATGTCGCCACAGCAGCCAAGCGCGGTTGCGGCCGCTTCTGCCCAACTGATGCGGCCGTTAGCCGCAACGTGTTCTAACCACAGACCCCACTCTGGCCCGCCACTTTCGGCAATAGCATCGAGGACGAGACTGCTATTCGGTGAACCTAACCAGTCTGCGAGTGTAGCTCGCTGCGCATAAAGAGCTGCTTGGCGGAGGGTTAGCGTCCACTCAGGTGGGTAAATGCTGGATCTTCCTAGCTCAGCGAGCACGTCCAGGGCGGGGCGAAAAAGTCCTGCGCGCGCTCCCTCCATTGCAGCAAGTGCGGCGCGATTGCGCACAGCCAAGCGAGGATCTTCCAGAGCGCCGGTAAGCGCTGCTGTTAGAGCTGGCATGGGGCGGTCTGCACCGCGGCTTACGTCGAGTGCGGCGGCCAGCACAAAATCTTCCAACATGGTTGCGTTTACGTCGCTCTCTGCTGCGCGCCCACCAGACTGAATAGCCAGGGCATAGCTTTCTCGCGTCCGGAGAGGGCTCACAGCGCGCTCGGCGACAGCGTCGGCTAGCAGTCCGCGCCCAGTGAGCCAGCTCCAGTAAAGGTCGTGAAATGGGACCGCCTGACCGCCACGTTCGAGAATCGTGCCGAGACTCCTTAATAGCCTTGCTGGATCAGCAATTTCCACTTTAGCTGATCGAGTTTGGAGCTCATCGACGAGGCGACCAAAAGATCGTGTTCCCGCCAGAGATAAATCGGATACGGCTCCGGCGAGTGCTTCTGTGAAGCGCTCGGGTAGCCCACTCATAAGGTGCTCATGGAATTGACGTAAGAGATCACCGGTCGTCGCAGAGCGCGCGCCCGAAAGAACATGAATGGCTAAAAGGAGAGGGAGCCTTAGTAGGTCAGTCACCGGACTAGGTTGAAGCGCTTCGCCCGGGTTTGCTGCTGCGACTGCGCGAGCAACCCGGTCGGGCGGGAGCAGATCAAGAGTCCACTGTTTAAGGGGACCGTCATCGATGTCTGCGAACTTGGCCGTCGCCACTAGGCGTGCGCTTCGCAGTGCGCGGAGCGCACGTCGCTTCTCACCTACACGCGCAACACCCGCGAACTCTGACCAACTGTCGACGAAAACACAGATTCGTGGGTCTTGGAACAAAGTAGATAATCTGACTCCCGGAGCCGCTTCCGTGACCATCTCCTCAAGGTCGTGCCAGCCTGTCGCTTGTCCTGCTGGTAGATAAAGCGGGATGATCGTTCCGGCCGCGAGCAACTTATTTGCTGCTTGCCAGAGTGCGTGAGTCTTACCTGAGCCGGGCTGGCCCAAGACTAAGTGCTTTTTTTCCGGGAGCCCAATGAGATCCGATATGAATGCGCTCGCGGGAACTCCATTAAATTTGATTTCGGTAAGACGCGGCTCCACTGAGAATGCGTTTACAAGGGCTTCTATAGCTGAAGGCCTGGCACCAGGAAATAGCAGGTCGATTGATGGAGGCGCCCCAGTCTGAATTAACACCTCCGCCAGGTTGCGTAATTCGCTAATGGACAGAGTGTTGCTTGGCCGCTCGCAGCGCTCAGCTAGTAAGTCTATGGCGACACCTGAGGGAACTGCGATGGAGGTCGCACGTTCTAGGCAGGCCTGAAGTTGTGCTCCGTTTAAGCGGCGCGAATCCGGTCCGAGCGCACACGCAACGGCATCGCGGAATACAGCATCGTATGCACGATGTGCCATGTCTGCGGTGGATCGAAGGTGTTCTCGACGGTTCATGATGGCTCGCCGATTACTCTCCTCCAATGAGCGCCAATCCAGTTCTCCGCATGCAAAGAGCATTGGACTGAGAAGTTCAACTCTAAGCTGATCAGGAAGGCTAGTTTTGATGAATTTTCGAAGCTCCTCAGAGAGCTTAAGCTGAAGGAGCGCTGTGCGAAGCTCCTCAACGTCCGCGCCGGAAGCAGCCGCTTCCCAAGCTTTCAATCCAGGCACGCCGGAGGGTAGCGCATTCTTCCGCTCCAGTCCGATGCGCGATGTAGTCAGAAATACGAACCTAACTTCGCGTCCAGGATTGCAGGCCCGCAGTCTGTGAAGAGACTCAATGGCGGCCAGCACATCTGGTGAGTTCAGAGTCACGGCCCCGGACTCGCGTGTATCCTTGACCTGAGTGGCCCTCAGAATGTCAGCCACCCTTCCGGGCTCGCGGAGAAGCTCGGCGAAGTCCTCGGCGACCTCTAGGTAGAGTTCGTCGTCTACACTCAGCGCCAACCACGCGGCCGCTGAGGCGTGGAGCTGATAGACATATCCACGCAGTGAGGCATTCGCTTGCCGGATCAAATCCTCTGGTGGAACGCTCCAAACTTGAGAGGGATCTCCGAAGACAGAAATGGGTGCGATTGGCATGTGATGAACTCTGGCAAAGCAGCGGAGTAACGGAAAGCTGCGCAATTGCGAAGTGGCTAGGAACTGAGTCAAGTATGCAACTGGGCGCCCTGCTTGAATACTACATTCCCTGTGCACATCCTCAGGAGGCCAAGGATCATGCTGGAATCAGCCAGGCGCCGGTCTAAGGGACGGCATGATCAGATTTACATGAAATTCTGTGAGGAAATTTGTGTAATCACAGTGCTCATTTCGCCACAGCGTTTGGACATGCTTGGTCGACAGCTTTTGGCCGGCTTCCGCCAGTCCTACAGATAGATATCGGCCAGCACCTGCCGTTCAGTACCGCCGATTCGATTTAAACTAAGCCTGTAGATTAAAAACTGAATAAAATCAGCTAAACAAGGAGGGTAGAATGACTGAGGAAGGACGTTTTTATAAATTACCTGAGGAAACTTTGCCTGCAATAAGTTTTCATGACCATGCTGCTGATTTGCTACGGTTTAAAGAATTTGTAGATGATCTCGGAATCAAAACTCACAACACTCGTATTGCTCGTTACACGCAGTATTTTATCCAGTTGGCGGAAGGCAAAAGCATTGATGAAAGTAAAATATTCAAAAATGTTAATGATGTACGTTTCCAAAGCTCTCTTGATTGGCAGTTGTACTTATTGAGAGAAACCCATGAGCTAATGTGGATATTGCGAGGTTTGAAAAAAAATGTACCCAAGGGGATTGAAGAGAAAATAGAAAAAATAATTAGTGGTAGCGATTTTGCGGCCCTCGACAAGAACACTGAATCAAGAGATACGCAATTTGAACTGCGGATTGCAAGTTACTTTTGTCAAGCTGGATGCGCAGTGGATATCAGCACAAATACTGATATCATTGCCGTCACGGATAAGCATGCCTTTTTTATAGAGTGTAAAAGAATAGCGGGGGCGCGCAATCTTAAAGATAATCTTGTGAAGGCTAGAGATCAATTAGTTTCCCGCATGCCCAAAAAATATGAAGATAAACATGCCTTCGGATTTATAGCGGCAGACGTAACAAAGTTAGGTTTTATGCATAATGGCCTTACCATGGGGCTGACACCTGACCATGCGAGAGATATTATTCGGGGAAAACTAACGGAAATTAAGAATGCGGCGTCCGCAATGCCGATCTTTACTGGGCGACCTGACATTATCGAGTGTTTATTTCAAATTCACATACCATCTGTTGTTGTTTATCCACCGATGACTATCACTCATTTTACTTCAGGTTCGTTATACAATAAAAAGCTCGATAGAAAAAGTAGGTCGGCAATTGCGGAACTTCAATTGATCTATAAGGCGGGGGAGATAGTTGATGGGCGAGAAACACCTGTCGAAAAGTTGAAAGTATAGAAAAATGTTGGAAGTGAATGCTGGTACTGAATTTTTCTTGGAGCAAAATTTGATAACGGCTGTGCTCTCAAATACTAATAGCAATACACATGTACCAGAGTCAGTTGTTGCCAAAATGAAGACGGGCGATGTTGTTCATGAATTCTCTGTCATGGAGCTACGTATGCTGATGAGAAAATTGACCTCCGATCAGCTTAGTCATCTCGCATCGAGCGAGTCTTCTGATAGGATTGAACTAGCGCTAAGAATGTTTATGCAGCGCTACCCGTATGAAAACAGCCCGTACTAGTCACGCAGAGGTTTTTGATTGAGGTTATTACGCCCACTATCCTGCCGTTAACGACCTATATCGAATACAGCTAGCTCTCGCTTCTGCACATTGAGGCGCCGGAACGGGCCTGAATTGCCGATGCCGCTTGATCGGCCCGATTTTATTCGCTGTAGCGTTATTGAATGCATGTTTAGCTTGATTGTTTTACCGCGCTGGAGTGAAGATAGGGTTATCTAGAAGCTCTAGCGCTATCCCACTTTGCTGATTCTAGCTTCCTTGCTTGTTAATTTACAAAGTGTGCACGCCTCCGCAGTCTGTTCGTTTGGCTATGATCGCAATCGCCTTTAGTTGGCTAGGCGATTATAAAAAGCTGTTGAGTGTTTTTAGTTGATGTGCTATTGCCAATAATTAATTCATTTTTTTGTTTAAGGGCTGGTCATGACAATAGTCGCCTTTCATTATACCAAGGACAGTTTCTTTGCGATCGCTGATGGTTTGATTAGTAAAGGCGCAGCCCGTGTTACAGAAGAAAACAAAAAAATTATTTCATTTAAAGCCAGTTATAAAATCCCCAGGATCTCGCTAGGCAGGTTTAACGGGTTTTCCGAGTACCTCGGTGGAAGTTTTTATTTAGCCTATGCAGGAAACTACACCTTAATATCCAACATCATTAATGAATTCACCTCAATAGTTTCAAGAAAGCTAGTGCTGGTGCGTAATAAGTTCAATGGAGATCCAGCGGTATATGCGCGAGATGACGAGGGTGATGGGCTTCGCGGAGGCTACTATTCGGATGATTACAATTTTTCTGATAAAGAGCTTGTTCCTATCACTATTAACTTCTTGGTGAACATATTAGAATCTGTTATTAAGTCCTGCGCTCTGGATTTTTCAAGGAACGCAATGCAAAATCCTGACGTAGAGCTAATCATGTTCGGCGAACAATTGGTTGACTATCAGAGGTCCAAGCGGGCGCAGGTAATTAAATGCAAAACCCTTATTGATGGATTGCCAGCTATAGAGCGTTTTTCGGTTGTTCCATGGAGCCTTGTCTGCATTGGTGATAGTTCTGTAATTCCTAAAACCGTAGCTGAGATTGAAGCAGATTCTGAGTATTTTGCTCCACTCTCAGTAAGGAATAGTGCATGCACACTGTTTGTGAAAGAGCCGACAGAAAACTCTTACCATTTTGAGAGGAAACGCATACAAATTATCAAGAGGAATGTGATGCCCCTTATCTTGAATAACGTAGGAACCATAGGTGGAAGCTGTACAATTGCTCAGTCCGGGTGGGCATCAGATCTAGAGATGTCTACTATTAAAAATGAAGATTTGGAGCTTGAGCTTTCTAAAATATAGGGTGCTGGTTTTTCCAGGTGAGAGAAGGACGCGTGAACACGCGCCCTTGGCATTTTATTGCATATTTATTTGGTCGTAATCCCGCAGCACATATCGGTGATAATAAAAATTATCACGTTAAAATAGAGCTTTCGGAACTTCAGGTGTTCTGTCCACTGGCCGCTGTTTTTTGGTGGTTTATTCATGGTTAGGCCGATGGTAGGTCAGACGCAACCGGCCCTCGCCGGTTGCTTCGGGGGAAGGTTTGGGTTAGGCCGCTAACAGGTCAAGCAGGCTGTGTTGGTGTGATCGTTCTGCAAGTTCTCCGAAGGTCCAGCTTCCGAAGTTTTCACCTTGCTCAGGGATTTCCAGTTTCAGCAGCGCAACCGGATCACGATTAATCAGTTTGCGAGCAGCCCACAACTTGCCGCCGGTCTCTAACAGTGCTTTGGCGGCCTCATTCCATTGTTCTTCCAGAACAGTATTCGCCAGGTGAGCCGCTTTGTTCTCGATCTTGGTGCGTTCTTTTTGTGCCTCCGTGATGTGCAGGTCAATCGTCACCAACTCCTGCTCCAGAGCCGTGATGAGCAGCTGTTGGCGGCGGTGATGCTCTACCGCAGCAGTAAGGTTTTTTGCTGCTTTTTGAGCTTCAGCGTTTGCCGCTTTCTCGCCCTCCACATCGCCCCAGGCCACAGCCTGCGCATAAGCGGTAGCGGCGTCCGTTTCGGCTTGTCGCGCCTTTGCCATGTCTTCCTGATCGCTCTGGCGGACCTGTTGCAACCGGGTCTCGATGCTGTTGCGCTTTTCGTTGAGCTCCATCTCGTCGGCCTTCCAAGTCGCCATCGCGCTGATGTAGCCCGCAGCCAAGCTCTCACGGTTAGCCAGTGCCTCGAGGCGATCGATCTTTTGATTCAGGCGGTGGATCTCAAAGCTTCGCGAGTCGATGCGTCTTTTGTGATCGTTGATTTCATCCTGCACAGCCCGTTGACGGCCTTGCTGGATAACCTCGGGACTTTCCAGCGCTGCTTCGAAGGGATCCAGGTCAGCCTGTATGCTCTCTATTTCGAGGGTCAGTGTGTCGCGGCGGTCTTTCAGTTCTAGGATAGTGTTCATCTGTATTGTCTCTGTGCATTACGATTGATAAGGATGGTTGAACGGCTGGCGAGGCCGGGAATGAGCCGGCGCTACCCCGATCAGTAGGTATGTCGTCAGGCGGCCTTGGCCTCGCTTTCGTCCGCTCCTGGAACCGTCTTCACCACATAGCAGCGCTGAGGGCCTAATCCAGGTAAGCGAATTAGGCTGTATGCCTTTCCATTGCTTCCCGGCTCGAGCGCGCCCCGTTGCAGCAGCTCCTTGTTCACTGCACTGATGTTCATGCCCTTGAAAATTTCGGCTCTCCAGGCTTCCGGCAGTACGTAGTAGGTATTAGTGGTGTGCAGGGCGTCGCCCATGCCGTGTTCCATCGTCTTACGAAAGCCCAACCGATCAATCGTGCGTGGGCCATGTTCATCGATCTTGGCGGCGGCAGATTCCCAACGGGTAAAGCGGCTTTCTCCAAAACGTTCGATGATCTGGCTCAATCGCGCCATGATCGCATCGCCTTCGAAATTACCGGCACCACCACGTTCGGCCAGCCAGGCATGCAGGCACACCCGTGCGGCGGTCGTGGCCGCGCCATCAGGCCAGCCTGTGACGCCGAAGGCGGTGGCCAACTCTCCGGCCGCTGCCGCGAGGCCGAAGCGAAAGGCGGCACGCTGGGCTTGTCCACTGGCAGTGGTGGGCAGGTTTTGTGTGATGAACTGTTCTACCGTGCGGCGAACGATCACCGACCATCCCAGCATTTCTCCCGGCGCGCACAGTGCGTTCAGGAAGGCGGTGAGGGGCGTTCCGTAGTATTTGGCAACACGGGCCTTGAGCGCATCGGAGAGGGCGGCAGCGTCCTCAAAACCGTTCAGCACATCGAACATGCCGAGGCCTTTGCTGGCATCCGCCGGCACGGCGAGCATACGTACCTCCATACCGGCTTTCAGCTCCTTGTTTGCATCCGCCATGTGCTGAGCCAGCGTCTTTTCGCCCGTCGAGAGAAACAGCAAGCGCCACTCCTGCACCTGTCGGCCCGCTTGCCCTCGATCATTCGCCCGTGCCTTACCGGTGCCGTTGCCGAGCATGTAGACCGTTTCGCCAATGATGCGCGGGTCACACATACCAATTTCATCCAGCACCAGGAGGCCGTCTGAGTGTGCGGCAGCGATGGACTCGAGGGCGTTATCCGTAGAACGCCACGAACGCACCAGACGCGGCCCGCCATAGACCGAGGCAGCGACTTGCAAGTGAGTGGTCTTGCCCCCGGAACTGTCGCCGTATAGGTGGAAGCCACCCGACTCATGTCCGAGCAGGTTTAGCAACGGGCCTGCAAAGGCCACAGAGACGACAAACGCCAAGCGATGGTTACCAACGCACAGCGCGCCGATTTGCTGCTGCCATTGCTCCAGAGAACCTGCTTCGGTGATTGGTGGAAGCTGCGCCCCTGCTTCATAAAAATGCAGGTGTTCGGCGTGCGAGCCGATTTGCTGTTCGGGCAAAAGGAAAGCGTTGTCGTGCCAACCCAGGCGCGTCACCAAACGTGCGCGCTGGGCGCTGTCGAAGCCGCCGAGATAGCTTTGTAGGTCGTTGCGGGCATTGCGTCCTAATCGGCTTCCGGCAAGGCGCAGGCCCATGTCTACCAGCGGGCCGAGTACGTCTTTGCCGAAGTCGCCGGTCATGGTCCTGGCTGGAATATTCCAGCGTTTTTTGGCGCCGTCCGGGTCGTCGAATTCGACCAACAAGCCCCAGTTGTGGCCCTTGTCGTCGCGAGTGCGAGCGATGATTTCGAGAGGCGAACACACGGGACGCGCCTCGCCATCATCGCCGGAATAAAACACCCCTTCAGGCGTCAGGCGAAAGCCGCCCGGCAACAGGTTATTCTTCGATTTCGCAGGACGTTTGGCGGGTGCCTTGACCTTCTGTTCTTGAGGTTCAGTTGGCTCAGCGGCACTGCCGAAATACTCACCGCTGCGCATCAGCTCGGCGACGTGGCCAGCGGTCCAGCCTTTGGTTAATGCGTCCGCTGCGTCGTCGCCGTCCGCCCATTTTCCACCCTTGATGAGCGTCGGTTTGCCGCCTTTGCTGCTTGGCTTGAGCTTGAACACGTCGAGCGAGATTCGTTGCACTGAAGCGGCGCCCAGCTCAATCAACTTGAGCTCGATGGCGTCCATGCAGGTCTTGCCGCTGGCATCGTTATCCGGCCACAGCACGACAGTGCGTCCTTTCAGTGGCGTCAGGTCGGCCTTGTGCCAAGAGTTGGAGCCGTTCGGCCAGCAGGTGGCTACATAGTCCGGCATCAGTTCAGCGGCGGCGTCAGCAGCCTTCTCGCCTTCACAAAACACCACGGGCGCATCGGCGCGCAGTGTCAACTCATCCAGGCGCAGCAGTGGCCGAGGCTCGGGCAATCCTTGCCAGCGCCATTGTGTGGTTTGCCCATCGGAGCGCTTGCACCAGGTCAATGGCGCAAAGACCTTTCGCGGTTTGCCGTCATCATCTGGGCCTAGGTCGAAGCGATACAGCGCCATGACCGGCTGGCCCAGGGCGTCGCGATAGATCCACACCTTGGACGGAACACCGTGTTGTCGATGTTTGGCTGGGCACTTGTTCATGGCCTCGGCTGGGATCGGCTGAATCGCGATCCACTCAGGCGTTGCGCTCTTAGCTGGTGTGCTTTTGGCGGCCGCGGGGCCTGCGGAAACACTCAGCAGATCTGCCAGTTTTTTGCAGGCATCAACGTCGGTGCCGCCGTCGATGTAGCGCACCAGGTCGATCAGATCGCCGCCCTTATCGCCGGTGGCAAAGTCCGCCCATGTGCCTTTGCTCAAACTGACCTTGAGTGAGCCTGCTCGTTTGTCCGTGCGCGTCGGATTAGGCGCGGTGTATTCCTTGCCACCGTCGACTCGTTTGCCGTTCGGCAGCCAGTGAGTAAGGACGCGGTCTATGTTCTTTAGGGCAGCGCTTTTTACGTCGGCAAAGCTGGGCAGTTTTGAGGTGTTGCCGGTGCGCGGAGTCATGGTGCGCTCCTCGATTCAAGCAACGCCTCGTTCACGTCGTCGATCAGTGCCTTAGCCATCTCGCCGAGGTAGAACGCAGGCCAACTAAAACGCTCGCCTGCATCGCTGATGGCGGCGTCGAGGATCAGTTGATTGGCGTGGTGCAGAATCTGAGAGACTGCTTCAAGTGCGTCCTCTAGCGGGATACCGGCATTCACCCGAAACAGGTTTTGGCCGTTACCGTTGGCGGGGGAAAACTCGGAGCGTCCAAGCGTGCTGGAGTGGGTCACAGCGCACCGCCTTTCTGGTCCATCGGCACAGAGGAGGCGTCACCGTACATGGTGAGTGTTTTGATCAAACCCAAGGTGCCGCGCACGTCCCAAATAACAGACGACAGCACGCGGTTGGAAAGCAACGGTTTATCGCCGTCTAAGTGATCTTCCAACAGCATGAGAACTGAATCGGCACGGTCGAGCGCACAGGTGATGGCGTCGATAGGCAGACCGGCTTCGGCGTCGTGGCTGACGCAGAGTAAGTCCTCGGGTAGTGCAAAGCCTGGGAGCATGCTCATTGGGCACCTCCTGAGGTTCCCAAGTCTTCATGTTTTTTTTGGGGCGCGTAGGTGTGCGTCCATTCAAAGGAGTAACTATCTGGCTTATTGCGAATGGTGCGTGGCACTTGAACTCTACAGGCGCCATGAGTACGAAGAGTTTCAAGATCAACCACACGTGTTGTGTTCAACATATTGCACTGGCCAAGAATTACGCCCATGCGGTCTACCAAATGGATGGTGATATGCTTAAGGGGTTGCATTGCGGTCTGCTCAGATTTGCTTTGTGACAGTCGGGTCAGTGGTACGAACACTGACTCGACACCTCTTCCTGCTGAGGCCGGTTCTAGGACCAGTCTTCTAGGGGACATCCCAGCAAAATTTCCCCCCTCGACTGTTACCGCGTTCACCGGGAGCCTTCCTTTGCCGCGCGTTCAATCCAAGCCTTGAGTTCAGCCATCAAAATCAGACGGCGCCGCCCGAGTTTGAAAGCCTTAAGGTCACCAGAAGCTATGAGTTCATAAACTCCTGATCTTGAGTAGCCAACCACGCGTGCTGCGTCCTCCACGCTAACTGCAAGAGGTGCGATGTGTTCGGGGTTGTTCATTAGCTTGTCCTTGATCGATGGGGCGGACTGTACGATACTGGTCCGGACGTAAACATCCTATTTGTAAGTAACATGATCTGCAAGCAAAACATTTGTAGACATCTAGAGGCGTGTAAATGGCAAATCGTTCGAAGAAGGTTGTTTTATCGGCTAGGGTCGACCCCTACCTTAAAGCTGCGCTTGAATTGCTGGCGGCATCACGCAACGAGAAAATCGTGAAGATCCTGGAGTCATGCCTTGAGAATGGGATGAATGACAGGACCATTACTAACCCGTTTAACGCTCCGCGTAAGGATTTGGGAACAATCAGTTTTATGGTCGCGTTTACTGCGATCTGGTCGGAGAATGAAACTCTCTACAAGCTGCGCGCCGGAACGCTTGGGCCCGATTTCGCCGGGGAGGAGTTATCGATGGTCGCTATGGTTATCAATGACGATAAATATTTCGATGGGGAGTTCGATGTTTTCGGGGATTTGAACGGTTCGACAGAGAAGTTTGGGTTCACACCGAGAATGCAGCCTCGGGTGGACCTTGCATTGGTAGAGAAGGAGTGGCCAATTGTTGAGGAATATGTGAGGTTTCTGGCAAACAACAAGCCGCTTCAGCCGGGCTATGCCGATTACAAAAATATGCGAGCTCAATCTCTAGCTAAATGAGTTCAACCGCAGCGGCTTTTGTACCCGGAGCCAAGTGGGCATACCGGAGTGTCATCTTGATATCGGCGTGCCCTAGCAGATCCCGTACCGTGTTGAGCGGTACGCCGGCCATTACCAGGCGTGAAGCGAAGTCGTGCCGCATATCGTGCCAGCGGAATCCGTCGATCTGCGCCCGCTCAAGCAACTTGAGCCAAGCGCTTTTGACGTCCTCAAAGCGACCGCCGCCCTGACCTGGGAACACATACGGCGACTTGCTTACCTGCTTCTTCCAGGCTTGCAGTACACCAATAGTCTCCTTGTTCATTGGTATGTGGCGCGTATCGCTTGTCTTGGTTGTGGCCCCGGCGACTGTGATTGTCTTCGTGTCGAAGTTCACCGCTGACCATTTCAGGTCGAACAGCTCTCCGCGCCTCATGCCGGTATTCAACGATACCAATACCATTGGCTTCAGGTGATCGGTGAAGGGCAGTTGCAGCAGGCTTGGCATCGGCTCTTTGTGGCGGTCGGTCCGCCAAGTGTTCGCACTCTCACGCTCGACCCTCATTTCATCCTGTCGAGCGTCCAAGGCCTCGCGTAGGCGCTTGGTCTCGTCGGCAGCCAGGTAGCGAATTACCCCCTTTGAGTCGACTTTGAGCTGTTTCAGCTTGGCCAGAGGATGCTCGTCGAGGTAATCCCACTCGACCGCCCGGCTGAATACTCCGCTGATAGAGCCCATTTTCCGGTTGACCGTGGAGGGCTTGTTGCCGGCCTGCATCCATCCAGTGCGGATCTGCTCCATGTCTCGCCCGGTGATCGCGTCCAGGCGCTGGGGCAGAATTGGGTCGAAGTTATTGCTGAGGGTGTGCTGAGTCTTCTCATGGCCTTTGTGATGAGCCTTGAACCACGGCATATACGTGTCGTCGATAAAATCGCGCAGCGAGGGCAGTGCTGACCCCTTGCGGCCCTGGGCGATGGCTAGGGGCTCGCCGTGGGCGTGCGCATCGGCTAGGTACTGAGCGGCCTCGGTTCGGGCTTGGTCAAGAGTAATCACGCCGACACGCCCAAGGGTGGCGTTCTTGTTTCGGCCCCAAGTGACCATGTAGGACTTATGACCGCTGGGCAGTACGCGAATGAAAAAACCGGGTTGCACGGTGTCATGCACGCGATATGCTTTCGCCTCGGCGGCTAGGCTGCCAATTAGCTTCTGGGTGATTTTGGATTTCAAGGGTTCGTCCGTGACAGCAGGGTGGCAGCAAAACGCACTATACCGCTCGATGTTCACGGACTCAATGGGACTAAAAGGCCCAGTAATACTGGGCTTGTGGCTGTATCTGCTGGGTCTAAATTAACCCTCCTAAGGGGAAGGTTGGCCGTTCGAACCGGCCCTGGGACACCAGATCCAAAGCCCCGCACAGATTCTTCTGGCGGGGCTTTTTTGTGCGCGCTTTCCAAGATGAGTCGAACCTTGCCGGTGTTCAGGGTTCACAGCAGGTGCGCGATGTATTTATCGCAATCTGTGTACCTTGCAAGCCGTCGGGCAGCGTCTGACGGTTAGGCAAAATAATCCCCGGAAACAGCATTTGCCGCCTGTCCGGACCCGCCACCCAGGACTATCATGCCGATAGCCCTGTCCCTCACTGCAAGGAGCCGCTCGGAACGCCGATGCGCCAGATCTGGAAATCTTTTCGAGCCCTTTATTTTGCCTCCTTGATGATGCTGATCGGCTCCGGCCTGCTCAGTACCTACCTGGCCTTGCGCCTGGCGGCCGACCATGTGGACAGCCTGTGGGTCGGTGCGTTGATGGCGGCCAACTACTTTGGCCTGGTGCTGGGCGGCAAGATCGGGCACCGCCTGATCGCCCGGGTCGGGCATATCCGTGCGTATGCTACCTGTGCCGGGATCGTCGGTGCGGCGGTGCTGGGGCACGGGCTGATCGACTGGCTGCCGGCCTGGATTGTGCTGCGGATCATCGTGGGCCTGGGGATGATGTGCCAATACATGGTCATCGAGAGCTGGCTGAATGAGCAGGCAGACGCCAAGCAGCGTGGCGTGGTGTTCAGCGGCTACATGATTGCGTCCTACCTGGGGCTGGTGCTCGGCCAATTGATCCTGGTGATGCATCCCCAGCTCGGTCTTGAACTGCTGATGCTGGTGGCGCTGTGCTTTGCCCTGTGCCTGGTGCCGGTGGCGATGACCCGGCGGATTCACCCGGCGCCGCTGCATCCTGCGCCGATGGAGCCGCGCTTCTTTATCAAGCGGGTGCCGCAGTCGCTGAGCACGGTGCTGGGCGCGGGGCTGATCGTCGGTTCGTTCTACGGTCTGGCGCCGCTTTACGCCTCCCAGCAGGGGCTGACGACCGAGCAGGTGGGTCTGTTCATGGGCTCCTGTATTTTTGCTGGCCTGCTGGTGCAGTGGCCGCTCGGCTGGTTGTCCGACCGTTATGACCGGGCCTTGTTGATTCGCTGTTTTGCCTTGTGCCTGGCGGTCGCCGCGTTGCCCCTGGCGATCATGACGCAGGTGCCTCTGGAGGTGCTGTTCGTGGCGGGCTTCCTGTGTTCTCTGGTGCAGTTCTGCCTTTACCCGTTGGCCGTGGCCTTTTCCAACGACCATGTCGAGGGGGATCGCCGCGTGTCGCTCACCGCGATGCTGCTGGTGACCTACGGTGTCGGTGCCAGTATCGGGCCGCTGTTGGCCGGTGTGGTGATGAAGCTGTTCGGCAGTCAGATGCTCTACGCGTTCTTCAGCTTGTGTGCGCTGATCCTGGTGTGGCGTATCCGGCCGAAGGCGGTGACCAACCTGCATCAGGTGGAGGATGCACCGCTGCATCACGTGGCGATGCCGGACAGCATGTCCAGTTCGCCGCTGGTGGCGGCCCTTGATCCGCGGGTGGATGAGGCGGTGGTGCAGGAGCAGATGCAAACCACGGTGGTGGAGCCTGAGGCCGAGTCACAACCACCGGCTGATGAGCCCTTGTTCGAAGGGCCGCCGGCGCCCCAGGGGCCGGACGAGCATCCCCATGAGCTGAGCAGGGCGCGCCCCTGAACTCAAAAACGGGCAGATCCCATCAGGATCTGCCCGTTTTTTTTGCAGCGTGTCTTAAGGCTTAAAAGTCGTCGTCTTTGTCAAAACGCCGCGCTTCGCGTTGCAGCTGGTACACAAAACGTTCGACCTGGCGCTGCACCAACCCGCTCATGTTGTGGAAGCGCACGCCGGCAAAGGTGGTGTTGATCTTCTCTTCGAAGTGCAGGTAACGCAGTTCGACGGAGGTGGTCATGCTGCCAAAGGGCAGGGCGGCGATAAAACGATCGTAGACCTGGCCCAGTTGCAGGCGCTCGGAGATGTCGCCTTCAAAGCGCAATTTGCAGCCGGTGGCGGAGATGTCCAGCAGTTTGCCGCTGACCGGTGCCTTGAGCTTCTCGCCGCCCAGCTCGATGTTCACCAGTTGCGCCAGCTTCAGCGCGGCGCGGAAGGCATTGCGGCGCTGATGGTAGACCACCTCGTCCGGCATGCTGCCGGTGTAGATACGGTGGCCGTCTTTTTCGCTGACGGTGTAGGTGCCGTTGCTTTCCCACGCGACGCGAACGCCTTCGTGGAAGCCTTCGATACGAAACGGTTCGCCGCTTTCGAGGAAGCGCTCGCCATCGCGCGGGATCATTTCGTCCAGTGCCAGGGTCTTGCTGTCCCGGTCGATGTCCACCAGGTAGCTTTGGAAGCGCTGGCTGCGTTCGTGGAAGGTGATGATCAGCGGGTCGTGGCTTTCTTGCAGCATCCGCAGGGTGCCGACAATTTCCAGAGGTGTAGTGAGTACCTTGGGTGGCTGCGGTGTATCTTCCGCATTAAGGGCGTTGAACACGGTTCTTCCATCTCCAGACAAAATACGACTACACGCAAGAACCGGCATTTTGCCAGCATGTAGCGCGCCTTGGATAGGGCGCGCTGTAAACCGGCGTCAGGCTTGGCTGCGGGTGCCTGGCTTGACCAGGCGTGAGGTGGAGCCTTGGGCGTTGTACAGGGCCGGTGGCTCGCCGCCATGGAGTATACGCAACTGGTTGGCGGTGGTGGCTTGCTGCAGTTGGATCGACTGACCGTTGAGCAGGTTGGCTTCCTGGCATTGGCTGAGCAGCTCGTTGAGTGCCTGGCTCTGCGCCAGCAATTCGTCGCCGACGGAGGAATGACTGGCCAGTTGGGCAAGGCCGTCGTGATCGGTGGGCAGGCCGAGGCTGGCCAGGATCTGGCTGCGCTTCTTGCCATGCTGTTCGAGGAGCACGATGAGCGACTGTTTGCGCGCCAGGATTTCTTCCAGCAAGCGCATATCCCGGCCGTAGAGGGCCAGGGATTCTTCTTTCAGCAGCTCGAGCAATTGTTGCGTCGGCGCCAGATCATCAATGATCAGTTGAAGCAGGGTTTCGTCGTGGTGCATGGCTGGCCTTGGGTTTTAAGCGTCCAAAAGCCCGGCGCAGGCCTTTGCCTAGCGCTCGGCTTCGAAGTTAAGCAGCTTGCTGGCTACACGGTTGCTGTCGACTTTATAGCTGCCATCGGCGATTGCCTGTTTCAACTCGGCCACACGGGCACTGTTGACTACCGGTTGATCGCGCAGCGAGTCAGTGACCTTCTGCAACTGTTGAGCCTCATTGCTCAGGTGTACGGATTCCCCGCTTTGGCTTGCGCCGGCCTGTTCTGCCTTGGCGGGCAGTGGCTGGGACTTGGCTTCTACGCTGTCCTTGGCACCGGTGGTGCGCGTAGAGCCGGGCAATGCCTGGGAATTATTTAAACGACTGAAATCGATGACCATGATAAAAAACCTCTGGGTATTTGGACGCTTGCCATGTTTTCGGCCATACCCGGACAAACTTTAGGCTCGATTGACAATAAACCTGCCTGTGCGGACGTCTAGCGCACAGTGTAGGAAAAGCTGGCGCCTGATACCAGTTCTCTATAGGGCCACCTCGACCTGGCCCGGTGCCGTCACCCGTGCCTTGATCACGCGGTTGGAGTTGAGGTTCTTCACCCTGATCTGTTCACTCATGCCGCCATTGGATAGCGCTTCCCCCGGCATTTTTACCTGCAAGGCACCGCTGCTGGCGGAAATCACCACCTGATCGCCCTTGCGAATGACCTCGGCCTGTTCCAGATGCACCAGGGTAATGACCTGATCGGTGACCACTGGTCGGGTCAATTTCTGCCCGACCGCCTGATCGACCGAAGTGAGATAGCCCTGGCTGATCTGGCTGATATCGCGTTCACGCAGCACAACGTCTTCAAAACCGATGATGCCGGTACGCTTCAGCGGCCGCGCCACCACCACCACATCGCGGAACAGCTTGACCTGCGCCGGCACGAATACCGTCCACGGCGCAGCGCCCTCGCAACGCACCTTCACGGTCACGCGGCCAATCGGCTGGGCGGGGCTTTCCAGGGTGGCTGTCAATTCCTTGTCGCACATCGGCATGCGCAAGCGCGGGTCGAGTTGGTTGACCTGGATTTCATATCGCCCGGGTGTCTGGGTGGTCGCCAGATAATCTTCTACAGTGAACTCAAGAAACCCTTGGGTGACGCCGATAAGTAGATCAGGCAAGGTGACGTTGTCCGCGCGGGCCGTGGTGCCCAATCCCAGGGCAAGCAGCGCCAGCGGTACGCAAAACAAGCGGCAATACCGTGTCAGGTCAAGGTGTCGGGAAACTGTCGTTTTAATATCCATGACCAATAAATAGCAAAGCTCGTGCCGTTTAGTGTTGGGTGCGCGTCACTGCCCTTATAGGTATGGCCAAAGGTTTTAGCGTGGGAGTCAAGGCATGGCAGGAGTAATGGATTCAGTAAACCAGCGCACACAGCTGGTAGGGCAGAATCGCCTGGAGTTGTTGCTTTTTCGCCTGGATGGCAAACAGCTGTACGGCATCAACGTGTTCAAGGTGCGGGAAGTGTTGCAGTGCCCCAAGCTGACGATCATGCCCAAGTCCAGCCCGGTGGTGTGTGGCGTGGCCAACATCCGTGGCGCGACCATTCCGATCCTTGACCTGTCCCTGGCTACCGGCTCGGCAGGTTTGCAGGACCGCGAAAACCCTTTCGTGATCATCACCGAGTACAACACCAAGACCCAGGGTTTCCTGGTGCGCTCGGTGGAGCGCATCGTCAACATGAACTGGGAAGAGATCCATCCGCCGCCCAAGGGCACCGGCCGCGATCACTACCTCACGGCGGTGACGCGGGTGGACAACCAGTTGGTGGAAATCATCGACGTGGAGAAAATCCTCGCCGAAGTGGCGCCCACCTCGGAAGCGATTTCCGTCGGTGTGGTCGACGCCGAGACGGCGCACAAGGCGATCTCGCTGCGCGTGCTGACGGTGGACGACTCCTCGGTGGCGCGCAAGCAGGTGACCCGGTGCCTGCAAACCGTCGGCGTAGACGTGGTGGCCCTCAATGATGGGCGCCAGGCGCTGGATTACCTGCGCAAACTGGTCGATGAAGGCAAGAAACCGGAAGAAGAATTCTTGATGATGATTTCCGACATCGAGATGCCGGAAATGGACGGATACACCCTCACGGCCGAGATACGCAACGATCCACGCATGCAAAAATTGCATATCATCCTGCATACTTCATTGTCGGGCGTATTCAACCAGGCGATGGTCAAGAAGGTCGGTGCTGATGACTTCCTGGCCAAATTCCGTCCGGATGACCTGGCAAACCGGGTTGTCGACCGGATCAAGGCAGCAGATCACGGCTAGGGGATTTCCCCTGGCGGTCACACGATTTAAGAGGCGGTATCATTGTCTACGGGTAATTTGGATTTCGAACAGTTCCGGGTCTTCCTGGAAAAAGCCTGTGGCATATTGCTCGGTGAAAACAAGCAGTACCTGGTATCCAGCCGTCTCAACAAGCTGATGGAACAGCAGGGCATCAAGTCGTTGGGCGAGCTGGTTCAACGTATCCAGGGGCAGCCGCGCAGCGGGCTCAAGGAAATGGTGGTCGATGCCATGACCACCAACGAAACCCTGTGGTTTCGTGACACCTACCCGTTTGAAGTGCTCAAGAGCAAAGTGCTGCCGGAAGCCATCAAGGCCAGCCCGGGCCAGCGCTTGCGCATCTGGTCGGCGGCCTGCTCCTCGGGGCAGGAGCCGTATTCGATCTCGATGTCCATCGATGAGTTCGAGCGGACCAACATGGGCCAACTGAAAGCCGGTGCGCAGATTGTTGCCACCGACCTGTCCGGCACCATGCTCACCAACTGCAAGACCGGCGAGTACGACAGCCTGGCCTTGGGCCGAGGTTTGTCCCAGGAGCGCCTGCAGCGTTACTTTGACCCGAAAGGGGCAGGGCGTTGGGCGGTCAAGGCGCCGATCAAGAGCCGCGTGGAGTTTCGCTCGTTCAACCTGCTCGACAGCTACGCCAGCCTGGGCAAGTTCGACATGGTGTTCTGCCGCAACGTGCTGATCTACTTCTCGGCCGAAGTGAAGAAAGACATCCTGTTGCGCATCCATGGCACGCTCAAGCGTGGGGGCTATCTGTTCCTCGGTGCTTCCGAAGCGCTGAACGGTCTGCCGGATCATTACCAGATGGTGCAGTGCAGCCCTGGGATCATCTACCAGGCCAAGTAAGAATCAAACATGTGGGAGCAGGCTTCTGTGGGAGCTGGCTCCCACATTTGATTTTTTGCGGCAATCGTTGCAATAGCGGCAATCCCCCATTGCCGCTTTACTGGCACCACGCGGAAACCCATTGCCGCTTTTCTGGCATTGCCGCCCGGCAATCTCCCCGCAAAGCCCTGAAATACGGGCCTTCGAAGAATTGGCACACACCTTGCTATAACCCTGCTAACGAACAGCAGGTCAGCCTAAAGGTTTCCGCCATGAGCATCAGCTTCGATAAAGCGCTCGGTATCCATGAACAAGCCCTGGGCTTCCGCGCCCAGCGTGCCGAAGTCCTGGCCAACAACATTGCCAACGCCGATACCCCGAACTACAAGGCTCGGGACCTGGACTTCTCCGCCGTGCTCGCTGCACAGCAGGACAAGACCAAGAACGGCACCTTCGCCTTGAACATGACCAACAACCGTCATATCGAAGCGCAAGGCCTGAGCAGTGGGGACGAGTCGCTGCTGTATCGCACGCCGATGCAGCCGTCGATCGACCAGAACACCGTCGACGCCCAGCTGGAGCAATCGGCCTACGCCGAGAACTCGGTGAACTTCCAGGCCAGCTTTACCCTGCTCAACAGCAAATTCAAAGGGCTGATGTCAGCCCTGCGTGGAGAGTAAGCCATGTCCCTGTCCAGTGTTTTCAATATTGCCGGTAGTGGCATGAGCGCGCAGACCACGCGTCTGAACACCGTCGCCAGTAACATCGCCAACGCCGAAACCGTGTCGTCGAGCATTGACCAGACCTACCGCGCCCGTCACCCGGTGTTCGCCACCATGTTCCAGGGCGGCCAGGCCGGTGGCAGCGATTCGCTGTTCCAGGACCAGGGCAATGCCGGTTCCGGCGTGCAGGTGCTGGGCGTGGTCGAAGACCAGAGCAACCTGGAAGCCCGCTACGAGCCTAACCACCCGGCCGCGAACGAAAAGGGTTACGTCTACTACCCCAACGTCAACGTGGTCGAGGAAATGGCTGACATGATTTCCGCCAGTCGCTCGTTCCAGACCAACGCGGAAATGATGAACACCGCCAAAGCCATGATGCAGAAGGTCCTGACCCTGGGTCAGTGATAAGGGGCGCCAAATAATGGCCATCGTTGATACCACCACCAACACGGCAGTCCAGGACCTTTTCAACACCAAGGTCAAGACCGCAACAAACAATGTGGCGAGCACCGCCACTGCGGCCACGGGCAACCAGTCCCTGGGCAAGGATGCGTTCCTGCAACTGCTGGTCACCCAGCTGAAGAACCAGAACCCGCTGTCGCCCCAGGACAACGGCGCGTTCGTCGCCCAGCTGGCGCAATTCAGCAGCCTGGAAGGCATCAACACCCTGAACGACTCGGTGAATGCGATTTCCAGCAACTTCAGCTCGTCGCAAGCGCTGCAAGCGTCGTCGCTGGTGGGGCGTTCGATCATCACCCAGACCGACAAGGCCTTGGTGGATACCAGCAAGAGCATGACCGGTTCCGTCGCCGTCACCTCGGCGGTGGGCAACGTCTCGGTGAAGATCACCGACAAAGACGGCAACGTGGTGCGCACCGTCGATATGGGCGCGCAGAGCGCCGGTACGGCCGACTTTATCTGGGATGGCAAGAACGACAAGGGTGAGGTCGCCGCAGCGGGCACTTACACCTTTACCGCCACCACCAAAAATGACAAAGGCGACGCGGTTGTCCTGGCGACTTCCCTGCCAGCCACCGTCACCAGCGTGACCTTGAGCAAGACCGGCGGCGAAATGCTGCTGAACCTTGCCGGCGGCATGGGCAGCGTCAAGCTGTCGCAAATTCAGACTATCGGTACATAGAGCCGGCTAAATACGGCAGAGGGAGAGAAACATGTCTTTTAACATCGGCCTTAGCGGCCTCTATGCGGCCAACAAACAACTGGACGTGACCGGCAACAACATCGCCAACGTCGCGACCACCGGCTTCAAATCGTCCCGTGCGGAATTCGCCGACATCTACGCCGCGTCCAAGCTCGGCACCGGCCAGAACACCATCGGCAACGGTGTGAACCTGGCGGCAGTGTCCCAGCAGTTTACCCAGGGTGAAGTGAACGCCAGCGGCGGCATCCTGGACATGGCGATCCAGGGTGGCGGCTTCTTCGTGCAGAAGGGCAGCGACGGTTCGCTGGAATACACCCGTAGCGGCGCCTTCCGTGCCGACAAAGACGGCTACATCACCAACAACACCGGCACTTCGCGCCTGCAAGGTTATGCGGCAGACGAAAATGGCAAGATCACCAAGGGTGGCCTGGTCGACCTGCAGCTGAACCTGGCCAACCTGCCGCCAAAGGCGTCCACCAAAGTGGATTCCAGCAGCAACCTGAACTCCTCTGAGCCGGTCATCGACCAGAGCAAGAAGCCGTTCGATCCGCTCAAGACCGACACCTTCACCACGTCCTACAGCACCACGCTGTACGACTCCCAGGGCAACGCCCACCCGATGGTGCAGTACGTGGTGAAAACCGACGCCAACGAATGGCAGTCGTACACCTTGATCGATGGCCGCAACCCTGATGGTACGCCGCCAACCGGTAACGCTACGGACATGAAGCCGCCTGTGCCTTCGACGTTGACCTTCGACGGTGCCGGTAACCTCAAGAGCATCGTGACCGGCGGTGTGGCTGGCACGACCTTGACCATCAAGGATTGGGTGCCAGGTACGGTGACCGACGGCGTCTGGAAGGCCAACGACGCGACGGCGAACAAGGACGGCATTGCGATCAACATGTCCAACGTCACCCAATACAACTCGGCCACCTACCGCAACCCGCCGGTCACCGATGGCTACGCCACCGGCCAGATCACCGGCCTGAAAGTCGACGGCAACGGCGTGCTGTTCGCTACGTTCAGCAACCAGCAGAGCAAGGCCATCGGCCAGATCTCCCTGGCCAGCTTCAACAACGAGCAGGGCCTGCAACCGGCTGGCGGCACCACCTGGAGAGAGACCTTCGCGTCAGGCCAGCCGGGCTACGACTCCCCGCAAGCGGGCACCCTGGGTTCGATCGTGGCCGGTTCCCTGGAGAACTCCAACGTCAACCTGACCAACGAGCTGGTGGACCTGATCAAGGCCCAGAGCAACTACCAGGCGAACGCCAAGACCATCTCCACCCAGAGCACCATCATGCAGACCATCATCCAGATGACCTGATGCGGTAGCGCTCAACAAAAAGCCCCTCACATGAGGGGCTTTTTTGTGGGTGGCATTTAGCGTGAGTACAACTCGGTCACCTGTGGGAGCTGGCTTGCCTGCGATAGCAATGTGGCTGACCCACCGCTATCGCAGGCAAGCCAGCTCCCACATTCGGATGTGTGTCAGGCTCAGGAAGCAGACACACCACCAAACCCCCTGTGGGAGCGGGCTTGCCCGCGATGGCGGTGTATCAGCCAGAGAGGTATCGACTGACAGATGGCTTTCGCAGGCAAGCCAGCTCCCACAGGGGAATACATTTCAAAAAGTGCCCATAAAAGAAAACCCCCGGCAAACCCAGGGGGCTTGGCGGGGGTTTCAGGTGAGCGCCTGTTGGCGCTCACCGGCTCAGCTTATTGGCAAGCTTCGCAATCCGGCTCGTCGATCGCGCAGGCTTTTGGCACTGGCGCCGGACCGGCAGGGGCAGCGAGCACCGAATCATCACCGTGGTTGCCGCTGGAAACAGCGTTCAGCTTACCGGTGTTGATGGTCGATTTCTCGGTGCTGGTCGCGGCCAGGGCACGGAGGTAGTAAGTGGTTTTCAGGCCACGGTACCAAGCCATGCGGTAGGTCACGTCCAGTTTCTTGCCCGATGCACCGGCGATGTACAGGTTCAGGGACTGGGCCTGGTCGATCCACTTCTGACGACGGCTGGCGGCGTCAACGATCCACTTGGTGTCCACTTCGAAGGCGGTCGCGTAGAGCTCTTTGAGTTCTTGCGGGATGCGCTCGATCTGCTGCACCGAACCGTCGTAGTACTTCAGGTCGTTGATCATGACCGAGTCCCACAGGCCGCGAGCCTTGAGGTCGCGAACCAGGTACGGGTTGATCACGGTGAATTCGCCCGACAGGTTCGATTTCACATACAGGTTCTGGTAGGTCGGTTCGATCGACTGCGATACGCCGGTGATGTTGGCGATGGTCGCGGTCGGCGCGATGGCCATGATGTTGGAGTTACGAATACCTTTCTGCACACGGGCACGTACCGGCGCCCAGTCCAGGGATTCGTTCAGGTCAACGTCGATGTACTTCTGGCCACGGGCTTCGATCAGGATCTGTTGCGAATCCAGCGGCAGGATGCCCTTGGACCACAGCGAACCCTGGAACGTCTCGTAGGCGCCGCGCTCGTCGGCCAGGTCGCAGGAAGCCTGGATCGCGTAGTAGCTGACCGCTTCCATGGACTTGTCGGCGAACTCGACCGCAGCATCCGAACCGTAAGGGATGTGCTGCAGGTACAAAGCGTCCTGGAAGCCCATGATGCCCAGGCCGACCGGACGGTGCTTGAAGTTGGAGTTCTGCGCCTGTGGCACCGAGTAGTAGTTGATGTCGATTACGTTATCGAGCATGCGCACTGCGGTGTTGACGGTACGTTCCAGCTTGGCGGTGTCCAGCTTGCCGTTGACGATGTGGTTCGGCAGGTTGATCGAGCCCAGGTTGCAAACGGCGATCTCGTCCTTGTTGGTGTTCAAGGTGATCTCGGTGCACAGGTTGGAGCTGTGGACCACGCCCACGTGCTGCTGCGGGCTGCGCAGGTTGCACGGGTCTTTGAAGGTCAGCCATGGGTGGCCGGTTTCAAACAGCATGGACAGCATCTTGCGCCACAGGTCTTTGGCCTGGATGGTCTTGAACAGCTTGATCTTGCCCGGGTACTGGGACAGGGCTTCGTAGTACTCGTAGCGCTCTTCGAAGGCCTTGCCGGTCAGGTCGTGCAGGTCCGGCACTTCGGATGGCGAGAACAGGGTCCACTGGCCGTCATCGAAGACACGCTTCATGAACAGGTCAGGGATCCAGTTGGCGGTGTTCATGTCGTGGGTACGACGACGATCATCACCGGTGTTCTTGCGCAGCTCGATGAACTCTTCAATGTCCATGTGCCAGGTTTCCAGGTAGGCACACACTGCGCCTTTGCGCTTGCCGCCCTGGTTGACCGCTACGGCGGTGTCGTTCACCACTTTCAGGAACGGTACAACGCCCTGGGACTTGCCGTTGGTGCCCTTGATGTACGAACCCAGTGCACGCACCGGCGTCCAGTCGTTGCCCAGGCCGCCAGCGAATTTGGACAACATGGCGTTGTCGTGGATCGCGTGGTAGATGCCCGACAGGTCATCCGGCACGGTGGTCAGGTAGCAGCTGGACAGCTGTGGACGCAGGGTGCCGGCGTTGAACAGCGTCGGGGTCGACGACATGTAGTCGAAGGACGACAACAGGTTGTAGAACTCGATGGCACGGTCTTCTTTGTGCTTCTCTTCAATCGCCAGGCCCATGGCCACGCGCATGAAGAACACTTGCGGCAGTTCGAAGCGGATACCGTCCTTGTGGATGAAGTAACGGTCGTACAGGGTTTGCAGGCCCAGGTACGTGAACTGCTGGTCGCGCTCGTGGTTGATCGCCTTGCCGAGTTTTTCCAGGTCGAAAGTGGCCAGGATCGGGTTCAGTAATTCGAATTCGATACCTTTCGCGATATAGGCTGGAAGCGCCTTGGCGTACAGGTCGGCCATCTCGTGGTGGGTGGCGCTGTCGGCAACGCCGAGGAAGCCCAGGCCTTCGGCGCGCAGGGTGTCCATCAGCAGGCGCGCGGTCACGAACGAGTAGTTCGGCTCACGTTCAACCAGGGTACGGGCGGTCATCACCAGGGCGGTGTTGACGTCGGTCAGGGCCACGCCGTCGTACAGGTTCTTCAGGGTTTCGCGCTGGATCAGGTCACCATCGACTTCTTCCAGGCCTTCGCAGGCCTCGGTGATGATGGTGTTCAGGCGGCCCAGGTCCAGCGGTGCAAACGTACCGTCGGCCAGGGTGATGCGGATCGACGGGTGAGCTTGCACGGCAGCGTCTTCGGCTGGGGTGCGCACGGCACGCTCCTTGGAGCGGGCGTCACGGTAGATCACGTAGTCGCGGGCCACTTTCTGCTCGCCGGCACGCATCAGGGCCAGTTCGACCTGGTCCTGGATTTCTTCGATGTGGATGGTGCCGCCCGATGGCATGCGACGCTTGAAGGTCGCGGTGACTTGTTCGGTCAGGCGGGCAACGGTGTCGTGGATGCGCGACGAAGCGGCAGCGGTGCCGCCTTCAACTGCAAGAAACGCTTTGGTGATGGCGACGGTGATTTTGTCATCGGTGTAAGGAACGACAGTGCCGTTACGCTTGATCACGCGCAGTTGGCCGGGTGCGGTGGCGGACAGATCCAGGTTCGAATCGGCGGCCTGCGTCACGGAGCCTTGCGGGTTCTCGCGAGTTGTGTCGGTTTGCATGGGGGGTTGTCTCCACGTTCTATATTTGATTGCGAGTGCCAGGCTCTTCCTGCAACACCCGTACCGTTTTCCATATCGGGGAATGGGAAACAGCTGCCATCCGCGTGAGCGGTTTGGTCTACTGAAAAATCGGTTGGTTCCCTACTGCGTCAGCAATAAAACCCTTGAATTTCGAACCACTTGTGTGGTTAAGCGATTTGCTCGAAAACCCCACATATAGGGTCTGTCGTGTCGCCGAGGTACAAGATAATGCGTTTCGGAAGGGTTGGCAACGCAGTAACCTGTGGATAACGCTGTGGGTAAAATGTGTATGAAAGGTCCAACCTGCGTGTAGGCCGCATTACTGCTGCGTTACGCCGTTTGTCATGAAATATTTCCGGCTCAAAACCGCTGGGCCATTTTCGAAGGGCGCGAACCCTATCACAGATTATCGCGATCACCGAATGGATTTCCCGCCTTGTGCTACAGGCCGTGGGCATGGCTACAATCGGCCTCTGTTATGCCCTCAAAACATGACAAACAGGGTACGACCGATGGAGATCAAACTGTGGGAGCAAGCCAGCTCCCACAGTTTGATCTCCATCGGCCAGAAGAACGTCTAATAACAACGAGGACCACCCGTGGAGCAAGAAGCCTGGCAAATACTGATCGTCGAGGACGACGAACGATTGGCCGAGTTGACCCGTGACTACCTGGAAAGCAACGGCCTGCGCGTCTCGGTCGAGGGCGACGGCGCCCTGGCCGCAGCGCGGATCATCGCCGAGCAACCGGACCTGGTGATCCTCGACCTCATGCTCCCCGGCGAAGACGGCCTGAGCATCTGCCGCAAGGTGCGCGAGCGCTACGACGGCGTGATCCTCATGCTCACCGCGCGCACCGACGACATGGACCAGGTGCTCGGCCTCGACATGGGCGCCGACGACTATGTGTGCAAACCCGTGCGCCCGCGCCTCTTGTTGGCGCGCATCCAGGCCCTGCTGCGGCGCAGCGAGCCGGCCGAGCCGGCCCACGTAGAAAACCGCCGCCTGCAATTCGGCCCGCTGGTGGTGGACAACGCCCTGCGTGAGGCCTGGTTGCAGGACGGCAGTATCGAACTGACCAGCGCCGAGTTCGACCTTTTATGGCTGCTGGTGGCAAATGCCGGGCGCATCCTGTCCCGCGAAGAGATCTTCATCGCCCTGCGCGGCATCGGCTACGACGGCCAGGACCGCTCCATTGACGTGCGCATCTCACGTATCCGCCCAAAAATAGGCGACGACCCGATCCACCCGCGCCTGATCAAGACCATCCGCAGCAAAGGCTACCTGTTCGTCCCCGAAGCCGCCGCCGACATGCCGCTGTGAACTCGATCTTCCTGCGCATCTACGGCGGCATGTGCGCGGCCCTGATCCTCGTGGCGCTGCTGGGCGTGCTGGCCCTGCACCTGCTCAACGAGGTACGCAGCGGCCAGTACCGCGAGCGCCTGGCCCACGGCACCTTTGCGCTGATGGGCGACAACCTCAAGCCGATGAGCCCCATCGAGCGCCAGCGCGCCCTGGCGGTCTGGGAACGCCTGCTCGGCATTCCCCTGGAACTGCGCAGCCTCAGCGACGCGCAGTTGGACCTGAGCCAGCGCAACCGCCTGCAACGCGGCCAGGTCCTGGTGCAGCAGACCGGCCCCCATGCGGCGCGGGTGCTGCGCCTGGTCAGCGAGCAGGAGTCGCTGGTGTTGACCGGTGAAGTGCAGCAGATCAGCGAGCAATTGGCCCGCGCGACGATCTACCTGCTGGCCGATGAACTGGTGCGCTACCCCGTCGCCGAACAGCCGCAGCGCCTGGCCGATATAAAGGAAGCCAAGGGCTTTGGCTTTGAGATGCATCTGATGGCCCTCGACCAGGCCGATATGGACGACGACCAGCGCCGTCGCGTCGCGGAAGGCGACACGGTGATGGCCCTGGGCAAGGGCGGCGATTCGATCCGCGTGTTTGCCGGCATGGTCGGCACGCCGTGGGTGTTGGAAATCGGCCCGCTGTATCAAATGAACCCGTACCCGCCGCAATGGCTGATCCTCATCGCGTTGATCGGCCTGACCCTGATCGGCTTGATCGTCTATCTATTGGTGCGCCAGCTGGAGCGGCGCCTCAAAGGCCTGGAGGCTGCCGCCACACGGATCGCCAAAGGCAACCTGGAAGTGCGCGTGCCCGCCCGTGGCGCCGACTCGGTGGGGCGCCTGGCCGCGGCCTTTAATGGCATGGCCGAGCACTTGCAGCAACTGCTGGCGATCCAGCGCGAACTGGTGCGCGCCGTGTCCCACGAATTGCGCACGCCGGTGGCGCGCCTGCGTTTCGGCCTGGAGATGGTCGGCGATGCCACCACGCCGGAAGCGCGGCACAAATACCTGGAGGGCATGGACAGCGACATCCAGGACCTCGATGGCCTGGTGGACGAAATGCTCACCTATGCCCGCCTGGAGCAGGGCGCGCCGGAGCTGAATTTCCAGCGCGTCGACCTCAGTGCATTGCTCGACCAGGTGATCGGCGAATTATCGCCACTGCGCCCGCAGGTCGCGGTCAGCCGGGGCATTTGCCTGTCTTCGGCGCATTGGGACGACGCTTGGGTCGACGCCGAACCGCGTTACCTGCACCGTGCCCTGCAAAACCTGGTGAGCAACGCCATGCGGCATGCTCAGGGCCAGGTCATGATCAGTTACCAGGTGGGGCAGGTGCGTTGCCGCATCGATGTGGAGGACGACGGCCCGGGCGTGCCGGAAAGCGCCTGGGAGCGCATCTTCACGCCGTTCTTGCGCCTGGATGACAGCCGCACCCGCGCGTCGGGCGGGCATGGGCTGGGGTTGTCGATTGTGCGGCGGATTATCTATTGGCATGGCGGGCGGGCGTTGATTGGCAAGAGCAACAATTTGGGTGGGGCTTGTTTCAGCCTGAGTTGGCCTCGGGATCAGGAGAAACCTTGAGGCCCTCATCGCAGGCAAGCCAGCTCCCACAGTGGACTGCATTCCAAAGTTGAAACTCGGTCAACTGTGGGAGCTGGCTTGCCTGCGATAGCGATCTATCAGGCGCCGACCGCCACCAGGCTCAACAACTGCCCATCCGCCACTACAAACTGCCCCACCAACTCCGTGCCATAACCCCACTCACTGGACAGATCCGTCAGCAACCGCAACCGCACAGCCCCCGACTCATGCCAGTCCACCACCTCGGCATGCTCAAAATAAAAGCGCTTCTGCACAATCGGATACAGCGCCTTGAACAAACTCTCCTTGGCCGAAAACGTCAGCGTCACCAGCAACGCGATCTGCTCGCGCGGCACCTCGGCCATGCGCTTGAGTTCATCGGCAGTGAGTATTTCCCCGGCCAGACGCTCCGCCCGGTCCAGCGGCATCACATTCTCCAGGTCCATGCCCAGCCCGCGCCATTGCGCCTTGTGCCCGACAATCGCCGCCGCATGCCCGGTGCTGTGGGTGATGGAACCGCTGATATGCCCAGGCCACACAGGTGCGCGGTCATCGCCGATGGCGGGGATGCAGTCGAGCTGATCCAGTTGTTGCAACGCCGCACGCGCACACAGGCGGCCGGCCAGGAATTCGGCCTGGCGCTTGGCCACTGAGCGCTGGATGCTCGGCGGTGGCGGCACGGCGCTGCGTTGGAAGTCGCCATCGGCCAGCAAGGCTGGGTCGAAACGGGTGCTGAGCAGCACCGTGCCGGGCAAGGGGTCGGGCAGTGGCCAATGGGCGTCGAGTGGGGTGCAGCAAGCGGGTAGGGGCGTCATGGGCGCTATTTTGCCGAGTTGATAGGCCAGAGGATAGCCCGCTGTTCAGGGGGAGTTCAGGGGCGCCTGCGTAGTCTGGCCTCAACAGCCAAACGCGTAGAGGTAAGCACCATGACTGCGATGAAAAAGCTGATGTTGGCGTTGACCATGCTCAGTGCCACCTCCGGGGCCCAGGCCGTCGACGGTTTCTTTCCGGGATTTGGCAGCGAGAAGACCAAGAAATCCAGCACGCTGATCCAGCGTGTCAGCGTCGAAAACGCGGGCAGCCAGCCCACGCCGTGGGGCCAGTCCCTGGGCTTTACCGCCGCGCAGCCGACGTACCGCACCGGCTACGAACGCCTGACGGGCCACTACAATGGCACTAAACTGCGCCCGCAAGACCTGCAGGGCCGCTATGATATCCCTCTGTCGGACAGTTGATTTGCCTTGGAGAGCCTTATGAAATTGCTGGTGGTGGAAGATGAGGCACTGCTGCGTCATCACCTGTTGACCCGCCTGACCGACAGCGGACACGTGGTTGAAGCCGTGGCCAATGCCGAAGAGGCGCTGTACCAGACCGGCCAATTCAACCATGACCTGGCGATCATCGACCTGGGCCTGCCCGGCATGGGCGGCCTGGACCTGATCCGCCAGTTGCGCACCCAGGCCAAGACCTTTCCCATCCTGATCCTCACCGCGCGCGGCAACTGGCAGGACAAGGTCGAAGGCCTCGCCGCCGGCGCCGACGACTATGTGGTCAAGCCGTTCCAGTTCGAAGAGCTGGAGGCGCGCATGAACGCCCTGTTGCGCCGCTCCAGCGGGTTCACCCAGTCGACCATCGTGGCCGGGCCGCTGATGCTCGACCTCAACCGCAAGCAGGCGTCCCTCGACGAACAACCCCTCGCGCTGACGGCCTACGAGTACCGCATCCTCGAATACCTCATGCGTCATCACCAGCAGGTGGTCGCCAAGGATCGCCTGATGGAACAGCTCTACCCGGATGACGACGAGCGCGATCCAAACGTCATCGAAGTCTTGGTCGGCCGCCTGCGCCGCAAGCTGGAAGGCCCGGCAGGGTTCAAGCCGATCGACACCGTGCGCGGCCTGGGCTACCTGTTCAATGAGCGCTGCGTTTGATTCGCTCGCTACGCGTGCGCCTGATGCTGGCGGCCGCCACCCTGGCCGTGCTGTTTATGCTCGGCTTGCTGCCGGCCATGCAGGGCGCGTTCAGTCTGGCGTTGCAGGATTCCATCGAGCAACGCCTGGCGTCGGACGTCACCACGTTGATCTCCGCCGCCCGTGTGGAAAACAATCGCCTGCTGATGCCGGCGCAGTTGCCTGACGAACGCTTCAACCTCACTGACAGCCGCCTGCTCGGTTATATCTACGACCGCGAAGGCCATCTGGTGTGGCGCTCGCGGGCGACCAAGGAAGAAAACATCAACTACAAACCGCGCTACGACGGGCGCGGTAACGAGTTTGCGCGGATTCGCGAGGCCAATGGCCAGGAATTTTTCGTCTATGACGTGGAGGTCAAGCTGCTCGGTGGCAAGAGCGCGGCGTTCAGTATCGTCGCCCTGCAGCCGGTGCGTGAGTACCAGTTGACCCTCGAAGGCCTGCGGGAAAACCTCTACCTGGGTTTCGGCGCGGCCTTGCTGGTGCTGCTGACGCTGCTGTGGCTGGGCCTGACCTGGGGCCTGCAAGCCTTGCGGCGCTTGAGCCAGGAACTGGACCAGATCGAGGGCGGCACCCGCGAGAGCCTTTCCGAAGAGCACCCGCGTGAATTGCTGCGCCTCACCGGTTCCCTCAACCGTTTGCTTGCCAGCGAACGCGAGCAACGAGCACGTTATCGCGATTCCCTGGATGACCTGGCCCACAGCCTGAAAACCCCGCTCGCCGTGTTGCAGGGCGTCAGCGAAGACATGGCCCAACGCCCCGAAGACCGCGATCAGGCCTGGGTGCTGCAATCGCAGATCGAGCGCATGAGCCAGCAGATCAGCTACCAATTGCAGCGCGCCAGCCTGCGCAAAAGCGGCCTGGTGCGCCATCAGGTGCGTCTGGAACCGGTGTTGCAAAGCCTGTGTGACACGTTGGACAAGGTCTACCGCGACAAGGGTGTCACCGTGGCATTCGACTTGCCGGACGAGTGCTACGTGCCGATCGAGAAGGGCGCCTTGCTGGAAATGCTCGGCAACCTGCTGGAAAACGCCTATCGCCTGTGTTTGAGCGAAGTGCGCATCCGCCTCGTGGAAAGCCTCGAAGGCTGCGAGTTATGTATTGAAGATGATGGGCCGGGCGTACCGCCGGACCAGCGGGCGCGGATTCTGCAACGGGGTGAGCGGCTGGACCGCCAGCATCCGGGGCAGGGGATCGGGTTGGCGGTGGTCAAGGACATCATCGAAAGTTACGGCGCGCGGCTGACCTTGGGGGATTCGCCGTTGGGTGGGGCCGCTTTCAAAATTCATTTTCCGGCTGTTTGATCTTTTTTTGCCTGTGCTGGCCTCATCGCAGGCAAGCCAGCTCCCACATTCGACCGGGTTCCAACTTTGAAATGCAGTCAACTGTGGGAGCTGGCTTGCCTGCGATGAGGCCCGCCCAGCCAACACATCTCTAGCTCTCCTGCGCCCGATACGCCCCCGGCGTCACCCCCGTCCACTTCTTGAACGCCCGATGAAACGCCGACGGCTCGGAAAACCCCAACTGCTCGGCAATCTCCTGCAACGACAAATCCGCCCGCCCCAGATGATAGATGGCGATGTCCCGCCGCAGCTCATCCTTGAGCGCCTGAAAGCTGGTGCCTTCCTCACGCAGATGCCTGCGCAGCGTCTGTGGGCTGATGTGCAAGTGTTGGGCGACGGCTTCCAGATCCGGCCAGGGCGTGCGGTCGCGGCTCAGCAGGCGGCGTAGCTGGCTGCTCAAGCTGTCGCCTTCGTCCGGCCGCGACAGCAAGTCGGCCGGTGAGCGCTCCAGGAAGTGCTTGAGCGTGCGCTCATCCTGCAACAGCGGCAGGCTCAGGTAGCGCGCGGGAAACACCAGGCTGCTGTTCGGTGCGCCGAATACCAGGGTGCAGGGAAACAGCAGGTCGTACTCGCTGGCATGGGCCGGCATCGGGTAACTGAACGTGGCCTGGTGCAGGCGGATGCGCTGGCCGATCAGCCAACTGCCGAGGCGATGCCAGATCACCAGCAGGCATTCGCTGAGGAAGTGATCCGGGTCCCACAATTGCGAGTCGTCCAGGCTCAAGCGGGCCATGTCGCCTTCGCGCGTCAGCTGCCAGCGCGGGCCCTGTGGGAATAGGCTATAAAATAATAAGCCGCGTTCCAGCGCCTTCTCCAGGGTGCGGCAGTGGATCAGCGCATGGCACATCATGGCGAAGGTGCCGCGCTTGCTCGGGCCCTCGGCGAAGCCCAGGTATTCGTCATCCAGCCCCAGCCAGAGCATTTGCAGCAGTTGGGTGAATTGCTCGGGGGCAATGCGCGCGCGGGGTTCGCTCAGCAGTTCCGGGGTGATCCCCACCTGCTGCAACAGCCCCGAATAGTCGTAACCCGCCCGGCGTGCACCGCCGAGCGCGGCCCGGGCGTAGTGACTGGCGATGGTACGTTCACGCATGCGAAGGCCTCGTCCATGGAGTGGCGGATGTTAGCCACCCGTGGAAAGGGCGACAAGGCGGATATCCGCCAAATTGTAGGACGGGATTGGATGAGTGGGCGGAAATCCGCCACCGGATTCGGCGCGGTGGAGGGCGCCTGAAAACCCGCAACCCTGATGTCTAAAGGCCTTCAGGCGTTTTCAGAGAAGTGGCACGGCGTTTGCGATAAGGATTACAGCGCAGGCCTGGACCTACAGGCTTCGCAAACAACAAATCCCTCCAGTGCAGGAGGGTTCGCAATTTAAGTGTCGTGGGCAATGGCGGATCTTTGCCACACGGGACGATTGAGGAACTTTGCAATGACGACTCGTCAGCCAATCTACAAATCCCTGTATTTCCAGGTGATCGTTGCCATCGTAATCGGCATTTTGCTCGGTCACTTCTACCCGGACACCGGCGTGGCCCTCAAGCCGCTGGGTGACGGGTTTATCAAACTGATCAAAATGGTCATCGCCCCGATCATCTTCTGCACCGTTGTCAGCGGCATCGCTGGCATGCAAAGCATGAAATCGGTGGGCAAGACCGGCGGCTACGCGCTGCTGTACTTCGAAATCGTTTCCACCGTCGCGCTGCTGATCGGCCTGATCGTGGTGAACGTCGTGCAACCGGGCGCCGGCATGCACATCGACGTAGCGACCCTGGATGCTTCCAAAGTCGCGGCCTACGTGACCGCCGGTAAAGACCAGAGCATCGTCGGCTTTATCCTCAACGTTATCCCGAACACCATCGTCGGCGCCTTCGCCAACGGCGACATCCTGCAAGTGCTGATGTTCTCGGTGATCTTCGGTTTCGCCCTGCACCGCCTGGGTGCCTACGGCAAGCCGGTACTGGACTTCATCGATCGCTTCGCCCACGTGATGTTCAACATCATCAACATGATCATGAAGCTCGCGCCAATCGGTGCCCTGGGCGCCATGGCGTTCACCATCGGTGCCTACGGCGTCGGTTCGCTGGTGCAGTTGGGCCAGCTGATGATCTGCTTCTACATCACTTGCATCCTGTTCGTGCTGGTGGTGCTGGGCGGTATCTGCCGCGCTCACGGTTTCAGCGTGATCAAGCTGATCCGCTACATCCGTGAAGAGCTGTTGATCGTACTGGGTACTTCCTCCTCCGAGTCCGCACTGCCACGCATGCTGATCAAGATGGAGCGTCTGGGCGCGAAGAAATCCGTAGTAGGCCTGGTGATTCCGACTGGCTACTCCTTCAACCTCGACGGTACTTCGATCTACCTGACCATGGCTGCCGTGTTCATCGCCCAGGCGACTGACACCCACATGGACATCACCCACCAGATCACTTTGCTGCTGGTGCTGCTGCTGTCCTCCAAAGGCGCGGCTGGCGTGACCGGTTCGGGCTTTATCGTACTGGCTGCCACCCTGTCGGCCGTAGGCCACCTGCCGGTTGCCGGCCTGGCGCTGATCCTGGGTATCGACCGCTTCATGTCCGAAGCCCGCGCACTGACCAACCTGGTCGGTAACGCCGTTGCCACCATCGTTGTGGCCAAGTGGGTCAAGGAACTGGACACCGACAAGCTGCAAAGCGAGCTGGCGTCGGGCGGTACCGGTATCTCGGAAACCCGTGAACTGGACGACCTGGGCGTGGCCGAAGGCCCTGCACCGACCGTCAAGTAAGGCGCTGATGGCGTGAACTGACGCCCACCGCTACGCACAAACGCCCCGACCCGTTCGGGGCGTTTGCGTTTCTGGCGGTTTTTTTGTTTTACAGTGAGTGAATCGGTTTTTTGTTGTAACGCCTGCTGGAGGTCTGATGGACAGCGTGGATCTGAATGTCCTGCGCAGCGTGCTCGAATGGCGCCGTGCCGGGCAGCGTGTGGTGTTGTACAGCGTCGTGCAGACCTGGGGCAGTGCGCCGCGCCCGCCGGGGGCGATGTTGGCCTTGCGCGGCGACGGGGTGGTGATTGGCTCGGTGTCGGGTGGTTGCATCGAGGATGACTTGATCGCCCGGCTGTACGACGGCCGGCTGGCTGACGATGGGCCGCCCGTGCAGTTGGTGACCTACGGCGTCACCCGCGATGAGGCGGCGCGCTTTGGCCTGCCGTGCGGCGGCACCCTGCGCCTGACCGAGGAGCGGGTGGAGGAGTGGGCGTGGGTGGCAGAACTGCTGGCGCGTTGCGAAGATCATCAGATGGTCGCCCGCGAGCTGGACCTGGCTACCGGAGAGGTGACGCTGAGCGCCGCGAGCAAGGCCGATGCGCTGACGTTCGACGGCGAACGCCTGCGCGCCATCTACGGCCCGCGCTGGCGCCTGCTGCTGATCGGTGCCGGCCAACTGTCGCGCTATGTGGCGCAGATGGCGCGGCTTTTGGATTTCGAGGTGTTGATCTGCGACCCGCGTACCGAGTTTGTCCACGGCTGGGAGGAACAGCACGGCCGCTTTGTGCCGGGCATGCCCGACGAAGCGGTGCTGACTATCCAGGCCGATGCGCGCACGGCCATTGTCTGCCTGACCCATGATCCGCGCCTGGATGATATGGCGTTGCTCACGGCCCTCAACTCCGACGCGTTCTATATCGGCGCCCTCGGCTCGCAGGTCAACAGCCAGAAACGCCGGGAAGACCTGGCGGCGCTGGGGTTGTCGGCGCCGGCGATTGCGCGCTTGCATGGGCCGATCGGCGTGTATATCGGCAGCCATACGCCGGCGGAGATAGCCCTGTCGTTGCTGGCGCAAATTGTGGCGATCAAGAATGGTGTGATGGCGTGAGGGTCACGGCGATTGTGCTGGCGGCGGGGCAGGGCAGCCGGTTCCGGGTGGAGGCAAGCCAGGATAAGCTGCTGGCGGATTGCGTGGGCCTGGATGGTGTGACGCGGCCGGTGATCGAACAGGTGCTGTTGAATCTGCCGGAACGCCTTGTGCGGCGCTGGGTGGTGACCTCACCGGCGCAGCATGAAGTCATTCGTCTGGCCGGGGTATACGGTTGTGAGGTGCTGCTGCTGGAATCGACGGGCATGGGTGACAGCCTGGCAGCGGCAGTTGCGGCCAGTGGTTCTGCGGACGGTTGGCTGGTGGTATTGGGGGATATGCCGTTCATTCAGCCGTCAAGTATTGAGCGGGTGATTGATGGCGTGAAGGCCGATGGCATCGGTGTGCCGGTGCAGGCGGGGCAGCATGGACATCCTGTGGCGTTCGGCCGGGCGTTTGGACCGGGGTTGAGGGCGCTGAGCGGTGATCGTGGGGCCAAGTCACTGTTTGCGCAGGCGGCGGTGCATGAGGTTGTCGTGGATGATCCTGGCGTGCTGTGGGATGTAGACGTGCCGCAAGCGTTGAACTTCAAACCCATCTGAAGGTAGAAGCTGGCTTTTGTGGGAGCTGTGTCACTTTTCAGAATGCATAAAAAAGCCCCGCCTGATCTCTCAGGCGGGGCTTTTTAGTCGCTGATGGAATCAGACGAGGGGTTTAGTCTCGTGTTCTGCTTCCTGTGCAGCGGCGGCTGCAGCGGCTTCAGCTTCCTTGCGACGACGACGCACTTCACGTGGGTCGTTCGGCGCACGGCCGTTTTCGGTCAGGGCGCTGGCCGGAGCGGCTTCGACCACCACGGCGGCGACCTCGGCAACCACTGCCACTTCAACCACTGGCGCAGGCTCGACTACCGGTGCAGGTTCAGCCACTGGTGCAGGTTCTGCAACCACGACTTCTTCGGCCACCGGAGCCGGCGCTTCTTCTACCACTGGGGCAGGCGCTGGTGCTTCAACCGGAGCGGCAGGTTCGGCAGTCCACTGGAAGGCGGTCTGTTCTTCACGAACTTCGCGCACTTCTGGAGCCGCTTCGACAACCGGTGCTTCAACCACCGCTTCTACCACTGGCTCAGGCTCAACCACTGGGGTTGGCTCAACCGCAGCCACTTCAACTGCTGGCAGGGTTTCCTGAACCGGTGCAACTTCCACTTCGGCAACAACCGGCGCTTCGATCGGGGTGATGGCTTCCACGACTGGCGCTTCAACTACCGGCGCTTCTACCACTCGGGTCTCGGCGACTGGCGCTTCAACGGCAGCGGCTTCTTCGACGGCAGCGGTAGCGCGTTCAGCCTGCTCGTGAGCCTGGGCTTCAGCAGGTGCGCTGATGACCGAGCTGGCAACGGCAGCGGTAACGGCCAGGCCGGCAGCCAGTTCGCTGCCAGTGGCTTCGCCGGTGGCCGCTTCGGCGTTCTCGCCGGCTTCTTCCGAGCCTTCGATCACGTTGCCGTTGGCATCACGCTGACGCTCACGACGGTTGCTGCGACGACGCTGGCCACGGGAGCGGCGGCGTGGGCGATCGCCTTCGGCGCTGTCCTGACCGTCTTCCTGCGACTGCTCTTCAGCGGTCAGCACTTCTTCGTCTTCACTGGCAGCGGCTTGCTCGGCACGCGGCTGACGCTCTTCACGCGGTGGGCGTGGAGCACGTTCTTCACGTGGCGCACGTTCTTCGCGTGGCTGGCGCGCCGGGCGCTCTTCAGCGACAACGGCGGCGCCGGCAGCGGCAACGGCAGGTGCTGCGTCCAGCGGCTCGCGCAGTTCACGTACACGTTCTTCACGCTCACCACGTGGCTTGCGATCTTCACGTGGGGCACGTGGCGTACGTGGTGCGCGCTCTTCACGCGGTGCACGTTCTTCGCGGGCTACGGCCGGGGTTTCTTCACGGGCTTCGCGTGGGGCACGTTCTTCACGCGGTGCGCGTTCTTCACGTGGCGCACGCTCTTCGCGCGGCTTGCGTTCTTCGTCACGGCGACCGTTGCGGTTACGGCTCTGTTGACGGCCGTTGCGACGCTCTTCGTTGCGTGCTGGACGCTCGGCGGCTGGTTTTTCAACCACCACCGGAGCAGCAGGCTCTTCTTTAGTGGCGAACAGGCTGACCAGCGACTTCACCAGGCCTTTGAACAGGCTCGGCTCAGGCAGCGCGGCCGGCGCGGCAACCGGTGCGGCAACTTCGGTCGGAACCGGAGCGTTGGCGCGGGCTGGGGCAGTCTTGACCGCTGCTTCCTGGCGAACCAGGGTGCGGGTCGCGGCGGCTGGCTGGACTTCTTCCACTTCGGCAGCGGCAGCGGCGATTTCGTAGCTGGACTGGCCGCTGTGGGCTTCCGGGCTGTCATCACGCAGGCGCTGTACTTCGAAGTGCGGCGTCTCGAGGTGATCGTTCGGCAGGATGACGATACGGGCACGGGTGCGCAGTTCGATCTTGGTGATCGAGTTGCGTTTTTCGTTGAGCAGGAAAGCTGCAACCGGGATCGGCACTTGCGCGCGGACTTCGGCGGTGCGGTCTTTCAGGGCTTCTTCTTCGATCAGGCGCAGGATCGCCAGGGACAGCGATTCAACGTCACGGATGATACCGGTGCCGTTGCAACGCGGGCAGACGATGCCGCTGCTTTCGCCCAGGGATGGACGCAGGCGCTGACGGGACATTTCCAGCAGGCCGAAGCGCGAGATGCGGCCGACTTGCACGCGGGCACGGTCGGCTTCCAGGCATTCGCGGACTTTCTCTTCCACGGCGCGCTGGTTCTTGGCCGGGGTCATGTCGATGAAGTCGATCACGATCAGGCCGCCGATATCACGCAGGCGCAGCTGGCGGGCGATTTCTTCAGCCGCTTCCAGGTTGGTCTGCAGGGCGGTTTCTTCGATGTCGCTGCCTTTCGTGGCGCGCGCCGAGTTGATGTCGATGGACACCAATGCTTCGGTCGGGTCGATCACGATGGAGCCGCCGGAAGGCAGTTCGACGACGCGCTGGAAGGCGGTCTCGATCTGGCTTTCGATCTGGAAACGGTTGAACAGCGGCACGCTGTCTTCGTACAGCTTGATCTTGCTGGCGTACTGCGGCATCACCTGGCGGATGAAGGTCAGGGCTTCGTCCTGGGCTTCAACGCTGTCGATCAGCACTTCGCCGATGTCCTGGCGCAGGTAATCGCGGATGGCGCGGATGATCACGTTGCTTTCCTGGTAGATCAGGAACGGCGCGGAACGATCCAGGGACGCCTCTTTGATGGCGGTCCACAGTTGCAGCAGGTAGTCGAGGTCCCACTGCATTTCTTCGCTGCTGCGGCCCAGGCCGGCAGTGCGAACGATCAGGCCCATGTCGGCAGGTGCGATCAGGCCGTTCAGCGCTTCACGCAGTTCGTTGCGCTCTTCGCCTTCGATGCGACGGGAAATGCCGCCGGCACGTGGGTTGTTCGGCATCAGGACCAGGTAACGGCCCGCCAGGCTGATGAAGGTGGTCAGGGCTGCGCCCTTGTTGCCACGTTCTTCTTTTTCGACCTGGACGATGACTTCCTGGCCTTCGCTCAGGACGTCCTTGATATTCACGCGGCCTTCAGGGGCTTTCTTGAAGTATTCGCGGGAGATTTCTTTGAGGGGCAGGAAGCCGTGGCGCTCGGAGCCGAAATCGACAAAGGCAGCCTCAAGGCTTGGTTCGATGCGAGTGATCTTGCCTTTATAGATATTGGCTTTTTTCTGCTCGCGTGCACCGGATTCGATGTCCAGGTCGTAGAGGCGTTGGCCATCTACCAGTGCAACACGCAACTCTTCGGGTTGAGTTGCGTTAATCAGCATTCTTTTCATGTTGTACCGTCGGTTTCCGGGCTGCCGGAAACGGCGTTCGGCACACACGACTTCTCACGGTCGGTGTCAGGTGCGTCAAGAGTGGTTGGCCACTCCAGTGTCCAGCAAATACAGACCAATTGGGCCGGTATCGCGACGGACGCGTCCTGCTTGTTAGCGGTGGTGACAAAGGCACCACTTCAACAAAAGCTAAGGTCAGGAGGAGGAATCAACCGGCGACTGTGGACGAGATGAAGCGTCTAAATATAAGCCTAGTGCTACACGGTCCGACGGTTGTGCATCTCCACCCTACACGGTATCCCTGATAATTCGGGTGCTGCCGCGCGCAGAATCCGCAGCGGGTTGGCATTTACCGTGTTTTCCAATGGGGAGAACACGCTCATGGCTAAACAAGACTGGGTGAGGGCGACTGCGCTCTCACTCAGCTCTTAACAGGCGTTGTTTCCGAAGCATTCGCCATGGTCTGGCTCAAGACTGACTGCACTTTGTGAACTGGCCGTAAATATCGGCGCAAAACGCGAGTATTCACTCTGCTTTCTGCACTCGCTTCAGGCCTCATGTCACCTGCGCTCGTTACAATCCTGAGCTTTCCAAGGTGGCGAAAGCCCCGTAGGACGGCCTCGCGTCCTGATGAATTGCGATGGTCAGGGCCGGCTGTGTGCCGCATGTCCTCTGGCCAGGCCGCTTTTGGCGGCGTTCGCGACTATAGCAGCAATGATTAAGTGCTTCAATTCCATAAAAAATTGTTATCATCGCCGGCATGACGACTACCGCCCCCCAGACCCCCAGCGTCCAGCTGCTTGAGGTCTCGCCGGAATATGCCGGCCAACGCATCGACAATTTTCTCCTGGCCAGGCTCAAAGGCGTGCCCAAGACCTTGATTTACCGCATCTTGCGTAAAGGTGAAGTGCGGGTGAACAAGGGCCGGATCAAGCCCGAGTACAAGTTGCAGGCGGGCGATATCGTCCGTGTGCCGCCGGTGCGCGTGCCCGAGCGTGACGAGCCTGTGCCCTTGGCCCAGGGCTTGTTGCAGCGCCTGGAAGCCTCGATTGTCTACGAAGACAACAAGCTGATCGTGATCAACAAGCCCTGCGGTATTGCAGTGCACGGTGGCAGCGGCCTGACGTTCGGCGTGATCGAAGCCTTCCGTCAGTTGCGTCCGGATGCCAAGGAGCTGGAGCTGGTTCATCGCCTGGACCGTGACACGTCCGGCCTGCTGATGATCGCCAAGAAGCGCAGCATGTTGCGCCACCTGCACACCGCCCTGCGTGGCGACGGCGTGGACAAACGCTACATGGCGCTGGTGCGTGGCAACTGGGCCAGCTCGATCAAGAGCGTGCGGGCGCCGTTGCAGAAGAGCAACCTGCGCTCCGGCGAACGCATGGTCGAAGTGGACGAGGAGGGCAAAGAAGCCCTGACCCTGTTCAAGGTGCTGCGCCGCTTCGGTGACTTCGCCACGATGGTCGAGGCCAAGCCGGTGACCGGTCGTACTCACCAGATCCGTGTGCACACGCTGCATGCCGGGCATTGCATTGCCGGTGACACCAAGTATGGCGACGAGGATTTCTCCAGGGAGATCCGCGACCTCGGCGGCAAGCGCCTGTTCCTGCACGCCTACATGCTCACTGTGCCGCTGCCCGATGGTGGCGAATTGAAGTTGCAGGCCCCGGTCGATGAGATGTGGGCCAAGACCGTGGAGCGTTTGAGTGTCGCACCTTGACTACAAGCTGCTGATTTTTGATTGGGACGGCACCCTGGCCGATTCGATTGGCCGGATCGTCGAGTCGATGCACGCCGCGTCGACCCGTTCGGGTTACGCGCTGTGCACGGATCACGCGGTCAAGGGCATCATCGGCCTGGGTCTGCCCGAAGCGATCCGCACCTTGTATCCCGAGATCAGCGACGCTGAGCTGATCGCCTTTCGCGAGCACTACGCCGATCACTACATTGCGCTGGAGGCCGAACCTTCGCCGCTGTTTGAGGGCGTGGTGCAGTCCCTGGCCGCGTTCCGTGCCGAGGGCTATCACCTGGCTGTTGCCACCGGCAAGGCCCGTCGCGGCCTGGACCGTGTGCTCAAGGCCCACGGTTGGGAAGATTATTTCGACATCACCCGTGCTGCCGATGAGACCGCGAGCAAACCGCACCCGTTGATGCTGGAGCAGATCCTGGCCCATTGCGGCGTATCGCCGCGCCAGGCGCTGATGGTGGGTGATGCCTCCTTCGACCTGATGATGGCGCGCAATGCTGGCATGGACAGTGTCGCGGTCAGCTATGGTGCCCAGGCCGCCGAAGTCTTGCAGCAATACGAGCCGCGGCTGACGATCGATCATTTTTCCGAATTGCAGGCCTGGCTCGGCCGGGCTCAATAAGTCTTTGCTGGGGTTAATGGCATGAGTGATGAGTGGAAAGCGCCCGAAAAGGCCCAGAGTGGTGACGACAAGAGCTGGAAGCTGCTGGAGAAAACCCTCCTGGCCAGCGTCCAGGAGCAGCGTCGTTCGCGGCGTTGGGGGATTTTCTTCAAGCTGCTGACCTTCACTTACCTGCTCGGCATGCTGGTGTTGTTCAGCCCGCTGGTGGACATGGAGAAGAGCGCCACCCGTGGCAGTCATTACACGGCCTTGATCGAAGTGCGTGGTGTGATTGCCGACAAGGAGTCCGCCAGTGCCGACAATATTGTCGGCAGCCTGCGCGCTGCGTTTGAAGACCCCAAGGTCAAGGGCGTGATCCTGCGGATCAACAGCCCTGGCGGCAGTCCGGTGCAGTCGGGTTATGTGTATGACGAGATTCGCCGTCTGCGCGCCCTGCACCCGGATACCAAGCTGTACGCAGTGATTTCCGACCTGGGTGCCTCCGGCGCCTATTACATCGCCAGTGCCGCCGACCAGATCTATGCCGACAAGGCCAGCCTGGTGGGCTCCATTGGTGTGACGGCGGCCGGCTACGGCTTTGTCGGCACCATGGAGAAGCTGGGGGTGGAGCGTCGCACCTACAACTCGGGTGAGCACAAATCGTTCCTTGACCCTTTCCAGCCGCAGAAGGCGGATGAAACCCAGTTCTGGCAGGGCGTGCTCGACACCACCCATCGCCAGTTCATCGCCAGTGTGAAGCAGGGGCGTGGTGATCGGCTGAAGGACAAGGATCATCCAGAGCTGTTTTCCGGGTTGGTCTGGTCGGGTGAGCAGGCGTTGCCGCTGGGCTTGATCGATGGCCTGGGCAGTGCCAGTTCGGTGGCGCGGGATGTGATCGGCGAGAAAGAGCTGGTGGACTTCACCGTGCAGGAATCGCCGTTTGACCGGTTCTCCAAGAAGCTGGGGGCCAGCGTGGCGGAGAAACTGGCGCTGTATATGGGCTTCCAGGGCCCGACCCTGCGCTGAGCTTCTGATCTGATGTAGATCTAAATGTGGGAGCGGGCTTGCCCGCGATAGCGGTGGGTCAGTCAATATAAGTGTTGGCTGGCCCGCCCTCATCGCGGGCAAGCCCGCTCCCACATTGGGTTTTGTGGTGTATTTAAGGGATCTGTACGCCTTCGGCCAGCAGCATGTCTACCAAGCGAATCAGTGGCAGCCCGATCAGGCTGGTGGCATCCGGCCCTTCGGTACTCTGGAACAGGCTCACCCCCAGTCCTTCGGCCTTGAAGCTGCCCGCACAGTCATACGGCTGCTCGATCCGCAGGTAACGCTCGATCCTCTCAACGTCCAGTACACGCATCTGCACCGTAAACGGCACGCAGTCCACCTGGCAGTGCCCCGTCTCGCTGTTGAGTAGTGCCAGGCCGGTCAGGAAGCTCACGCGCTTGCCGCTGGCGGCCAGCAGCTGTTCGCGGGCGTTCTCGAAGGTGTGCGGCTTGCCGATGATCCGTCCGTCGAGTGCGGCCACCTGGTCGGAGCCAATGATCAAATGCCCCGGATGAGTGGCGGCAAGGGCGCGGGCCTTTTCTTCGGCGAGGCGTTTGACCAGTTCGATGGCGGACTCATTGGCGCGATGGCTTTCGTCAATATCCGGCGAGCTGCAGATGAACGGCAGGTGCAGGCGGCCGAGCAATTCCCGGCGATAAACCGAGCTGGAAGCGAGTAATAAAGGCAGCATGGGCGTCTCCTCAAGGCAGTCGCGGATTCTAGCGAGGAGTCCAGGTGACGGACAGGGCTGAATTTCCTTTGACATGGCTGGGTGCATCCCTATAATGCTGCGCCTATGTTGAATGACCCGATTCCACCTCACGTTGACCCGCGCAAATTGGCAGATCGTGGCACTTCCCTTCAAGGTGAATTGCTGCTGGCCGATTTGGAGAGACTCTGCGACCCGCTTTCCGACACTGTCGGTACGGTGCAGGCGAAATTCGTTTTTGAACGAGATGAACGTAAATCTGTGGTAATTCACAGCTTTATCGACACCGAGGTCAAAATGGTTTGCCAGCGTTGTCTTGAGCTGGTCACCCTGCCGATTCACAGCGAATGCAGTTACGCTGTGGTGAAGGAGGGTGCGAATACCCAGTCGTTACCGAAAGGTTATGACGTGCTGGAACTGGGCGAAGATCCATTGGATCTGCATGCACTGATCGAGGAGGAGCTCTTGCTCGCCTTGCCCATTGTGCCTGCTCATCATCCGGAAGAATGCCAGCAGCCGGAGGGGCTCGATGACGAGCCCGAACCGAGCGAGGACGAGGTAACGCGGTCCAACCCGTTCAGTGTATTGGCGCAGTTAAAGCGTGACCCAAACGTTTAGGAGTTAATCAATTATGGCTGTTCAGCAGAACAAAAAATCCCGCTCTGCCCGTGACATGCGTCGTTCGCACGACGCCCTGACGGCGAGCACTCTGTCTGTAGAAAAAACCACCGGTGAAATTCACCTGCGTCACCACGTATCGCCAGAAGGCGTATACCGTGGCCGTAAAGTGATCGACAAGGGCGCTGACGAGTAATCACTTGTCTGCTCTAGTCATCGCGATAGACGCAATGGGCGGGGACTTCGGTCCCCGCAGCATTGTTCAGGCCTGCATTGCCAGCCTGTCTGCAACGCCCTCGCTGCACCTGACCCTCGTCGGTCAACCCTCCTTACTTGAAGACCTGATTGCCAGCCATCCGGCGGTGGATCGCGCGCGCCTGACGATTACGCCAGCCAGTGAAACCATCACCATGGATGAAAAACCGGCGGCTGCCCTGCGTGGCAAGCCTGACTCTTCAATGCGCGTGGCTTTGGAGTTGCTGCGTGATGGCAAGGTGCAAGCCTGCGTCAGCGCCGGCAACACCGGCGCGCTGATGGCGTTGTCGCGTTATGTGCTCAAGACGTTGCCGGGCATTGACCGGCCGGCGATGGTCGCAGCGATTCCGACGCAGAAAGGCTATTGCCAGCTGCTGGACTTGGGGGCGAACGTCGATTGCAGTGCCGAGCATCTGTTCCAGTTCGCGGTGATGGGCTCGGTGGCCGCTGAAGCATTGGGCGTGGCCCGGCCGCGTGTCGCGTTGCTGAATATCGGCACCGAAGACATCAAGGGCAACCAGCAGGTCAAGCTCGCCGCCACGTTGTTGCAGGGCGCGCGCGGCTTGAATTACATCGGCTTTGTCGAGGGCGACGGTTTGTACCGTGGCGAAGCGGATGTGGTGGTGTGTGACGGGTTTGTCGGCAATATCCTGCTTAAATCCAGCGAAGGCCTGGCGACGATGATCGCCACGCGCATTGAAGCGCTGTTCAAGCAGAACGTCGCGTCACGCCTGGTGGGCGCTCTGGCGCTGCCATTGATGCGCCGCTTGCAGGCTGACCTGGCGCCGGCACGGCATAACGGTGCGAGCTTTCTCGGCTTGCAGGGGATCGTGGTGAAAAGCCACGGCTCGGCCGGTGTGGAAGGCTTTCAAAGTGCGATTGCGCGGGCCGTGATCGAGATCCAGGAAAACCTGCCGCAACGCTTGCACGGCCGTCTCGGGGACCTGTTGCCTTAGGCGAATCGGCCCGGAAATGCTTAAATGTGACCGGCCAGTTCAATTGACCATCCAATTTGTCAGTTTCGTGCGCTCCCACCGTAGGCGCGTTCATTTTTGACGACCAGATCATTAGGGGCTTGTTACATGTCTACATCCCTCGCATTCGTCTTTCCAGGGCAGGGTTCGCAGTCCCTCGGCATGTTGGCCGAGCTGGGCGCGCAATACCCGCTGATCCTGGATACCTTCAAGGAAGCTTCCGACGCCCTGGGTTACGACCTGTGGGCGCTGACCCAGCAAGGGCCGGAAGAGCAACTCAATCAAACCGATAAAACCCAGCCGGCCATCCTGACTGCTTCGATCGCCCTGTGGCGCTTGTGGCTGGCAGAGGGCGGCGCGCGTCCGGCATTTGTTGCCGGTCACAGCCTGGGCGAATACAGCGCCCTGGTGGCGGCGGGCAGCCTGACCCTCACGGAAGCGGTCAAGCTGGTCGAGCGTCGTGGCCAATTGATGCAAGACGCCGTTCCGGCCGGGCAGGGCGGCATGGCCGCGATCCTGGGCCTGGACGATGCTGTGGTGATCGAAGCCTGCGCCGAAGCGGCCCAGGGCGAAGTGGTCAGCGCGGTGAACTTCAACTCACCTGGCCAGGTCGTGATCGCCGGTGCCAAGGCCGCCGTTGAGCGCGCCATCGAAGGCTGCAAGGCCCGTGGCGCCAAGCGTGCGTTGCCGTTGCCGGTGAGCGTGCCGTCGCACTGCGAACTGATGCGTCCGGCCGCCGAGCGTTTTGCCGAGTCCATCGCCGCCATCAACTGGCAGGCGCCGCAGATCCCGCTGGTGCAGAACGTCAGCGCGGCCGTGGCCGCTGATCTCGACACCCTCAAGCGTGACCTGCTGGAGCAGCTCTACAAGCCAGTGCGCTGGGTAGAGTCGGTGCAGACCCTGGCTGCCAATGGCGCCACCGAGCTGGTCGAATGCGGCCCGGGCAAAGTCCTGGCCGGCCTGAACAAGCGCTGCGCCGACGGCGTGTCGACCACCAACCTCAATACCCCGGATGCCTTCGCTGCCGCTCGTGCAGCACTGGCCTGAGCCTTTATTTACGAACTTGGGAGAAGCCTGCATGAGTCTGCAAGGTAAAGTTGCACTGGTTACCGGCGCCAGCCGTGGCATTGGCCAGGCAATCGCTCTGGAACTGGGCCGTCAGGGCGCCGTTGTGATCGGCACCGCCACTTCCGCTTCGGGCGCCGAGCGTATCGCCGCGACCCTGAAGGAAAACGGCGTGCAAGGCACCGGCCTTGAGCTGAACGTGACCAGCGATGAATCCGTGGCGGCTGTATTGGCCCAGATCACTGCACAGTTCGGCGCGCCGGCTATTCTGGTGAACAACGCCGGTATCACGCGCGACAACCTGATGATGCGCATGAAAGACGACGAGTGGTACGACGTGGTCGATACCAACCCTGAACAGTCTGTTTCGCCTGTCCAAGGGCGTTCTGCGCGGCATGACCAAGGCGCGTTGGGGCCGAATTATCAATATTGGCTCCGTAGTGGGTGCCATGGGCAACGCAGGCCAAGTAAACTACGCGTCCGCCAAGGCCGCGGTCTGGAAGGTTTCAGCCGCGCATTGGCACGTGAAGTCGGTTCGCGGTCGATTACGGTCAACTCGGTGGCCCCTGGGTTCATCGACACCGATATGACCCGCGAACTGCCGGAAGCACAGCGTGAAGCCTTGCTGACGCAGATTCCGCTGGGCCGTCTGGGCCAGGCTCAAGAGATCGCGAATGTGGTGTCTTTCCTGGCATCCGACGGTGCGGCATACGTGACTGGGGCTACAATCCCGGTGAACGGCGGGATGTACATGAGTTAAATTGTGACGGATCGCTTCAAAAAAATGTCATACGAGCTGTCTAAAATCCGTTATAAAGCTGCAACTTAATTTAGAGGCGGGTGGCCGAACGGGTAGGTGGTGAAGCTTTCAGTTGAAAAGCTGAAAAGGCTTTCTATACACTTACCCACTGGCCAGCTGCCTGAATTTGTCCATTAGGAGTTAAACAAGGTATGAGCACCATCGAAGAGCGCGTCAAGAAAATCGTTGCCGAGCAACTGGGCGTTAAAGAAGAAGAAGTGGTCAACACTGCTTCCTTCGTAGAAGACCTGGGTGCCGATTCCCTTGACACCGTTGAGCTGGTGATGGCTCTGGAAGAGGAATTCGAGACCGAAATCCCGGACGAAGAAGCTGAAAAAATCACTACTGTTCAAGCTGCTATCGACTACGTTACCAGCCATCAGGCGTAATAGTTTTTAGTCGTCGCTTGCTGTTGGGAAAAACCGCACTGCTGTTACAGCGTGCGGTTTTTTCTTTAGCTCGGGCGAAAAGTGGTTTTGAAGCGAAGTGTCGTCATTAGAAAAAGGAGAGTGCTGTGTCGCGTAGACGCGTCGTAGTCACCGGTATGGGTATGTTGTCGCCACTGGGTACGGATGTGCCGAGCAGTTGGCAGGGCATTCTGGCTGGCCGCAGTGGTATTGGTCTGATTGAACACACGGACCTTTCTGCCTATTCCACCCGTTTTGGCGGCTCGGTAAAGGGCTTCAATGTCGAGGAATATCTCTCGGTCAAAGAGTCCCGCAAGCTCGACCTGTTCATTCAGTACGGCCTGGCAGCCGGTTTTCAGGCAGTGCGTAACGCCGGCCTGGAAGTCACCGACGCCAACCGTGACCGCATTGGCGTGGCCATGGGCTCGGGTATTGGTGGTCTGACCAATATCGAAGAAACCAGCCGCATCCTGCACGATACTGGCCCCCGTCGAATTTCACCGTTCTTCGTGCCGGGCTCGATCATCAATATGATTTCCGGTTTCCTGTCCATCCACCTGGGTGCACAGGGGCCTAACTACGCGATTGCCACGGCGTGTACCACGGGTACGCATTGCATCGGCATGGCGGCGCGCAACATCGCCTATGACGAAGCAGACGTGATGATTGCCGGTGGCGCTGAAATGGCTGCCTGCGGCCTTGGCATGGGCGGCTTCGGCGCGTCCCGTGCGCTGTCCACCCGCAACGACGAGCCAACCCGTGCCAGCCGTCCGTGGGACAAGGGCCGTGACGGCTTCGTGCTGTCCGACGGCGCCGGTGCCCTGGTGCTGGAAGAGTTGGAACACGCCAAGGCGCGTGGTGCCACCATCTACGCCGAACTGATCGGCTTTGGCATGAGCGGCGACGCCTACCACATGACCTCGCCACCGTCCGACGGTGCCGGTGCTGCACGTTGCATCACCAACGCCTTGCGCGATGCGAAGATCAATGCGGACCAGGTGCAGTACATCAACGCCCACGGCACCTCGACCCCGACGGGCGACCTGGCGGAAGCCGAAGCCATCAAGTCGGTGTTCGGCGAGCACGCCTGCAAGCTGGCGGTCAGTTCCACCAAGTCCATGACCGGTCACCTGTTGGGCGCCGCGGGCGCGGTCGAAGCGATCTTCAGCGTGATGGCCATCAAGGACCAGGTCGCTCCGCCGACCATCAACCTGGATGAGCCGGACGAAGGTTGCGACCTGAACTTCGTGCCGCACGAAGCGCAGCCGATGCCGATCGACGTGACGATTTCCAACTCGTTCGGCTTTGGTGGCACCAACGGCTCCCTGGTGTTCCGCCGGTTCGCCGAGTGATGGACAGCTGGGTCGACGGTCAGCCAGCGGCCAATGTGCCCCTGAAAGATCGCGGCCTGGCCTATGGCGATGGGCTGTTCGAGACCATCGCCGTCAAGGCCGGGCAGCCGGTGCTGCTCGACCGTCACCTGCAACGTCTCGATGACGGCTGCAGGCGCCTCGCTTTGGTTGCGGATCACGGGTTGATCCGCAGCGAAGTGCTGGCCTATGCCGCCGCCCTTGGCGATGGCGTGCTCAAGTTGATCCTCACCCGCGGCGACAGCCTGCGCGGTTATGGCATCAACCCCGGCGCCCCGGTGCGCCGTATCTTGCAGGGCAGTGCGCCTGCAACCTATCCCCCCGCCCATGGACTCGACGGCATTCGCCTGTTTCCGTGTGCCACCCGTTTGGCCGAGCAACCCTTGCTGGCCGGTCTCAAGCACCTCAATCGCCTGGAACAAGTGATCGCTCGCAGCGAATGGCAGGATACCGAGCACGCCGAAGGCTTGATGCTGGATGTGTCCGGGCGCGTCATCGAAGGTGTGTTCAGCAACCTGTTCCTCGTGTGCAACGGCTTGTTACTAACCGCTGATCTGACGCGTTGCGGGGTTGCCGGCGTCATGCGCGCCGAGATCCTGGCCCAGGCGCAAACCCTGGGCGTCCCGGTGGCCGTGGCCGATATCAGCCTTGAGCAGTTGCAACAGGCCGATGAAGTGTTTGTCTGCAACAGCGTTTATGGCATTTGGCCGGTGCGCGGCTGCGCTGCGATGAGCTGGTCGGTTGGGCCGCTCACCCGTAAACTGCAGGGCATTGTTCGCGCGCTATTGGATATTTGAGTTGATACGAAAACTGGTTGTACTGCTGCTGGTCGGTGTGTTCTCGGCGGCGTTGCTGTTGGGCTATGGCGCCTGGAAATACGACGCTGCCCTCAAGCAGCCCCTGAACCTGACCCAGGAGCAATTGCTCGACGTACCGGCCGGGGCGACGCCCACCGGCACCTTCAATCGCCTGGAAGCCGACGGTGTGCTCGACGGCGCGTTCTGGCTGCGCCTGTACTGGCGCTTCAACCTTGATGGCCAGCCCCTGCACAGCGGCGAATACCGCATGACCCCCGGCATGACGGCGCAGGGCTTGATCGGTCTGTGGCAGCGTGGCGAAGTGGTGCAATACAGCCTCACGTTGGTGGAAGGCTGGAATTTCCGCCAGGTGCGCTCGGCCCTGGCCAAGCATGAAAAGATCGTACAAACCCTGTCGGGCCTGACCGACAGCGAAGTCATGGAAGAACTCGGCCACCCTGGCGTGTTCCCTGAAGGGCGATTCTTCCCCGACACCTACCGCTTCGTACGCGGCATGACCGACGTCGAGTTCCTGAAAAAAGCCTACAACCGCCTGGACGATGTCCTCGCCCAGGAATGGAGCAAACGCGCGCCTGATGCGCCCTACACCGAGCCCTATCAAGCGCTGATCATGGCGTCGCTGGTCGAGAAAGAAACCGGCGTGCCGGAAGAGCGTGGCCAGATCGCAGGCGTGTTTGTGCGGCGCCTGAAGATCGGCATGCTGCTGCAGACTGACCCGACGGTGATCTACGGCCTGGGCGAGCGCTACAACGGCAAGTTGACCCGCGCCCACCTCAAGGAAGCCAACCCCTACAACACCTACATGATTGCCGGCCTGCCGCCGACGCCGATCGCCATGGTCGGCCGCGAGGCGATCCATGCCGCGCTGAACCCGGTGCCGGGCAGCAGCCTGTATTTTGTCGCCCGTGGCGATGGCAGCCATATTTTCTCCGATGACCTGGATGCCCATAATGCCGCCGTGCGTGAGTTCCAACTCAAGCGCCGCGCCGATTACCGCTCCAGCCCGGCGCCCGTGGTAAAACCAGCGGAGGATGCAACACCTCCGGCCGACACGCCCGCCGAGCCGCAAAGCCCGCAATGACTCTGACTAAGGACTGCCTGTGACTGGCTTGTTTATTACCCTGGAAGGCCCCGAAGGCGCCGGCAAGAGCACCAACCGCGATTACCTGGCCGAGCGTTTGCGCGCCGATGGCATCGAGGTGGTGCTGACCCGTGAGCCCGGCGGTACGCCGCTGGCCGAGCGCATCCGCGACGTGCTGCTGGCCCCAGGTGACGAGCCAATGAACCCGGACACCGAGCTGCTGCTGGTGTTCGCCGCCCGCGCCCAGCACCTGGCCGAAGTGATCCGCCCGGCGCTGGCACGCGGTGCGGTGGTGATTTGCGACCGTTTCACCGATTCCACCTATGCCTACCAGGGCGGCGGCCGGGGGTTGTCCCTGGAGCGCATCGCCACGCTGGAAACCTTCGTGCAGGGCGATCTGCGTCCCGACCTGACCCTGGTGTTCGACCTGCCGGTGGAAGTCGGCCTGGCCCGCGCCAGCGCCCGGGGTCGCCTGGACCGCTTCGAGCTGGAAGGCCGCGCCTTCTTCGATGCAGTGCGCAGCGCATTCCTCGCCCGCGCCAAGGCCGAGCCTGCGCGTTATTACCTGTTGGATGCCGCCCAGCCGCTGACCCAGGTGCAACAGGCCATCGATGCCTTGCTGCCGACCCTGCTGGAGCGCGCCCGTGGCTGAAGCCTACCCGTGGCAGGACAGCCTCTGGCAGCAATTGGCCGGCCGTGCCCAGCATGCCCACGCCTATCTGTTGCACGGGCCGATCGGCATCGGCAAGCGCGCGCTCGCCGAACGCCTGATGGCCAGCCTGTTGTGCCAGCGTCCGGTCAACCTGGAAGCCTGTGGCGCGTGCAAATCCTGCCTGCTGCTCAAGGCCGGCAGCCACCCGGACAATTACCTGCTGGAACCCGAGGAAGCCGACAAGGCGATCAAGGTTGACCAGGTCCGCGATCTCGTCAGCTTCGTGGTGCAGACCGCGCAGATGGGCGGGCGTAAAGTGGTGCTGATCGAGCCGGTTGAGGCGATGAACATCAACGCCGCCAACGCCTTGCTCAAGAGTCTTGAAGAACCTTCGGGCGATACGGTGTTGTTGCTGGTGAGTCACCAGTCCAGCCGTCTGCTGCCGACGATCCGCAGCCGTTGTGTACAGCAGGCGTGTCCGTTGCCAAGCGAGGCCATGAGCCTTGAGTGGCTGGCGCAGGCGTTGCCGGAATGCAGTGCAGACGAGCGCGGCGAATTGCTCACCCTGGCCGCTGGTTCGCCGCTGGCCGCAGTGAAATTGCAGGCCCAAGGCGTGCGTGAACAACGCGCGCTGGTGGTGGATGGCGTGAAGAAACTGCTCAAGCAGGAACTGTCCGCCACCCAGTTGGCCGAAACGGCCTGGAAGGATATTCCGCTGTTGCTGCTGTTCGACTGGTTCTGCGACTGGTCGAGCCTGATCCTGCGCTATCAGTTGACTCAAGATGAAAACGGCCTGGGCCTGCCGGACATGCGCAAAGTCGTGCAATACCTCGCGCAGAAAAGCGCCCAGGACAAGGTGCTGAATATTCAGGACTGGATTCTGGCCCAGCGCCAGAAGGTGCTCGGCAAGGCCAACCTCAACCGCGTGCTGTTGCTCGAAGCGCTGCTGGTGCAGTGGGTGGGCCTGCTCGGCCGCCGTTAATTTCCGTGGCCGACGGGTGTATCGTCGGCCAGACACTCTCTGTGATTTAAGTCGTAACTACCTATGCTCGTAGATTCCCATTGCCACCTCGACCGCCTCGACCTTGCCCAGCACGGCGGCTCCCTTGACGCCGCCCTTGAAGCGGCGCGCCAGCGCGGGGTAGGGCACTTCCTGTGTATCGGCGTCAGCGCCGACAACGCCGCCGACGTCAAAGCCCTGGCCGAGCGTTATGCCGATGTGGATTGCTCGGTGGGCATCCACCCGCTGGACCTCAAGCCCGGCGAAGCCCCGGCCCTCGACTGGTTGCTGGGTGAACTCAACCACCCGCGCGTCGTGGCGATTGGCGAAACCGGCCTGGACTACCACTACGAGCCCGAAGCCGCCGAGTTGCAGCAGGCCTCGTTCCGCCTGCACCTGCAAGCTGCGCAGCAGACCGGCAAACCGGTGATCGTCCACACCCGTGGCGCTCGCGCCGACACCCTGGCCCTGCTGCGCGAAGCCGCGCTGCCCCAGGCGGGCGTGCTGCATTGCTTCACCGAAGACTGGGACATGGCCAAGGCGGCCCTGGACCTGGGGTTCTACATTTCCCTGTCGGGGATTGTCACCTTCCGCAACGCCGACGCCTTGCGTGACGTGGCGCGCCAGGTGCCGGCCGACCGCCTGCTGGTGGAAACCGACTCGCCGTACCTGGCGCCCATCCCCCATCGCGGCAAGCCGAACCTGCCGGAATACGTGCGGGATGTGGCGGATTACCTGGCGATGCTGCGCGGTGAATCCGTTGAGCGCTTTGCCGAACAGACGACCGCGAACTTCAAGCGCCTGTTCCCGCTGGCCCACGTCAAATCGTAGGCAAAAAAAACCCGGGTTCTGGGGGGTGAATCCGGGCTAAGACCATTAGGAGTAAAACAGGGCACACAGTCCGTCGGTACCCAGGGTCAGCGCGTCACTTGGGGGAGATGCCGCGCCGACAGTTCAAGTATTGATCAGTATCTGATTCAGTCCAGTCGCGACTGGTCGTTTTTTAAACAGATTTGGAATACGCGCGCTTCGCTTGAGTTCTCATTAAGCGGGTGCACAAGTGCCTTTGTTACGTATGATTTCTGACTGCAAGGGATGAAATCGTTGGCGCGCTGAAACTTAAGTGTGCGGCGGGTTCACATAGGCGTTGCCCAACGACCGTTCAGTCGGGATAATCCCTCGCACCGGGTAAATCGTATCGCCACGTGTTCGTGGCCCTGCGCAACCCTCCCCACAGTCACCTTTGCAGACCTCTTTCTCATGCACAAAGAACCCCGTAAGGTCCGTGAGTTTCGCCGCCGTGAGCAGGAAATTCTCGACACCGCGCTCAAGTTGTTTCTCGAACAAGGTGAAGACAGTGTCACCGTCGAGATGATCGCGGATGCCGTGGGTATCGGCAAAGGCACGATCTACAAGCACTTCAAGTCCAAGGCCGAGATCTACCTGCGCCTGATGCTCGACTACGAGCGCGACTTGAATGAGCTGCTGCATTCGGCTGATGTGGACAAGGACAAGGAAGCCCTGTCCCGCGCCTACTTCGAATTCCGCATGCGCGATCCCCAGCGCTACCGCCTGTTCGACCGCCTGGAAGAGAAGGTGGTCAAGGGCCATCAGGTGCCGGAAATGGTCGAGGAGCTGCACAAGATCCGTGCCTCGAACTTCGAACGCCTGACCCTGCTGATCAAGGGCCGCATCAGCGAAGGCAAGCTGGAAGACGTGCCGCCGTATTTCCACTACTGTGCCGCCTGGGCGTTGGTGCACGGCGCAGTGGCGCTGTACCACTCGCCATTCTGGAGCAATGTGCTGGAAGATCAGGAAGGTTTCTTCCAGTTCCTGATGGATATCGGCGTGCGCATGGGCAACAAGCGCAAGCACAGCAGCGAACTGCCACCGGCTGAACCGCCGGTTGCGTAAGGATTTACTGCCAGACGCAGTACCCCAGGAATATACTCAGGCAAGGACTCTTGCTAAAAGCTGATTTATCAGTCAGCTTTTAGCGCGCCCGAATCATCCTCTGCCGGAGTGATCCATGATCGTTGATCGTCAAGGCAGGCGTTTTCGCAATTTGCGGATCAGCCTGACCTCAGCCTGCAATTATGCGTGTACCTACTGCGTGCCCAACGGCAAGCGGCTGGTGGCTGCTCAGGACGAACTCTCGGCCGAGGCCATGGCGCGGGGCGTCGAATACCTGATCGAAGCGGCGGGCATCGACCGCCTGCGTATCACCGGTGGTGAGCCGCTGGTCAGCCCCAAGCTGGAAGCCTTCATGGGCGCGGTGGGGCAAATGGGCCTCAGTGACATCAGCCTGACCACCAACGGCCAGTTGCTGGCGCGCAAACTGCCGCTGCTGGTGGATGCTGGCATCCAGCGCATCAACGTCTCCCTCGACACCCTGGACGCCGACGCCTTCCGCAGCATTGCCCGTGGCGGCGACCTCGCCACTGTGCTCGATGGCATGGACCAGGCCCGCGCTGCCGGGATCAAGATCAAGGTCAACATGGTGCCGTTGCGCGGCCAGAACCTGGACCAGGTGATGCCGTTGCTCGACTACTGCCTGGAACGTGGCTACGAGCTGCGTTTTATCGAATTGATGCGCATGGGCCACCTGGCCAAGGATTCCAATGCGTTTTTGCAGCAGTTCGTCAGCTTGCAGCAATTGCTCAGCCTGATTGGCGAGCGCCACGAATACCTGCAAGCCAATGCCCCGGTGGACGCCACCGCCGTGCGTTATGAAATCCCCGGCAAAGGCTATTTCGGCGTGATCGCCAATGAAAGCGTGCCGTTCTGCCGGACATGCTCGCGCCTGCGCCTGTCGTCTACCGGCTGGCTGCATGGCTGCCTGTCATCGAGCAACCGCCACTACGTCGGCGACCTGCTGGACAAGCCGCGCCACCAGGCATTGCCGGCGCTGCAAGGGCTGCTGATGAAAGCCCTGGGCGACAAGCAGGAAGTGGCGTTTTCGGGCGGTGCGACGATCATGAAGATCATCGGCGGCTGACCCCGCGTTCAATTCCCCTGTACGTACGGGCTTGTGTGGGAGCTGGCTTGCCTGCGATAGCATCCACTCGATGTCACTGTAAGACCGAGGTGCCTGCATCGCGGGCAAGCCCGCTCCCACATTTGATTGGTGTCGTCTGTGAATGGCGCGGATTCTGCATCTCACGCCCATTCGCCGGTTTTCCGTCACCGGCCTCTGGAGGATTAGGATGCGTAGTCTGGTTTTGTTGCTGGCGTCATTGACGCTGAGTGGTTGCATGACCGTCAGCGATATGGCCGAAGGCACCCGCTATCAGATGAGCGATGCCGGCTTGCTGGACCACAGCGATACCCGTCGTACCAACTCGATCCGCGTGCAACCGGACTCCTTTATCTTTATCGCCCAGGGCGCCTTCGTGCCGCCCGGCAGCGCCTATCCGCGCCCGAACGTGGTGGCCGAAGAAGCCTTCAACGGCTTCATCGAGTATTTCCCCATGGTGCGCCGCGCCCGCCAGCCGGAAGGCCTGGAGCAGGCAATGGCTGAAGCCCGTGCCGCCGGCGCGCATTACCTGCTGTACTGCCGTTTCGCCAAGGCGGATGACCGCATCGGCAACGCCGACGAGTGGGCCGACCAGGAAGCCCTCGACCGCGTCGGCCTCGACAGCGGTGTGATCCAGGTCATGCTGATCGAGACCAGCACCCAGTATTTGATTGATACTGTGCGTATTCGCAGCCGTGGCGGTTTACTGACGTTCCACGACAACAAGCCAGAAGACCTGATCGCCCGCCCCCTGGCCAAATACGCCCGTGGCCTGCTGGGCATGAGCGATCAGTAAGACACAGGAGATGCCCATGACCGATTCCGCCAAGGCCAACGATCTGTTGGCCCAACTGCCCAAGGGCAAGGGGCCGGCGCCGGTACACCTGTGGAACCCGGCGTTCTGCGGGCATATCGACATGCGTATCGCCCGCGATGGCACCTGGTTCTACCAGGGCACGCCGATCGGGCGTAAGCCGATGGTCAAGCTGTTCTCCAACATCATCCGCCGCGATGGCGATGATTACTTCCTGATCACCCCCGTGGAAAAAGTCGGCATCAGCGTCGAAGATGCGCCGTTCGTCGCACTGACCCTGGCGGTCGAAGGGCAGGGCGAAAGCCAGGTGCTGCGCTTTACCACCAATGTCGACGAGACGGTCGACGCTGGCCTGGAGCATCCGCTGCGTGTGGTCATCGACCCACTCACCGAAGAGCCGTCACCTTATTTGCGGGTACGCACCAACCTCGAAGCCCTCGTGCATCGCAACGTGTTCTACCAACTGGTGGAGCTGGCGGTAAGCCGTCCGATCAACGGTCAGAACTGGCTGGGCGTCTGGAGTGGCGGGGAGTTCTTCCCCATTGGCCTGGAACCCTGAGGCCGGTTTTTTCATTTCCCTGAAATAATTCGCTTGCTGCCAACGGCGGCTTTCGGTTATCAATTTGTACATGATTAGACATGTCCGATTTGATAAGAAAAAACGCGTCGTCGACGAACTGATCCGCCGTATCGAAGGTGGGGTGATGGTCGATGGCTTTCTGTTGCCCGGTGAGCATCAACTGGCCGAAGAGTTTGCGGTCAGTCGCGGCACCCTGCGTGAAGCCCTCGCCGAGCTCAAACGCCGCAACTACATCGCTACCCAGAGCGGCGTCGGCTCCATCGTCACCTTTGACGGCATGGTGCTCGACCAACGCAGTGGCTGGGCCCAGGCTTTGGCCGACACCGGCGCGCGGGTCAACACCGATATCCTGCGCCTCGAAGCCGTGACCCGGCCGGACCTGCTCAGCCGTTTCGGCAGCGACCAATTCATTGCCCTCGACCGCCTGCGCTACACCACCGATGGCACCGCCGTGTCCCTGGAGCGCTCGCTGATGCCGGCGTCCGGCGGCCTGGAAAGCCTGCCCACCGTCGGCCTGATCGAAAACTCCCTGACCATCACCCTGGCGGCCTACGGCTATGTAGGCGCCGAAGGTGACCAGTGGATCGGCGCCGAGCCCCTCAATGCTGAAGATGCCGAATTGCTCGGCCGTCCAGCCGGCAGCGTGTTTCTCAAGGCCTCGCGCACCACCTACGACCGTCGCGAGCGCTTTATGGAACATGTCGAAAGTCTGCTCGACCCGCTGCACTTCCGCCTGCACCTGCAATTTGGGAATTCGAAATGACCCCGCACAACCGCGCCCTCGGCGCCTTCTACGGCTTGGCGTTGGGCGACGCCCTGGGCATGCCCACCCAGTCGTTGAGCCGCGAGCAAGTACGCGCCCGCTTCGGTGCCATCACCGCGCTGGAAGCTGCCGGCGCCGACCAACCCATCGCGCCAGACATGCCCGCCGGTTCCATCACCGATGACACCGAGCAGGCGATCCTGGTGGGCGAGTTGCTGGTGGCAGGCCAAGGCCGCATCGAACCCACCGTGCTCGCCCAGCGCCTGATCGACTGGGAAGCAGTGATGCGCGCCAAGGGCTCCCAGGATTTGCTCGGCCCCTCGACCAAACGCGCGATCGACATGATCCTCGCCGGCCACACGCCGGAAGAGTCCGGCCGTTATGGCACCACCAACGGCGCGGCGATGCGTATCACGCCCGTCGGGATTGCCGCCGATGTCAGCGACCCCGCGCACTTTATCCAGGCCGTGATCCAGGCGTGCCAGGTCACCCACAACACCAGCCTGGGCATTTCCAGCGCCGCCGCCGTGGCGGCCGTGGTCTCGGCCGGCATCAACGGCGTGGACCTGGGCGAAGCGCTGAACATCGGCACCCAGATCGCCCAGCAGGCCGAGCACCATGGCCACTGGATCGCCGGCGGGCGCATCTCCACCCGCATCAGCTGGGCGCGCACCTTGAGTGTCGGCAGTGGTGATAAAGCGTTGTTTGCCGATTTGCTCTACGAGTTGATCGGCACTTCGGTCGCGTCCCAGGAATCGGTGGTGGTGTCGTTTGCCCTGGCCCAGCAAGTGGCGGTGGGCGAGATGGATGCCTTCGAAGCCCTGTGTTTGGCCGCCAGCCTTGGCGGCGACACCGACACCATCGCCGCGATTCTCGGCGCCATGCTGGGTGCCTGCCTGGGCATGCAGTGCTGGCCGCAGGAGATGGTGGAGCAGGTCAAGCGGGTGAATGGTTTGGACTTGCAGCCGCTGGTCGAAGGGTTACTCGCAATTCGATAAGCACCACCGATCAAAATGTGGGAGCTGGCTTGTGTGGGAGCTGGCTTGCCTGCGATGCAGACACCTCGGTCTGTCAGTAGAACTGCAGTGATGCAATCGCAGGCAAGCCAGCTCCCACATTGGACCGAGTTGAATAGAACATCTGCCACAACCACAACAATATCGGCACCCGGAGTATCCCTTCATGAGCAACACCTCTTCCGGCCAAAGCGCCGGGCAATTGGAAACACGCGGCATCGAGCCGGTCCCGGAAGGCGAGTGCAACGGCCATCCGCTGCAACTGTTCTGGGTCTGGTTCGCGGCCAATATCAGCATCCTCGGCTTGCCATTGGGCGCGACGCTGGTGGCGTTTCGTGGCCTGGCCATCTGGCAGGCGATCATCGTTGCGATCCTCGGCGCGGCCGGTTCGTTCGCCGTGGTGGGCATCATCTCCATCGCCGGCCGACGGGGCCGCGCGCCGAGCCTGACGCTGTCCCGGGCGATCTTCGGCGTGCGCGGCAATATCGGCCCGACGCTGGTCTCGCTGATGTCGCGCCTGGGCTGGGAAACCGTCAACACCACCACCGCCGCCTTCGTGCTGCTGTCGTTGTGTTCAATCCTGTTCGGCTCGCCGGTCGCGGCAAAAAGCGCACCCCTGCTGACCCTGCTGTTCATCGCCATCTTTGTGCTGTTGACCCTGGCAGTGTCCGGCCTGGGCCATGCCACCTTGCTGGTGATCCAGAAGTGGGCGACCTACGTGTTCGGCGCGCTGAACGTTCTGGTGGGCGGCTTCCTCTGCGCCACCATCGACTGGAGCGCCGTGTTCAACGCAACCCCGGCGCCGCTCAGCGCGATGATCATCGGCGTCGGCACCATGGCGGCCGGCACCGGGATTGGCTGGGCCAACGCCGGCGCCGACATGTCGCGTTACCAACACCGCAGCGTCAAGGCCGTGCGCCTGGTGGCGTCGGCGGCGTTTGGCGCGGGTATTCCGCTGGTGTTGCTGATCACCCTCGGGGGCCTGCTGTCGGTGGGCAACAATGACCTGGCCTCGGCCACCGACCCGATCATCGCGATCCGCGACATGCTGCCGACCTGGATGGCCGTGCCGTACCTGATCACGGCGTTCGGCGGGTTGCTGCTGTCCAACAACCTCTCGGTGTACTCGGCGGGTCTTACCACCTTGACCCTCGGCTTGAAGGTCAAGCGCGTGCACGCGGTGATCGTCGATATCGTCGCGATCTTTGCTGGCTCCATCTACTTCATGCTGATTGCCGACAGCTTCTACGGCCCGTTCATCACCTTCATCTCGCTGTTGGCGGTGCCGATTACCGCGTGGGTCGGGATCTTCGTGGTCGATCTGATCCACCGTCACTACTACAGCCCCAAGGACTTGCTGGACGTCAGCCCGACCAGCGCCTACTGGTATCGCGGCGGCGTGGAATGGCGTGCGTTCGGCGCGTGGGCGGTGGCGATTGTGCTGGGTTTCAGCTTCACCACCATCGGCACCACCGCCGAAAATATCTGGTTTGCCGGGCCGCTGTCCGACTCCTGGCTGGGTCACAACGGCCTGGGCTGGATCGTGACCTTCCTGGTGGCCGGTGGGATTTATGCGGTATTGGGCGGCGCGGCTGATCGTCGCCCGGCGTTAGTTGAGAGCCACCATGTCTAGATTGCTGCACACCGGCCAGGTCATCGTCGACCTGGTCATGGCCCTGGATTCCCTGCCTGTCAGCGGCGGCGATGTGCTGGCGCGGTCTGCCAGCTTTGAAGCCGGCGGCGGTTTCAACGTGATGGCCGCCGCCAAGCGCAACGGCTTGCCGGTGGTGTACCTCGGGCGCCATGGCACCGGGCGTTTCGGCGACCTGGCGCGCGCGGCGATGCAGGCCGAAGGGGTGGAGATGGCCCTGGCGGCCAGCACCGATAAAGACACCGGCTTATGTGTGTCGCTGACCGAGGCGAGCACCGAGCGCACGTTCATTTCCCATCTCGGCGCCGAGGGCGAGTTGAGCGCCGAGGATTTGGCCGGCGTGCTGCCGCGTGCGGACGATTATGTCTACGTCAGCGGCTACAGCCTGTTGCTGGACGGCAAGGCGCAGGCGTTGCTCGATTGGCTGCTGGCGCTGCCGCGTGACATCTGCGTGGTGTTCGACCCGGGCCCGCTGGTCAGGGCGGCGGATTCGCCGCTGATGGTCGCGTTGTTGCCGCGCATCGACATCTGGACCAGCAATGGCCCGGAAGCCTTGGCCTTTACCGACGCGGGTACGTTGGCGCAAGCATTGGGCGAGCTGCAACGCCATCTGCCGGAGGGCGCTTTGCGCGTGGTACGGGATGGACCGAATGGGTGCTGGGTGAATGCCGAGCATGTGCCGGGCTTCAAGGTGAAAGCCGTGGACAGCAATGGCGCAGGGGATGCTCATGCGGGCGTGTTTATCGCTGGGTTGGCGAGTGGTTTGACACCCGCCCAAGCGGCACGTCGAGCGAATGCGGCGGCGGCATTGGCCGTGACACGCTGGGGCCCGGCCACGTCCCCCGGCACTGCCGAAGTGGACGCGCTACTGGCTGGATAAACCCAATCAAAACTGTGGGAGCGGGCTTGCCCGCGATAGCGGTGTATCAGCCACATCATCCTTGGCTGACAGGACGCCATCGCGGGCAAGCCCGCTCCCACACAAGCCAGTCACAGGCTGGTTTATTCTGCCGGCTGTTTAGGCGCCCCCGGAATGTTCGAGTCATCACCTTTATTGACCTTCGGCTCATTCACCGCCGGCCCCATCTTGCCATTACCTACAGCAGCGGGCGCCTGGCGCTGGGTGTCCTGGCCTTTGGTGTGCGGATCGGCACTGTTGCTGTTGTCGACGGCGCCGCCGTTGATCTCCATGCCGGTGCCCATGGATTTCTGGGTCTCGCTGGTGGACGGATTGGTCGGGCCGGTGGACGACGTGGCCGCAACACCACTCAGGGAAACCGCAGACAGCAGGCCGGTGAGGGCGAGGGCAGCAAACTGGGAATGCTTCATGGGGGTGTCTCCTTAGGATGATTGTCCTTACCCTCTATTGGTCCACCCCCATTGGCTGTTGGTGCCTGGCTGGCGACGAACGGCGCCAGAGCAGCCGCACCACGGTGATCAACCAGTTGCACAACGCCACCGCCACGACCGTCATCAGCAACGTCGCCAGCCCGTATTCGACGATGATCCGCCCTGCCAGCAACGGGAACCCGAACACCCCGACAAAGTACCCAAGACTGAACAGCAACAGCGCCTGGGGCGTGGTGCCCGCCGGCGCTTCATTGGCCACCAAGCCGTTGATCACCGAGTACGTCAGGCCGTAACCCACGCCCAAGGTGACCGCCGCCAACAGGTAGCTGAAGGGGCCCGACACGGTGAAGGCAAACATCAGCACCGACAGCAGCATCAGCCCCGACAACACACACGCCGCCGCGTAGGCATCCCGCTTGACCACCCACCCGGCGATCAGCAAGCGGCTGGTGATCGCCGCGCTGAGGAAGCCGGCAAAGAACAGCGAATAGTCCAACCCGTGCGCCGCCGCATAGCTGGTCTGGAACGAGGACAACCCACCAAACACACAACCGCCCAGGCCGACCATGATGATTGCGAATGCCGCTTTGGAGGACAGTACCTGGCGCGTGGCGGCCCAGGAGATTTTCGCCACCGCCGCTTCTCTCGTGAGATGCCGGCTCAGGCGCCAAAACACCAGCACGCCAATCAGGCTGGCCAGTGCGGCGATGTAGAACGCCGTGGCCAGCGGCAGCCCCAACGCGCTCGCCGCCCGCCCCAACAATGGCCCGGCACCGATGCCGCTCATCATGCTGCCCGACAGCAACGCGAAGTACTTGGCCCGTTGCTCGGGTGCGACCAGCATCGCGACGATGATCGGCCCCAACGTATAGAACACCCCCCAACCCAGGCCCAAGGCCAGGCCAAACACCCGCAAGCCCTGGCCAAACCCGGGCATCAGCGCAAAACCCAGGCAAGCCAGCACCAACAGCAAGCCCATCCCGGCAATCGTGCGGGCCGCGCCCCAGGCATCGGACAAGTGCCCGGAGATCATCACCGCCACAAAGGTGCTGAGCATCGCCGTGGAAATCACACTGCCGGCATCGTGCTCGTCACCGCCGCGTGTATGAATCAGCAGCGACAGCAAAAAGGTCGAGCCGTAGGACAGCGACAGCAAAAAACTGGCAAGGCAAAACAGGGCGAACAGCTTGGTGCTCACCGGCGATGAGGCATGCATGGGAAGGCCTGGAAGTCGTTGGAGTTATGCGCAACTTTTTACCATGCACGCTCAGGGCGATTGTTGCGTGGTTGCTGGTCCCAGCGTTACCCGGCGACGGAGTAACGCTGCCCATGAAAATGCACTGCAATCAGTCATCAAACCCCCTTAGTATGTGTGCTTTGCAATTGCCCAAGGCTCGCCCATGACCATCGAGATTCGCCCCGCCGTGCCCAGCGATGCTGCGCAGATCCTGACTTTCATCACCGAGCTCGCCGAATACGAGAAGGCCCGGCACGAAGTGATCGCCAGTGTGGTGGACATTGAGCGCAGCCTGTTCAGCGAGGGCGCCACCGCCCATGGCCTGATCTGTTTGCGCGACGGCTTGCCGATTGGTTTCGCGGTGTTCTTTTTCAGTTATTCCACGTGGCTGGGCAGCAACTGCCTGTACCTCGAAGACCTCTACATAAACCCCGAGCAACGCGGCGGCGGGGCCGGCAAGAAGTTGCTGCGCCACCTGGCCAAGATCGCCTTTGACAACGGGTGCGGGCGTTTCGAATGGAGCGTGCTGGACTGGAACGAACCGGCGATTGCCTTCTACAAATCCATCGGCGCGCAGCCGCAGGAAGAGTGGGTGCGTTATCGCATGGAAGGTGATGCGCTGCGGGATTTTGCGCTGGGCTGAAAACACTGAAGTTCAAATGTGGTAACCCAACTCCCTGTGGGAACACAATCCCCTGTGGGAGCTGGCTTGCCTGCGATAGCGGTCTGTCAGTTGATACATCTTTAGCTGACCCACCGCTATCGCAGGCAAGCCAGCTCCCACATTGGGATTGGGTTGTCACATTTTTTTCGCGATATGTTCAATATATGGGATGAGAATTTATATATTGAGATATTTCAAAAGATCGGTTTATAGTCGCCTGCATCAGCACTCACTACCAAAAATAAAACAGGTGAAGCGATGCAGGCACAACCGTTGTCACTCCCCGCCGTGCCCGAGCCAACCTATGGCGAGCGGCTCAAAGACAAGGTGGTGATCATCACCGGCGCCGCCCAAGGCATTGGCGAGGCCATCGTCGCGTGCTTCCAGGCCCAGCAGGCGCGCCTGGTCATCGCTGATATCCAGGCTGAAAAAGTCGAAAAAGTCGCCGCCCACTGGCGCGACCGCGGCGCTGAAATCTACGCGCAAGCCGTCGATATCACTTCAAACGAGCAATGGCAGGCGCTGGTCGAACGGGCCATCGCGCGCTTCGGTCGCGTCGACGTGCTGGTCAACTGCGCCGGGGTCAACGTGTTCCGCGACCCGCTGCAAATGAGCGACGAAGACTGGCGCCGCTGCTTCGCCATCGACCTCGACGGCGCCTGGTTCGGCTGCCGCGCGGTGTTGCCACACATGATCGCGCAGGGCATCGGCAACATCATCAATATCGCCTCCACCCATTCCAGCCACATCATCCCCGGCTGCTTTCCCTATCCCGTGGCCAAGCATGGCCTGCTCGGCCTGACCCGTGCCCTGGGCATCGAATACGCGCCCAAGGGCATCCGCGTAAATGCCATCGCGCCGGGCTATATCGAGACCCAACTCAACGTCGACTACTGGAACGGCTTTGCCGACCCCCACGCCGAGCGCCAGCGCGCCTTCGACCTGCACCCGCCCAAGCGCATCGGCCAGCCGGTCGAGGTGGCGATGACGGCGTTGTTCCTGGCCACCGACGAGGCGCCCTTTATCAATGCCACCTGCCTGATGATCGATGGCGGGCGGTCTGTGATGTACCACGACTAGCACTTTTCCAATAACAAGAAGAGGTGGTTCATGTTGAAGAAGACACTCGGCACCCTGGCCCTTGCGATGGCCTTCAGCGGTGTGGCGCTCGCCGAAGAAGTGAAGATCGGTTTCCTCGTCAAGCAGGCCGAAGAGCCCTGGTTCCAGACCGAATGGGCCTTTGCCGAAAAAGCCGGCAAGGAACACGGCTTCACGGTGATCAAGATCGCCGTGCCCGATGGCGAGAAGACCCTCTCGGCCATCGACAGCCTCGCCGCCAATGGCGCCAAGGGTTTTGTGATCTGCCCACCGGACGTGTCCCTCGGCCCGGCCATTGTCGCCAAGGCCAAGGCCAACGGCTTGAAAGTCATGGCAGTGGATGATCGCTTCGTCGATGCCAAGGGCAACTTCATGGAAGACGTGCCGTACCTCGGTATGGCGGCCTTCGAAGTCGGCCAGAAACAAGGTGCGGCGATGGCCGCCGAAGCGAAAAAACGTGGCTGGGATTGGAAAGACACCTACGCGGTGATCAACACCTACAACGAACTCGACACCGGCAAAAAGCGCACCGATGGCTCGATAAAATCCCTTGAAGACGCCGGGATTCCCAAGGACCACATCCTCACCGCCGCGCTGAAAACCCTCGATGTACCGGGCAGCATGGACGCCACCAACTCGGCCCTGGTCAAGCTGCCCAGCGCCGCGAAAAACCTGATCATCGGCGGCATGAACGACAACACCGTGCTCGGCGGCGTGCGCGCCACCGAAAGCGCCGGGTTCAAGGCGGCCAACGTGATCGGCATCGGCATCAATGGCACCGACGCCATCGGTGAATTGAAGAAAGCCGACAGCGGCTTCTTCGGTTCGATGCTGCCGAGCCCGCACATCGAGGGCTACAACACCGCGCTGGCGATGTATGAGTGGGTCACCACCGGCAAGGAACCGGCGAAGTACACGGCCATGGACGAAGTGACCCTGATCACCCGCGCCAACTTCCAGGAAGAACTGACCAAGATCGGGCTGTGGAAATGACCGGCGCGGCCCTGCGCTTCAACGGCATCGGCAAGGAGTTTCCCGGGGTCAAGGCCCTGGCGCAGATCAGCTTTGAAGCGCGGCCGCATCAGGTGCATGCGCTGATGGGCGAGAACGGCGCGGGCAAGTCCACGCTGTTGAAGATCCTCGGCGGCGCCTACATGCCGAGCAGTGGCACGGTGCATATCGGCGAGCAAACCATGGCGTTCAAGTGCGCCGCCGACAGCATCGCCAGCGGCGTGGCGGTGATTCACCAGGAGCTGCATCTGGTGCCGGAAATGACCGTCGCCGAGAACCTGTTTCTCGGGCACTTGCCGTCGCGGTTTGGCGTGGTCAATCGTCGGCAACTGCGCGAGCAGGCGCTGGCGTGTCTCAAGGGCCTGGCGGATGAAATCGACCCGGAGGAGAAGTTGGGGCGCCTGTCCCTGGGCCAACGGCAACTGGTGGAAATCGCCAAGGCGCTGTCCCGTGGCGCGCATGTGATTGCCTTTGATGAACCCACCAGCAGCCTCTCCGCGCGGGAAATCGACCGGCTGATGGCGATCATCACGCGCCTGCGCGACGAGGGCAAAGTGGTGCTCTACGTGTCCCACCGCATGGAGGAAGTGTTCCGTATCTGCAACGCGGTGACGGTGTTCAAGGATGGCCGGTTTGTGCGCACCTTCGACGACATGCGCGCGCTGAGTCATGACCAGTTGGTGACCTGCATGGTCGGCCGCGACATTCAGGATATCTACGACTACCGCCCGCGCGAGCACGGCGAGGTGGCGCTCAAGGCCAAGGATTTACTCGGCCCCGGCTTGCGCGAGCCGATCAGTTTTCAGGTGCGCAAGGGAGAAATCCTCGGCCTGTTCGGGTTGGTGGGGGCAGGGCGCACCGAGCTGTTCCGCTTGCTCAGCGGTTTGACCCGCAGCACCGCCGGAAGCTTGGAACTCTGCGGGCAAAAACTGCAACTGCATTCACCGCGCGATGCCATCGGCGCCGGGGTGTTGCTGTGCCCCGAAGACCGCAAAAAGGAAGGCATCATCCCGCTGTCCAGCGTCGCCGAGAACATCAATATCAGTGCCCGTGGCGCCCATTCCGCGTTCGGTTGGCTGCTGCGTGAAGGCTGGGAAAAGAGCAACGCAGCGCAGCAGATCAAGGCGATGAAGGTCAAGACGCCGAACGCCGAGCAGAAAATTATGTACCTCTCGGGCGGCAACCAGCAGAAGGCCATTCTCGGCCGCTGGCTGTCGATGCCGATGAAAGTCCTGCTGCTGGATGAACCCACGCGCGGCATCGACATCGGCGCCAAGTCGGAGATTTACCAGATCATCCATAACCTGGCGGCCCAAGGCATTGCCGTGATCGTGGTGTCCAGCGACCTGATGGAAGTGATGGGCATCAGCGACCGCATCCTGGTGATGAGCGAAGGCGCCCTGACCGGCGAAGTGAGCCGCGACCAGGCGGATGAAGCGCGGCTGTTGCAACTGGCTCTCCCGCGTTCGCGGGCTTGAAGAATTCGAGGTGAATGATGTCCGACGTAAAAACTGCAAAGGGCTTCTGGCCGGGTTTCAACCAGCGCAAGTTCCTCGATGACTGGGTGATGCTGCTCGCGGCGCTGGGCATCTTTGTGCTCAGTGCGCTGTTTATCGACAACTTCCTTTCGCCGCTGAACATGCGTGGCCTGGGCCTGGCGATTTCCACCGTGGGTATTGCCGCGTGCACCATGTTGTTTTGCCTGGCGTCGGGGCACTTCGACTTGTCGGTGGGCTCGGTGATCGCCTGCGCCGGCGTGGTGGCGGGCATTGTCATTCGCGATACCGACAGCGTGGTGCTCGGCGTGTCAGCGGCGTTGGCCATGGGCCTGGTGGTGGGGCTGATCAACGGCATCGTGATTGCCAAGCTGCGTATCAATGCGTTGATCGCGACGCTGGCGACCATGCAGATCGTGCGGGGCCTGGCGTACATCTTCTCCAACGGCAAGGCGGTGGGGGTGATGGATGAGCGCTTCTTCGTGTTCGGCAACGGCCAACTGCTGGGCGTGCCGGTGCCGATCATCATCACCGTGCTGTGTTTTGTGTTCTTCGGTTGGCTGCTGAACTACACCACCTACGGGCGCAACACCATGGCCATTGGCGGCAACCAGGAAGCGGCGCTGCTGGCGGGGGGTGAATGTTGATCGCACCAAGATCATCATCTTTGCCGTGCACGGCTTGGTGGGCGCCTTGGCGGGGGTGATCCTCGCCTCGCGCATGACCTCGGGCCAGCCGATGATTGGGCTGGGGTTCGAGTTGACGGTGATCTCGGCGTGCGTGCTGGGCGGGGTGTCGTTGAGTGGGGGGATCGGCATGATCCGGCATGTGATTGCCGGGGTGTTGATCCTGGCGATTATTGAGAATGCGATGAACCTGAAGAACATCGATACCTTTTACCAGTATGTGATCCGGGGCTCGATCCTGTTGTTGGCCGTCATCATCGACCGCATGAAACAACGCTGAAGCTAGACCCAATGGAGATCCAAATGTGGGAGCTGGCTTGCCTGCGATAGCATCACCTCGGTTTAACTGGAAAACCGAGGCGCCTGCATCGCAGGCAAGCCAGCTCCCACAAAAGCCAGCTCCCACATTGGGAACGCCACTGTATTGATGTTCGGTATTTGCCATAATGCCCGCGCTTTCACACTTATAGGCCCGACATGCAGGAAAACGCCCCCACCCCCAGCAAAGACACCGCCCCCACCGGCACCCAGACCCTGCTCCGTGGCCTGGGCGTGGTGCAGGCGGTGGCGGCCGGTGCGCGGGATCTCAAAGAGATCGCCAAGCGCATCGGCACTACCCGCAGCACCACCCACCGCCTGGCCAGTTGCCTGGTGGAGGAGCGTTACCTGCGCGTGGTGCCGCAAGTCGGTTACCTGCTAGGGCCGAAGCTGATCGAGCTGGGTTTCCAGGCGCGTGAAGAACTGCCATTGGTAACCCTGGCGGTGCCGTACCTGGACGAGTTGTCGGCGCTGACCGGCGACACCATCCACCTGGCCATTCGCGAATACGATGACGTGCTCTACCTGCACAAGAACCCCGGCCGCAACGGCCCGGAAATGCGCTCGCGGGTCGGCCATCGCATGCCGCTGGCGCGCACCGGTATCGGCAAGGCGTTGTTGTTGGATGACCCGGTGCAAGAGTGGCAGCGCCTGTACGACGTGAGCCAGCCGGCGGCCGGCAAAAGCCCGCAGTGGCCACAGCACCCGGAGCAATCCTGGGCGCAGTTCGAGCAGCGCATGCGCGAATACGTGGTGGGTGGTTTTGCGTTCGATCTGGAAGACAACGAACCGTCGATCCGTTGTGTCGCGGCACCGGTGCGCGATGCCAGCCGGCGAATCGTCGCCGGCATCAGCATCGCCAGTACCGTGCCCTACATGCCGCTGGAAAAAATGGCCGAGCTGATCCCTGTGATCAAACAGGTCGCAGCACGGCTGTCAGCGGAGTTGGGCGCGAAGGCCTGATCAGACCTGATCGTTCCCACGCTCTGCGTGGGAACGTCGCCCCGGACGCTCCGCGTCCAGCGCCATCAGACCTTCAAAGTCGCCATGTCGATGACAAAGCGGTACTTCACATCGCCGGCGATCATGCGGCTGTAGGCTTCGTTGATGTTGCGGATGTCGAGCATCTCGATGTCGCAGCTGATGCCGTGCTCGGCGCAGAAATCCAGGACTTCCTGGGTTTCGGCAATGCCACCGATCAGGGAGCCGGCCAGCACTTTGCGGCCCATGATCAGCTTGGCGGCGTTCACCGGTGGGTCAACCGGTTCGATCAGGCCGACCAGGATGTGCACGCCGTCAAAGCGCAGCACGTCGAGGTAGGGGTTCAGATCGTGCTGCACCGGGATGGTGTCCAGCAGGAAGTCGAAGTGCCCGGCGGCGGCTTTCATCTGTTCGGCGTCGGTGGACACGATCACATGGTCGGCGCCCTGGCGACGGCCTTCCTCGGCCTTGCTCGCGGAACGGGTGAACAGGGTCACCTCAGCGCCAATCGCCTTGGCCAGCTTGATGCCCATATGGCCCAGGCCGCCCATGCCCAACACGCCGACTTTGTCTCCGGCCTTGATCCCGTAGTGCTTGATCGGCGAGTACATGGTCACGCCTGCGCAGAGGATCGGCGCGGCGCTGGCCAGGTCGAGCGTGGCCGGGATCTTCACGACGAAGTGCTCGCTGACGACGATGCTGTCGGAGTAGCCGCCCATGGTGTTGCTGCCATCGACGCGGTCCGGGGTGGCGTAGGTCATGGTCGGGCCTTCGAGGCAGTATTGCTCCAGGTCCGACTTGCACGCGTCGCAGTGGCGGCACGAATCGACCATGCAGCCCACACCGACCAGGTCGCCGACTTTATGCGCGGTGACGTTGGCGCCGACGGCGGTGACCTTGCCGACGATCTCGTGGCCCGGCATCAACGGGTACACGGCGATGCCCCACTCGTTGCGCGCCTGGTGGATGTCGGAGTGGCACACGCCGCAGTAGAGGATCTCGATCGCCACGTCATCCACGCGCGGGCTGCGGCGCTGGAAGGACATCGGGGCGAGGGGTGTGGTGGCCGACTGGGCGGCATAACCGATGGCGGTGTACATGGGGAAAACCTCGCAAAAACAATCACAGGAGAGGCGGCGCATTCTCCGCGCCGGGCCTTGCAGCGGCCATGGCGATTGCTCCGAGTCTCATGCCTATTCGTCCGGGAGTGCCCTGTGTTTGGATTTATGTGTCGCCAGACCTGCGATGATGCTCTCATCCCTTTTTCGCGAAGTTTTTTGCCATGTTGTTGACCCGCCATCTCGACGCCAACGCCACGCTGGTCTCCTTGATCGAAGGGCTGACGCCCTGCGACGGTTTCTCCCCGACGAACCTGCCGGGCGTGAAGGTGTTGCGCGCCAGTTGCGATGTGGCGCGCGGGCCGCAGATCTATGAGCCGAGCCTGATGTTCGTGGCCCAGGGCAGCAAACTCGCCTATCTGGGCCCGCGCACGCTGGAGTATGGCGCCGGGCATTACCTGATCCAGGCGATGCCGGTGCCGTTCGAATGCGAGACGTTTGCCATGGCGCCGGATGCACCGCTGTACGGGGTGACGGTGAACATCGATCGCGTGGTGTTGGGCGAGTTGGTGATGGCCATGGGCATTCAGGCCGGGCCGCCGCCGACGGCGCAGACCTTGGAGTCGATGAGTTCAGTGGTACTCGATGACGCCATGCGCGGTTGCGTCGAGCGGCTTTTGCAGTGCCTGCACGATCCGCTGGAAAGCCGGATCATGGGCCCGGCGCGGGTGCGTGAATTGTTGTTCACCGCACTGCGTGGGCCGCAGGCGGATGTGTTGCGTGCGTTGGTGGAGCAGCAAGGGCAGTTTTCGCGGATTGCCACGTCGTTGAACCACCTGCATGCGCATTTTGACGAGCCGCTGAATATCGAGACGTTGGCCGGGTATGCGCACATGAGTGCGTCGACCTTTCATGAGCATTTCAAGCGCTGCACGTTGTTGTCGCCGGTGCAGTATCTGAAGCGCCTGCGGTTGTTGAAGGCGCAGCAGTTGCTGTTGGTGGAGGGCATGGGCGTGGCGCAGGCGGCGCACAGCGTGGGGTATCAGAGTACGTCGCAGTTCAGCCGCGAATATAAGCGCTACTTCGAGCGTAACCCCGGCGAAGAGCGGGTGGCGTAGGTCTTGCTGGCTCACCACAGTCAATGTGGGAGCTGGCTTGCCTGCGATAGCGGTCTGTCAGTGTCTTATGTGTAGCTGACCCACCGCTATCGCAGGCAAGCCAGCTCCCACATTTGACCGAGTTGTGCCAGCTATAAAAAAGGCTCCCATCTGGGAGCCTTAGTTGGCGCTTACATATTCGGGTAAGTCGGCCCGCCCGCGCCTTCCGGCGTAACCCACGTGATGTTCTGCGAAGGGTCCTTGATGTCACAGGTCTTGCAGTGCACACAGTTCTGGGCGTTGATCTGGAAGCGCTTCTCGCCGTCTTCCTTGGTGATCACCTCATACACGCCAGCCGGGCAGTAGCGCTGCGCCGGTTCATCGTAGAGCGGCAGGTTGGTGCCGATCGGGATGCTCGGGTCTTTCAGCTTCAAGTGGCACGGCTGCTCTTCTTCATGGTTGGTGCTGGAGAGGAACACCGAGCTCAGCTTGTCGAAGCTCAGCTTGCCGTCGGGTTTCGGGTAGTCGATCTTCTGGCTGTCTTTCGCCAGCTTGAGGCAGGCGTAGTCCGGCTTGGTGTCGTGCAGGGTGAACGGCATCTTGCCGCCGAGGATGTTCTGGTCGAACCAGTTGAAGCCGGCGCCGATGATCGGGCCGAACTTGTGCATCGCCGGGCCGAAGTTGCGGCTGGCGAAGAGTTCTTTGTACAGCCAGCTCGACTTGAAGCTGTCGACGTAAGCGGTCAGTTCGTCACCGCCCTCGGAGTCGGCGAACAGGCGGTCGGCCACGGCGTCGGCGGCGAGCATGCCGGATTTCATCGCGGTGTGGCTGCCCTTGATCTTGGCGAAGTTCAGGGTGCCGAGGTCGCAACCGATCAGCGCGCCACCGTTGAACACCATCTTCGGCAGCGAGTTCAGGCCGCCTTTGCAGATGGCGCGGGCGCCGTAGCTGATGCGCTTGCCGCCTTCCAGGTACTGGGCCAGCACCGGGTGATGCTTGAGGCGCTGGAACTCATCGAACGGCGACAGGAAGGTGTTGCTGTAGGACAGGTCGACAATCAGGCCCACGACAACCTGGTTGTTTTCCAGGTGATAGAGGAACGAGCCACCGGTGTTCTCGTTCTTCATGATGTCCAGCGGCCAGCCGGCGGTGTGCACCACCAGGCCTGGCTGATGCTTGGCGGGGTCGATTTCCCAGATTTCTTTGAGGCCGATGCCGTAGTGCTGGGCGTCGGCGTCGCTGTCCAGGTTGAAGCGCTGGATCAGTTGCTTGCCGATGTGGCCACGGCAACCTTCGGCGAACAGCGTGTACTTGCCACGCAGCTCCATGCCCGGGGTGTAGACGCCTTCTTTCGGATGGCCTTCACGGTCGACGCCGAGGTCGCCGGTGATGATCCCGCGCACCACGCCATTTTCGTCGAACAGCGCTTCCTGGGCGGCGAAGCCTGGGTAGACTTCCACGCCCAGGTTCTCGGCCTGCTGGGCCAGCCAGCGGCACAGGTTGCCCAGGGAGATGATGTAGTTGCCTTCGTTGTGCATGGTCTTGGGCACAAAGAAGTCGGGAACCTTGGTGGAGGCTTCGGGGCTGCGCAGTACATAGATGTCATCGCGCACCACGGGGGTGTTGAGCGGGGCGCCAAGCTCTTTCCAGTCCGGGAACAGTTCGTTCAGGGCGCGTGGTTCAAACACGGCACCGGAGAGGATGTGGGCGCCGACTTCGGAGCCTTTCTCGACCACGCAGACGCTGATTTCCTTACCGGCTTCGGCGGCCTTCTGCTTCAGGCGGCAGGCGGCAGACAGGCCCGCCGGGCCAGCGCCGACGATGACCACGTCGAATTCCATGTATTCGCGTTCCACAGGTTATCTCCTACTCAAGGCTCAACAGGCTTTTTTTCTAATGGGGTGGAGGTTTGGTGTCGTCTGGCGCGAAGGCCCGACCCACCTTTCTCTCTAGGTGGCGCATTATATATAGACCACTGCGAGCGTCCAATACAAACGTTTGTTTGAATTGGCCGCAGGCTAGGTAAATCAAAGCAACGCGGCTTATGACTGGCTATTTTGGCGTATTGACCAGAATAGGCGTTCCGGTCAATATACGGTCGGTTTTGCGCTTACCGTAGGCAGACAGCGGGTTTCAAGAGCACGTCCAAAGACAGGCTAAAGGCATGCGTGCCCAAATGATGGCGCGCAGTTTACACGCCGCGATAAAGAATGACCTCTCAGTCACCACTGACGAACGGTCATCACTTCCCGTGAGCAAGGTCCCTGCCGAAGGTTTTGGAGGTGCCCTTGTGTGCCGATGAGCATCAACCGCCAGGTTCGCCTAGGCGACTTTCTTTTCAACGGAGAGTAACGAGGAATCCATGAAGGTTCTTGTAGCTGTCAAACGCGTTGTCGATTACAACGTGAAAGTTCGCGTCAAGGCGGACAATTCCGGCGTCGATCTTGCTAACGTCAAGATGTCGATGAACCCTTTCTGTGAAATCGCCGTGGAAGAAGCCGTACGCCTCAAAGAAAAAGGCGTGGCAACTGAAATCGTCGTGGTTTCCATCGGCCCTACCACTGCTCAAGAGCAGCTGCGTACCGCCCTGGCCCTGGGTGCCGACCGTGCCATCCTGGTCGAGTCTGCCGAAGACCTGACCTCCCTGGCCGTGGCCAAGCTGCTCAAGGCCGTTGTCGACAAGGAACAGCCTCAGCTGGTGATCCTCGGCAAACAGGCCATCGACAGCGACAACAACCAGACTGGCCAGATGCTGGCTGCCCTGACCGGTTACGGCCAAGGCACCTTCGCCTCCAAAGTCGAAGTGAGCGGCGACAGCGTAGCTGTGACCCGTGAAATCGACGGCGGCGCCCAGACCGTTTCCCTGAAACTGCCGGCCATCGTCACCACCGACCTGCGTTTGAACGAGCCGCGCTATGCGTCCCTGCCAAACATCATGAAAGCCAAGAAGAAGCCGCTTGAGTCGGTCACTCCTGAAGCTTTGGGCGTTTCCACCGCCTCCACCAACAAGACTGTAAAAGTTGAAGCCCCGGCTGCACGCAGCGCGGGCATCAAGGTCAAGTCGGTGGCTGAACTGGTCGAGAAACTGAAAAACGAAGCGAAGGTAATCTAATCATGACTATCTTGGTAATCGCTGAACACGACAACAAGGTTGTGGCCCCGGCCACCCTGAACACCGTGGCGGCTGCCGCTAAAATCGGTGGCGACATTCACGTGCTGGTAGCAGGCCAAGGCGCTGGCGCCGTGGCTGAAGCCGCGGCGAAAATCGCTGGCGTGAGCAAGGTACTGCTGGCCGACAACGCCGCGTACGCTCACCAGCTGCCAGAAAACGTGGCCCCGCTGATCGCAGAGCTTGGCGCTGGCTACAGCCACATCCTGGCTGCCGCGACCTCCAACGGCAAAAACATCCTGCCACGCGTTGCCGCGCAGCTGGACGTTGACCAGATCTCCGAGATCATCTCGGTTGAAAGCGCTGACACCTTCAAGCGCCCGATCTATGCCGGTAACGCCATTGCTACCGTGCAATCGACCGCTTCGGTAAAAGTCATCACCGTGCGCGCCACCGGTTTCGACCCGGTTGCCGCTGAAGGTGGTTCGGCTGCCGTTGAAGCCGTCGCGGCTGCCCACGACGCTGGCACCTCCAGCTTTGTCGGCGAAGAGCTGGCCAAGTCGGATCGTCCTGAGCTGACCGCTGCCAAGATCGTCGTTTCCGGCGGCCGTGGCATGCAGAACGGTGACAACTTCAAGCACCTGTACGCCCTGGCCGACAAGCTGGGCGCTGCGGTCGGCGCTTCCCGCGCGGCCGTCGACGCAGGTTTCGTACCCAACGACATGCAGGTCGGCCAGACCGGCAAGATCGTTGCGCCACAGCTGTACATCGCGGTCGGTATCTCCGGCGCGATCCAGCACTTGGCCGGTATGAAAGACTCCAAAGTGATCGTTGCGATCAACAAGGACGAAGAAGCACCGATCTTCCAGGTGGCTGACTACGGCCTGGTCGCGGACTTGTTCGACGCCGTACCTGAGTTGGAGAAGCTGGTCTAATCCAGCCGCTTCACTTATAAAGAGCCCGGTCCTTGTGACCGGGCTTTTTTTTTGACTGGCTGGAGAACTTCCCCATGGAATTGCGTCGCTGGACTGTACTGCTGGGCCTCACGCTGCTGCCAGGCCTGACGCTGGCCGCCGGCAAATGCGAACGCCTGGTGATCACCGGCAGCCCGGACGCACCGCCCTTGCTCTGGCGCGACCCCCAAGACCCCACGCGGCTGATCGGTGCCACCGCCGATGTGTTGCAACAAGTGGCCAAGGACCTCGGCCTCAAGGTTGACCTGCTCTACGGCGGCAAACGCTCCCTGGCCCTGGACGAAGTGCGCAGCGGGCGCATGGACATCCTCGCCGATGCACCGCTGAACCTCGGCGAACTGGACACCCTCGACTACATCCACCCGGCACTGGTGCACACCGATTACCTGGTGTGGACGCGCAAGGATTCGGCGCTGGCCTACACCACCGCCACCGACCTGCACGGGCACAAGGGCGCGGTCTCGGAGCGTGCACGCTTGAGCGCCGGTTTCGAAACCTTCGCCGGCCAGCAACTCACCCTGCAACGCTTGCCCAGCTTGACGCCGGCCTTCCAGAAACTGCTGCTTGGCGAAGTGGATTACGTCCTCGCCGGACGTTACTCCGGCATGGCCATGGCCCAGACCCTGGGGATGAGCAATGACTTGATCGCCCACGAAGTGCCGGTCGATCAGCCCGGCCTGTACCTGGCGATTTCCCACAACTCCGCCTGCAATGATCCGTGGCTACGCGGACAGTTGGCTAAAAAGATGACAGAATTGTCGGCCTCCGGTGTGGCGCAAGCAGCGTTGCAGAGCAATCTGGAACGTTGGAAAGCGCAATTGCAGCAACCTGTCGGCACCCCAGCAAAGTAAGGATTTTCAGTGACTCTTCGACCTCTTTTCGCGGCCCTCGCCGTTGTAGCTCTGGCGGGATGTGCGAGCGATCCTGCGCCGATTGAACAAATGCGCCTCACCCAGCAAGCCTTGGAACAAGCCAGTGCCGTAGGTGCCAACGCGGATGAATCGGCTGAATTGAAACTGGCCGAAGCCAAGTTCGCTCGGGCCCAGGGCAGCATGGCCGATGAGTCCTACAAAAATGCGCGCATGCGCGCCGAACAGGCTGAACTGGATGCGCGCCTGGCCGAAGCCCAAGTGCTGACCCGCAAGAGCCAGGAGCAGTTGAACGTGCTCAACACCCGCATCACACGCCTGCGCAAACAGCTGCAGTTGGGAGAAGCCCAATGAGCCCGCTGATCCGTGGTCTGAGCTGCGCGTTGCTGGTGAGTAGCGCAGTGCTGGGCGGTTGTGCCAGCCATCCCAACAGCGAGCAGGCCTTGCAGCAGGCGGGCAGCGACTTCCAGAAGGTCAAGGAAGACGCCAACGTGCTGCGCTTCGCGCCCAAGGATGTGATCCGCGCCGGCGAGTCCCTGGCCCGTGCCGACCGCCTGTCCAGCTACTGGGGCAGCGGCAACGACGTTGCGCATTACGCCTACCTGAGCCAGCGCTACAGCGCCATCGCCCGCGAACACACCGAGCAGGCGCTCAACGCCGAACGGGGCGCCAAGCTCGAACTGGAACGCCAGCGCCTGCAACTGGCCCTGCGGGAAAACAAGCTGACCAGCGTGCAGCAGCAGGGCAAATGGCTCGAAGAACAGATCGCCAGCCTGACCACCACCCAGACCGATCGCGGTTTGGTGATGACCCTGGGCGACGTGCTGTTTGATACCGGCGAAGCCGAGCTGAAAAACTCGGCGAACCGCACCGTGTTGAAAATCGTCCAGTTCCTGCAACTGAACCCCAAGCGCGTGGTGCGGATCGAGGGTTATACCGACAGTACCGGTGGCGAACAGGAAAACCTCAAACTGTCTCGTGACCGCGCGCAATCGGTGGCCGATGTGCTGGTGGACCTGGGGATCGATGAAAAACGCATTCAGGTCGAGGGGTATGGCGACCAGTATCCGGTGGAGGCCAACGCGTCCGAGCGGGGCAGGGCGCAGAACCGTCGGGTAGAGATTGTGTTCTCCGACGAGAAAGGCCAACTGGGCGCTGCTCGCTAAAAGCCAGCTACCAATTCAAATGTGGAGTGGGCTTGTGTGGGAGCGGGCTTGCCCGCGATAGCGGTGGGTCAGTCAAGAATGTTTTTGCTGATACACCGCTATCGCGGGCAAGCCCGCTCCCACATTTTGTCTGGTGTACACCCAAAAGGCACTTAAGCACCCTTACAGTTTTTACTGTCACTCCCGCCCGCGCTCGACTATTGTGGCAACTGTCCCCGTACACTTCTAAACTGTGCCGGTATGTTTCACACAAAAATAAAATACCCGTGAAATCGAGTGCTGCGTCATGACCAATCTGTTGCTCTACCAACGTATCGCCCAGCAACTGGCTGAGGATATCCGGCGCGGTGTCTATCAACCGGGCGAGCGTGTGCCTTCGGTGCGCAAGATGAGCTCCCAGCTCAACGTCAGCCATGCCACGGTGTTGCAGGCATACGCCAACCTGGAAGACCAGGGGCTGATCCGCGCGCGGCCGCAGTCCGGCTACTACGTGCACCAGACGCCCGCGCTCACCGCGCCGACGCCAGACATCGCCCGTGTAGAGCGCCCAGGGTTGGTCACCCGCAGCAGCATCATCCAGCAGGTATTGGTCGAGTCGCGCCGCGAAGGCGTGTTCCCGCTGGGCGCCGCCGTGCCGAGTGTCGATTACTTGCCGGTGCGCGCACTGCACCAGCAGTTGGCCAAGGTCACGCGCTTCCAGAGCCCGCGGGCGTTCAGCTACATGTTCAGCCCCGGTTTCGAGCCGCTGCGGCGCCAGGTGGCGATCCGCATGCGCGATGCGGGCGTGGTGGTGGACCCGTCCGAAGTGGTGATCACCCACGGTTGCGTGGATGCGTTGCAGATGTCGCTGCGGGTGCTGACCCGTCCCGGCGACCTGATCGCTGCGGAATCGCCGACTTATTACGGGTTGCTGCAACTGGCTGACCTGCTCGGCCTCAAGGTCATCGAAATTCCCAGCGACCCGGCGTCGGGCATGAGCCTGGAAGCCCTGCAACTGGCGGCCAACCAATGGTCGATCAAGGCCCTGGTGCTGACCACGCGCCTGAGCAATCCCCTCGGCGGCACCATGCCCGAGGAACGGCAGAAACAGTTGCTGCGCCTGGCCTCGGATTTCGATATCCAGATCGTCGAGGATGATATCTACGGCGAGTTGATGTTCGAAGTCGGCCGCACCAAGGCCCTGAAAGCCTATGACCGCCTGGATCGGGTGATCTACTGCTCGAGCTTTTCCAAGACCTTGTCCCCGGGCGTGCGCATTGGCTGGATGATTGCCGGCAAATACCAGCAGGAAATCCAGCGCTTGCAGATGTTCAGCACCCACTCGGCGTGCAGCGTCACGCAGATGGGCGTTGCGGCCTACCTGGAAAACGGTGGTTATGATCGTCACCTGCGCTATATCCGCCAGGAATATCGCAAGAACCTCAACGCCTTCCAGCTGGCGGTGCAGCAGTACTTCCCCGAAGGCACGCAGATGACCCGTCCCAGTGGTGGTTTTATCCTGTGGGTCAGTTTGCCGGGGCGGGTCAATACCCAGGAACTGCACGTACGCGCCCTGCAACAGGGCATCAGCATTGCGCCGGGGCTGATTTTCAGTAACACCGAGCAGTTCAACCACTGTATCCGTCTCAACTGCGGCACGCCGTGGAACCGCGAGGCAGAGCGCGCGCTGATGACCTTGGGGATGCTCGCCAGCCAGTTGTGCCAGGAAACCGCAGCGGGCTTTTGAACTCCGGAACAGGGGCATGATCGGTAGTAGGCTAATCACCACGCTTGTCATGCCGCGCACAACAAGCGAGCATATGGCCCTCTGCCGTTAATGCTGTTGGCGATATGACCTCTATTTTTCGTGCTGTCTGGGTGATTGGCCTGCTAAGCCTGTGCAACGTCGGCACCGTGCTGGCGGCGGCGCCTGTGACGGAACGCGCACCTGTCGCTGCCGAGCAAAAGACGCCGGCGAAAAAAGCCCCGGTGGCGAAAAAGAAGGCCCCGGCAGTGAAAAAACGCGTAACGAAAGCGAGCAAATCCGCCAGCGAAGTGGCCCAGACTAAATTGCCACCGGCACAGTTGGATCTGTCCTTGCCTTCAGACATGGTCAGGCACTTGCAGCCCATTGGCACCATGCCCAAACCCAAGAGCGTGCCCTTGCTGCCGCCGATGTTCGGTGAGAAACCCACCGACAACAGCGCCTTCCAGATCAACGGCCGCCTGCTCAGCAATGAGATGAAGCTGCAACTGCGCAACGAAGAGCGCCGTGACGTGGAAGGTGCAGCGTTGGAATTCGAGTTCAAGCAGTAAACTTTTCCCACAAACGTGACGGCGCCCTTCGACCATCTGTCGCAGACTGGTCAGTCACTTTTGTTTTCTGCGAAAAACCCCTGTTAGACCATTTTAAAACGGCTGTTTAAGGGCGTACTCTAGCCCGGCCATCCACATTGAGTCGTCGAGGACCTGCTGGTCATGAAATGCCGTGAAGGCTGTGGCGCTTGCTGCATCGCCCCCTCCATCAGTTCGCCACTCCCCGGAATGCCACAGGGCAAACCGGCGGGCGAACGCTGCCTGCACCTGTCGGTCGAACAGCTGTGCCAACTGTTCGGGCAACCGGAGCGACCGGCGGTGTGCAGTGATTTCAAGGCGGATATCGAGGTCTGCGGCACCGACCAGGCCGATGCGATCCGTTTGATCGGCTGGTGGGAGCAGATGACGGCGGCTTGATGGGCTTTACTATCGGAACTTCAACAATAAGGAATACAACAATGGGTTCGCTGAAACGAATGGCTGTGTTGTGCGGTTTTACGGTGATGTTTGCTGCCACTGCCCAGGCTGAGGATTGGCAGGTCGCCAAGGACGAAGACGGGATCAAGGTGTCGCTGAGCGAAGTCGCTGGCTCCAAGTACAAGGCGTATCGCGGTGTGACCACGATCAAGGCGCCGGTGGCCAAGATCCAGGCGCTGCAAGAAGACGTGGCGGGCGCCTGTTCCTGGATTCACGAGTGCAAATCGCAAAAACTGCTCAAGCAGGAAGGCGACAAGAGCTGGACCTACACCCAGTTCAAGGCACCGTTCCCGGTGACCGACCGTGACTCCATCCTGGAGATCACCACCTCCAAGGCCGCCGACGGCACGCTCACCCGCAAGTTGCTGGAAGTGCCCACCTATCAGCCGGAAGTCAAAGGCTACGTGCGTGTCGCCCAGGTCGAGGGTTTCTGGAAGCTGGTGCCAAAAGGCGACAACCTGACCGAAGTCACCTATCAAGTACACACCGAGCCAGGCGGCAGCGTGCCATCGTGGTTGGCCAACAAGTTCGTGGTGGACGCGCCGTTCAACACCTTGAAAGCCCTCAAGGACCACGCCGAGAAGTAAGCGCAGTTGATCAGGTGCCTCCGGCCTTGGGTGGAACGTTTGGCGAACCCTCAAGGTCCAGATGGATGTGAGCCCACACACGGGCTTTATCGAGGAGGCACCGATGCAAACGTGGAAAATTACCTTCGTTGACGATCACGGCGAGACCTCGGTGGAGCAGTTCGCCTGCGCTGAAAAACCCAGCCTCGAAGACGCCGCGCACATGATCCGCAACAAACTGGTACCGGTCGCCGCCGAACTTGACCTCAATGACCTTGAGGGGCGCAAGCCCGAGCCGACGGTCAAGATCCTCAAAGACCAGAACAGCATTCAAATCCTCGACATCTCGCCTGCCGCCTGAACATTCCCTGATTGCCATTAAAGCGCCTCTGGTGGAGGTGATAGCTTCGCGCTACTCTGCAATCGAGATCAGCGAATGAATCGCTAAGGTCTGGTCTTGTCAGCTACATGCTTGTTTTCCAGCGGTGTTGTCATTGCCGTGGTACCCACGCCATTGCGGCGTGGGCTTCGGGAAGCACGGAAAGTCTATCCATCGGTTAGAGGAGCACTTTTCATGAGCACAGCCTATCAAGAAGACATCAGCACCAACGTTCTGCGCCGCATGAAAGAAGGCGGCTTCGACTTCTCGCGTTTTCACCCCATCGAGTTCTACGCCATTTTCCCGGATGAGGAACGGGCGCGCAGGGCTGCGGGCGAGTTTCGTGGGGAATCCCTGAATGCCCAGGTCAGCGCGCGCGACGATGGCGCCTGGTACCTGGAACTGAGCAAGATCATGTTCGCCACCTACGACGGCATCGGCGACTTCGAGCAAGACTTTGAAGCCGTGGTGGAACCGCTGGGCGGGATTATCGAGGGCTGGGGCGTCAAGCAGGAGGTGCGTGGTTTACCCATGTAGCCGTATGAGAAACACAGCGTATCGGCTGACCTCAGGGTCGGCCGATTTTGTTTGTGCCGTAGGCAAACTTTTCGGAACTTGCGGGCCCTTTTTCAGCACCAAAAAAAAAGCCACCCAGCAAGGGTGGCCTAAAGGGAAGAGCGGTGTGCTGAAAGGAGCGTGTTCAGCAGATGAGCGCGATTATCCGCAGGCGTGGCCGGGCAGTGAAATCAACTCTGACTATGCTGTTGATAGTCAAAGCTCGCATTGCGATGAAGCGTACGACAGGACGGCGGGCATTCCTCGCACCAGGACGGTGCGGCTGGATTTCTGTTTCTATTCAACTCACTGATTTTTAAGTGTTTATGCCGCTGGCACGGGCCTTGCGATGGTTCTTGCGTCCGGGTGACAAGGAGTACGGCATGATCCGCACTTATTACGATGAAATGTACGATGGGGCAGGGCAGGTCCGCCCCCATTACCGCGAATTCGCCCGCTGGTTGGCCGAAACCCCTGCTGAACTGCTGGCCCAGCGCCGGCGCGAAGCCGATTTGCTGTTTCACCGCGCCGGGATCACCTTCACCCTTTACGGCGACGAGCAGGGCACCGAACGCCTGATTCCGTTCGACACGATCCCGCGCAGCATTCCTGCCAGCGAATGGCGGATTGTCGAGCGCGGCTGCATTCAACGGGTCAAGGCGCTGAACATGTTTCTCGCCGACCTGTACCACGAGCAGCGCATCATCAAGGCCGGGATCATCCCCGCCGAGCAGGTGCTGGCCAACGAGCAGTACCAGTTGGCAATGCAGGGCCTGGACCTGCACCGCGACCTGTATTCCCACATCTCTGGGGTCGATCTCGTACGTGATGGCGACGGCACCTACTACGTGCTGGAAGACAACCTGCGTACCCCCAGCGGCGTCAGCTACATGCTCGAAGACCGCAAGATGATGATGCGCCTGTTCCCCGAACTGTTCGCGGCCCAGCGCATCGCCCCCATCGACCATTACCCCAACCTGCTGCTCGACACCCTGAAAAGCTCCAGCCCCCTGGACAACCCCAGCGTGGTGGTGCTGACGCCGGGGCGCTTCAACAGTGCGTTCTTCGAGCATGCCTTCCTGGCCCGGGAAATGGGCGTGGAACTGGTAGAAGGCGCCGACCTGTTCGTGCGCGACGACCGCGTCTTCATGCGCACCACCGACGGCCCCAAGGCAGTGGACGTGATCTATCGCCGCCTCGACGACGCCTTCCTCGATCCGCTGGCGTTCAACCCCGACTCCATGCTCGGCGTGCCCGGCCTGCTCGCGGCCTATCGCTGCGGCAACGTGGTGCTGGCGAACGCCATCGGCACCGGGGTCGCGGATGACAAGTCGGTGTACCCCTTCGTCACCGACATGATCCGTTTTTACCTGGATGAAGAGCCGATCCTGAAGAACGTTCCGACCTTCCAGTGCCGTAAGCCCGACGAACTGTCCCACGTGCTGGCCAACCTGCCGGATCTGGTGGTCAAGGAAACCCAAGGCTCCGGCGGTTACGGCATGCTGGTGGGCCCCGCTTCCACGGCGGCGGAGATCGAAGCCTTCCGCGCACGCATCAAGGCCAAGCCCCATGCCTATATCGCCCAGCCCACCCTCTGTTTGTCCACGTGCCCGACTTTTGTCGAAAACGGCATCGCGCCGCGCCATATCGACCTGCGCCCGTTCGTCTTGTCCGGCAAGGAAACCCGCGTCGTGCCGGGCGGCCTGACCCGCGTGGCACTGCGCGAAGGCTCGTTGGTGGTCAACTCGTCCCAGGGCGGCGGCACCAAAGACACGTGGGTGGTGGAGGACTGATGCCATGCTGAGTAGAACTGCCTCGGATCTGTACTGGATGTCGCGCTACCTGGAGCGCGCGGAAAACCTCGCGCGCATGCTCGATGTCAGTTATTCGCTGTCGCTGATGCCCCAGGATGGGCGCGGCGATGGCCTGCATGAACTGGCGATGCCGCTGCTGATCACCGGCACCCTGGATGATTACCGCGAGCGCCACGGTGAACTGCACGCCGAACACCTGCTGCACTTTTTCGCCCTGGATGCGGCCAACCCGGCGAGCATCTACAGCTGCCTTGGTGCGGCGCGGGCCAGCGCCCATGCGGTGCGTGGGCGAATCACCGCCGACATGTGGGAAAACATCAATGCCACCTGGCTGGATATTCGCGATATCGCCCAGCAAGGCCTGAGCCGCTACGGCATGAGCCGCTTTTGTGAGTGGGTCAAGGAACGTTCCCACCTGTTTCGCGGCGCGACCTACGGCACCATCATGCGCAACGACGCCTTTCGGTTTATTCGCCTGGGCACCTTTATCGAACGGGCCGACAACACCCTGCGCCTGCTGGATGCGCGCTACGAAATGGCCGGCGACCAGGCTGCCGCAGTCACCGACGGCACGGCCCACGCCTACTATCAATGGAGCGCCTTGCTGCGCGCGCTGTCCTCGTTCGAGGCCTACACCGAGATCTACCGTGATGCGCCTGGCGCGCGGCAAGTCGCCGAGTTGCTGCTGTTGCGCGCCGATGTGCCGCGTTCGCTGCGCGCCTGCAGCGAGGAAATCGACCAGATCCTCGCCAGCCTGCCCGGCCTCAACGGTCGCCCGGCCCAGCGCCTGGCCGCCGAGATGGACGCGCGCCTGCGCTTTACCGCCATCGATGAAATCCTCGAGGAAGGCCTGCACGCCTGGCTGACCGACTTTATCCCCTTGGTCCGCCAGTTGGGCGACGCCATCTACAGTTCCTACCTGGAGGCCGCATGAGACTCTCCATCAGCCACGAAACCACCTACCACTACGACGACCAGGTTCGCGCGAGCATCCAGTACCTGCGCCTTACGCCCCACGACAGCGAGCGCCAGCACGTCCTCAGCTGGCAACTCGACCTGCCACGCCCAGTGCGCGCCCAAGTGGACCCGTTCGGCAACATCCTGCACGTGCTGACCCTGGACGAACCCCACGACGCCATCATCATCGGCGCCCGTGGCCAGGTCGACATCGACGAGCTGCGCGAAGCCGAACACGAGAGCCAGTCCGCGTTCCCCTTCCTGCGCAGCCCGCCTGACCGAGGCCGACGAAGCCCTGCGCGGCTTTGCCCGGCAGCACTGCCAGCAACGTCGCGACCGCAATGCGTTGATCGACCTGATGCAGGCGCTGAATCACTCGATGGTCTATACCCCCCGGCGCCACCGAAGTGGACACCAGCGCCGCCGAAGCCTTTGCCGGCGGCGCGGGCGTGTGCCAGGACCACACCCACGCGTTCCTCGCCTGCGCCCGCAGCCTGGGGGTACCGGCGCGATATGTGTCGGGGTATTTGTACACAGAAGACAGCGCGCACCTGGCCAGCCACGCCTGGGCCGAAGCCTGGCTGGATGACGCCTGGTACAGCTTTGACGTGACCAACCAGCTCGCACGGCCCGAGCGGCATTTGAAGCTGGCTGTGGGCCTGGATTACCTCGACGCCTGCCCGGTGCGCGGCATGCGCCGTGGCGGCGGGCATGAGCAGATGCATGCCAAGGTATTCGTGGCGCCGACGCCGGTGATTGCGGTGCAGCAACAGTAGGCGAAGGTGATCAGCTGTGGGCGCTGTGTTGGAAGGGCTGACAGTGCTCCCACAGGCACATCCAATCCCCTGTGGGAGCTGGCTTGCCTGCGATAGCGGACTATCAGCCAGTACCTGTTTAGCTGACCCACCGCTATCGCAGGCAAGCCAGCTCCCACAGTTGATATAGGTTGTACTCAGGGATGTTGTTTACGCCCTGCCATATGCTTCAAATACCCCACCAACAAATCCAGCTCATTATCCGGCAACACACTCGCCGCAAACCCCGGCATCTTCGCCTGCGACCAGTGCCTCAGGCTTTGCGGGTCACGGATATAACGCTTGAGGAAATCCCCGCCGAAATACTCCGTGGGGTTGTAGGGAATATTCAGGTCCGGCCCCACCTGCGCATCGCCGGCGCCATTGAGCCGGTGACAGGCCAGGCAATTCTTCTGGAACAGCGCAAAGCCCTGGTTGATCGGATCATCGGCGGCCAGTTTCGGGTCCGGCAACAGGGACGGAAACCGTTCGGCCACGCCCTTGAGCTGCTTGATCGCGGCGACCTGGAAGGGCCACTGCTCCGGGCTGATATGGCCGGCTTGCGGGTCCGTCCACACCAGGTAGAAGGGCCCGGCACTCGGTTTTCCAGGCGCCAGTGCGGGCCACGGGTGCGCCGGGTCTTCCACCGCCAGCCAGGCGCGGGCGCCACGTTTCTCCAGCAGCGGTGCAGCAGCGAGTTCGGCAGCGAACCCATCGAGGGCAACCGCTTGCAGATGGCTCTGCGGATCAAGGCCCGGTAGGAGCACCGCCAGCGGCACTGCGCGATACGTCATGGCGCGCTTGTAGGAAACGTCATCGACGATCTGCACCGTTTGCGCGTCCGGGTGCTTGAGCAGCTCGGCGGTCTGCCAGGTCTTGCTGGCGTGGTCCAGTTCGACGCTCAATGGCGCGGCCGCGACCGGCAGGGTGAAGAACAAGGCGAGGAGGGCGAGGATCGATTTCAAGAGAAAGGCCCGATACAAAGTGGCAATGGCGCCCACGATACCGGAAATGCGCAGGCAAAAAGACAGCGCCTGCAACGGGAGCGCTATGCGCAATGTCCCGGCAGGCGCTGCCAAAAGCTGCAGTCCTGATGCTGTGTGTGCACGGAATGTGTGGGCTGAAGGGTCACCCAATGACCTTGGTCAGATTGGGCAGGATCAGAATCAGTGTGGTGGCGAACAGAATAAGTCCCGCCTGACGTACTTTCGAATGTTTGAACATGGCTGACTGCCTTTTGTTGTTATTCCTGAGCGTCAAATACGTGCCGGTCAATTTCAGTATTGCGCTGTGGCGTGACACTTTTCTTACAGCTGCTCCAGCAAAACCCGGCAGCAGCCTCCTACTGATTCAACCTTAGAGCCCTCGTTCTGCGTGGCTTAGATCCATTTCATATCAGCTAAGCAATATTTGCGCTAAAAAAGGCATGAGGCTTAACGCCATCTTGGCGCCAGACCGTTGGCTAGACAGCTAAAACGATTAACCCACTGATGGCCCGCACTGCCTACCGTTCGTCCGAGCGTGGGGGTCAAAAGCAATGAGCGCATCCGTCATTGAAACCGTGTCAATCGGGCCTAAGGTAAGGGGCACACATGCACAGCGGTTCGAGGACGTCATGACCCAAGCTTTGATCTTTGATGCGATACGCACGCCCCGTGGCAAAGGCAAGGCTGACGGCGCCTTGCACAGCGTCAAGCCGGTAAACCTGGTGGCCGGCCTGCTCAATGCGCTGGCCCAGCGCACTGACCTCGACACACATCAGGTGGATGACATCGTCCTCGGTTGTGTCACTCCCGTGGGCGACCAGGGCGCCGACATCGCCAAGACCGCTGCGCTGGTGGCGGACTGGGACATCAGCGTCGCCGGCGTGCAGGTCAATCGCTTCTGCGCCTCGGGCCTGGAAGCGGTGAACCTCGGCGCGATGAAGGTGCGTTCCGGCTTTGAAGACCTGGTGGTGGTCGGCGGCGTCGAGTCCATGTCCCGCGTGCCCATGGGCAGCGACGGTGGCGCCTGGGTGCTGGACCCGCAAACCAACCTGCACAGCCACTTCACCCCCCAGGGCATCGGCGCGGACCTGATCGCCACCCTGGAAGGCTTCACGCGCGAGGATGTGGACGCCTTCGCCCTACATTCCCAGCAGAAAGCGGCCAGGGCCCGTGCAGACGGTTCCTTCAACAAATCGCTGATCGCGGTGCAGGACCAGAACGGCATCGTATTGCTCGACCACGATGAGTTCATCCGTGGCGACTCCACCCTCGAAGGCCTCGGCAAGCTCAAGCCCAGCTTCGAAATGATCGGGCAGATGGGCTTCGACGCCACCGCGCTGCGGGTCTACAGCCATGTCGAGCGCATCCACCACGTACACACCCCCGGCAACAGTTCCGGGATTGTCGACGGCGCCGCGCTGATGCTGATCGGCTCCGAAGCCAAGGGCCGCGAGCTGGGCCTGCAACCCCGTGCACGCATCGTCGCCACGGCGGTGACCAGCACCGACCCGACCATCATGCTCACCGGCCCTGCGCCGGCGACGCGCAAGGCCCTGGCCAAGGCCGGCCTGCGCGTGGAAGACATCGACCTGTTTGAAGTCAACGAAGCGTTTGCCTCGGTGGTCCTCAAATTCATCAAGGACATGGGCATCGACGCTGCCCGGGTCAACGTCAACGGCGGCTCCATCGCCATGGGCCATCCCTTGGGCGCCACCGGCTGCGCGATTCTCGGCACCTTGCTCGATGAGCTGGAAACACGCCAGCAGCGCTACGGCCTGGCCACCCTGTGTGTCGGCGGTGGCATGGGCATCGCCACCATCATCGAACGGCTCTGAGCCCAAGGAATCCATCATGACCCAAGCCATTCGCTACGAAAAAGGCCAGGACCGGATCGTCGTGCTGACCCTCGACATGCCCGGCCAGAGCGCCAACACCATGAACGGCGCGTACCGCGAGGCCATGGCCGCGACGGTCGAACGCCTGGAAGCAGAAAAAGACACGCTGGCCGGCGTGGTCATCACCTCGGCGAAGAAGACCTTTTTTGCCGGCGGCGACCTCAATGAACTGATCAAGGTCGACAAGGCCCACGCCAAGGATTTCTACGACGGCGTACGGGTGCTCAAGGCGCAACTGCGCCGCCTGGAAACCCTTGGCAAGCCGGTGGTCGCCGCGATCAATGGCGCAGCGCTGGGCGGCGGCTGGGAGATTTGCCTGGCGTGCCATTACCGGGTCGCGCTGGACGACAAGTCGGTGCAACTCGGCCTGCCGGAAGTCACCCTGGGTTTACTGCCTGGCGGCGGTGGCGTGGTGCGCATGGTGCGCCTGCTCGGGCTGGAAAAGGCCTTGCCGTATTTGTTGGAGGGCAAAAAAGTCCGCCCACAACAAGCGTTGCAGGCCGGATTGATCAACGAACTGGCGGCAGATCGCGATGAGTTGCTGGCCAAGTCCTGCGCCTGGATTCTGGCCAATCCCGAGGCCCGACAGCCTTGGGACAACAAGGGTTACCAGATCCCCGGCGGTACGCCCTCGAACCCCAAAGTCGCGCAGATGCTGGCCATCGCGCCGTCGATCCTGCGCAGTAAAACCCAGGGTTGTTTCCCCGCGCCGGAGAAAATCCTGTGTGCCGCCGTGGAAGGCGCCCAGGTGGATTTCGACACCGCGCATTTGATCGAGACCCGCTACTTCACCGAGCTGGTGACCGGGCAAGTGGCGAAAAACATGATCGGCACCTTCTGGTTTCAACTCAATGAAATCAACGCCGGCAGCTCCCGGCCGCGAGGCTTTGCGCCCTATGTCACGCGCAAGGTCGGCGTGCTCGGCGCCGGGATGATGGGCGCGGGTATCGCCTACGTCAGCGCCAGCGCCGGGGTCGAGGTGGTGCTCAAGGACATCAATCTGGCGGCGGCCGAGAAGGGCCAGGCACACTCGGCGGCGTTGCTGGACAAGAAAGTCAGCCGTGGGCAATTGAGCGCCGAACAGCGGGAAACCATCCTCGCGCGGATTCATCCTACGGCCGAGGACGCAGACTTGGCCGGCTGCGATCTGATCATCGAAGCGGTGTTCGAAGACCGCGAACTCAAGGCCAAGGTCTCCGCGGCGGCGCAACGTGTGGTCGGTGCCGACGCGGTGATCGCCTCCAACACCTCCACCTTGCCCATCAGCGGGCTGGCAACGGCGGTGCCGGACCAAGGCAAGTTTATCGGCCTGCATTTCTTCAGCCCGGTGGACAAGATGCCCCTGGTGGAAATCATCAAGGGCGCCCACACCTCGGACGAAACCCTGGCGCGAGGTTTTGACTTCGTACTGCAAATCAAGAAAACCCCGATTGTGGTCAATGACAGTCGCGGCTTCTTCACCTCGCGGGTGTTCGGCACCTTCACCAACGAAGGCATTGCGATGCTTGGCGAAGGCGTGGCGGCGCCAATGATCGAGACCGAAGCGCGCAAGGCCGGTATGCCGGTAGGGCCGTTGGCGGTATCCGATGAAGTGTCCCTCAGCCTGATGAGCCATATCCGACAGCAGACGGCCAAGGATCTACAGGCCGAAGGCAAGGCCGTGCCGACGCATCCGGCGACGCTGGTGATTGATCTGTTGGTCAACGAGTACAAGCGCTTGGGCAAGGCGGCAGGCGGCGGTTTTTACGATTACCCCTTGGGTGGCCAGAAGCAGCTGTGGCCGGAACTGAAAGCGCGCTTTGAGCGACCTGATCAACGCATCTCTGCGCAGGATGTGCGCGACCGCTTGCTGTTTATCCAGGCCATCGAAACCGTGCGTTGCGTGGAGGAGGGCGTGCTGATGTCCACGGCTGACGCCAACGTCGGCTCGATCTTCGGCATCGGCTTCGCCGCGTGGAGTGGCGGCGCGTTGCAGTTCATCAATCAGTATGGCCTGAACGACTTTGTCGCCCGCGCCCGCTATTTGGCCGAGCAGTATGGTGAGCGCTTCACACCGCCTGCGTTGCTGCTGGAAAAAGCCGCACAGGGTGCTAGCTTCTAGCAGATGGGCGCACGGGCAGGGCTTGCCTTGAAGGGGTATTTCAAGGCAGGCTCTGGGCTGTGCATTATTCCCATCACCGTGTCAGGTATTTTTTATGTCGCTACGCGTCTGCATTCTGGAAACCGATGTCCTGCGCCCGGAGTTGGTGGATCAATATCAGGGTTATGGGCAGATGTTCCAGCGTCTGTTTTCCCAGCAGCCGATTGCGGCCGAGTTCATCGTCTATAACGTGATGAATGGCGATTACCCGGCGGACGACCAGTTGTTCGATGCCTACCTCGTCACCGGCAGCAAGGCCGACTCCTTCGGCACCGACCCATGGATCCAGACCCTCAAGACCTACCTGCTCAACCGCTACGAGCGCGGCGACAAACTGTTGGGCATCTGCTTCGGCCACCAGTTGCTGGCGCTGCTGCTGGGCGGCAAGAGCGAGCGCGCGAGCCAAGGCTGGGGCGTGGGCATCCACAACTATCAAATGGCCGCCAAGGCACCGTGGATCAGCCCGGTGGTGGAGGAACTGACCCTGTTGATCAGCCACCAGGACCAGGTCACCGCGCTACCGGAAAACGCCACCGTCATCGCCTCCAGCGATTTCTGCCCGTTTGCCGCGTACCACATCAATGATCAGGTGCTGTGCTTCCAGGGCCACCCGGAATTTATCCACGATTACTCCCGCGCCTTGCTGGATATTCGCCAGCAGAACCTCGGCGAGCAGATCTACAGCAGCGGCGTGGCCAGCCTGGAACATGACCACCACGGCGTGACCGTGGCGGAATGGATGATGCGCTTTGTGGCGCACAAGCCCGGCGCTGCGGCTTAAAGCCAGCCCGAACGCTTGAAGCTGGCCCACAGCCCGGTGCAGCCAAATGCGATAAACCCGAGCACCGCAAAATAGCCGTAGTGCCATTGCAGCTCGGGCATGTTCTGGAAGTTCATCCCATAAATTCCCGCCACCGCCGTGGGGAACGCAAGGATCGCCGCCCACGCGGCGAATTTGCGCTGCACCACGCTCTGGCGCGAGGCCTCCAGCAACACACCGATCTCGATGGTCTGGCTGGCGATATCGCGCAGGGTGGTGAGGTCTTCCATCTGCCGCGTGACGTGGATCTGCACATCACGGAAATACGGGCGCATGTTCTTGTCGATAAACGGAAAGCTCAGCTTCTGCAGCTCCTGGCTGATCTCCACCATCGGTGCCACATAACGCTTGAGCCGCAGTACATCGCGGCGCAGGCCGTGAATCTTCTGGATGTCGCGTTCACTCAATGAGCTGCACAGCACGTTGCGCTCCAGCTCATCGATCTCGGCATGGATCGCTTCGCTGACCGGCTGGTAGTTCTCGGTGACGAAATCCAGCAACGCATAGAGTACGAAATCTTCCCCATGCTCCAGCAATAGCGGCCGCGCCTCACAGCGCTGGCGCACAAAGCCGTAGGACGCCGAGTGACCGTTACGGGCGGTGATGATGTAGCCGTTGCCGGCAAAGATATGGGTCTCGATAAACACCAGCTTGCCGTTCTCGCGCACCGGTGAGTAGGTGACGATAAACAGCGCATCGCCGAAGGTTTCCAGCTTCGGGCGGCTGTGTTTCTCCAGGGCGTCTTCGATGGCCAGTTCATGCAGGTTGAACTGGCGTTGCAGATTGGCCAGCTCCTGGGCGTTGGGTTCTTCCAGGCCGATCCATACAAAGTGGTTGGGTTTGGCGGCCCAGGCCGCGCCTTCGTCAAGGGTGATATCCGTAACTTTCTTACCGGCGCTGTAGACGGCGGCCGCAACAACTCTACCCATGGTGCTGATCACTTCTTATTAGGAGGACAGGTGTTGGGCAGCTTAGCCTGAAAGGCGTTCCATTGCGGCTGCTCACTGTGCCGAGCGAGCTAGTTGTGGCGAGCGAGCTTGCTCGCGCTGGGGCGCGAAGCGCCCCCAAAGGCTTAGCCCACCCGCAACTCAAGATCCATCTGCGCAATGCAAGCTTCCATCTGCGCCTGACACGCCTGCATCAACCTCGGCACGTCATCCACCGTCATCCCAACCGTAGGAATCGGCGGCAACGAGCGTATGAGCACATCACCACTGTTCCAGCGATTCAGCCGCATATGCGTGACGTAATTGCTCACGCACACCTGCACGATCGGCACGCCGGCCGCAATCGCCATATGGAACGCGCCTTTCTTGAACGGCAGCAACCCCTTGCCCAGATTGCGCGTACCTTCCGGGAACACCCAGATCGACGTGTCCTTGTGTTGCAACGTATCGGTGGTGGTGAGCATCGCCCGGCGCGCCTTGTGCGCGTTGCCCCGGTCGATCAGCACATTGCCCGCCAGCCAGAACAACTGGCCGAACAGCGGCACCCACTTCAGGCTTTTCTTGGCGATGCACACGGTGCGATAGGGCACCACGTTGCCAAACACAAACAGGTCATAGTTGGACTGGTGGTTGGCGATGATCACGCAACCGCTGGGCTTGTCTCGCAGCGAATCCACATCGGTCTTGACGTTCAGCCCCAGGATCCACATGGCCGGCAACGCATAGAGGCGTGCGCACAGGCGACTGTTGTCCGGGTTGAACGGCCGGCAGATCCCGACGAGCACGCCTAGCACGCCCGCGATCATAAAATGCAGGCCCATCAACAACATACGCAACAGAAAAAGCATCGACACGGCCTATCGAGACAAAAGGTGGCGCAGTGTACGGATGTGCACTGTATTCGGCAATTACCCCTGTAGAGGTAGGAGATAGGCGATGTTTTAGTACATGTTTCAACATGTGCCAGCAGCGGCTGGCTAGAGCGGCTAAAGGTGTTTCGGATTTTTTTGTAAGAAAAAGCCCGACTCAAGGTCGGGCTCTGGTATTGCGGATGTAGGCGGTCAGCTCAGGTTATGGCCCTGATCCTGGATGATGGCATCGTCCAAGGCCTCCAGCAGCGCTTTGCGCACCTTCAATTTGGTGTGCTTGTGCGCATTCATATTGATCTTCTTCAACTGGCGTGCGGCTTCCAGGGCGGCAGCGTGCAGTTCTTCAGGCGCCACCACCTTATCCAGGAAGCCAGCCTGCAACGCGCCCTGCGGGTCGAACATCTCGGCATTGATCACCGAACGATGAAACGCCGATTTGCGCAGACGATCCCGCGCCAACTCGATCCCGGCGTGGTGCATGGTCATGCCGATGGCCACTTCATTCAGGCCAATGCTGAACGGGCCTTCGACGCCAATCCGATAATCCGCCGACAACAACAGGAACGCACCTTTCGCCACCGCATGCCCAGGGCACGCCACAATCACCGGGAACGGGTGCGACAACAGGCGGCGCGCCAGGGTCGAACCCGACGTCACCAAACCGATTGCCTCTTTAGGACCGGCAGTCATGACCTTCAAATCATAACCACCGGACAAAATCCCCGGCGTGCCGGTGATGATCACCACCGCCCGATCCTTCTCCGCCTGATCCAGCGCTGTATTAAACGCACTGACCACATCGGGAGAAATGGCATTCACCTTGCCGTTGCTCAACGTCAGGGTCGCGATACCGTCTTCGAGGTGGTAAGCAATCAACTCACTCATGACGCGGTTCCTTGTAGGACTTGTTATAGATAGGCTGTTTATAGACGAGCATGCACAGACGTTACCCACCACGCCCGTCTCGGTAAAGCGCCATGACTGACTACCCAGTCAGACTTTTCCCGCTTACCCAGCGCTGGGCGGCCTAGGGCAGGGGACAACAGCCTCCCCGGGCGTGCGCTGCCGGTGCCCGAGAATGGCAGAAACACCGCCCCTTGCCGGGCATGGAATGGCATATCCCGCTAAGCGCATGAAAATTCTGAAAAAAACCTTTGCCATCTGAAAGGCTTTCGACTACATTAGCGCGCCTCGACAGACTGAACTGGTTTGACGAGATACGGTGAAGTGTCCGAGTGGCTTAAGGAGCACGCCTGGAAAGTGTGTATACAAGAAATTGTATCGAGAGTTCGAATCTCTCCTTCACCGCCACATTAAGTAAACACAAACCCCCGGTTTTCCTAGAGGAAACCGGGGGTTTGTGGTTTCTGGCGTCTGAAAAATCGCTATATGGGACGGATCGGGGACTGGGGCTCTATTTGGCTGCGCAAAAAGAGCCAGCCGGATGAGTGGCTGACCTTGGCCGGCAATGCGCTTGGGGTGGCAGTGGAGGGGGGGCACTAAATGGCTTTCGGAGGTTGCGAGTTCACGATTTTTTGAATGGCCGCTTCTGACGGTAAATGAGACGACCTTCCTCTTTACAGGTAATTCACGATAAAGGTGACTTCCGAATTGGCGCTGCCAGCTTGGAGGGTGCTGTCCGCCAGGCGAATATAAGCGGCGGTTAACGGGATTTTGAAGTCGGTACCCGTGGTGTTGAACCCGCTGAATACATAAGGCGTGTTTAGCACAATGGGTTGGCCTGCATCGTTCTTCAGCTGCAAGCCGATGCCTTTGGCGGTGGATGCGCCGCTCAGTGCGACAATGCCTTTTTGCGCGTCGATGACCGGCGTATTGGCCTGGAGTTGGTAAGTGACTTTTTGTATTCCTCGTTGGCAGTTGTTCAACGACAGGTCGAATTTTATGGGGCGAGGCGCGTCGCCAGTGTTGTCGAATTCAAACAATTGGTAATCGTCACCCATCGCCACAAATACCGACGGTGTTTGGCAGGACGCAGCATTCACCGTCACTGGATTGATTAGGTTGAACGTGATTACTTTCAAGTTATCGCCTCGGAACTCTCCCAGTGAGATTGCAGGGACCGGGCTCTGTGATAAAAGCTCGCCAGACTTGATGATTTCAAGGCGGTAACTTGTAGAGGGGTAGAAAAAGGTGATGTTACCGGATTCAAGTGCTGGCGTGGCTACATAAAAGCCACCGAAATATATTCGGAACGAGAGCCCTGGCACTCCTAAAGGAAAGACCGTTCCAGTGGTCGCACTACCCAAAGCAGGATTGACGTTAAAGCCGAGTGTTGCGTTTTGGCAATAAAGGTCAAACTTTGGCATTACCGCGGAAGTTTCCGAGTAAAGTACCGTTCCGTTCGGTACATCTTGGGGTGTCGTAATGCTCTGAGTTAGATTTTTTCCGAAATTAATGGTAAGTGCGCTGCTATTCGAGGCGCAGGCTGCTGCAGCACTCGATGAGTAAGCCTGGCCAATAAACTTTTCCAAAGCGTCATGTTGATACCGATAGAGTTTTCTGAACAATGAAGCACTCTATTCAGCATCGAAACCCGCGAATATCAGACGTTCCCTAATTTATGGCTGTGCCTTTTCCGCCTGTTCATCGGGCTTTAGTGATCGCGCCACTCATGTATTCATTCAAGTCGCGCAGGTCCTGGATGGTCCACGTATGCGGCGCGAGCTTTACCCCGTTCTCCCGCAAGGTGCGTGGAATCAAGTCGCCATTGGGGCGAAGGATGATCGAAGACACGATGACGCCCGGGTAATCATCCAGCCGTTTCTTGAAGGCAGGTGTAGTCAGGTTGGGCGTAGGCGGGGTGCTTTTATTGGCCAGTGGTTCTGTGGCTTTGAGGTCGGCTCCGTGACACATGGCGCATCGCTGTGAAAAGAGATTCTTGCCGTTGCTATTCTCCGCGAGGGAGAGTGACGCGTGTATCAGCGATAAAAATCCCAACGCAGCGATGAGTGACATCCTCATTGATAGATGGCCTTTTTCATAAAGAAGGTTTGGGTCGAGAGGGGGCCGCGAGTGCTCAGGCCCCCATGACTCATTATGCCTGCACGTACACCCAAGCCGTCAGCCCTGACGCCAGGGCTACCGACACCCGCTTGTAGTCCGACACTTCATACGCATCCGCCGCCGCCAGTTCTTTCTCGGTGATCTGAAAGACCATGCCCTCCACGCTGTGGCCGTTTTCGGTCGTGGGCGCCACGATCGGGTGATGGGTTTTGCCGCTGGTGGCCAGCACTTCGGGATCGGTGATCTCTACCCAGCTTTTTGTGTAGCCGAGCATTGCATCGTGCTGGCCCGCCAGCTCGCGGCCGAAGTTGGCCAGTTGTACGGCTTTGTCCTGCAATGTGCCGTAGGAAAAAAGCAGCACGGGGGGCTCGGTGGAGCGTTCCATTTGGGTTCCTTAAGGGGTCAGGCAAGCAGGTCTTCGTAGAAGGCGCCGTAGGGTTTGCTCGGGTGGGCGATCTGGATTTCGAGGATCCACAATCCCGCATTCGGGTAGTGCTCGAAGTCGCCGAGGTCGCCGCCACGGTGGATGGCGTGGGGGAAGTCGCTGACGCGGTGGCCCTTGATGTCGAGGTTCAGTTGCCAGCCCATGGCCCGGGCTTGTTCTTCGGCGTAGCGGTAGAGTTCGAGGCCGACGACCTGGTCGTTTTTCCAGCGGGCCTGTACGCGGTCGAACAGCGCTTTGGCGGCGCTGGCGCAGGCGATCATGTCTGCATCGTTGCCGGTGGTGAATGTGGCGCCGGCGTCACCTTCGTGGCCTTGCCATACGGCGCCCATGTCGATGAAGAAGATATCGTCTTCGCCCAGCACCGGATCGCCTTCGGAGCGCTGGTTGAAGGCCTTCAGCGTGTTGGCGCCGAAGCGCACCAGCAGCGGGTGCCAGATGCGTTGCATGTCGAGGTCGGCGAGGACTTGTTTGCCCAGTTCTCGGGCTTCGGACTCCAGCATGCCGGGGCGGATGCGTTGGGCGAGGTGTTCGATGGCTTGCCAGGTCATGGCCTGGGCGTAGCGCATGGATTCTATGCTGTAGGCGGCGCCCACGGCTTCCTTGGGTTGTGCGGTCACCAGCTGTTCCTCGGCTTGTGTAGGTTTTTTCGTTATGCTTTTTACTATATAGCGATGGGGTGGTGGAGTGACAGTGCAAATTGTGGGGGCTGGCACACCGTTATCGCAGGCAAGCCAGCTCCCACATTTTTGGCCTGGGGGGTGTCAGATGTGCAGCCATGCCAGGCTACCGAGCACGACCGCCACTCCCGCCGCCGCATACGACATCCGTTTCAACCACTCCTTCCTCGTCAACAACGTAATCGCCGCCAGCGAGATCGCGATCTGAATCGCGGTCATCGCCTGGGCCCAGCGGTGATGCTGGTGCAGCGCCTGTTCCGACTTTTCATCCCATGCCTTCGAGGTAGCCTCAAGCTTCTCGGCCTGTTTGCGCACGTCTTCTTTCTGGCTCTTGTAGCGCTCGATCTCGTCCTTGTAATGCGCCGCGTCCACGCCGGGAATGTGGGTGGCCAGTTCCGCCAGGTTCTGCCGGCTGGACTTGGCCTGGTAGTAGTTCCACTGGTTGGCGGCTTCGGTCTTGATGATGGCGGCGTTGTTCTTCCATCGCCGCTTCGCTTTCGGTGGAGCCGGCCTGGTAGCTGAGCATGGCGCCAAGGGTGGCCATCAGTGCCGTCATCACGGCAATGCGGCTGGCGAAATTGTCCCCGCGGCCGTGGGCATGTTCGGTGGTGTGTTCGATGTGTTTTTCGTGGGGGCTGGGGACTTCGAAGGCTTCGGACATGGCGACGGCTACGCACGGACTGAGGGAGCCTGATTCTTCACCAGCCGAGCTGTCTCAAGCCTGTACGTAACGCCCGGATCAGCCAGCCGTACACCGCGACATTGATCGCCACCACCACGGCGCCCAGCACCAACTGGATATCCGGCGTCAGCCCGGCGGGATAAATCAGCGCGAGGATGTAGTGTTCGATAAACCCGGCGCCATAGCCGTCCTGCCCGGCGAGGTGGCGCAGCAGGTTTTCCCAGCGGGTCAGCGGGCAGGGCAGGTGCAGCACCTCGACGGCGATGCCCCATGCCACGGCGGGCAGGTGCAACCACATCACGCGGTGCCATTTGAGGGCGAGCAACCCGCCAAACAACACGAACAGGATAAAGCTGAGGTGAAACAGCACCAGGCTGTCGGCGGCAAGGCGGTAGAGCATCGTGGGCACTTCAAAAGGAGAGGCGCACAGTCTAAAGGGTTGCTTGCCGGCAAGCGTGACCGTTATTGTGCTGAATCCTTTTAGTCCTTCCTCCCAGGATCTGTTTTGATGAACGCACCGCGTACCGCCGGCCCGATCAAGGCCGTGATTTTCGATATGGACGGTTTGTTGCTGGATACGGAAGGCATCTACACCGAAGTCACGCAGATCATCGCCGAACGCTATGGTCGCACCTATGACTGGGGGATCAAGCAGCACATCATCGGCCGTGGCGCGCAGGACTTGGCCGAGTATGTGGTCAAGGCGCTGGACCTGCCGATCACCCCGGCGGAGTTCCTGGTGATTCGCGAGCCGCTGATGAGCGAGCGCTTTCCCAAGGCCCTGGGCATGCCCGGCGCCGAAGCGCTGGTGCGGCACTTGAAGGCGCACAATATTCCGATTGCCGTGGGCACCAGTTCGTCGCGCAATTCGTTTGGGCACAAGACCACGTTGCACCGCGAATGGTTTGGCTTGTTCGATACCATCGTCACCGCCGATGACCCGGAAGTCGGCGCCGCCAAACCTGCGCCGGATATCTTCCTCACCGCCGCCCGCCGTTTGGGCGTTGCGCCCGAGGATTGCCTGGTGTTCGAGGATTCGCCGTTCGGTGTGACCGCTGCGAAGGCCGCCAACATGACCGCCATCGCCGTGCCGGATGAGGCCATGGCCGACAGTAAGTACCAGCATGCGGATCAGATCATTCGCAAGCTCGCCGAGTTTGACCTGGCGGCCTACGGCCTGCCGCCATTGCGCTGACTGAACTCGGTCAAAAACTGTGGGAGCTGGCTTGCCTGCGATGGCGTCCTCAAGACCGCCATCGCAGGCAAGCCAGCTCCCACAGTGGGTTTTGCGGTGTTTCTGAAGTCTTAGGCGCTGAAACCACCGTCGATGGTCAGGCTGGCCCCCGTAATGTAGCCGGCCTCTGGGCCCGCCAGGTACGCCACAAAGCTCGCAATCTCTTCCACATGCCCATACCGCCCCACCGCCATCAACCCGATCAGGCTCTCGGCAAAGTCACTGTTCGCCGGGTTCATATCCGTGTCCACCGGCCCAGGCTGCACGTTGTTGATGGTGATGCCGCGCGGCCCCAGATCCCGTGCCAAACCCTTGGTCAGGCCCACCAGCGCCGCCTTGCTCATCGCATACGGCCCACCGCCACCGAAGGGCATGCGCTCGGCGTTGGTGCTGCCGATATTGATCACCCGACCACCATCACCCATGTGTTTCGCCGCTTCCTGAGTCGCGATAAACACGCTGCGCACGTTGATTGCCAGGGTCTGGTCAAAATCTTCCAGCTTGAAGTCTGCCAGCGGGGCGATGGCCAGTACGCCGGCGTTGTTCACCAGGATGTCCAGGCGGCCAAAGGCTTCGACGGTGGCGTTGACCGCGTTGCGGATGGCGTCGGCACTGGCGCTGTCGGCGTGGATCGCCAGGGCTTTGCCGCCGGCGCTGATCACGCTGTTCTGCAATTCTTCAGCCTTGGCGGCCGAGCTGACGTAGGTGAAGGCAACCGCTGCGCCCTGTGCGGCCAGGCGCTTGACGATGGCGGCGCCGATGCCACGGGAACCGCCTTGAATCAAGGCGACTTTGCCGCTGAGGTTTTGTGTGGTCATGTCGATCTCCTAGCTGTTCAAGGCGGAATGCCTTGTTGTTGGAGCCGAGTATCCGCCTCGCCCCGGGGCGCCGGTAGACCGTGATTGCTATAGTCTGTGTAAACCAAAAGTTTAGAGTGAGGCGATATGGAAAGCTTTGGCAGTATCGAATGCTTTGTGCGCAGCGCCGAAGGGGGCAGTTTTGCCGAGGCTGCGCGGCACCTGAGCCTCACCCCGGCGGCGGTGGGCAAAAGTGTCGCCAAGCTGGAGGCGCGCCTCGGTGTGCGCCTGTTCCAGCGCAGCACTCGGCGCCTCACCCTGACCGAAGCCGGCAAGCTGTTTCTTGAGGAAGTCAGTGGCAGCCTCACCACTATCCAAAATGCCGTGGCCAACCTGGCGAGCGCCGAAGGGCGGCCGGTGGGCACCCTCAAAGTCAGCATGGGCACGGTGTTTGGCAACCGCTATGTGGTGCCGCTGCTGGGGGCGTTCATGCAGCGCTTCCCGGATATCAGCCCGGATTGGCACTTCGATAACCGCCAGGTGGACCTGATCGGCCAAGGTTTCGATGCGGCCATCGGCGGCGGTTTTGAGCTGCCCCAGGGCGTGGTGGCGCGCAAGTTGACGCCGGCCCATCGGGTGTTGGTGGCCGCGCCGGATTACCTGGCGCAACGCCCGCCGGTCAATGCGCCAGAAGACCTGGCGCGCTGTAGCGGTATCCTGATCCGCTCCCCGCAAACCGGGCGCGTGCGTTCGTGGCAACTGACCAGCGCCGAGCGCGAGCACCGCCCGCTGGTGCTCAAGCCGGGCATGACCATGAGCGACTCCGAAGCCGCCTGCTGCGCCAGCGCCCAGGGCTTGGGCATTGCGCTGGTGAGCATGCCGATGGCCGTGCCATTCCTGGACAGTGGCGCGGTGGCGCGGTGGTGCGGGTGTTGCCGGATTGGTATGTGGACGACGGCAATATCTCCATCTATTACGCCGAGCACAAGTTGTTGCCGGGCAAGACCCGGGCGTTTGTGGATTTCATCATCGAGCAGTTTGCCGAGCAGCAGTGGGGGCGGCGGTTTAGTGCGGTTTAATGAGTCTGGTAGACCGAGTCGCCGGCATCGCAGGCAAGCCAGCTCCCACAGGGGAATGCATTCCAAAGTTGCAATGCGATCAACTGTGGGAGCTGGCTTGCCTGCGATGGCCGCACCTCGGTCTACCGCCCGAACTGTCCCGGCCAGCCAATGACTTTCTTCGGCCGCGGTGTCGCATACGTCCTGATCTTCGACGTCGACAACCCCAGTCGCACCAACGCCTCCGCAATCGTCACCGCCGCCGTCACCCCGTCCACCACCGGCACGCCGGTGCGCTGGCGAATCTGCTCGTCCAGCCCGGCCATGCCGCCGCAGCCCAGGCAGATCACCTCGGCCTTGTCTTCGCTGATGGCCAGTTCCGCTTGGCGCACGATGGCCTCCATCGCGGCCAGCGGGTGTTCTTCCAGCTCCAGCACCGCCATGCCGCTGGCCCGCACCGAGGCGCAGCGTTGGTACAGGCCGGCGAGTTTCAGGCGGTCTTCGATCAGCGGCACCGTGCGGTCGAGGGTGGTCACCACCGAATAGGCGTGGCCCAGAAACATCGCGGTGCTGGCGGCCGCTTCGGTGATGTCCACCACCGGCACGTTCAACAGCTCCTGCAACCCTTCGCGGCCGTGTTCGCCGTAGCCGGCCTGGATCACCGCGTCGAAGGGTTGATCGTAGGCCATCACCCGGTCCATCACCGCGATGGCGGCCAGGTAGCTTTCAAAATTGCCCTCCACCGATTCCGCGCCGAAGTAGGGCGTGAGCCCGACAATCTCGGTGCCTGGCGCGGCCACGGCCCGTGCCTGCTGGGCGATGGTGTCGGTGATGGATTCGGTGGTGTTGACGTTGACCACGAGGATGCGCATGGAATGTCCTTGATTAATGGCTGACGTTATCGACGGCAATGCTTTCGCCGCTGACATCGGCGTAGAACGGCTGGCGCTTGGCGATCAGCAGGTACAGCAACCCTGCAATACCGGCGCCAAACATCCAGGAAAACGGTGACACGCTGGCGAAACCGGGCAGCAGGGCCAGGAGAATGGCAATCACGGCTGCGGGAATAAACGCCGCCACCGCGCGCAAGTTGACGCCACGGCTGTAGTAATAAACGCCGTTCGGGTCTTCGCTATACAGCTGCAGCACATCGACCTGGCTTTTACGGATCAGCCAGTAATCGACCATGATGATCCCGTACAACGGCCCCAGCAGCGCGCCCAGGCCGGAGAGGAAATACACGATTACCAACGGGCTGTTGTAGAGGTTCCACGGCAGGATCAGCACCGCGACCGTGGCGCTGATCAACCCGGCGCGGCGGAAGTTCAGGTACTTGGGCGCCAGGTTGCTCAGCACAAACGCCGGCGCGACGAAGTTGGCCATGATGTTCACCGCCACGGTGACGATCAGGAACGCCAGGCAGCCGAGTACCAGGAAGAAGGTATTGGGGATCGCGGCGATGATCTCGGTCGGGCTTTCGATTACCCGGCCATTGAGCTGGAATTGGCCGCCGCACAGCAGCACGGTGATTGCGGCAAATACCAGGATATTCACCGGCAGGCCCCAGAAGTTGCCGACCTGGATGGTCTTGCGGCACGGCGAGGAGCGGGCGAAGTCGCAGAAGTTGAGGATCAGCGTGCCGTAGATCGCCAGCCACAGCGCGCCACCGGCGAAGATATTGCGCCACATCTCGCCGCCGCTCAGCGGCTCGCGGATCGACCAGGCGATGTTGCCGCCCGTCTGGAAGTACATCCAGCCGGCCAACGCCGCCACCGTCAGCAAAATCACCGGCCCGGCGAAGCCTTCGTAGCGACGCACCATCTCCATGCCGTAGGCCAGGATCACCAGTTGCACCAGCCAGATCACGACAAAACACGCCCAGCCTAGGGATGACAGGCCGAGGATCGAGTCGTGGTCATAGTCGGCAAAACCTGGATGAATCGCCGTCAGCAATACGCGGAAAACCACCGAGGCCAAGTAGGTCTGAATACCAAACCAGGCAATCGCAATCACCGCACGGATCAAGGCCGGAATCTGCGCGCCATGAATGCCGAAACTGATGCGGCTGATCACCGGGAATGGCACACCGGTCTTTTGGCCCATATACCCCGACAAGTTCATGAAGAAGTACACCAGTGCGGCACCTATCCCCAAGGACAGCAAAATCTGCCAGCCGCCCAGGCCCAAGGCATATAAACCAATGGCGAACGAATAGTTGGCGATGTTGTGCACGTCATTGGTCCACAGCGCGAAGATGCTGTAGCGCCCCCAGCGTCGGCCTTCGACCTTGGTGGGGGCCAGGTCCTTGTTGTGCAGGCGCGGGCTCAGCACCAGCGGGCCGGGGCCCTCGGCCGCAGGGTTCAGGGAGGAGGGCAGATCCAGTGCGATGTTATTCGAGAGACTTGTACGCATTCCGGCAGGCTCCAGCACATCTGCGAGAGATCCGCGGATGGCAAAGTGTATGTAGGTTTTGTATTTATTGTATACAAAGCGCTTTTCACCTTAAGCCACTTGCGTGCCAGTTTTTGATCTATGAAAACTTTGGTTAATTTCGTTTTTATAGGTTGGTTAAATAACTTGCTGAATTAGAAGAAATATAAATTGACCGATTGAACAGGTATTTATTTTTCGGCGAGAAGAGGGTGATTCGCGAGCGGGGAAGATAGGCGGGAAGAGGTGTTACGTATTGGTGCGGGTAAAGAAAAATTGCACACATAAATGGCACCGATGGTTACATTTGTGTGTACACCTTAAGTAACCAATACGAAAACAAATGTGGGAGCGGGCTTGCCCGCGATAGCGGTGTTTCAGTTGATACATTCATCACTGATACACCGCTATCGCAGGCAAGCCAGCTCCCACACAAGCTCGCTCCCACATCTTTTTACTGCATCAAGCCTTGCTGATGATGTTCCCCGCATGCAGCCCACATTCCTTCTGCGTCGCCTCTTCCCACCACCAACGACCCTCGCGCTCGTGCTGGTTCGGCAACACCGGACGGGTGCAGGGCTCGCAGCCGATGCTGATAAAGCCACGCTCATGCAGGCTGTTGTAAGGCAGCTCCAGCATGCGGATGTAGCCCCAGATTTCCTCGCTGGTCATCTGTGCCAGCGGGTTGAACTTGTACAAGGTGCGCTCCGGCGTGGAGAAGGCTGCGTCGATCTCCAGCGCCGCCACCTGGCTGCGGGTGCCGGGGCTCTGGTCGCGACGCTGGCCGGTGGCCCAGGCGCTCACGCCGGACAGCTTGCGGCGCAGCGGCTCGATCTTGCGCACGCCGCAGCACTCGCCGTGGCCGTCCTTGTAGAAGCTGAACAGGCCCTTTTCCTTGACGAAGGGTTCCAGCTTGGTCTGGTCCGGCGAGATCAGCTCGATGTCGATCTTGTAGAACTCGCGCACCTGCTCGATAAACCGGTAGGTCTCCGGGTGCAGGCGGCCGGTGTCGAGGCTGAACACCTTGACGTTCTTGTTCAGCTTCCAGGCCATGTCCACCAGCACCACGTCCTCGGCACCGCTGAAGGAAATCCACAGGTCATCGCCGAACTGGCTGAACGCCAGCTTGAGAATGTCCTGGGCGGACTTGTTGGCATAAGTCGCGGCGAGTTCAGCGACGTCGAAGGCTTGGTTCATCAGCACGGTTCCTACAAGGTCAGTGGCGCTAAGCGCTCTATAGGTGGGCGATGGTATCAAAATCCGCTCTGCGTTGCGGCGGCGAGCATGAATCGCTAGAGTTCGGCAGTCCTTTTGCTCGCTCAACCAACAACATCCAATGGGAGTGTCTTGTGGAAATTGCCTGTCTCGACCTGGAAGGGGTACTGGTCCCGGAAATCTGGATCGCCTTCGCTGAAAAAACCGGTATTGAATCCCTGCGGGCCACCACCCGCGACATTCCCGACTACGACGTGCTGATGCAGCAACGCCTGCGCATCCTCGATGAACACGGGCTCAAGCTCGCCGACATCCAGGCAGTGATCGCCACCCTCAAGCCGCTGGACGGTGCCGTCGAGTTCGTCAACTGGCTGCGCGAGCGCTTCCAGGTGGTGATCCTGTCGGATACTTTCTACGAATTCTCCCAGCCGCTGATGCGCCAACTGGGTTTCCCGACGCTGCTGTGCCACCGCCTCATCACCGATGAAACCGACCGCGTGGTGAGCTACCAACTGCGCCAGAAAGATCCCAAGCGCCAGTCGGTATTGGCCTTCAAGAGCCTGTATTACCGCGTCATCGCCGCGGGTGATTCCTACAATGACACCACCATGCTGGGCGAGGCTGATCGTGGGATTCTGTTCCATGCGCCGGAGAATGTGATCCGTGAGTTCCCGCAGTTCCCGGCGGTGCACACGTTTGAGGATTTGAAGCAGGAATTTATCAAGGCGTCGAATCGGTCGTTGAGTCTGTAGGGCTTTCAGCGCGGCGGATGGCCCTATCGCAGGCAAGCCAGCTCCCACACTAGAATGGGTTCACACCTCAAAATGTGGGAGCGGGCTTGCCCGCGAAGAGGCCAGCCCAGTCACTACAAAGCTTCCAGTGTCTCCAACAACACCCGCACCTTCGTCAGCGACTCTTGGTACTCCGCCTCCCATTCCGAATCCGCGACAATCCCGCCGCCGCCCCAGCAGCACACCTGCCCGTCCTTGACCAGCAAGCTGCGGATGGCGATGGAGCTGTCCATCTCGCCGCGCACATCCAGGTACACCAACGAGCCGCAGTACAACCCGCGCCTTGTAGGCTCCAGCTCGTCGATGATCTGCATCGCCCGGATCTTCGGCGCGCCGGTGATGGAGCCGCCGGGGAAGCTGCCGGCGATGAGGTCGAGGGCGTCCTTGTCGTCGGCCAGTGTGCCGATGACGCTGCTCACCAGGTGGTGCACGTTGGGGTAGCTTTCCAGGCTGAACAGCTCTGGCACGCTGACCGAGCCGGTGCGGCAGGTGCGGCCGAGGTCGTTGCGCAGCAGGTCGACGATCATCAGGTTTTCCGCGCGGTCCTTGGGGCTGGCCAGCAGTTCGGCGGCGTTGGCGGCGTCTTCTGCGGGCGTCAGGCCACGGGGGCGGGTGCCCTTGATCGGGCGGGTTTCGACGCGGCGGTCGCTGATGTGCACGAAGCGCTCCGGCGACAGGCTCAGCACCGCGCCATCATTCGGCAGGCTCTGGAAACCGGAGAAGGGCGTAGGACAGGCAGCGCGCAGGGCGCAATACGCGGTCCATGGATCACCCACGCAGGGTGCGCGAAAGCGCTGGGCAAAGTTGACCTGATAGCAGTCGCCGGCCTGGATATAGTCCTGGATGCGCACGATGGCTTGTCGGTAAGCGTCGGCGCTGAGGTCCGGGGCCATGGGGCCTTGGAGTTTGAACGTCGCGCCGGTGTCGGCAGCTTCAACGCTGAACACTGCTATCAAGCGTTGCCGCTCGCTGTCAGCCAGCGTGGGGTGGAATACAAGCTGGCTGGTCTGCGCCTGGTGATCGCTGATCAGCGCCCAGGCGTACAGCCCAAAGCGTGCGTCCGGTAGGTGCAGGTCGTCCACCGCCAGGTGCGGCATTTGCTCCAGGTGCCGGCCGAAGTCGTAGCTCAGGTAGCCGATCAAGCCGCCGGCAAAGGGCAGTTCATAACCGGCCGGTATATTCGCTTCGCCCAGTTGTGTGAGGTTCTTCCGTAAGCGTTGCAGAAACGAACTGCCGCTTTCGTCAGGCGATACCGTCAACGTTTCCAAAGGCCAGGCGCTGAGCAGGTCATAACGCCCACGTTCGGCAGCGGGTCGGCCGCTGTCCAGCAGCACCGCGCCGGGGGCATGGCGAATCGCCGTGAAGTACTCGGCGGGGTTGGCCCGGTAGGGCAGCGGGTGTACGGAGCAGGTTGGCATGCGGGGTGGATCAGCCGTTGGCGTGGGGGAGGGGATTGTATTCCCCTGTCGGTTTTGGTCCTAGAGGGGATGTCGGTGATAGGCAGATTGAAGGCTTATAGGGAGGGCTGTATTGCTTGTCAGAAAGCTATCGCAGGCAAGCCAGCTCCCACCTTTTTGATGTGTGAACCCATTCCACTGTGGGAGCTGGCTTGCCTGCGATGCAGTCGACGCGGTCTTCAGCCTTCAACCGGCGGAATATGCCCAAACATCTCCTGCACAAACTTCACCCGTTCTTCCGGCGTTTCCGTCACGCCTGCGGCCTTCAGTTCTTCCAGGCGCGCTTCCACCGCATGGGTGCGCAAGGTCAGCCCGCAGTCGTTGGCAATCTGGATATTCAGCCCCGGCCGCGCATTCAGTTCCAGGATCAACGGGCCTTTCTCCTGGTCCAACACCATGTCCACGCCGATATAACCCAGCCCGCACAACTCATAGCAACCGGCGGCGAGCTTCATGAAACCGTCCCAGTTGGGCAGTTGCACGCCATCCACCGCGTTGGTGGTGTCGGGGTGTTTGGTGATGATGTTGTTCAGCCAGGTGCCCCGCAGGGTCAGGCCGGTGGCCAGGTCCACACCCACGCCGATGGCGCCCTGGTGCAGGTTGGCCTTGCCGCCCGACTGGCGGGTCGGCAAGCGCAGCATGGCCATTACCGGGTAGCCCATCAGCACGATGATGCGGATGTCCGGCACGCCTTCGTAGCTGATGCTCTTGAAGATCTGGTCAGGCACCACGCGGTATTCGATCAGCGCGCGGTCGCGGTGGCCGCCCAGGGAATACAGGCCGGTGAGGATGCTGGAGATCTGATGCTCGATCTCCTCATGGCTGATGATCTTGCCCGACACCGTGCGATAGCGCCCCTCGAAGCGGTCCGCCACCACCAGGATGCCGTCACCGCCGGCGCCTTGTGCCGGCTTGATCACAAAGTCGCTGCGCCCGCCAATGATCTCGTCGAGCTTGTCGATTTCCTTCTCGGTGGAGATCACCCCGTACATTTCCGGCACATGGATGCCGGCGGCGATGGCCCGTTCCTTGGTGATGATCTTGTCATCCACGATCGGGTACAGGCTGCGCTTGTTGTACTTGAGCACGTAGTCGGCGTTACGCCGGTTGATGCCCATGATCCCCCGCGCTTCCAGGGCCTTCCAGGTTTTCCAGAAACCGAACATTACTGGTCAGCCTTCTTGAGGAATGCCTTGAAACGCACCAGCTCGGTCAGGCGATAACCGCGATAGCGACCCATGACCAGCATGAAGCCCACGAGGATCAACAGGATCGCCGGGAAGGTAAACACGAAGTACACCAGTTCCGGCACGCTCATGATCAGGTGCGCCAGGGACGCAGCGAACAGCGTGCCAATCGCCACTTTCAGCGCATGGTTGGCGCCGCGTTCTTCCCAGGTGATCGACAGGCGTTCGATGGTCATGGTCAAAATCACCATCGGGAACAGCGCCACCGACAAGCCGCGCTCCAGGCCGAGCTTGTGGCTGAACAGGCTGATGGCCGCAATCAACACCACCACAAACGTCAACACCACCGACAGCCTCGGCAGCATCTGCAACTTCAAGTGTTCCAGGTACGAGCGCAAGGACAACCCCAGCGCCGTAATAATCGTAAACAGCACAATGCCGAAGCCCAGCTGTGTCTCGCGGAATGCCAGGGCGATCAGCACCGGGGTAAACGTGCCCAGGGTCTGCAGGCCGATCAGGTTGCGCAGGATCAGGATCACCAGCACGCCAATCGGGATCATCACCATGATCATGAAGGTCTGCTGGGTTTGCAGCGGCAAGCCGTACAGCGAGTATTCGAGGAAGTTGGCGTCGGTGTTCTCGTCGGTCAGCTTGGCCAGGCGAATCGCGTTCATCTCGCTGTTGTTCAGGCTGAAGGTCACCATGGCTTTCTTGCCGCCATCCACGGTGATCAGGTTTTCATCACCGGTCCACCACAGCAGGCGGTCGGCGGGCAGGCCTTGTTCGCCGGTTTCCGGGTTGAAGTACAGCCAGTCATTGCCATTGAAGCTGCGCAGCCACAGTTCCGGGGTTTGCGGCTGGTCGGCGACGAGGCGGATGGTGTGGACTTTTTCCACCGGCACGTGGGCGATGGACAGCAGCAACTCGACGATCTTGGCCTTGTGCGGCGTCGACGGGTCGCCCGCCAGCAGCAGCTTGACGTTGTCGTCGTTGAGGTTGTTGGTGCGCTTGATCGCTTCGGTAATAAAGGTCTCGACGTCGGCCGAGTGCTGGCGGATCGGCGCCAGCAGGGCTTCGGCGGCGATTTTCTCGGGGCCTTCCACGGCGATGCTGTCGCGGAAGGTCGGGCCCTTGACCTTGACCTTTTCACCGCTGTAACGCTTGGTCAGCACCAGGCGGTAATACAGGGTCTGGTTGCCCTTGGCGCGGCGTGCCGACCAGGTGACCTTGCGGTTGCCGTCGATGCGGTTGACGCTGACCCCGTAGTTGTTCGAGATAAAACTCTCGTTGAGGCTGACGAAGTCGCGGCTCAGCGGCGGCACGAACATCTGGATCTTCACCGGGTCTTTCGGGTTGGCGACGAACTCGACCTTGGCGTCGATGTTCCACAAGTCGTCGGTGGCGTCCTCGGTGACGGGGATCCCCAGCACGAAGATCTGGTAGGCGGTGACCGAAATACCCAGTACCACCAGAATGGTGATCAGGATTTTCAGGTGCAGGGTCAGAGAGCGCATTCGGTTTACTCGGCGGTATGAGCGTCGGCGGCGCAGGCGGGTTTGCCTGCTGCGTATTTAAGGCTGGGGTCGACCAGCGCATCAAAGCGTTTCAGCGCTTCGGAGCCGATCAGCAGCGGGTATTGGAAGGTGCTGCGGTCGGTCAAGTTCACTTCGATGCTGCGTAAAGCAGTGCCCATGCACACATCGAGGGCAATCACCGGACGAGCCGTGTAGTTCTTGCCCTCGTCGGGGTCGTAGTCACCGGCGCGGCGCTTGATCTTGCTGACGCGGGCCAGGGGCAGTTCGATGGGGTGGGAATGGGCGGTGTCGATGGCCAGGTAGAAGCGCACCCAGGATTCGCCGTTGCGCTTGAAACGCTTGATGTCGCGGGCGCTGAGGGAGGCGGTCTTGGCGCCAGTGTCGAGTTTGGCGGCGACTTCAAGGTCGATGCCCGCCAACTTGGCGTATTCGTTGAGGCCGTACACGGTTTTCTCGGCGGCAACGCCAAGGCCTGGTACGAGCAGCAGGCTGATCAATAGAAGGAAGGGCTTGAGTGTCATAAATCCCGAGGCGGTGCAGTGCGATGTTGAGTTCAAGGCGACTGGCATTACTGCGCAAACTCCCTCGTGCGCCGTTTCATCAGGTGATGTCAGGCAAAAGCGGCGGGCATTCTAACATGATGCTTTTTTGGCGCCAGCGCTGGCAGGCGGCCATGCCCCGTTGGAGTGCGAAAGGGGTTATTAGACGATTGTCGACAATGTGCATTTATTCTTTGACTATCCAGGGATGATTGGCTAGTTTTTGCCACATTGCTTTTAAAGGTGTCGACAATATGCTGGATCAGCTGGAAACCCCAGTGGCGATACAAGACGACTCGCAGACCATGTCCGAGAACGTCTTCCGGCGTATCCAGGCCGCCATCGTCAAGGGCGAGATCGCCCCCGGCAGCAAGATCTCCGAGCCGGAACTGGCGCGCACCTACGGCATCAGCCGTGGCCCGCTGCGCGAGGCGATCCACCGCCTGGAAGGCCAGCGCCTGCTGGTGCGCGTGCCCCACGTTGGCGCGCGGGTGGTGTCGTTGAGCCACGCCGAACTGATCGAACTCTATGAAATCCGCGAATCCCTCGAAGGCATGGCCTGCCGCCTGGCGGCCGAGCGCATGACCGACGCGGAGATCGAAGAACTGCGCCAGGTCCTGCACACCCATGAACGCGACGAAGCGTTCCAGGCCGGCGTCGGCTATTACCAGCAGGAAGGCGACTTCGACTTTCACTACCGGATCATCCAGGGCGCCGGCAACCGCACCCTCACGCAAATGCTCTGCGGCGAGCTGTATCAGTTGGTGCGCATGTACCGCATCCAGTTCTCCGCCACCCCCAATCGTCCACGCCAGGCCTTTGCCGAGCACCACCGCATTCTGGACGCGATTGCCGATCGCGACGGTGAACTGGCCGAACTGTTGATGCGCCGTCACATCGGCGCATCCAAACGCAACATCGCCCGTCACTTCCCCGACGGCGCAGCCCAATCACGAGGTGAATGATGAGTTCCAATAATAAGAGCACCCCAGGCCAGCGTTTCCGTGACGCCGTCGCCAGTGAGCACCCTCTGCAAGTGGTGGGCGCGATCAACGCCAACCATGCGTTGCTGGCCAAGCGCGCCGGGTTCAAGGCGATCTATCTGTCGGGTGGCGGGGTAGCGGCCGGTTCCCTCGGCGTGCCGGACCTGGGCATCACCGGCCTGGACGACGTGCTCACCGACGTGCGCCGCATCACCGACGTCTGCGACCTGCCGCTGCTGGTGGACGTGGACACCGGCTTCGGTTCCTCGGCGTTCAACGTCGCGCGCACCGTCAAGTCGATGATCAAGTTCGGCGCGGCCGCGATCCATATCGAAGACCAGGTCGGCGCCAAGCGCTGCGGCCATCGCCCGAACAAGGAAATCGTGTCCCAGCAGGAAATGGTCGACCGCATCAAGGCCGCCGTGGATGCGCGCACCGATGACAGCTTCGTGATCATGGCGCGCACCGACGCCCTCGCCGTCGAAGGCCTGGAGTCCGCCCTGGAGCGCGCCGCCGCCTGCATCGAAGCCGGCGCCGACATGGTCTTCCCCGAAGCCATCACCGAGCTGGAGATGTACAAGCTGTTCGCTGCCCGCGTGAAAGCGCCGATCCTGGCCAACATCACCGAGTTCGGCGCCACGCCGCTGTACACCACCGAACAATTGAAAGCGGCCGATGTGTCCATCGTGCTGTACCCGCTCTCGGCGTTCCGCGCGATGAACAAGGCCGCCGAAAACGTTTACACCGCGATCCGCCGCGACGGCACCCAACAGAACGTGATCGACACCATGCAAACCCGCATGGAGCTTTACGATCGCATCGACTACCACACCTTCGAGCAGAAGCTCGACGCGCTGTTTGCGGCGAAGAAATAAGACCTGTGGGCGCAGGCTTATGTGGGAGCGGGCTTGCCCGCGATGGCGGTGGGTCAGCAAATATGTTGTGACTGATATACCGCTATCGCGGGCAAGCCCGCTCCCACAGGGGTCTAGCTCCGCACGCGACTCCCTATAAATACAAAATTGGAGAAGAACCATGGCTGAAGCAAAAGTACTGAGTGGCGCCGGCCTGCGTGGCCAGGTGGCCGGGCAGACCGCACTGTCCACCGTGGGCCAGGCCGGTGCCGGCTTGACCTATCGCGGCTACGACGTGCGTGAACTGGCCGCCGATGCGCAGTTCGAAGAAGTCGCCTACCTGTTGCTGTACGGCGAATTGCCGAGCAAGACCGAACTGGCCGCCTACAGCGCCAAACTGAGCAAGCTGCGCGACCTGCCCCAAGCCCTGAAAGAAGTGCTGGAACGCATCCCCGCCGACGCCCACCCGATGGACGTGATGCGCACCGGCTGTTCGTTCCTGGGCAATATCGAACCGGAAAAAGACTTCAGCGCCCAGCACGACGTGACCGACCGCCTGCTCGCCGCGTTCCCGGCGATCATGTGCTACTGGTACCGCTTCAGCCACGACGGCCAGCGCATTGACTGCGTGACCGACGAGCCTTCTATCGGCGGCCACTTCCTGCACCTGTTGCATGGCAAGAAGCCGAGCGAGCTGCACGTCAAGGTGATGAACGTGTCGCTGATCCTCTACGCCGAGCACGAATTCAACGCCTCGACGTTCACCGCCCGCGTGTGCGCCTCGACCCTGTCGGATTTGTACTCCTGCGTCACTGCGGCCATCGGCTCCCTGCGCGGCCCGCTGCATGGCGGCGCCAACGAAGCGGCGATGGAAATGATCGAGCGTTTCTCGTCCGCTGAAGAAGCCGTCGAAGGCACCCTCGGCATGCTGGCGCGCAAAGACAAGATCATGGGCTTCGGCCACGCGATCTACAAAGACAACGACCCGCGCAATGAAGTGATCAAGGGCTGGGCGAAAAAACTCGCCGACGAAGTGGGCGACAAGGTGCTGTTCCCGGTCTCGGAAGCCATCGACAAGACCATGTGGGAACAGAAAAAGCTGTTCCCCAACGCCGACTTCTACCATGCCTCGGCGTACCACTTCATGGGCATCCCGACAGAGCTGTTCACGCCGATCTTCGTCTGCTCGCGGCTGACTGGCTGGGCGGCACACGTGTTCGAACAACGCGCCAACAACCGCATCATCCGTCCAAGCGCCGAGTACATCGGCGTTGAGCAGCGCAAGTTCGTGGCAATCGAACGTCGCTGAGTGGAATGAACCGAGCACACCGGCCACTGTGCTTTTCTGTGGGAGCTGGCTTGCCTGCGATGGGATCAACTCGGTGTGCCTGCCACACTGCAGTGATGCCATCGCAGGCAAGCCAGCTCCCACAGGAAGCAAGGCCAGTGTCGACCGTTCGTCCTGTGAACCTACCGTGACCGAGTCCTGACGATGAACACTGACCACCGCAAACCGCTCCCCGGCAGCCGCCTGGATTTCTTCGACGCCCGTGCGGCAGTCGAGGCCATCACCCCCGGCGCCTACGCCACCTTGCCGTACACCTCCCGCGTGCTCGCCGAGAACCTGGTGCGCCGTTGCGACCCGGCCACCCTCAATGCGTCCCTGAGCCAGTTGATCGAGCGCAAGCGCGACCTCGACTTCCCGTGGTTTCCGGCCCGTGTGGTGTGCCATGACATCCTTGGCCAGACGGCCCTGGTGGACCTCGCCGGCCTGCGTGATGCCATCGCCCTGCAAGGTGGCGACCCGGCGCAGGTCAACCCGGTGGTGCCGACCCAGCTGATTGTCGATCACTCCCTGGCCGTCGAAGCCGGTGGTTTCGACCCGGACGCCTTCGAGAAGAACCGCGCCATCGAAGACCGCCGCAACGAAGACCGTTTCCACTTTATCGAGTGGACCAAAAAGGCCTTCAAGAACGTCGATGTGATCCCGCCGGGCAACGGCATCATGCACCAGATCAACCTGGAGAAAATGTCGCCGGTGATCCAGGTGCGTGACGGCGTGGCCTTCCCGGATACCTGCGTCGGCACCGACAGCCACACGCCCCACGTGGACGCGCTGGGCGTGATCGCCATCGGCGTCGGCGGCCTTGAAGCCGAGAGCGTGATGCTCGGCCGCGCGTCGTGGATGCGCCTGCCGGAAAGCGTCGGCGTGGAGCTGACGGGCAAGCTGCAACCGGGCATCACCGCTACCGATATGGTGCTGGCGCTGACCGAGTTCCTGCGCAAACAGAAAGTCGTCGGCGCCTGGCTGGAGTTCTTCGGCGAAGGCGCCTCGGCCCTGACCCTGGGCGACCGCGCGACCATCTCCAACATGGCCCCGGAATACGGCGCGACGGCGGCGATGTTCTATATCGATCAGCAAACCATCGCCTACCTGAAACTCACCGGCCGTGAAGACGAACAAGTCGCCCTGGTCGAGCAATATGCCCGCCACACCGGCCTGTGGGCCGATGACCTCAAGGGCGCGCAATACGAGCGCGGCCTCACGTTCGACCTGTCCAGCGTCGTGCGCAACATGGCCGGCCCGAGCAACCCCCATGCCCGCGTTGCCACCAGCGACCTGGCGGCCAAAGGCATCAGCGGCCAGTGGGACGAGGTGCCGGGGCAAATGCCCGACGGCGCGGTGATCATCGCGGCCATCACCAGTTGCACCAACACCAGCAACCCGCGCAACGTGATTGCCGCCGGCCTGTTGGCACGCAACGCGAACAAGCTGGGGCTGGCGCGCAAGCCGTGGGTCAAGTCCTCGTTGGCGCCGGGCTCGAAAACCGTGGCGATGTACCTGGAAGACGCCGGCCTGGACCATGAGTTGGAAAAACTCGGCTTCGGCGTGGTGGCGTTTGCCTGCACCACCTGCAACGGCATGTCCGGCGCACTCGACCCGGTGATCCAGCAAGAGATCATCGACCGCGACCTGTACGCCACCGCCGTGTTGTCGGGCAACCGCAACTTCGACGGGCGCATTCACCCTTACGCCAAGCAGGCTTTCCTCGCGTCGCCGCCGTTGGTGGTGGCGTATGCGATTGCCGGCACCATCCGTTTCGACATCGAAAAAGACGTGCTCGGCCTCGACGCCAGCGGCAAGGAAATCCGCCTGCAAGACATCTGGCCGAGCGACGAAGAGATCGACGCGGTGGTCAAGGCGTCGGTCAAGCCGGAGCAGTTCCGCGCGGTTTACATCCCGATGTTCGCGATCCACGAAGACACCGGCCCGAAAGTCGCGCCGCTGTACGACTGGCGCCCGCAAAGCACCTATATCCGCCGCCCGCCGTACTGGGAAGGCGCGCTGGCCGGGGCGCGTCCGCTCAAGGGCATGCGCCCGCTGGCGGTGCTGCCGGACAACATCACCACCGACCACCTGTCGCCGTCCAACGCGATCATGCTCGACAGCGCCGCCGGCGAATACCTGGCGAAAATGGGCTTGCCGGAAGTGGACTTCAACTCCTACGCGACTCACCGGGGCGACCACCTGACCGCGCAGCGCGCCACCTTTGCCAACCCGAAACTGTTCAACGAAATGGTGATGGAAAACGGCAAGGTCAAGCAGGGTTCCCTGGCGCGGATCGAGCCTGAAGGCCAGGTCACGCGGATGTGGGAAGCCATCGAAACCTACATGGAACGCAAGCAACCGCTGATCATCATTGCCGGCGCCGACTACGGCCAAGGCTCGTCCCGCGACTGGGCCGCCAAGGGCGTGCGCCTGGCTGGGGTGGAAGCGATTGCCGCCGAAGGGTTCGAGCGCATCCACCGCACCAACCTGGTGGGCATGGGCGTGCTGCCCCTGGAATTCCTGCCGGGCACCGACCGCCACACCTTGCAGATCGACGGCAGTGAAACCTATGACGTGATCGGCGCGCGCACCCCGCGTGCGACGCTGACCCTGGTGATCAACCGCAAGAATGGCGAACGTGTCGAAGTGCCGGTGACCTGCCGCCTGGACACCGCCGAAGAAGTGTCGATCTACGAGGCGGGCGGCGTGTTGCCGTTTTGCCCAGGACTTCCTGGAATCGGCGGCGACGGCCTGAGGGGGGTAACCATGGCACATGCAGCGCAAATCAAGATTCCCGCCACCTATATGCGTGGCGGCACCAGCAAGGGCGTGTTTTTCAGCCTCACCGACCTGCCCGCCGTGGCGCAGGTGCCAGGCGCTGCGCGGGATGCCCTGCTGCTGCGGGTGATCGGCAGCCCCGATCCCTACGACAAGCAGATCGACGGCATGGGCGGCGCCACATCCAGCACCAGCAAGACGGTGATCCTGGCCAAAAGTACCCGCGCCGATCACGACGTGGACTACCTGTTCGGCCAGGTATCCATCGACAAGCCGTTTGTGGATTGGAGCGGCAACTGCGGCAACCTGTCGGCGGCGGTGGGTTCGTTCGCCGTCAGCGCGGGGCTGGTCGATTCGTCCCGCATCCCCCACAACGGCGTGGCCGTGGTGCGGGTGTGGCAGGCCAATATCGGCAAGACCATCATCGCCCACGTGCCGATCACCGACGGTGCGGTGCAGGAAACCGGCGACTTTGAGCTGGACGGCGTGACCTTTCCGGCCGCTGAAGTGCAGTTGGAATTCATGGACCCGGCGGCGGAAGAAGAGGGCGGTGGCGGTTCGATGTTTCCTACCGGCAACCTGGTGGATGACCTCGAAGTACCCGGCGTCGGCACCTTCAAGGCGACGCTGATCAACGCCGGCATCCCGACCATTTTTATCAACGCCGAAGACCTCGGCTACACCGGTACCGAGTTGCAAGGCGCGATCAACAGCGACCCCAAGGCCCTGGCGATGTTCGAAACCGTGCGCGCCTACGGCGCGCTGCGCATGGGCCTGATCAAGCACCTGGACGAAGCCGCCCAGCGCCAGCACACGCCGAAAGTCGCGTTTGTTGCCAAGCCTGCGGACTACGTGGCCTCCAGCGGCAAGGCGATCAAGGCCGCTGATGTGGACTTGCTGGTGCGCGCGCTGTCCATGGGCAAGCTGCACCACGCGATGATGGGCACGGCAGCGGTGGCGATTGGCACGGCGGCGGCGATTTCCGGGACCTTGGTCAACCTGGCGGCCGGTGGTGTGGAGCGTAATGCGGTGCGCTTCGGCCATCCGTCCGGCACGTTGCGGGTGGGCGCCGAGGCCAGTGAAGTCAACGGTGAGTGGGTGGTGAAGAAGGCCATCATGAGCCGAAGTGCGCGGGTGTTGATGGAGGGCTTTGTGCGCATTCCCGGCGATGCCTTCTAAAACATCACACTAACCCTGTGGGAGCGGGCTTGCCCGCTCCCACAAGGGATCTCTATTCCAAGGCAGGCAACCAGACCGGCCAAAACCCGATTAACCGTGAGCCCGAGGACCAACCCCAACCCATTCTTGGAGTACTGCCATGAGCGCCAACGTCGACCAGAACCACCGCCCCGACTACGACCAGGTCTTGCAGGACATCGCCGACTACGTCCTCAACTACCGGATCGACTCCCCGGCCGCGCTGGACACGGCCCGCAACTGCCTGATGGACACCCTGGGTTGCGGCCTGCTGGCCCTGCGTTTCCCCGAGTGCACCAAGCACCTGGGGCCGATTGTCGAAGGCACGGTAGTGCCGTTCGGCGCACGGGTGCCGGGCACTTCGTTCCGACTCGACCCGGTCAAGGCCGCCTGGGACATCGGCTGCATCGTGCGCTGGCTCGACTACAACGACACCTGGCTCGCCGCCGAATGGGGCCACCCTTCGGATAACCTCGGCGGCATCCTCGCCGTGGCCGACCACCTCTCGCAAAAGCGCGTGGCCAACGGCGACGCGCCGCTGACCGTGCGCGCGGTGCTGGACGCGATGATCATGGCCCACGAAATCCAGGGCGTGATTGCCCTGGAAAACTCGTTCAACCGCGTCGGCCTCGACCACGTGCTGCTGGTGAAAGTCGCCTCCACCGCCGTCACCGCCAAGCTGATGGGCGCCAACCGCGAGCAACTGCTGGCGGCCTTGTCCCATGCCTTTGTCGATGGCCAAGCGTTGCGCACTTACCGCCATGCGCCGAATGCCGGCTCACGCAAATCGTGGGCGGCGGGGGATGCGTCGAGTCGCGGCGTGCGCCTGGCCGACATCGCCCTGCGTGGCGAAATGGGCATCCCCGGCGTCTTGAGTGCGCCGCAATGGGGGTTCTACGACGTGCTGTTCAGCCACACCAACAAGGACCTGGCCCTCAAGCCCGAGGACAAGCGCGCCTTCAGCCTGTCCCAGCCCTACGGCACTTACGTGATGGAAAACGTGCTGTTCAAGATCAGCTTTCCCGCTGAATTCCACGCGCAAACCGCCTGCGAAGCCGCCGTGACCTTGCACCCGTTGGTCAAGGATCGCCTGCATGAAATCGAGCGCATCGTAATCACCACCCATGAGTCGGCGATCCGCATCATCTCCAAGGTCGGCCAACTGGCCAACGCCGCCGACCGCGACCACTGCCTGCAATACATGACCGCCGTGCCGCTGGCGTTCGGCAACCTGGTGGCCGAGCAGTACGAGGATGAGTTCCACGCTGCGCACCCGATCATCGACGCGTTGCGCGACAAGATGGTCATCGTCGAAGACCCGCGCTACAGCCGCGAATACCTGGAAGCGGACAAGCGCTCGATTGCCAACGCCGTGCAGGTGTTTTTCACGGGCGGCTCCAGCACCGAGCAAGTGGCGGTGGAATACCCGATCGGCCATCGTCGGCGCCGGGTGGAGGGCATTCCGTTGCTGGAAGACAAGTTCAAGGCCAACCTGGCCACGCGGTTTGCCGCGCAGCGCAGCGGGGAGATTTTTGCGTTGTGCAAGGATCAGGCGAAGCTTGAGGCCACGCCGGTGAATCGGTTTGTCGATCTGTGGGTGGTGTGAACAGCCTGCGCAAGGGCCAGGCTTGAAGCCTGAAGACTCGGCGGTTCGCGCTTCCTACATTTGCGGAACCGTTTTCGGATAAATGCCAATCAGATAGTCAGGCGACCGGTGGTTACCGGTCGCCCGCCAAGTGCTCCCCGAGCTAAACCTTGAATCTGAAGAGGTACTTCAATGATTTGCACACATCCACAGGCTTATGCGCCTCACTACGCCAGTTTTGAATTGTCTGCGCCCCCTGCGCCCATCCGGTACGCAGACAGTGCCCAGGCCCGCTCCGGGCACATGACTGTGTCAGGTCCAGCGCTGCCTCAGGGGACGATGGCGTCACTACCGCGCGGGCTGTTTGCAACCCATGCGGGTTTGCAAAACCCAATGCCGCTGTCTCGCGTCGACGGGTCCACCCCACGGGGAGGTAGCCTGATGCACGATGGCGTAGGCCAGCTGGCCGTCGATATCAGGGCTGTACCCAACAGCCCGACGCCGCTCTCACGCTTGAGTGGGTTGAATGAGGGGGTCAGACTCCCGGACAGAGAGGTGATAGCGGGCAACGTTGACTCGTTCGTCGGCGATGTCAGGTCTGTACAACACAGCCCGACGCCGCTCTCACGCTTGAGTGCGTTGGATGATCGGTTCGGGCACCAGGACAGAGAGGTGATGCTGCGCAAAATCGACCAGTTCTTCGACGGTCTCAGCGCTTAACCCAACAGCCCGCCCGCACCTTCACGCGGCGTGTGTTGAACCGGGCGCTCAAGCGCGGGGGAGCCATCGCCAGTCAACAAGGCTTGTGATCGTGTTTTTCAGGTGGGCAACGCTACAGTCAATGTGGGAGCCAGCTCCCACATTTCTTTAGGTGTGGTTCATTCAACGCGAAGGGCTTACAGGCTGCCTTCAACATCTTCCAGGCTGAATGTCTCGGTATGGTCGTCATACGAGAAAATCTCCGCATACCGTCCCCACGCCACCACGCTTTCCAGGGTTTTTTCGACGAAGGCCTCGGTCATCGAGTCCTCCAGCTCCTGCTCGAAACGCACCCGTGGCGCGCGGTGCCCGCTGCGTTCGAGCAGCACCTGGTGAATGCGCGCGGCCAACGGCACATGCTGGATCAGGTGCTCGGCGAACAGGGTCTTGCGTTCCTGGGTGCCATAGTCGGCAAACAACTTGCCGGCGTCGGTGAGGGTGATGTCGGCGCCCTTGAGTTCGGCGAAGCCCAGGTGCTCGAGCATTTCCGCCACGGGAAACAGGTCATCGACTTCCAGCAAGCGCCGCTCGGCCACGGTGGGCAAGCCGGCGTGGCCGTTGTAGGGCTCGGCGGCCAGGGTTTCGATCAGGCCGGCCATCAGGTTGGTGGAGACTTCCGGCAGCAGGCTGCTCATTTTCAGCTCGGGCTTGCCGGCGCTGGCATCGGCGCTGCGCCGGTCGGTCATCAGCGCATAGATGTCATCGACCATTTGCCGGAAGGTCGGGTCCAGCCGGTTGCGCGGGTGGGCAAACGGCACCTTGATCTCGGCGACCACACGGCCGGGGTTGGAGGACAGCACGAGGATGCGGTCGCACATCAGCACCGCTTCTTCGATGTTGTGAGTCACGATCAGGATCGACTTGATCGGCAGTTGCTTGCCACTCCACAGGTCCAGCAAGTCGGTGCGCAGGGTTTCGGCGGTGAGCACGTCGAGGGCGGAGAAGGGTTCGTCCATCAGCAGCAGGGTCGGGTTGACCACCAGGCCACGGGCAAACCCGACGCGCTGGCGCATGCCGCCGGACAGCTCGCGGGGGTAGGCGTTTTCAAAACCGTCGAGGCCGATCAGGTCGATGGCGGCCAGGGCGCGGCGGCGGGTTTCTTTGCGTTCGACCTGTAAGGCTTGCAGGCCTGCTTCGACGTTTTCCAGCACGGTCAGCCAGGGGAACAGGGCGAAGGTCTGGAACACCATGGCCACGCCTTCGGCCGGGCCGGTCAGTGGCACGCCGTGGTAACGCACCTCGCCTGATGACGGCTGGATCAGCCCGGCAATGATGCGCAGCAGGGTGGATTTGCCGGAGCCGGAGCGCCCGAGCATGCCGACGATCTCGCCTTCGTGCAGGCTCAGGTCGACGCCGCTGAGCACGTGCAGTTCATCTTTGCCTTTGCCGAACACCCGGTTCACATTTTTCAGCGAATAGATTTGCGGGGTGTCGGCGGTGTGTTCGGTCGTGGTAGTCATCTGGGTGCATCCCCCTCAATTCAGACGCAGTTTGTTTTCCGCCAGGGCGTACATCGGGCGCCAGACCGCGCGGTTGAAGGCCACCACAAAGATCGACATCACCACCACGCCCAGGGCGATCTTCGGGAAGTCGCCGGCAGCGGTGGTTTGTGCGATGTAGGCGCCGAGGCCGTGGGCGACCACGTTGTCCTGGCCCCAGGACACGTACTCGGAAACGATGCTGGCGTTCCACGCACCACCGGAGGCGGTAATCGCGCCGGTGACGTAATAGGGGAAAATCCCCGGCAGCATCACCTTGCGCCACCACAACCAGCCGCGAATGCGGAAGTTGGCGGCGGCTTCCTTGTAGTCATTGGGAAACGCACTGGCACCGGCCACCACGTTGAACAGGATGTACCACTGGGTGCCGAGCACGATCAGCGGGCTGAGCCAGATGTCCGGGTTGAGGTGGTAGTGCAGGATCACGATGACAAACACCGGGAACAGCAGGTTTGCCGGGAACGCCGCGAGGAACTGCGCCACGGGCTGGATCTTTTGCGCCAGGCGCGGGCGCAGGCCGATCATCACCCCCAGCGGCACCCAGATCAGCGAGGCGATCAGGATCAGGCCCGTCACACGCATCAGGGTGATCAAGCCGAGCACGAACACATGGCCGACCTCGGCGAAGGTCACTTCGGTGCCGACGTACATCACGATGTGGTACAGCGCGTAGGCGGTGAGCACGGCAATCAACGTGCCCCAGACCCAATCGATCACCTTGGAGGCTGCCGGTGATTCGCTCGGCAGCGCCTTGAGCGCACCACCGGCCAGGCTGAAGCGTTTGTTGCCGATACGGCTGATGCTGCGGGTGATGGGGCGCAGGATGCGCTGGACCATGCGCGTGCGTTGGATCAGGTTCAACACCCAGGATTGCGGCGCGGCGCCCTGGGAAGCGGTGGTTTCCATGCGGAATTTGTCGGCCCAGGCCACCAGCGGGCGGAACAGGAACTGGTCGTAGATCAGGATCACCGCGATCATCGCGAGGATCACGTACCCCACCGCATGCAGGTCTTTCTGCGCGATGGCCAGGGCCAGGTACGAACCCACGCCGGGCAAAGTGATGGTCTTGTCGCCGACGGTGATGGCCTCGGAAGCGACCACAAAAAACCAGCCGCCGGACATGCTCATCATCATGTTCCACACCAGGCCGGGCATGGCGAAGGGCACGTCGAGCTTCCAGAAACGTTGCCAGCCCGACAGCCGCAGGTTGGTGGACACTTCCACCAGGTCATGGGGCAACATGCGCAGCGACTGGTAGAAGCTGAACGTCATGTTCCAGGCCTGGCTGGTGAAGATCGCAAAGATCGCCGCACACTCGGCGCCGAGCACACGGCCGGGAAACAGCAGCAGGAAGAAGGTCACGGTAAACGAGATGTAACCGAGTACCGGCACCGATTGCAGGATGTCGAGCACCGGCACCAGGAGTTTTTCGGCGCGCCGGCTTTTTGCCGCGAGGGTGCCGTAGAGGAAGGTGAACACCAGCGCCGCCACCATCGCCGCGAGCATGCGCAGGGTGGTGCGCATGGCGTATTCCGGCAGGTTGGCCGGGTCGAGGGAGATGACCTCACTCTGCAACGTGTCGATGGGCGCCCAGGTTTCCCGTGCGGTGATGGAAAAAAACAGCAGAAAGCCGATCACCAACGGCAGGGCGACACAGGTCCCAGCGATTGGGCAGCAAGCGCAAGGTGGAGGCTGGTATGTAGTGACGGAGCACTTTATTCATAGGCAGTCATTCCTGCTGCGTTCAGGTTCAGGGGCGGCGATGGGGTGAGCATGGCTTCTGTACGAAAGACCCTCCGGGAACGGGCGGGTGTGCTTTCCTGGAGGTTCAAGTAGCCGCGCATCAGGACGATGGCTGCTGGTGGGATGATACGTTTCTGAATGTTACAAGCGGATAAATTTCCTGTCAGTTCGCTGTACGAAAAGCGGCTGGGGCATTGGCGCCCCAGGCGCTTGAGGGTTATTCAAAACGCAGGATGACCCGGCGGTTGTGCTTGCTCTTCTTCTCGATCTTCTCGCAGAACACCCGGCCGATTTCCTCGGTGTTGATCACATGGGTGCCGCCGCACGGCTGGATATCCACCCCGGCAATCTCGATGATGCGCACCGAGCCTTGCACCACCGGCGGCGCAACCGCCTGGGTGCGGGTGATTTGCAGCAGGGTCGAATACTCCGAGGCGGGCATCGACAGGGCCTTCACCGTGTGGGCCTGTTCGATCAGCGCATTGAGGTCGCGGGTGATGCTGTCCTTGTCGAGGGTCATTTCCGGCAGGTCGAAATCCAGGCGACCTTTGTCGGCGCTGATGCTGCAACCGGTCACAGGGGCGTCGATGATCGAGCACAACAGGTGCAGGCAGGTGTGCATCTTCATGTGCTGGTAGCGCCGCTCCCAATCGAGGCCGGCGTCAACCTGCACGCCCGAGGTCAATTGTTCGGGGCAGTGTTCCACCTGGTGCCAGATGATCGAGCGCAGCACCGGGTCGCGCACGGTGCCGACGACCTCGACCCGCGTGCCATCGGCCAGGGTGAAGTGCCCGGTGTCGCCCGGTTGCCCGCCGCCCGTGGGGTAGAACAGCGTGTGCTCCAGGGCGATGCCGTGTTCGCTGACGGCGATGACCCGCGCGCTGAACGCATTCTGGTAGGGCGCGCTGTCGAACAGCGCCAGGGTTTCCATGGTGTGCACGGACATGTTCAACCTCCGACGTTCAAAGGGCTGGTTTGCAACAGATGACGCACCATTGCACTCAAGCCAGGGGGGGAAAGCAGGGTGATTTCAAATTCCGGGCCGCAGACCTTCAGGTTCAGTGGCAGGCGCGGCAGGTGGCTATCGGCTTCAATGCGGTGCAGGCGAAATTGCAGGTGGTGGCGCTCTTTCACCGTCGGCTCCAGCATCAGGCCCTGCAAGGGGTGAAAGTCGGCGTCGAGCACCGTGACCTTGTGGTTGGCGTTGATTTCGCCGACCACGTGCAGGCGCTCGTCGAGGGCGAAGGCGCCGAGGTAATTGCTGTGCTCGGACTCGTCGTTTTTTTGCAGTTGCACCTGGTTGACCACCTTGACCTTGGTGCCTGCGGGCACGTCCTGGGTGATCACGCAGGATGGGCTGATGAACACGTTGTCGCCGATCAGCACATAGCCCAGCACCCGCGCGCCGGAGCCGATCTCGACGTTGTTGCCCAGGCGCGGGTGGCGCTTGCCGTCCGGGTTATTGGCGATGCCACGGGCACCCAGGGTCACGCCGCAGAGGATGTAGCAGTCGTTGCCGATCTCGCAGGTCTCGCCGATCACCGTGCCGTAGCCGTGGTCCAGCACAAAGCGCCGGCCGATACGCGCCGCCGGGTGGATCTCGGCGCCGGAGAGGATCTTGCCCTGGTTGCTGAGCTTGAGGGCCATGCGCGAAAACACGCCGTTGACCTGGTCGGGGAAGTTCCACACCAAATGCGCCAGGCGGTAGAACAGCACCGCCTTGAACGAGGCGTAGGACTCCAGGATCAGCTCACCCCGGCCACGCGAGGCGGGATCACGGTAGGCGTAGGCGATCAAGTCTTCGGCCACGGCCTGGGCGGCGTTCTGCACCAAGGGCGCCAGGTGCGGTTCCAGTTGCTTCATCTGCGCAGGCGTCAGGGTCTTGATGAGGTGCGTGAGCAACTCATCGTGCAGCTGTTGCATGTCAATAAACCCCCCCATGGAGGCACCCCCGCATTCTGGATGGTTGGGAAACCGCTTATTCGAAACTGGGCAGGTAGCTGTCGGCATTGTCGTAGACCATGGTCAGTACCACTGTTTCGGTGGGCAGCTCCGGGGCGAGCTTGGCAATGGCCACCATGTTGGCGGCCGAGGACAGGCCCAGGCTGATGGCATCCGTGCGCATGATGCGTTTCATCATGTCGATGCACTCCTGGCGCGACACCTTGAGCATGCCGTCCAGCACATCCAGGTTGAGGATGCTGGGGATCAGGCCGATCGACAGGCCCTGGATATGGTGCGGCGCGTGCTGGTTTTTCAGCAGGTCGCACTCTTCCGGCTCCACGCCCATGACGCGCAGCTCCGGCCAGGCGGCCTTGAGGGTTTCGCCGATGCCGGTGATGTGGCCACCGGTGCCGATGCCGCTGACGAAGTAGTCCACGCGCCGCTCACCAAAAGCGCGCAGGATCTCGGGTGCGGTGGTGTCGCGGTGGGTTTGCGGGTTGGCGCCATTGCGTTGCTGGTTGAGCATCACGTAGCTGGGGTTTTCCAGTTGCAGTTCCAGGCACTTTTCGCCGTGGGAATTGTTACCGAGGCGGCTGTCTGACAGCACCACCTTGGCGCCGTAGAGGCGCAGCAGCTTCTGCTTTTCGGGGCTGTAGTTGTCGGGGATCACCAGCACCACTTTGTAGCCCAGCACGTTGCCCGCCATCACCAGGCCAATGCCGGTGTTGCCGCCGCTGGGCTCGATGATGGTTTGCCCGGCGTCACGGATCAGCACGCCACGGCGCTCGGCGTCGAGGATCATGCCCAGGGCGATACGCGCCTTGTGGCTGCCGCCAGGGTTGAGGGATTCGAGCTTGGCGTAGACCTCGATGCCGAGGTCTTCGGAAAACTGCGCCAGACGTACGATCGGCGTATGGCCGATGACGTCGAGAATGGAGTTATGCAGCATCAGTCAGCCCCCGGCTCAATACAAAGGCATGTCGGGTTCGACGTCGCGCACCCAATGCTTCATGCCGCCCTGCAGCACTTTGGTGTTGGCGAAACCGGCCGCCAGCAGGGTGGTGGCCGCTTGCTCGGCGCGGGTGCCGGCATAACAGATCAGGTAGTGGGTGTTGTCGCGGCTGAGGCTGTCGAGTTGTCCATCCAGCTCGGCCAAGGGGATGTGCACCACGCCGGGCAATTTGCACACTTCCAGCTCGCTGGCGTCGCGCACGTCCAGCAGTACGTCGGCGCTGCGCGGGTGTTCGAGCAGTTGCTTGAGCACGCGCGGCTTGATGTAGCGTTCTGCGGCCAGCGACGGCGTGCTCGGCACTGCGTCGGCCCACACCGCTGGTGCCTGGCTTGCGCTGTGGCGCAGCTCCGAGCAGCACGGGCAGTCGGCGCGGCGCTTGAAGCGGATCTCGCTGAATTTCATTGCCAGCGCATCGAAGCGCATCAGGCGGCCAGACAGGGGGTCGCCGATGCCGATGAGCAACTTGATCGCCTCGGTGGCCTGGATCATCCCGACCACGCCGGGCAGCACGCCGATGACCCCGCCGGCGCTGCAATTGGGTGCCAGCTCAGCGGGCGGCGCCTGGGGAAACAGGCAGCGGTAGCACGGCCCACCTTTATAGTTGAGCACGCTGATCTGCCCGTCGAAACGGTAGATGGCGCCGTACACCAAGGGTTTGCCCAGCTGGACGCAGGCGTCGTTGACCAGGTAGCGGGTGTCGAAATTGTCGGTGCCGTCGATCACCAGGTCGTAGGCGCCGACCAGCTCGAGGGCGTTGTCGGCATTCAGGGCGGTGTCGTGGGCGTTGATCTGGATATGGCGGTTGAGGTCCTGCAGGCGCTGCCTGGCGGACTCGACCTTGGGCATGCCCAATGTGCTGTTGCCGTGGACGATCTGGCGTTGCAGGTTGCTGCTTTCCACCACGTCGAAATCCACCAGGCCCAGGGTGCCGATGCCGGCCGCCGCCAGGTAGAGGCTGATGGGCGAGCCCAGGCCGCCGGTGCCGATGATCAGCACCTTGGCTTTCTTCAGGTTCAACTGGCCTTCGCGGCCGACGCCCGGCAGGGTGATATGGCGCACATAACGTTGCACTTCTTCATTGCTCAACGTCTCCACATCCATGCCGCCGGACGTGGCGAGCAACACTTCGATCCGGGCTTTCCCGGGGAGTGGATCGTCGGCGCCGATCAGCTCTTCCTCGGCGGTAAACAGGAAGTGTTCCTTGAGCTGGTTGTTCTTTTCGTGGAACAGATGCGGGCGCAATTGCGGGTGGCTTTCGCAGAGGTTTTCAATGACTTCGCGCAATGTCGATCCGGTGCCCTCAAGGGTCGATTCCGGCAGCTTGGCCACGCGAACCAGAATGTCGGGGAAAGAGACAGCGTTCATGGACAACTCCGTGTGCAGGTCGTTGAAAGGGTTAAGGGCGAAATGCTTGCCATCCCAGGCAAACAGCTTTGAACTCAGGGCCTGGCCCTGGCGAACATCGACCACCAGGTAGCTCACGGGGAAGATCGGTTCGCCCATGAACAGCGCCTTGTCCTGGTCTTCGTCACTGAAGTAGGCGCCGACGTCGGGGTGGGAGTGGTAGATCACCACCACCGGGTTGTCGCCGCGAAACGCTTTGTTCAGCAGCAGGGTGTCGGCCACCGAGAAGGTGTAGCCGTTGGCGGCGGTGCGCGGGTAGATCTCGGGGTTCTTGCGGTGCAGCTCGTTCTGGATATTGCTGCCCAGGTGCACACTGCCGTCGGCGAAGACGAACCCACAGCATTCCTCAGGATAGCTGCGGCTGGCGTGGGCGTAGATCTGTTCCAGGGCGTTGGGGCGGAGGACGTCCATGTTTCTCTCGCGTCTGTTGAAAGTCATTTTTTCTTGGCCAGGAGTTTTTCAACCGGCAACTTGGTGATCGCAAAACCGGCCAGCAGGATGGCCGAATACAGCATCAGGTCGCGGGAAATCGCCACGCCTTCGTACCAGGCGCCGATGATCACCGCGAACACCGGGAAGATGATGAACACGAACGACAGGATGATCGGGCTCAGGCGCTTGAGCAGCATGAAGTACACGATGAAGCCACCGACCGAGGCGACCAGCCCGAGGTAGAACAGCGCACTCCAGGAGCGCAGGGTGATGCTGTCGAAGCTGGGGGTTTCAAACCACAGCCCGGCCACGAACAGCATCAGCCCGGCAATGCCGATGGGCAGGGTGTTGTAGGTGATCACGCTGATGGCGCTGCCTTTTTGCTTGGTAATGACGTAGCACAAGGCATGCATGATCGCGGCGGTCAGAATCGCCAGCACCCCGAAGAACTCGGCGTGGTCCAGGTGCAGGCCCTGGCTCTTGATGATCATGTAGAGGCTGCCGAAACCGATACCGATGCCGACCACCTGGGAGAAGTAGATGCGCTCGCGCAGGAACAGCGCGGAGAAAATCAGGATGAACACCGGCATGCAACTGAACAGCAGGGCGGTCAGGCCGGATGACACATGCATCTCGCCGTAGTTGAGCAGGTAATAGGGAACGCTGAAGTAGGAGAGGGTCACGAACACAAAGAACCAGCGGCTTTCCCGGGGGAACAGGATCGGCTCGCGGCGCACCATGGCAAAACACAGGAACAGCGGGAAGGCGATCAGGAAGCGCAGGCCCGCGGACGTCAGCGGCGGCACGCTCTCCACGGCAATCTTGATCCCCAGCCAGGTGGTGCCCCAGCTCAGGCACACGATGAGAAACATCAGGCTGGTGACCAGGCCGGCCAACCACTGTTTCTGGGATTTGGTTTTTTCAGCGTTTTCGAGAACGGCGGACATTGGCATCGTTTATTACTTCCCTGAGCCGGAATTGAACTCTATATTGAACTTGTAATGAGTTATTAAATTCGGCGATTGAACCCGTAAAAGCACACTATTAGGGCGAAAGATGGCTGTCAAAACAAATATTGACATGGTGTCAATTATGCGTGAGGGGTTGTCCAGCGGGCAGGGCGTGAAGTACAAGCGCCTGTCCGATGTCATGGAACGGGGCATCCTCGAAGGGCTGATTGAACCAGGACGAAAGCTACCGCCCCATCGGGTGCTTTCCGACAATCTTGGGGTGACCATCGGCACCATCAGCCGGGCCTACGGCGAACTGGAACGCCTGGGCTTGGTGGTGGCGCGGGTGGGTGACGGCACTTTCGTGCGCAAGCGTGGGATGGAGCGCCAACGTGATGAAGGTTTTCGCAACTTCAGCGAGGAGCCGCGCCAGTTCTTCGACATGAGCCGCAACATGCATATCCCCGGGCAAGAGACGGCCTTTCTTTCCCAGAGCCTGCAAACCCTGGCGACCAACGCCAAGTTCCTTCAGGACATCAGTGCGTACACACCCGATGCCGGCCTGCCGCGTTACCGCGAAGCCGGCGCGCAATGGCTGGTACAGCGTGACTTTCATCCGATTCCCGAGCAGGTCATCTGCGTCAACCGCGGCCAGCACGGTTTGCTCTGCGCGATGATGGCGTTGCTGCGCGCTGGCGATACGGTGGTCACCGAACAATTGACGTACCCGGGCTTGATCACCGCAGCCCGTATGCTTGGCGTGCGCCTGATCGGCCTGGAGATGGACGAAGAGGGCGTGCTGCCGAGTGCGCTGGAAGAAGTCTGTCGTAACCACCGGGTTTCGGCGTTGTATTGCACGCCGACCATTCAGAACCCGACGACGGCGGTCCTGTCGATTTCGCGCCGGGAGGCATTGGCCCGGGTCTGCCGGGAACACAACCTGCTGATTCTCGAAGACGAGGCCCACGGCGTGTTGGTGGAAGATCGTCCACCGCCCCTCAGTCACTTCGCGCCCGAGCGTACGATTTTGATCAGCAGTCTGAGCAAGGCGGTGTCGGCCGGGTTACGTGTGGGGTATGTGCACGCACCGCCGGCGCTGGTCAGCCGTATTTCGGCGGCGCTGCGCTCGACCTGCTGGATGGCCACGCCGGTGACGCTGGAACTGGCGACACAGTGGATCGAAAACGGCACTGCGGAATACCTGTTGCGTCAGCAGATCAACGAGATCAGTCGCCGCAAAACCCTGGTCGAGGGGGTGTTGGCCGGGCTTGAGTACCGCACGCACCTCAACAGCCCGCACTTCTGGATCGAAGTCCCGGAACCGTGGCGCGCGTCGGAAATCGAGGCGGAGCTCAAGCAGAATAATTACCTGATCGCCACGGCCGAGGCGTTTGCCGTAGGGCAGACGGCGGTGCCGCAGTTTATTCGGGCGAGTGTCTGCAATACATCGGGGGATGACCAGCTGTTGTTGGCGGGGTTTGATGCGTTGGCGACGGCGCTGGGGCAGGGTGGAGGGCGGTTTCAGTTGTAGGCAGGTTTACCGCGTTATCGTTCATCGCAGGCAAGCCAGCTCCCACATGTTGATGTGTAAATGCAGTCAACTGTGGGAGCGGGCTTGCCCGCGAAGAGGCCAGCCCAGACGACACAACTACTTGAACCGACGCTCCACACCCTTCTCCACCAAAATCTTCGCGGAAATCTCCTCCACCGAAAAGTGGGTGGAATTGATATGCGCAATATTCTCGCGACGGAACAGATTTTCCACTTCACGCACTTCGAACTCGCACTGCGCGTAGCTGGAATAGCGGCTATTGGGCTTGCGCTCGTTGCGGATCGAGGTAAGGCGGTCCGGGTCGATGGTCAGGCCGAACAACTTGTGGCGGTGCGAGCGCAGGGCCGCAGGCAGCGTCAGGTGCTCCATGTCGTCCTCGGTCAGCGGGTAGTTGGCCGCGCGGATGCCGAACTGCATGGCCATGTAGAGGCAGGTGGGCGTCTTGCCGCAGCGGGACACGCCCACCAGGATCAGGTCGGCCTTGTCGTAGTAGTGCGTGCGGGCGCCGTCGTCGTTGTCGAGGGCGAAGTTCACCGCCTCGATACGCTCCATATAGTTGGAGTTGTGCCCAATGGAATGGGACTTTCCTACCGAGTATGAGGAGTGTTCACTCAGCTCTTGTTCCAGTGGCGCAAGGAACGTCGAGAAGATGTCGATCATGAAACCATTGGAAGTCGCGAGGATCTCACGAATGTCCTGATTGACAATGGTGTCGAAAATGATCGGCCGAAAGCCGTCTTTTTCAGCCGCCAGATTGATTTGTTGTACCATGGCCCGCGCTTTATCCACGCTGTCGATATAAGGCCGCGTGAATTTGGCGAAGGTAATGTTTTCGAACTGCGCCAACAGGCTTTGACCCAATGTTTCGGCGGTGATGCCGGTGCCGTCGGAGATAAAGAAAGCAGATCGTTTCATTTGAGCCCTGGGCCTTAAGCTGATGACGAATCTTGGATATGATAGGCGCGATTTTGCCGTCCCGCAGTGGGCCGCATTCTCACTTATTTTCCAGGTCCAGGCCACAAGCGCTGGCGAAAGCTCCTACTGAGCAGCCGGCGTCCTGAGCTTTTCCAACACAGTTAGTGGAGAGATCACCTTGGTAGAGTACGTAGTTTCCCTCGATAAGCTCGGCGTCCATGATGTAGAGCACGTGGGGGGCAAGAACGCATCCCTCGGCGAGATGATCAGTAATCTTGCAGGCGCTGGTGTTTCGGTGCCGGGTGGTTTTGCCACCACGGCCCAGGCTTACCGCGATTTCCTCGAACTGAGCGGCCTCAACGCTCAGATCCACGCCGCGCTGGACGCACTGGACGTCGATGACGTCAACGCCCTGGCCAAGACCGGCAGCCAGATCCGCCAATGGATCATGGACGCCGAGTTCCCCGAGAAGCTCAACGAAGAAATCCGCACCGCCTTCGCCGAACTGTCGGCCGGCAACCCGGACGTGGCCGTCGCCGTACGTTCCTCGGCCACCGCCGAAGACTTGCCGGACGCCTCCTTCGCCGGTCAGCAAGAAACCTTCCTGAACATCCGTGGCGTGGAGAACGTGATCCGCGCGGCCAAGGAAGTGTTCGCCTCGCTGTTCAACGATCGCGCAATTTCCTACCGTGTACACCAAGGTTTCGACCACAAGCTGGTAGCCCTGTCTGCCGGCGTGCAGCGCATGGTGCGTTCGGAAACCGGCACCGCCGGCGTCATGTTCACCCTCGATACCGAATCGGGCTTCCGTGACGTGGTGTTTATCACCGGAGCCTACGGCCTGGGGGAAACCGTCGTACAAGGCGCGGTCAACCCGGACGAATTCTACGTCCACAAGCACACCCTTGAAGCCGGTCGCCCGGCCATCCTGCGCCGTAACCTGGGCAGCAAGGCCATCAAGATGATCTACGGCGACGAAGCCAAGGCCGGCCGTTCGGTGAAAACCGTTGACGTCGACAAGGCTGATCGCGCGCGTTTCTGCCTGACCGACGCTGAAGTCAGCGAATTGGCCAAGCAAGCGATGATTATCGAAAAGCACTACAAGTGCCCGATGGACATCGAGTGGGCCAAAGATGGCGACGACGGCAAGCTGTACATCGTGCAGGCTCGCCCGGAAACCGTGAAGAGCCGCACTTCGGCCAATGTCATGGAACGCTACCTGCTGAAAGAAACCGGCACCGTGCTGGTGGAAGGCCGTGCCATCGGCCAGCGCATTGGCGCCGGCAAGGTGCGGATCATCAAGGACGTGTCCGAAATGGACAAAGTCCAGCCAGGTGACGTGCTGGTCTCCGACATGACCGACCCGGACTGGGAACCGGTGATGAAGCGCGCCAGCGCCATCGTCACCAACCGTGGCGGACGTACCTGCCACGCGGCGATCATCGCCCGTGAACTGGGGATTCCTGCGGTCGTGGGCTGCGGCAACGCGACTCAACTGTTGAAAGACGGTCAGGGCGTCACCGTTTCCTGCGCCGAAGGCGACACCGGCTTCATCTTTGAAGGCGAGCTGGGCTTCGACATCAAGCAAAACTCCATCGACGCCATGCCCGACCTGCCGTTCAAGATCATGATGAACGTCGGCAACCCGGACCGCGCCTTCGACTTCGCGCAGTTGCCGAACGCCGGTGTGGGCCTGGCCCGCCTGGAGTTCATCATCAACCGCATGATCGGCGTGCACCCCAAGGCCCTGTTGAACTACGACGGCCTGCCGCTGGACATCAAGGAAAGCGTCGACAAGCGCATCGCCGGCTACAACGACCCGGTGGGTTTCTACGTCGAGAAGCTGGTGGAAGGCATCAGCACCCTGGCGGCAGCGTTCTACCCGAAAAAGGTCATCGTGCGCCTGTCGGACTTCAAGTCCAACGAATACGCCAACCTGATCGGCGGCAAACTCTATGAGCCGGAAGAAGAAAACCCGATGCTGGGTTTCCGTGGCGCCTCGCGTTACATCAGCGAAGCGTTCCGCGACTGCTTCGAACTCGAATGCCGCGCCCTCAAGCGCGTGCGTAACGAGATGGGCCTGACCAACGTCGAGATCATGGTGCCGTTCGTGCGCACCCTGGGCGAAGCGAGCCAGGTCGTGGATCTGCTGGCTGAGAACGGCCTGTCCCGTGGCGAGAACGGCCTGCGCGTGATCATGATGTGCGAACTGCCGTCCAACGCCATCCTGGCCGAAGAGTTCCTGGAATTCTTCGACGGTTTCTCCATCGGCTCCAACGACCTGACCCAGCTCACCCTGGGCTTGGACCGCGACTCCGGGATCATTGCGCACCTGTTCGACGAGCGGAATCCTGCGGTCAAGAAGCTGCTGGCCAACGCCATCCAGGCCTGTAACAAGGCCGGCAAGTACATCGGTATCTGCGGCCAAGGCCCTTCCGATCACCCGGACCTGGCCAAATGGCTGATGGAACAGGGTATCGAGAGCGTCTCGCTGAACCCCGATTCCGTGCTGGAAACCTGGTTCTTCCTGGCGGAAGGCCAAGCGTCCGCCTAAGGTCGGTACGTCAAAAGTGCCGGTCACTCGTTGAGGGTGGCCGGCATTCTTATCTGTACAGGGCGGGCCTCCTCGCGGACGCCGCCCTTTTTTGTGCAAGAGCATTATGCAAAGCAGCAGCAACCTGTTTCCCGTCGCCCTGATCAGCGCTGAACGTCGTGGCGACCTGAGTGAAGATGTCTATCGCCTCAAACCCGGTAACAGTCCCGACGGCACCGTCGAGCTGGCGGTTACCCGTTTGGGCCAGGCCGATGTCCCGGAAAACCGGGGCATCCCCGTTATTTTGTTGCACGGCAGTTTTTCCAACCGCCGCTTCTGGTATTCGCCCAAGGGGCTCGGCCTGGGCGCCCACCTGGCACGCCAGGGGTTTGATGTGTGGATCCCGGAAATGCGTGGGCATGGCCTGTCCAAGCGCAATCATGACTACGCGCGCAATCGTGTCGCGGACTATGCGCGCTACGATTTGCCGGCCATTGGGGCGTTTGTGCGTGAGCAAAGCGGGCAGATCCCGCATTGGGTCGGTCATTCGTTGGGCGCCACCAGCCTGGCTGCCGCCCTGGGTGGGCAACACCTGGGCGCGCCGGCAGCGGCTTCGGTGGCACTGTTTGGCTGTCAGGTCAGTCGCACGCATTGGCCGTTGAAACTGCCGCCGCTGGAGTGGACCGGCCGCTTGCTGTTGAAACGCTTCGGCGAGATTTCCGGCACACGGTTCAAGCGCGGCCCGGAGGACGAACCGGCGGGCGTGCTGATCGAGGCCATGCGCTGGAACGGCTTGTTCGGACGGTTTGGCGAAGGTAAGAATGATTGGTGGAAAGGCCTGGCCGACGTCGAGGTGCCGCTCTTGGCGGTCAGTGCTGCCGGCGACCTTCAAGACCCGGACTGGGCCTGTCGCAAGCTGTTCGAACAGGTGGGCTCCGAGCATCGCCAATACCTGTGCCTGGGGCGCCAGCAGGGTTTCAGCGGGGATTTCGGCCACGTAGAGATGCTGGTCAGCAAGGCGGCGCAAGCTGAAGTGTGGCCGCTGGTGGCGCAGTGGTTGAAGGACCCGCTTACACCTTTGACCGGGGCCGTCACCCAGGTTTGAGGCAACGCTCAGCCACGGGCGTTTCGCTCCATTACGGTTACGGCTAAGATATGACGCGCCGGACGCTTCTGGTCATATTCAGTCGCGTAGTGGCTATTGCGTTGCGGTGGCGCGGGTGGGATGTTTCCCACCGGCTTCGACCGGTACTTCCTTGAAAGACACTTCTTTGACAGAAAGGAATTTTTTCGATGAACCATTACGTGACCCCCGACCTGTGCGACGCCTACCCGGAGCTGGTGCAGGTCGTCGAGCCGATGTTCAGCAACTTCGGCGGCCGAGACTCCTTTGGTGGTGAGATCGTCACTATCAAGTGCTTCGAAGACAACTCGCTGGTCAAGGAGCAAGCCGAGCAGCCGGGCGCTGGCAAGGTGCTGGTGGTCGATGGTGGTGGTTCCCTGCGCCGCGCCTTGCTGGGTGACATGATCGCCGAAAAGGCTGCGAAAAACGGTTGGGAAGGGCTGGTGATCTACGGTTGCATCCGTGATGTCGACGTCATCGCGCAAACCGATCTGGGGGTGCAGGCGCTTGCCAGCCACCCGATGAAGACCGACAAGCGCGGTATCGGCGACCTCAACGTGGTGGTCACGTTTGCCGGCGTGACGTTCCGCCCGGGTGAATACATCTACGCCGACAACAATGGCGTGATCGTGTCGCCAAGCCCGCTGAAAATGCCTGAATAAACCGCAATAGCCGATGGGGTGAGGATGTTCGAGGAAGAAAACGCGCAATGGGGGCTGGTGCACGCCCTGGTGCTGGACGGTAAAGGCGGTGCGCGTTCGATTGCCCGGACTGAGCTCGACGACTTGCAACTGCAGCCCCAGGAAAGCCTGTGGCTGCACTGGGATCGCAGCCATCCCCAGACGCAGACCTGGCTGCGCAAATCCAGTGGCTTGAGCGAATTCGCCTGTGACCTGCTGCTGGAGGAGAACACCCGCCCGCGCCTGTTGCCGCTGCCGGACGCCGAGTTGCTGCTGTTCCTGCGCGGGGTCAACCTCAACCCGGGTGCCGAGCCGGAAGACATGGTCTCGGTGCGCATCTTCGCGGCAGCCAGTCGCGTGATTTCCCTGCGTTTGCGGCCATTGCGCGCCACCGATGAGCTGTTGGTGCAATTGGCGGATGGCAAAGGTCCTAAAACGGCGTCAGAACTTATCCTTTATATGGCGCAGTACCTGACCAATAAAGTGCAGGACCTGGTCACGGACCTGTCCGAAATCGTCGATGCCGAGGAAGAAAAACTCGATACCGACGAACGGTATACCCCGGAACACGGCAGCGTTTTGCAGATCCGTCGGCGAGCGGCCGGGCTCAAGCGATTCCTCGCGCCGCAACGGGATATTTTTGCCCAGCTGACGCGGATCAAATTGCCGTGGTTCTGCGACGACGATGCCGACTATTGGAACGAATTGAACAACAGCCTGACCCGCTACCTGGAAGAGCTTGAATTGACCCGGGAGCGCGTGGGGCTTGTGCTGGAAGCCGAAGACCGGCGCTTGAGCGTGCGGATGAATCGCACGATGTACCGTTTTGGCATCATCACCGGGATCTTCCTGCCGATGAGCTTTCTGACCGGCTTGCTGGGGATCAATGTGGGCGGGATTCCGTTCTCCGCCAGCCCCTATGGGTTTGTGATTGCATGCTTGTTGATGGTGTCGGTGGCACTGGGACAATGGTGGCTATTTCGACGATTGCGCTGGGTTTGACCTGAATATGACCTGAACGTAGGAAGGGTCCTATGTGACCCCAAGAATTTAACCCTCGTCTTTTAAAACACTTGCGAGAGGTCTTTATGCACGATCCGTTCGAACAGTCTTTGCGTGACATGCTCAATGCTTCGCCGTCCAACCGGGACGACGATGCCTGCCTGGGCCGCGTGTTGAAAACCGCCAACCGTCAGGTAGGGGCGGGTGATTTGTTCGGTCTGCTCGGGCGTTGGGTGCCGGCGTTGATGATGGCCCTGAACAACGGTTCGGCCCACGTATCACCGGTTTCCCGTCGTAAACCTCTTGCTCGCACTGCTGATAAGGCTGATTGAATATGGAACTTGATCTCTGGACCCAGAGCCTGGTCACCGCGATGACCGCATTGTGGACCAAGGTGGCGAACTTCATTCCCAACCCTGTTTGGGGCTTTGGTCCTGGTATTGCTGGGTTTTGTCGTGGCCAAGCTGCTCGACACCCTGCTGTCCAAGCTGCTCGCCAAGCTCGGCCTCGACCGCCTGATGGCAGGCACCGGCCTGACCAAGCTGCTGGGGCGTGCCGGGCTGCAAGTGCCGATCTCCACACTGATCGGTAAGATCGTCTACTGGTTCGTTTTGCTGATTTTTCTGGTTTCTGCGGCTCAATCCCTTGGCCTTGAGCGAGTTTCAGCTACGCTCGACATGCTGGCGCTGTATTTGCCGAAGGTTTTCGGCGGCGCGCTGGTGCTGCTGGTAGGCGTTTTACTGGCGCAATTGGCCAATGGCCTGGTGCGCGGAGCCGCTGAAGGCGTGGGGCTTGACTATGCCGCTGGCCTGGGGCGAATTGCCCAGGGCTTGGTGATCATCATCAGTATTTCGGTCGCGATCAGCCAGTTGGAGGTCAAGACTGACCTGCTCAACCATGTGATTGTCATCGTTTTGATTACCGTTGGTCTGGCCGTTGCGCTGGCCATGGGCTTGGGAAGCCGGGAAATTGCCGGCCAGATTCTTGCGGGAATCTATGTGCGTGAGTTGTATCAGGTTGGGCAACAGGTGCGTGTAGGCGAGGTCGAAGGGCAAATCGAGGAGATCGGCACAGTCAAGACGACGGTGCTGACCGATGACGGCGACCTGGTGTCGCTGTCCAATCGGATCCTCCTTGAGCAGCAGGTCAGTAGCCGCTAACCCGGCAAACCCTGCTAATGTACGCCGCCGCAAACCCGGCTGACCGGGCTGTAGCGGACATTGACCTGACTGTCGGCACGACTTGTTTTGAATAAAGCCCAAACGCTGTCCACGCGCTATGACCCCCGTGAGCTCTCTGATGAGGAGTTGGTCGCGCGCTCGCACACGGAGCTGTTTCACGTAACTCGCGCGTACGAAGAATTGATGCGCAGATATCAACGCACTCTGTTCAACGTTTGTTCAAGGTATTTAGGGAACGATAGAGATGCGGATGATGTCTGTCAGGAAGTGATGCTCAAGGTGCTGTATGGCTTGAAGAACTTCGAGGGAAAATCGAAGTTCAAGACATGGCTATATAGCATCACGTACAACGAGTGCATCACGCAGTATCGCAAGGAACGGCGAAAGCGTCGCTTGATGGACGCCTTGAGTCTGGACCCCCTTGAGGAGGCGTCTGAAGAAAAGACGCCGGCACCCGAGGACAAGGCTGGACTCGATCGCTGGTTGGTGTATGTGAACCCGATTGACCGCGAAATTCTGGTGCTACGATTTGTCGCAGAACTGGAATTTCAGGAAATCGCTGACATCATGCACATGGGTTTGAGTGCTACAAAAATGCGTTACAAACGTGCTCTAGATAAATTACGTGAGAAATTTGCGGGCGAGACTGAAACTTAGTGCGTGGCAAATATCTCTTACGTGTAGGCAAGTTCTGTTAGACTTGTCGCCGAGTTGTCCCCCGGTTTGTGGGACTGCTTTACAATCACCAGATGGGGATTTAACGGATGAAACTGAAAAACACCTTGGGCTTGGCCATTGGTTCTCTTATTGCCGCTACTTCTTTCGGCGTTCTGGCACAAGGCCAAGGCGCAGTTGAAGGCGAGCTGTTCTACAAGAAGCAGTACAACGATAGCGTCAAGCACATCGAAGACGGCTTCAACCCTGGCGCTCGCATTGGTTACTTCCTGACCGACGACCTGTCCTTGAACCTGTCGTACGACAAGACTAACCACACCCGTTCGAACGACGGCACTGGCAACCAGAAGATCAAAGGTGACACTGGCAGCCTGACTGCTCAGTACCACTTCGGTCAGGCTGGCGTTGACAGCCTGCGTCCATACGTAGAAGGCGGTTTCGGCCACCAGAGCCGTGGCAACGTCAAAGCTGACGGCCACAGCGGTCGCGATCAATCGACCCTGGCTATCGCTGGCGCCGGTGTGAAGTACTACTTCACCAACAACCTGTACGCTCGTGCCGGTGTTGAATCTGACTACAACCTGGACAACGGCAAGTGGGATTACTCCGCACTGGTCGGCCTGGGCGTAAACTTCGGCGGCAACGCTGGCGCAGTAGCTCCAGCTCCTACCCCAGCACCAGCTCCAGAGCCAACTCCAGAGCCAGAAGCTCCGGTTGCTCAGGTTGTTCGTGTTGAGCTGGACGTTAAGTTCGACTTCGACAAGGCCGTTGTTAAGCCTAACAGCTACGGCGACGTGAAAAACCTGGCTGACTTCATGAAGCAGTACCCAGCTACCAACGTAGAAGTTGCTGGTCACACTGACTCCGTAGGTCCAGACGCTTACAACCAGAAGCTGTCCCAGCGTCGTGCTGACGCTGTTAAGCAAGTCCTGGTTAAAGACGGCGTTGCTGCCAACCGCGTAACTTCCGTAGGTTACGGCGAATCCCGCCCAGTTGCTGACAACGCAACTGAAGCTGGTCGTGCTGTTAACCGTCGCGTAGAAGCGTCGGTTGAAGCTCAAGCTCAGTAATTACTGAGTGGTAGAAAAAAGCCCGGCTTAGGCCGGGCTTTTTTTCGCCTGCAATTTGCCTCAGGCGCTGACCGCTGCCGCCACATAGGCCGCTTGCCCGCTGGCCGCAACCTGGCCAATCACCAGGATGGCCGGGCTTTTCAAGGCAAAGTCTTGGGGCGTCTTCGTGCATCCGCGACAGCGTGCTGCGGCACTCGCGCTGCTGGGGCAACGAGGCATTTTCAATCATCGCCACCGGCATATCCGCCGCCATGCCGCCCTCCAGCAATTGCTGGCGAATCTCCACCAGCTTCGCCACGCCCATATACACCACCAACGTCGTCCCGCCCTCGGCCAGCGCCCGCCAATTGAGGCTGCTGTCGTCCTGGGTATGCGCCGTCACCAGCGTCACGCCCCGGCTGACACCGCGCAACGTGAGGGGCACCGCGCAATTCGTCGCCCCCGCCAGGCCGGCGGTGATGCCGTTGACCAACTCCACCTCGACCCCACGCTCACGCAACCACATCGCCTCTTCGCCACCCCGGCCGAAAATGCACGGGTCGCCGCCCTTGAGTCGCACCACGCACTTGCCCTGGCGCGCATAACGCAGCATCAGGCGGTGGATAAAATCCTGCGGCGTCGAGCGACAACCGCCACGTTTTCCCACAGTAATCACCCGTGCACCGGCACAGTGTTCCAGCACCATCGGGTTGACCAGATCATCAATCAGCACCACATCGGCTTCATTCATCGCCCTTACCGCCTTGAGGGTCAGCAACTCGGGGTCGCCGGGCCCTGCGCCCACCAGCCAGACTTTTGCGCTCATGTTCTCTCCCTCACACACTGATTGCGATTGGCTGCGGATGGCTGGCCAATAGACGTTTGATTTCCGGTACACAGGAGCCGCATTGCGTGCCGCAACCCAGCTCCCGCTTGAGCCCGTCCAGGTCCAGGCCACGGGTTATGCCCGCGCACACGGCGTTCTCGCTGACGTTCTTGCAGTTACACACCACCTTGCTGCTGGCGGCTGCGCCCCCCGGCGGTGCACTGAGTGGCGCCAACAGCCAGCGCCGCAGTTGATCGTCGGTACGCCCCTCCAGCCACAGGCTTTGCAGCCAGTGGCGCGCCAGGGTTTCCCCGGCCAGGCGCAACGCGGTGATGCGGCCTTTTTCGATTTTCACGCGCTTGCCAATGGAACGACGCGGATCGTCGTAGGCCATCACCGGGCCGTCGTTGAGGCCGAGCAATTGGTCGATACGCGTCAGCAGTTGCAGGTCGGGCGCTTCGCTGTGCGCCGCACGCAACAGCAGGGCCGGGCGCTCGCGTCCGGCCAGGCTCAGGCTGACGTAGGCAAACGCCTCGCATAGCGGGCGCAACGCGGCAAAGTGTTGCTGCACATCGCCTTCGATCAAGGCGAACAACTGCCACGGCAGGTTCACCGCCTCCAGGCGCACACCGCTGTGCTTGAGTTCCGGCTGTTTCGACAGCGGGTCGAACGCCGGTTGGGTGAGGGCATTCACGCCGCCCTTGAGAAAACGATCCCCCCAATGCATCGGCAGGAATGCCTGGCCAGGGCGCACGCTGTCGTCAGCGCTGACCGCCACGATCACTTGGCCGCGACGGCTTTTCAGGTTGACCAGATCACCGTCTTTCACGCGATGGCGGCGCATTTCGTCTGGGTGCAGGCTCAACAATGCCTCGCTGACGTGTCCGAACAGCTGCGCGGCGGTGCCGGTGCGGCTCATGCCATGCCACTGGTCACGCAGGCGGCCGGTGATCAGGGTCAGGGGGAAGCGTGCATCACGCTGTTCCTTGGCCGCGCGGTAAGGGTCGGCGACGAACTGTGCACGCCCACTGGCGGTAGGAAAGTGGCCATCGGTGTACAAGCGTGGCGTGCCAGCCTGTGCACCTGTAGGAAACGGCCATTGCTGTGGGCCGATCGTGTCGAGCAAGGCGTGGCTGATGCCCGACAGGTCGAGATCGCGTCCGTGGGTCAGCCGTTTGTACTCCTCAAAAATCTGCGCTGGCTGCGCGAAGGCAAACAGGCTGTCCCGCCCCGGGCGTAAACGACGCTCCAGGCGCTGTGCGAAATCCACGGTAATTGCCCAGTCCGGCCGCGCTTCCCCTGGTGGGGCGATGGCGCGGCGCACGTGGGAAATACGCCGTTCGGAGTTGGTCACTGTGCCTTCTTTCTCCCCCCAACTGGCGGCGGGCAGTAACAGGTCGGCATAGGCTGCGGTTTCAGTGGTGTGAAAGGCTTCCTGCAACACCACAAAAGGGCAGGTTGCCAAGGCCGCGCGCACGGCGTTCTGGTCCGGCAGCGATTGGGCCGGGTTGGTGCAGGCAATCCACACGGCCTTGATCTTGCCCGCCTGCATCTGCTCGAACAGCTCGACCGCGCTCAGCCCAACGGCGGCGGGCAGCGACGCCACGCCCCAATACGCCGCGACCTCTGCGCGATGTTCAGGGTTCGCCGCCTCCCGATGCCCCGGCAGCAGGTTCGACAAGCTGCCCGTTTCGCGCCCACCCATGGCATTCGGCTGGCCCGTCAGGGAAAACGGGCCACAACCCGGCCGTCCAATAGTCCCGGTGGCCAGGTGCAGATTGATCAGCGCGCTGTTTTTTGCGCTGCCGGCGGTGGACTGGTTAAGCCCCATGCACCACAGCGACAGGAAACTGCTGGAGGTGCCCACCCACTCTGCGCACAAGCGCAGTTGCTCGACGCTGATCCCGCACAGCTGCGTGACCATCTGCGGCGTGTAGTCATGGACCAGGCGTTTCAGCTCGGCCAAACCCTCGGTGTGTGCCTGGATAAACCCGCGGTCGATCCAGTCTTCCCACAGCAATAGATGCAAAATCCCATGGAACAACGCCACATCGGTGCCGGGCAAAATCGCCAGGTGCAGGTCAGCCAGATCGCAGGTGTCTGTGCGCCGTGGGTCGATCACCAGCACTTTCATCTGCGGGCGGCGTGCCTTGGCTTCTTCCAGGCGTCGGAACAGTACCGGATGGGCGTAGGCCATATTGCTGCCGACGATCATCACGCAGTCACTGCTTTCCAGGTCTTCATAGCTGCATGGCGGCGCATCGGCCCCCAGGCTGCGTTTGTAGCCGACCACTGCCGAGGACATGCACAGCCGTGAGTTGCTGTCGATATTGTTGGTGCCCACCAAGGCCCGGGCGAGCTTGTTGAAGCTGTAGTAGTCCTCGGTCAGCAGTTGCCCGGAGATGTAGAAGGCCACGCTGTCCGGCCCGTGTTCGGCGATGGTCTCGGCGAACACGTTTGCCGCGTGATCCAGGGCCGTGTCCCAGTCGGTGCGCGCCCGGGCCATGCCTTTGCCCAGGCGCAGTTCTGGGTACAAGGCGCGGGCGGACAGGTCGCCGGTCAGGTGCAGGCTGGAACCCTTGCTGCACAATTTGCCGAAATTGGCCGGGTGGCTCGGGTCGCCCTTTACCCCGAGGATCTGCGCACCGTCATGTTCGATCAGCACGCCGCAACCCACGCCGCAATAGCAGCAGGTGGACGCGGTGGTCTGGCGGTTCATCACACGGCGTCCCGCAGGGCCAGCAGCACCCGGCCGTTTTCCACGCGGGCCGGGTGATGGTGGGCGCAACCGATGTCCGGCGCCTGGGCTTCGCCGGACGCCAGGTCGATCTGCCAGTTGTGCAGCGGGCAGGCCACGCGCTTGCCGTAGATCAAGCCTTGGGACAACGGGCCGCCCTTGTGTGGGCAGCGGTCGTCGAGGGCGAAGACTTCATCGTCACTGGTACGAAAAATCGCGATATCGCCCTTGGGCCCCTGGATGATGCGCGAGCCCAGCACGTTGATCTCATCGAGGGCGCAGATATTCAGCCAGTTCATGCCGGCACCTCCAGCTGTTGGACAGGGATGACATCGAATTCCTTTTTCAGCAGCGGCTGTTCCAGGCGCTCCTTCCACGGGTCTTGTTCGAACGACAGGGAAAACTGCAGGCGTTCATTGAGGGCCTGGCGGCGCGCGGGATCTTCCAGTACGGCTTTCTTGATGTGCTCCATGCCGACCCGCTGCAGGTAGTGCACGGTGCGCTCAAGGTAGAAGGCTTCTTCGCGATACAGCTGTAGGAAGGCGCCGTTGTATTCGCGTACTTCTTCGGCAGTCTTCAGCTTGACGAAAAACTCCGCGACCTCGGTCTTGATCCCGCCATTGCCGCCGATGTACATCTCCCAGCCGGAGTCGACGCCGATGATTCCTACGTCCTTGATTCCGGCTTCCGAGCAATTGCGTGGGCAACCGGATACCGCCAGCTTGACCTTGTGGGGCGACCACATATTGAACAGGTCATGCTCCAGCTCGATGCCCAGTTGCGTGGAGTTCTGCGTGCCGAAACGGCAGAATTCGCTGCCCACGCAGGTTTTCACGGTACGGATGGATTTGCCGTAGGCGTGGCCAGACGGCATGTCGAGGTCTTTCCACACGCCCGGCAAGTCCTGTTTCTTGATCCCCAGCAAGTCGATGCGCTGACCGCCGGTGACCTTGACCATGGGCACGTTGTACTTGTCGGCCACGTCGGCAATGCGGCGCAGCTCCGAGGGATTGGTCACACCGCCCCACATCCGTGGGACTACGGAGTAGGTGCCGTCTTTCTGAATATTGGCGTGGGCCCGTTCGTTGATCAGGCGCGATTGCGGGTCGTCCTTGGCTTCGCCGGGCCAGGTGGAAATCAGGTAGTAGTTCAGCGCCGGGCGGCAGGTGGCGCAGCCGTTGGGCGTGCGCCAGTTGAGGTAGCTCATGGTGCCGGCGATGGTCAGCAGGTGCTGGTCGCGGATGGCCTGGCGGATCTGCCCGTGGTTGAGGTCGCTGCAACCGCAGATGGCTTTTTCGCTTTTTGGTTTGACGTCAGCCGCACCGCCGACGGTGTTGATCAGGATCTGTTCCACCAAGCCGACGCAGGAGCCGCAAGAGCTGGCCGCCTTGGTGTGCTTTTTCACTTCATCGACACTGAACAGGCCCTGTTCCTGGATCGCCTTGACGATGGTGCCCTTGCACACGCCGTTGCAGCCGCAGACCTCGGCGTTGTCGGCCATGCTCATGGCCTTGTCCTGGCCCTGGTGGCCTACGTTACCCAGGGCGTTTTCGCCGAACATCAGGTGGTCGCGGATCTCGCCAATGGCGTGGTTCTCACGGATCTGGCGGAAATACCACCCCCCGTCGGCGGTGTCGCCGTACAGGCAGGCGCCGACCAGGATGTCGTCCTTGATCACCAGCTTCTTGTACACGCCGCCAATCGGGTCGGAGAGGGTGATGGTCTCGGTGCCTTCGCCGCCCATGAAGTCACCGGCGGAGAACAGGTCGATACCGGTGACCTTCAACTTGGTCGAGGTCACTGAGCCCTTGTAGGTGGCAAAACCCAGCTGGGCCAGGTGATTGGCGCAGACCTTGGCCTGTTCGAACAGGGGCGCCACCAAGCCGTAGGCGATCCCGCGATGGCTGGCGCATTCGCCGATCGCATAGATGCGCGGGTCGTAGGTTTGCAGGGTGTCGTTGACCAGAATCCCACGGTTGCAGGGGATGCCGGATTTTTCCGCGAGTTCGGTGTTGGGCCGGATGCCGGCAGCCATCACCACCAGGTCGGCGGGGATGATGTCGCCGTTCTTGAATTGCACCGAGCCGACGCGGCCATTGCCGGCGTCATGCAGCGCCTGGGTCTGTTCACACAGGCGAAACACCAGGCCACGGCTTTCCAGCTCGGTTTGCAGCAACTGGCCGCTGGTCTTGTCCAGTTGCCGCTCCAGCAGCCACTCGCCGATATGCACCACGGTCACGTGCATGCCGCGCAGCATCAGGCCGTTGGCGGCTTCCAGGCCGAGCAGCCCGCCGCCGATGACCACCGCATGCTTGTGGGTCTTGGCGGTGTCGATCATGACCTGGGTGTCGGCGATGTCGCGGTAGCCGATCACGCCCTGCAAGGTGTTGCCGGGGATCGGCAGGATAAACGGCGTGGAACCGGTGGCGATCAGCAGGCGATCGTATTCGGCTTCGCTGCCGTCTTCGGCGATCACCACGCGTTTGACGCGGTCGATCTGCACCACTTTGCGGTTGAGCAGCAGCTTGATGTGGTTATCCAGGTACCAGCTGAGGTCGTTGAGCACGATCTCCTCAAAGGTCTGTTCACCGGCCAGCACCGGCGACAGCAGGATACGGTTGTAGTTGGTGTAGGGCTCGGCGCCGAACACGGTGATGTCGTACAGGTCGCTGCTCAGCTTGAGCAATTCTTCAAGGGTGCGAACCCCGGCCATGCCGTTGCCGATCATCACCAATTTGAGTTTTTTCATGTCGTTCTCCGCAATGGCTCGACAAATCACGCGCAAACAAAAAAGGCGCCCCCGCTAGCTAGCTAGCGAGGACGCCTTTGTCCTGGTCCCGTTCTGTCGGGAAGCACGGCCCTTCGTCGTTGAAGGGGCGGCTATATGTGTGTTGTTGAAGGAGCTAATGCAGTGCTTGTGCCAAGTTGGCCTGCCCCTGTTTTTATTGGGTTTGCGCCGGATCCGGCGAGCTTGTTTCGCCCTCTAGTGGTGCAACAGCCAGTACAACAGCACCAGATTGAACAGCAAAGACACGGCCGCCAGGGTTTGCCAGACCTTGAGCGGTTCACGCTCCAGCAGCGGCCTGGGGCGCACGCTTAATTCGCGGCGGTCGGCCTGCTCCAGGGCCCGCAGCCATTCCTCGGCCGTTTCGTAACGTTGTGTGGGGTGAGCGGCCACTGCCCGTTCCAGGCAGAGGGGTAGCCATTCGGGCAGGTCGGGACGGTAGCGGCTGGCGCTGACGGCCTGGGTGAAGCGCGGCCGTTGAAAGGCTTCGATCTCACCGTAGGGATAATGCCCGGTCAGCAGGTAATACAGCGTCACGCCAACGCTGTATAAATCCTGCTGGGCCGTAGGAAGTTCACCGCCGAAGGCCTCGGGGGCGATAAAGCTCGGGGTGCCGGGCAGCAAGTGGGCGCGGTCTTCCGAGAGCCCCGGACAGTAGGCCAGGCCGAAATCCAGCACACGCAGTTCGCCGTCGTCCCCCAGCAGCAGGTTCTCCGGTTTTATGTCGCGGTGCAGGATCTGTCGCCGATGCAGCAGGCCCACCGCCCGCACCAACCGCTCGGCGATGGACTGCCATTGCGCCAGGGGCAATGGGCCTTGTTGCTGGAACAACTGCGCCAGGGTTTGCCCCGAATATTCACGCATCACATAGTACAAATGCTGACGCGCGCTGGCGGCATGGACTTCAGGAAATGCCCGCCCGGCGACCCGGCGCAGAAACCATTCCTCCGACAGCAAGGCCTGGCCCGCATCGTTGTCGTCGTCACGGTTGAGCGGCAGGGTCTTCAGCAGCCAAGGTTGCTGTTGGGCATCGCGCACCCGGTACAACAGTGACTGTTGGCTCTGGGCCAGCAGGCTTTCCACTTGCCAGCCTTCGAAGTGTTGTCCGGCTTTTAATCGCGGCGGCAGCGGCCACTGCTGCAACTGCACCAGGGCATCGCCGAGGGTCGCGGCGCCGAGTGTGTCGATCCGCACCAGCAAGGCGCTGGCATTGTCCTGGCTGCCGGCCAGGTGCGCGGCGTTGACCAAGGTGTTGACCGCCAGGTCGAGGTCGCTTTGCTCCCGCAGGATCGTGCTGATGCTGTTGTCGCCCAAGGTGGCCCACACACCGTCGCTGACCAGCAGGAAGCACTCGCCCTCACGCAGTTCGCCGTCGAGAAAATCCAGCACCAGGTGTTGATCCAGGCCGAGGGCGCGCTTGAGCACATGCTGCATGCCCGGCTGTTCCCACACATGGTCTTCGCTGATGCGTTGCAGCTCGCCCTCCAGCCAGCGATACACCCGGCAATCGCCAACATGGGCCAGGGTGAAGCGCTGGCCGCGAAACACCAGGGCGCTGAGGGTGGTCAGCAGCGGCTGGCCACCGCCATTGGCTTGCAACCAGCGATTCTGCGCGAGCAGCAAGCGTTCCAGCGCCTGGGCCACGCCCCAGGTCTGCGGCGTGGCGTAGTAGTCGAGGGCCAGCGCCTGCAAGGTCGAACGGGCGGCCAGGCCGCCATCGGCGCATTGGCTCACGCCGTCGGCCAGCGCGCACAGGTAGCCTTTGCTCGCGGCCAGTTCGGCCACGGGCGTGACCACCCGCAGCGCGTCCTGGTTTTCCGGTCGTGGGCCGATGGCGCTGGCGTGGGCGATGCTCAGTCGCAGGCTCATCAGACGCGCGCGGCCGTTACGGCGGCCGAGCCCCAGGTGGTGCGCCAGCGACGTTTCACGCCGTGCAGGCCGAACCAGGCCAGCACGCCGAGGCTGGCGAACAGCCACAGGGCCAATTGATAGCTGCCGGTGCTCTGTTTGATCGCGCCCATGCCCGCCGCGAGGGCAAAGCCGCCGATACCACCGGCCATGCCGATCAAGCCGGTCATCACGCCGATTTCGCGGCGGAAACGTTGGGGTACCAATTGGAACACTGCGCCATTGCCTGCGCCGAGGCCGAGCATGGTGCAGACGAAAAGCGCCAGGGCCGCGTAGGAACTCGGCAGGTTGAAGCCCACTGCGGCAATGCAGACCGCCGCCACGCCGTACATGCCGAGCAGGGTGCGAATCCCGCCGAAACGATCGGCCAGTGCGCCGCCCAATGGGCGCATGAGGCTGCCGCCGAACACACAGGCGGCGGTGTAGTAGCCGGCCGCCACCGGGCTCAGGCCGTACTGGTCGTTGAAATAGCCGGGCAGGGCGCTGGCCAGGCCGATAAAACCGCCGAAGGTCACGCTGTAGAAAAACATGAACCACCAACTGTCGCGGTCGCCCAGGGCCTTGAAGTAGTCGGCCATGGCTTTGGCTTTTGGCCGTTCCGGGGCGTTGCGCGCGAGCCAGGCGAAGACGATCAGGGTCAGGATCAAGGGAATCAGGGCAAAACCGAACACATTGCTCCAGCCAAACGCGGCGGCCAGCACTGGCGCCAGCAACGCCGCAAACACGGTGCCGGAGTTGCCCGCACCGGCGATGCCCATGGCTTTGCCCTGGTGTTCAGCGGGGTACCACTGGGACGCCAGTGGCAAGGCGACCGCAAACGACGCGCCAGCCATGCCAAGGAACACACCCAGCAGCAAGGCTTGTTCGTAGCTGTGAATCCCGAGTTTCCAGGCGCCGAACAACGCCGCGATCACGATCACCTGGCCGATCAGGCCGGCTGTCTTGGGCGACAGCTTGTCGGCCAGCATGCCCATCAAAAAGCGCAGCACCGCGCCGGCGAGGATCGGCGTCGCAACCATCAGGCCGCGTTGTTGTGTGGTCAGGTGCAGGTCGGCGGCAATCTGGATCGCCAGCGGGCCCAACAAATACCAGACCATGAAGCTCAAATCGAAATACAGGAACGCGGCAAACAGGGTCGGGGTGTGCCCGGATTTCCAGAAGCTTGATTTCATCACGCACCTCAACGGTTGGGAGTCTTATAAGAAGGCCTGGTGATGGAGCTGCCGGCGAAGGCCGCCCCACCGGCCCCAAACGCTGGGGCCAAAACGCAAAAACGCCGCCACCGGGTTCGCGAGGGGCAAACCGGATGTGCGACGTCTTTGTCGTGGAGGGGCAACCGCCGTTGGTTACCTATAGGGATCCTTTAGCAAGAGCTGAGCCAGATCAGCCGAGCAACTCGCTCATGGCGATAATCTGCTCCGCCACCTGGATCAGTTTCTGCTGGCGGCTCATGGCCTGGCGGCGCATCAGGGTGTAGGCCTCTTCCTCGTTGCAGGCCTTCATTTTCATCAGCATGCCCTTGGCCAGTTCGATGCGCTTGCGCTCGGCCAACTGTTGGTCACGGGCCTGCAACTGGGCGCGCAGGGCCTGGTCGCTCTCGAAGCGCGCCATGGCCACGTCGAGGATCGGTTGCAGGCGCTGGGCCTGGATGCCTTCGACGATATAGGCGCTGACGCCGGACTTGATCGCCTGGCGCATCACATTCGGGTCGTGCTCGTCGGTAAACATCACGATGGGCCGGGGCTGGTCGCGGCTGACCAGCACCACTTGCTCCATCACGTCGCGCCCGGGTGACTCGGTATCGATCAGGATCACGTCCGGGCGCACCGTTTCGACGCGCCCGGGCAGGTCGATGGTCAGGCCGGACTCATCGATCACCTCGAACCCGGCCTCGATCAGCGCAGCCTTGAGCCGCCCGACTTTGCGCGGGGTGTCATTGATCAACAGGATTCGCAGCATATCGGTCTTCCTGTCAGCGCTGGGCCTGGCGGCCGGTAGGATCAGTCATGGCGTGCAGACGGAAACTGCGCGCATAGGCGGCGGGGTTGGAACCGTCCCAGAGCTTGCCGTCGATCAATTGGCTGCTGCGCATGTCCTGGGCGATGGGGGTGACGCCAACGGCGCTGGCGGCTTCGCGATACAGCGTCAATTGCTGCACCTGGCGGGCAACTCCGAGGTAGTCCGGGTCTTCGCGCAACAGGCCCCAGCGGCGGAATTGGGTCATGAACCACATGCCGTCCGAGAGATACGGCAGGTTCACCGCGCCATCGGCAAAAAAACGCAGGGCATGGGGGTCTTGCCATTGGTGGCCGAGGCCGTCGTCATAGGTGCCGAGCAGGCGGGGTTCGATGCAGTCGAGCGGCGCGTCGAGGTAGTCGCGGGCGCTGAGCAGTTGGGCGGTGGAGCGGCGGTTTTCCTGGCTCTGTTCGATGAAGCGGCTGGCTTCGAGGATGGCCATTACCAACACGCGGGCGGTGTTGGGGTATTGCTCGACAAACGCCTGGGTACAGCCGAGGACTTTCTCCGGGTGGTCTGGCCAGATCGCCTGGGTGGTTGCCAAGGTAAAGCCCTGGTTTTGTTGCACCGCGCTGGCGCTCCAGGGTTCGCCGACACAAAAACCATCGATACGCCCGGCTTGCAGGTGCGCGACCATTTGCGGCGGCGGCACCACCACGCTGTTGACGTCCTGCAGCGGGTGGATGCCTTGGCTCGCCAGCCAGTAATACAGCCACATGGCGTGGGTGCCGGTGGGAAACGTCTGGGCGAAGGTCAGTTTTGTGCGGCTTTGGTGCACATGGCGATCCAGTGCCTCAGGAGTGACCACGCCTTGCTGTTGCAGGCGGTGAGACAGGTTGATGCTCTGGCCGTTCTGGTTCAGCCCCATCAGCACCGCCATGTCGGTGGGCGCTACACCGCCGATGCCCAGGTGCACGGCATAGATCAGGCCGTACAGGCTGTGGGCGGCGTCCAGTTCGCCGCTGACCAGTTTGTCGCGCAGGGTGGCCCATGACGCCTGGCGCTTGAGGTTGAGTGTCAGGCCATAGGGTTGGGCGAAGCCCTGGGTGGCGGCAACCACCAGCGAGGCGCAATCACTCAGGGCCATGAAGCCCAGGTCGAGGCTGCTCTTCTCCGGCGCGTCACTGCCGTTGACCCAGGCCAGTGGGTCTCTTTTCAGGTGGTTATCTGCCGGTTCGTTCATCAACACCTGCCTTTTCTCTGAAAAAAAAGCGTCGTTCCCTCGGATGGCGCTAGAGGCCATTGCAGGGTAACGACGCCTTTGTCCGTAGGCCCGTGCCTTCGTTGGCACGCGCTCTGATGAGTGTATGTAGCAATGCACATGCCATGGGCAGGGGGGAGGTGTGCCGTCAGTTTTCCGTCAAGATTGAAAACTGGCTGGCTCTCAGTATGGCCGCTTTGTCACGCCAGGCTGCCGAGATAACCAAGGTGAAGAGTGCTTTCCCTGCAAGGATGACCCGCCACCGGCTGTGCAGCTGGTTGTTGTGCGCTGCGTTAGCGCTGGGCACCTGCGCAGCCAGGGGCGAGCCCTACCGGGCGCAGGAGGAGAACCTGCAGCGTTTTTTTACCGCGCTCTCGGTGCCACTGGGCTTGTCGGTTGTGCTCAGCCGCAAAGTCGCTCGCCTGCACGTCAGTGGGTTGTTTGATTTTGATGCGCCGCAACAGGTCCTGGAGCTACTGGCCATGCAGGAGGGCCTGATCTGGCATCGCGATGGGAAAGTCCTGTACCTCTACGAAGCCGATGAGGTGAGGAGCTCGGTGGTGGCGTTGCGGCACATTTCCGTCGACAGGCTGCGGGGCCTGATGCGTCGTACGGGGCTGGATGAGTCCAGCTATCCCTTGCATAAAAGCGCGGAACGCATGTTCTCCGTCACGGGGCCGCCAAGCTATGTCGATCAGGTGCTGCGCATGGCGCAATTGATGGATCGGCCACCTGCCCAGCCGCGCGTGGAGTTGCCCGCCGTTGGCGTGGTGCAGGTGTTCAATGTCAACGTCGCTGATCGTCAATTTGGAGTGGGTGCGGACACGGTCAGCGTGCCGGGGATGGCTTCGATGATCGAAGCCCGGTTGTCCAGCGAGCACAAGACGCAACTGGCTGACGGCAGCCTTACGTTCATTGCCTATCCAGACACCAACAGCCTGCTGATCCAGGGCAAGCCCGACCAGGTGAGCCTTATCAAGCAGTGGGTCGCGGAGCTGGATGTGCTCACCCGGCCGGATGAGGTCTCGTTGTGGCAGGTCGGTGCCGACCACAACGAACTCAAGACCCAGACGACCCCTCCCGGGCCATCACCCTTGACGGCGGAGCAGCATGAGCGTGTGCATCGCGCGTTCATGCAACGGGGTCGCGAAATTTCTCCATGAATAGGGCGCTTGTCCATGCACCTGGAAATACTCCTGCAAGAGCAACTGATCAGTCGCAAGCGTCTGGCGGCGTTTGCAGTGGGCAAGGTGTTGCCGCTGACACCTGAAGTCATTCGCTGTGTGGAGGTGCGGGTCAATGGTCAGTTGATGGCTTTGGGAGAGTTGGTGCAATTGGAGGATCGATTGGGTGTTGAGTTGCATGAGGTTTACCAGGATTGGGTCGCTCGGTAAGGCTGGATAAAGAATCGTCCTACTGAGCACCTGCGAAAAGCGCTGGATGAATGGGTTTTTCCCTAGGGCGAGGTGTAGGACTGCTTCTTATAGTCGTGATGTTGGCGGGTGAGCCAGTACAGGGAATAAGGATTTCAATGTCAGTAGTTGGATGCAGAGGTGCGTATGGCGGTCGTGATTGACGGGTCAGCGACGTCTCTTGTTTTTGCCCGTTGGACCTTGCATGGCGATGGTCGGTTGACGGGGGGAGGGACAGACGTTCAGTTGCCACCCAAGGAGGGTTTGGTGCTGCGGTTGCTGCTGGGGTCTGGTGGCACGTTGATGACCAAGGACCGCTTGCTGGAACTCGCATGGCCCAGAGGCGAGGTGGCCGAGGAGTCGCTGACACGATGCATTTACTCGTTACGCAAGCACTTGAAAGCCGACAAGGGCTTTATCAAGACGATCTATGGCAGAGGGTATCGGTTTACTTGTCCGGTGCAGGCGGGAAGTGCTGATGCGAAGCAGGTGGCGCATGTGTGTGCGGTGTGTGGTCAGGTCAACAATGTTTGAAACCTGGGGGAAAAGCCTGTTGTTGAGCCTGTTGATGGGCAGCAGCCCGGCGCTGGCATACTGCTGGGATGAAGTGGCCAGCCGTTATGACCTTGAGCCGGAGTTGCTGCAGGCCATCGCTGCTGTCGAGTCGGGTTACCGCGCGCAGACCATCAACAATGCCAACAGCAATGGCACGCGGGATATCGGCTTGATGCAGATCAACAGCATTCATCTGCCCCGCCTGCTGAAGCTGGGCATTACGGAAGAACGGTTGTTGAGCGAGCCGTGTCTCTCGGTGGAGGTGGCAGCGTCGATTCTTACCGAGTTCATCCAGCGCTTTGGTTACAACTGGACGGCTGTCGGCTCCTATAACGTCGGTGGCGGGGCAGGCCCCAAACGTGATGCCTTGCGCCTGCAATACGCGCAGAAGATCTGGGCACGCTACGAAGAGCTGGTTGCCAATCGCCCATGATGATTGGCGGCACGCCTCGCATGCAGCCCGCCACCCCGGCTATAATCGTCGCCACCTTTCGCCGCCATCCGAGTCTAGCCCGCCCATGTATACCCTGGCCCGCCAGCTGTTGTTCAAACTTTCCCCGGAAACCTCCCACGATCTGTCCCTGGACCTGATCGGTGCAGGTGGCCGCCTGGGGCTCAATGGCCTGGTATGCAAGGCACCGGCAAAGATGCCGGTATCGGTGATGGGGCTCGACTTCCCCAACCCGGTCGGGCTGGCGGCTGGCCTGGACAAGAACGGTGCGGCCATCGATGGCTTTGCGCAGCTGGGTTTCGGTTTTGTCGAGATCGGCACCGTGACCCCGCGTCCACAGCCGGGCAACCCCAAGCCGCGTATCTTCCGCCTGCCGGAAGCTGAAGCGATCATCAACCGCATGGGCTTCAACAACCTGGGCGTGGATCACTTGCTGTCGCGGGTTCAGGCGGCGAAGTACAAGGGTATCCTCGGCATCAACATCGGCAAGAACTTCGACACGCCGGTGGAGCGTGCGGTGGATGACTACCTGATCTGCCTGGACAAGGTCTACGCCCACGCCAGTTACGTCACCGTCAACGTCAGCTCGCCCAACACCCCGGGCCTGCGCAGCCTGCAGTTCGGTGACTCCCTCAAACAATTGCTCGAAGCCTTGCGCCAGCGCCAGGAAGACCTGGCCGTGCGCCATGGCAAGCGTGTGCCGTTGGCAATCAAGATTGCCCCGGACATGAGCGACGAAGAGACCGTGCTGGTGGCCCAGGCCCTGGTGGACTCGGGCATGGACGCAGTGATCGCGACCAATACCACCCTCAGCCGTGTTGGCGTCGAAGGCCTGGCCCATGGCGACGAAGCGGGCGGCCTGTCGGGCGCGCCGGTGCGTGAGCAGAGCACCCATATCGTCAAGGTCCTGGCAGCCGAACTGGCCGGGCGCTTGCCGATCATCGCCGCCGGTGGCATCACCGAAGGCCAGCATGCGGCCGAGAAGATCGCGGCTGGCGCCAGCCTGGTGCAGTTGTACTCCGGCTTTATCTACAAGGGCCCGGCGTTGATTCGCCAGTCGGTGGATGCGATTGCGGCACTGCGCTGATGCCTTGACTGTGGGAGCCCGCTCCCACAGTAATTTTCAGCCAATAAAAAGGGCTCCATAAAGGAGCCCCCTGGGCCGAAGCCCGCCGCCCGGATAGGACGTGCGTGGTTAAGTCGTTACATCTTCAACAGTGTATGTCGGAATTGAATGCCCTGATTAGCCGACGGCGTGAAGTTCGTTGAGTCTGTGGATTCCCGCAGTGCCAGTCATACCGTCCCAGTTGTCGCCGCGTCCTTCTCGCCAGCCGTTGATCCAGGCTTGGCGTACCGACGGTAGAGTAAATGGGCAAAGCTCACGGGATTTGCCATGAACGCCATATTGATATCCGCGTAAAAATGCTCTTTCCAACGGATCACGCTTAAGTCTTCTCATAGGGTGTTTCCCTCACTTGTTGACTGTCTTGATATCCTTCGGCCTCGTCTGGGGCCGGGCAGAGTTTTTCTGCCGTTGGTGGGCTCGCTGCCGGCGTGGCGAGCCTATGTGTCGGCGTCGTTACGGCGCCAACCTGTGTTGAGTTCTAACCAATAGGTCACATGGATTCAATGATCGTTTTGTCATAAGCACGTAACGATAACGATGCTATAGCCATAAGCTAGGGTGGCTTTTCGCCCCATTTAATGGGCAAAGCCAGCTATGATGCACCCTGCAAAGAGGATGGGTTTAATCCTTTAGTGAGAATGTCCGCCCGTTGCAGTCGGTTACTATTCGACGAAGGGTCGGAATATTTCCTTTTGTTACGCCACATTATCTATCTGCCCCGTCAACCACGGCCTAAAGGCCTGGCAGGCGGGGTGGGACGGCACATTCGTGCCACGCGAGCACTCTTCAAGAAAAGTGCTTGATTGAAAACCGAGCCGGCGATGCGTCGCCCGTTCATTTATTGCTGAAAAGCCTGGAATGCCCCATGTCGGACCGTTTTGAACTCTTCCTCACCTGCCCCAAGGGCCTCGAAGGCCTGCTGATCGAGGAAGCCGTCGGGCTTGGCCTTGAGGAAGCCCGCGAGCACACCTCGGCCGTGCGCGGCATGGCCGACATGGAAACCGCCTACCGCCTGTGCCTCTGGTCGCGTCTGGCCAACCGCGTGTTGCTGGTACTCAAGCGCTTCCCGATGAAGGACGCCGAAGACCTCTACCACGGTGTGCTGGATATCGAATGGGCCGAGCACATGGTCCCCGACGGTTCCCTCGCCGTGGAATTCAGCGGTCACGGCTCGGGCATCGACAACACCCACTTCGGCGCGCTGAAGGTCAAGGATGCGATTGTCGACAAGCTGCGCACCCCGACCGGCGAACGTCCGTCCATCGACAAGATCAACCCGGACCTGCGCATTCACCTGCGTCTGGACCGTGGCGAAGCGATCCTGTCCCTCGACCTCTCCGGCCACAGCCTGCACCAGCGCGGCTACCGCCTGCAGCAGGGCGCTGCGCCGTTGAAGGAAAACCTGGCGGCCGCGATCCTGATCCGTGCCGGCTGGCCGCGCATTGCTGCCGAAGGCGGCGCGCTGACTGACCCGATGTGTGGCGTGGGCACCTTCCTGGTGGAAGGCGCGATGATCGCTGCCGACATGGCGCCCAACCTGAACCGTGAGCTGTGGGGTTTCACCACCTGGCTCGGTCACGTCCCGGCGCTGTGGAAGAAACTGCACACCGAAGCGTCGGAGCGTGCCGCTATCGGCATGAACAAGCCGCCGTTGTGGGTGCGTGGCTATGAAGCCGACCCGCGCCTGATCCAGCCTGCGCGCAACAACATCGAGCGCGCCGGCCTGAGCCATTGGATCAAGGTCTACCAGGGTGAAGTCGGCACCTTCGAGCCGCGCCCGGACCAGAACCAGAAAGGCCTGGTCATCTGCAACCCGCCGTACGGCGAGCGTCTGGGTGACGAAGCCAGCCTGTTGTACCTCTACCAGAACCTTGGCGAACGCCTGCGCCAGGCGTGCATGGGCTGGGAAGCGGCGGTGTTCACCGGCGCGCCGGACCTGGGCAAGCGCATGGGTATCCGCAGCCACAAGCAGTACTCGTTCTGGAACGGCGCGTTGCCGTGCAAATTGCTGCTGATCAAGGTCAACCCGGACCAGTTCGTCACCGGCGAGCGCCGCACCCCGGAGCAGCGCCAGGCCGAACGTGAGCAAGCCGCTTACGATCAAGCCCCGGTGGAGCCACAAGAGCGCCAGTACAACAAGAACGGCAACCCGATCAAGCCAGCCCCGGCGCCAGTGGTTGAACAGGCGCGCCTGAGCGAAGGCGGGCAGATGTTCGCCAACCGCCTGCAAAAGAACCTCAAGTTGCTGGGCAAGTGGGCCAAGCGTGAAGGCGTTGACTGCTACCGCGTGTACGACGCCGACATGCCGGAATACTCCATGGCCATCGACCTGTACCACGATTGGGTCCATGTCCAGGAATACGCCGCGCCGAAGTCTATCGACCCGGAAAAAGCCTCCGCACGCATGTTCGATGCCCTGGCCGCGATTCCCCAGGCGCTGAACATCGACAAGAGCCGCGTGGTCGTCAAACGCCGCGAGCGTCAGAGCGGCACCAAGCAGTACGAGCGCCAGAGCGCCCAGGGCAAGTTCACCGAAGTCAGTGAAGGCGGCGTGAAGCTGCTGGTCAACCTCACCGACTACCTCGACACCGGCCTGTTCCTCGACCACCGCCCGATGCGCATGCGCATCCAGAAAGAAGCCGCCGGCAAGCGTTTCCTCAACCTGTATTGCTACACCGCCACCGCGAGCGTGCATGCAGCCAAGGGCGGCGCGCGCAGCACCACCAGCGTCGATTTGTCGAAGACTTACCTGGACTGGGCGCGTCGCAACTTCTCCCTCAACGGTTTCTCCGACAAGAACCGTCTGGAGCAGGGCGATGTGATGGCATGGCTGGAAGCGAGCCGCGATGAGTTCGACCTGATCTTCATCGACCCGCCGACCTTCTCCAACTCCAAGCGCATGGAAGGCATCTTCGACGTGCAGCGTGACCACGTGCAGTTGCTCGACCTGGCCATGGCCCGCCTGGCACCGGGCGGCGTGCTGTACTTCTCGAACAACTTCCGCAAGTTCGCGCTGGAGGACAACCTCGGCGAACGCTACGCGGTCGAGGAAATCAGCGACAAGACCATCGACCCGGATTTCGCGCGTAACGCGAAGATCCACCGGGCGTGGAAAATCACCGCGCGCTGATCGCCGTCACTAAAAGCCGCAAGCCTGGAATATTCCGGCCTTGCGGCTTTTTTACGCTGGTCAAATACAGGCCCGATGGCTATAACTTAACGCCTAGCCAAAGTGACACCCCCCGCACGCTGGCGTTGTGAGTGTTGCTTATGCCGTTGCAAGCCGTTCGCCCGAAAATCCTTGGTTTTATCAGTGAGCAGGCATCGGCTTGGCTGGTGGCATTGGTGGTGTTATTGGCGGGCGCTGCGCTGACGCTGATTGTCGCGTGGGCGGCGTCCAACCTCTATCAGCAACAGCTGCGCCAGCGCTTTCAGTTGCTGGTCAATGAACGCTACAGCCGCCTGCAAGAGCGCTTTGAGGACCAGGAGCAACGCCTGGGTAGTCTGCGGCGTTTCTTCGTCAACTCCGGCGACGTCTCCCGTGACGAGTTCGATGGTTTCGCCCAACCCCTGCTGCTGCGCGCCCGTGCCTATTCCTGGGCGCCGCGGGTGTTTCGCGACCAGCGCAGCGCGTTTGAGCAGGAGGTGTCACGCCAGCGCGGCAAGCCTTTTGTCATTCGCGAGCTGGACGCCACGGGCGAGTTGGCCCCAGCGCCCGAGCGCGATGAATACGTGCCGGTGCTCTACAGCCAGACCCAGAGCCTGCTCGGTTCGCCATTGGGCTTTGACCTGCTGGCCCAGCCACTGCGCCGTTCAGCCCTTGAGCGTGCGCTGAAGACCGGCAAGATGGCGGTGTCGCAACCCATGCAACTGGTGGGGGTGGAACCGTCCTATGCCGCTGGCGTATTGCTGGTAGCCCCCGTCAGCAAGCTGCCGGACAGCCAGCAATCCCAGCCCGAGGCCTATGGCTTCGTGATGGCGGTGATCAGCATGCGGCAGTTGGTGGCCGATGGCTTGCCCAAACCCAACCGCGACAACCTGGTGATGCAGATCATCGACACCTCCGACACCCAGAAGCGCGTGCTTTATGCATCCAGCAATGCACCAGGCAGCAGCGACCTGGCCGCCGCGCGCCGGCTGACCCTGGGCGATCACGTCTACGCCCTGAGCCTGCAAGCGAGCCAGGTGTTCGACCAGGCCAACCACTCTTCGATGAACACGATCCTGACCATGGGCGGCCTGCTCAGCCTGCTGCTCAGCGCGTTGCTGTATGTGCTGGTCAGCCAGCGTCAGCGCGCGCTGAAAATGGTCGAGCAACGCACCGAGCAATTGCGCCTGAGCGAGCTTGAGTTGCGCGGCGCCCATGGTCAGTTGCGCAGCGTGCTGAACGCGGCGACCCAGGTGGCGATCATTGCCACCGACCTGCGCGGCGTGATCAATACGTTCAATGCCGGCGCCGAGCAGATGCTGGGCTTCAAGTCCGATGAAGTGCTGGGCCGCCTGACCCTGGAAAGCCTGCACCTGGCCCCCGAGCTGGACGCGCGCGCCGCCAGCCTGAGCATGGTCATGGGCAAGCGCATCCCGCCGAGCCAGGCGATGTTGGTCGAGAGCCCTGACCACCAGCACGAGGCCCGCGAGTGGACCTTGAAACGCCAGGATGACAGCCAGTTGACGGTGAATATGCTGGCCACGGTGTTGCTGGATGACCATGGCTTGTGGGTGGGGCACTTGGCGATTTACCTGGACGTCACCGAACAAAAGCGTGCCTACGAAGCCTTGGCTGCACGGGATCGCCTGCTGAAAAAACTCAGCGCCCATGTCCCCGGCGGGATCTTCCAGTTCACCCTCGAGCCCAAGGACAACTGGCGCTTTATCTACGCCAGCGATGGCATACGCGATATCTACGAGATCGAACCGGGGGTGTTGCAACAGGACGCCAGCAAGGCGCTGGACCGCATTCATCCCCTGGACATCGAGCGGGTGCGCGCCTCGATTCGCTTGTCGGCGCTGCAATTGAGCCATTGGCGTGAAGAATACCGCGTGCAGTTGCCGCAGCGCGGCGTGCGCTGGATTCGCGGCGAGGCTACGCCGGAAGAGTTACCCGGAGGCGGTACGTTGTGGCATGGCTATGTGTCGGATATTTCCGATTTGAAACGGGTCGAGGAAGAGCTGCGCGCCCTGTCGATTACCGACTCCCTGACGGGTATTCATAACCGTCGGTATTTCCAGGATCGCCTCAAGGCCGAGATGGTGCGGCTCAACCGGGTGTCGGGGTCGCTGTCGCTGATCATGCTGGATATCGACCACTTCAAGCGGATCAACGACCAGCACGGGCATGGCGTGGGCGACGGCGTGTTGCAGGAGTTGTGCAAGCGCATCAGCGTGCGCCTGCGGCGTACCGACGTGTTCTGCCGCCTGGGTGGGGAAGAGTTCATGGTGCTGTGCCCCAACACCGATGGCGAGCAGGCCTACAGCCTGGCGATGGAGTTGTGGCAGTCGTTGCGCAGCGAGCCGATGGAGCCGGTGGGCATCGTCACCGCGAGCTTTGGCGTGGCCAGTTGGCGCGTTGATGAGGGGATTGACGGTTTGTTGCTGCGTGCTGACTCGGCGGTGTATGTCGCCAAGCAGACCGGTCGGGATCGGGTGGAGGCCCGGGATAGCGGCAGGTCAGTCAACTGATGGGTGACTGAGCGATCGCCATCGCGGGCAAGCCCGCTCCCACATTTTGATCGGGTTCACACCCATTTTGCTTTGCGAACCCAATCCACTGTGGGAGCTGGCTTGCCTGCGATAGCGGCGTGTCAGTCACAGACATGCAAATTGACACTCTGCCATCGCGGGCAAACCCGCTCCCACATTTTGATCGGGTTCACACCCATTTTGCTTTGCGAACCCAATCCACTGTGGGAGCTGGCTTGCCTGCGATAGCGGCGTGTCAGTCACAGATATGCAAATTGACACTCTGCCATCGCGGGCAAGCCCGCTCCCACATTTTGATCGGGTTCACACCCATTTTGCTTTGCGAACCCAATCCACTGTGGGAGCTGGCTTGCCTGCGATAGCGGCGTGTCAGTCACAGATATGCAAATTGACACTCTGCCATCGCGGGCAAGCCCGCTCCCACATTTTGATCGGGTTCACACCCATTTTGCTTTGCGAACCCAATCCACTGTGGGAGCTGGGCTTGCTGCGATAGCGGCGTGTCAGTCACAGATATGCAAATTGACACTCTGCCATCGCGGGCAAGCCCGCTCCCACATTTTGATCGGGTTCACACCCATTTTGCTTTGCGAACCCAATCCACTGTGGGAGCTGGCTTGCCTGCGATAGCGGCGTGTCAGTCACAGATATGCAAATTGACACTCTGCCATCGCGAGCAAGCCCGCTCCCACATTTTGATCGGGTTCACACCCATTTTGCTTTGTGAACCCAATCCACTGTGGGAGCTGGCTTGCCTGCGATGGCGGTGTATCAGTCACTCATATGCAAACTGACACTCTGCCTTCCGGGGTCAGAGAACGGGCGCAGCCGCCGCCAGTTTCGGCTGGCGATACAAGTCCAGCAGCACTTGATCCAGCACCGACGAAGCGCCCCACGGCTTCGGATCGTTGAGGATTGCCACCACTGCCCAGGTGTTGCCGTTGTTGTCGCGGCTGAACCCGGCAATGGCGCGCACGGTGTTCAAGGTGCCGGTCTTGACGTGGGCCTCGCCGCGCATGGCGGTGGTCTTCAGGCGTTTGCGCATGGTGCCGTCGGTGCCGGCAATCGGCAGCGAGCTGATGTATTCCGCCGCATACGGGCTTTTCCACGCGGCCTGCAGCATCGCCGCCATTTCCCGGGCGCTGACCCGTTCGGCACGGGACAGGCCGGACCCGTTCTCCATCACCAGGTGCGGCGCGGTAATGCCTTTTTTCGCCAGCCACTGGCGCACGACGCGCTGGCCGGCCTTGGCGTCGTCGCCGTCGGCATCGTTGCGAAACTGCGCGCCCAGGCTCAGGAACAACTGCTGGGCCATGGTGTTGTTACTGTATTTGTTGATGTCGCGGATGATTTCCGCCAGGTCCGGCGAGAACGCGCGAGCCAGGACCTTGGCGTCCTTCGGCACCGGCGCCTGGATATCGCGGCCCTGGATGCTGCCGCCCAGTTCCTGCCAGATCGCCCGCACGGCGCCGGCGGTGTAGGTGGCGTGGTCGAGCAGCGACAGATAAGTCTGCGAGCTGCAGCCATCGGCCAGTTGGCCGCTGACGGTGACCGTCACGCTGCCATCGGCGGCGGTGACCGGGTTGTAGCGCACGTCGCCGGTGCACTGCTTGGTGTTGGACACTTTGACCTGGTTGTCGATACGGATACTGGCAATCGGCGGCTCGACGGACACGATGACCCGGCCTGAGTCATTACGGGTCACGAAGCGCAGGGCCTTGAGGTTGACCAGCAAGGCGTCGGGTTTGACCAGGAAGGGTTTGTTCTCGTCGTTGCCGTCGTCATTGAACTCGGGCAACAGCGGCTGTTTGAAGAAGGCACGGTCCAGCACCAGGTCGCCGGTGACTTGCTGCACGCCGTTGGCGCGCAGGTCGCGCATCAGCAGCCAGAGCTTTTCCATGTTCAGCTTGGGGTCACCGCCGCCCTTGAGGTACAGATTGCCGTGCAACACGCCACCGCTGAGGGTGCCGTCGGTGTAGAACTCGGTTTTCCACTGGTGGTTGGGGCCGAGCATTTCCAGGGCGGCGTAGGTGGTGACCAGCTTCATGGTGGACGCCGGGTTTACCGAGACGTCGGCGTTGAAGATGGTCGGCGTGCCCGGGCCGTTCAGGGGGATCATCACCAGGGACAGTGCGTTGTTTTGCAGCTTGGCTTTGGACAGTGCCTGCTGGACGTTGGGTGGCAGGGTGTTGTTGACGGTGGCGGCGGTGGCAGAGAAGGCCAGCGGCAGAAGAAGGCCGGCAAGGAGCAATGGACGCAAAGATTTGATCATAGAGAATAAAACCCTACTGCTGAGGAGGGTGAAAAAGGTGAGGGGTAAATAAGAAAAATCCCTCATTGGTCACGAAATTGTCGGCATTATGCCCCAAGGTGGGGCCTCTTGTAGCTGAACGATAGCTGGAAATCGGCGTTTTTTTGCAGGCAATTTGCCGCCCGTCCCAGAGAGTCGGGCAATCGCCGCCTTAAACTGCTAAAGTGCCGCCCGGTATTACTTAAGAGGATTGTTCCAATGGCGACTAACCGTTCCCAGCGTCTGCGCAAAAAACTGTGCGTTGATGAATTTCAAGAGCTGGGTTTCGAACTGAACCTGGACTTCAACGAAGGCCTGAGTGAAGAAGCTATCGACGCTTTCCTCGAAGCATTCATCAACGAAGCCATGGAAGCCAACGGTCTGGGTTATGTTGGCGGCGATGACTACGGTCTGGTTTGCCTGCAGAAGCGTGGCTCGGTCTCCGAAGAGCAACGTGCTGCCGTTGAAGCCTGGCTGAAAACCCGTTCCGAGCTGACCAAGGCTGAAGTCAGCCCGCTGCTGGACGTGTGGTATCCGGAAAAGCCGATCAACGCGGCTAAGTGATACTGAAAAAAACGGCGACCTGAGGGTCGCCGTTTTTTTATGCCTTGCGCCAATTCAGAATCAGCAGCGTCAACACCCCCGCGACAATCCCCCAGAACGCCGAGCCGATGGAAAACAGCGTCAAGCCAGACGCCGTGACCATAAAGGTGATCAGCGCCGCTTCCCGTTCCTTCGGCTCATTCATGGCGATGCTCAGGCCATTGATGATCGAGCCAAACAGCGCCAATGCCGCAATCGACAGCACCAGTTCCTTGGGCAAGGCGGCGAACAGTGCCGCCAGCGTCGCGCCAAACACCCCGGCCATCCCGTAGAACACCCCGCACCAGACCGCTGCCGTGTAGCGCTTGTTGCGGTCTTCATGGGCGTGGGGCCCGGTGCAGATCGCCGCGCTGATCGCCGCCAGGTTGATGCCGTGGGAGCCGAAGGGCGCCAGCACCAGCGAGGCCAGGCCGGTGGCGGTGATCAACGGGGAGGCGGGCACGTTGTACCCGTCCGCCCGCAGCACCGCGACGCCCGGCATGTTTTGCGAGGTCATCGCCACCACGAACAGCGGGATGCCGATGCTGATGGTCGCGGCCAGGGAGAAGTGCGGGGTGGTCCACACCGGCGTCGCCACTTCCAGGTGAAAGCCGCTGAAATCCAGGAGGCCCATCAGCCCGGACAATACGGTGCCGATCACCAGTGCAGCCAGCACCGCATAACGCGGCGACAGGCGCTTGATGATCAGGTAAGTGAAAAACATCCCCAGCACCAGGCCGGTACGGTGTTGGGCGGCGACGAAGATCTCGCTGCCGATCTTGAACAGGATCCCCGCCAGCAAGGCGGCCGCCAAGGACGCCGGAATGCGTTTGACCAGCTTTTCAAAGCTGCCGGTCAACCCGCAGATTGTCACCAGCACCGCGCAAGTGATGTAGGCGCCAATCGCCTCGCCATAACTCACCCCGCCCAGGCTGGTGATCAGCAGCGCCGCGCCGGGCGTCGACCAGGCAATGGTGATAGGCGTGCGGTAGCGCAGCGACAAGCCGATGCTGCACACCGCCATGCCGATGGAAATCGCCCAGATCCAGGAAGAAATCTGTGCCGTGGTCAAGCCGGCGGCTTGTCCGGCCTGGAACATCAGCACCAGGGAGCTGGTGTAGCCGGTCATCATGGCGATAAAACCGGCGACGACGGCCGATGGAGACGTGTCGGCCAGCGGGCGCAGAGGCGCTTGGGTGGCATCGGTCATGGAGCGGTGTTCCTTCTACCTATGAAAAAGCGAATTCAAGCCTAAACTCAAACGTAACCACTCATTGCAATACAGCCGAAGCCACAAACAGCCGTACAGTGTGTTGGCGCATGCGGTTGTGTACAATGTGCGCTGTTTTTAGGTGATACTTGCCAGCAACACGTTGTTGCCGTATTACCGTTATTTCGCCGCCGTTCTCCCGACCCGAGTGCCCATGAACGAACAGTTGCAACCTCTCAAGAAACAACCGCGAGCCGGCAAGGCCGGTCGCAGCGGAACCCAGGACGATATCGTCTACGCGCATATCTTCGAGGCGATCCTCGAACAACGCCTGGCACCCGGCACCAAATTGAGCGAAGAGGCACTGGGCGAAATTTTCGGCGTCAGCCGCACCATCATTCGCCGCGCGCTGTCGCGCCTGGCCCATGAAGGCGTGGTGCTGCTGCGGCCCAATCGCGGTGCCGTGGTGGCCAGCCCGAGTGTCGAAGAGGCCCGCCAGGTCTTCATGGCGCGGCGTCTGGTGGAGCGCGCGATCACCGAACTGGCGGTGCAGCATGCCACGGCCGAGCAACTGGCCGAGTTGCGCCAGATGGTCAACGACGAGCGCGACAGCTTTTCCCGTGGCGACCGGGGTGCGGGTATCCGTCTCTCCGGCGAGTTCCACCTCAAGTTGGCCGAAGCAGCGAAGAACGCGCCGCTGATCAGCTTCCAGCGCAGCCTGGTGTCCCAGACGTCGCTGATCATCGCCCAGTACGAAAGCGGCAACCGCTCGCACTGCTCGTACGATGAGCACACCCAGTTGATCGACGCGATCGAAGCGCGGGACGCGGTGTTGGCGGTGGATCTGATGATGCATCACATGGATCACATCGACAGCAAGCTCAACCTCGATGAGGAAAGCGCGTCGGATGATTTGCATGCGGTGTTTTCGCATTTGTTGCAGACCAAGAAGCCGGGGCGCTCGTCTGTAAAGCTGTAAACCCGATCAACAATGTGGGCGCTGAGCTTGTGTGGGAGCTGGCTCTTGTGGGAGCTGGCTTGCCTGCGATGCAGGCACCTCGGTCTTTCAGTTAGACCCAGGTGATGCCATCGCAGGCAAGCCAGCTCCCACATTTGTTTTGTGGTGGTTCTGAAATCAGCGTTGGTGCACCAGAGCACCCGCCGCATACGTCTGCAACACCGTCCGATCATCCCCCAGCGTCATCAGCACAAACAACGTCTCGGCAATGTCATTCGCCTGCTTCAAGCGATAGCTCAGCAGCGGCGTAGCGTTGTAATCCAGCACCAAAAAGTCCGCATCCGTGCCCGGCTGCAAGGTACCGATCTTGTCTTCCAGGCGCAGCGCCCGCGCGCCGCCCAAGGTGGCGAGATACAGCGACTTGAACGGGCTCAACCGCGCGCCCTGCAACTGCATGACCTTGTAGGCTTCGTTCAGGGTTTGCAGCAGCGAGAAGCTGGTGCCGCCGCCCACGTCGGTGCCCAGGCCGACATTCAGTTTGTGCTTTTCCGCCATCGGCAGGTTGAACAAGCCACTGCCGAGGAACAGGTTCGAGGTCGGGCAGAACGCCACGGCCGAACCGGTCTCCGCCAGCCGCGCGCACTCGTCGTCGCACAGGTGTACGCCGTGGGCAAACACCGAGCGCTCGCCGAGCAATTTGTAGTGGTCGTACACATCCAGGTAACCGTTACGCTCAGGGAATAGTTCTTTTACCCACTCGATTTCCTGCTTGTTCTCACTGATGTGGGTCTGCATGTAGAGGTCCGGGTATTCCCCCAGCAGTTGCCCGGCCAGCGCCAGTTGTTCCGGCGTGCTGGTCGGTGCAAAGCGTGGCGTGACGGCGTAGTGCAGGCGGCCCTTGCCGTGCCAGCGCTCGATCAGCGCCTTGCTTTCCTGGTAGCCGGATTCGGCGGTGTCGGTCAGGTAGTCCGGGGCGTTGCGGTCCATCATCACTTTGCCGGCGATCATGCGCAGGTCGAGCTTTTCGGCCGCTTCAAAAAATGCGTTCACCGACTGCGGATGCACGCTGCCAAACACCAGGGCGGTGGTGGTGCCGTTGCGTAGGAGTTCCTTGATGAAGATGTCGGCAACTTCCTCGGCGTGGTCCTTGTCGGCGAATTGGCTTTCACACGGGAAGGTGTAGGTGTTGAGCCAGTCCAGCAACTGTTCGCCGTAGGCGCCGACCATGCCGGTCTGGGGCAGGTGGATATGGGTGTCGATCAGGCCGGGGGTGATCAACGCGTCCTGGTGATGGGTGATGTCGATATCGGCGGGCAGGGTCGGCAGCAAATCGCTGGCATGGCCGACGGCGCTGATCTTGCCGTTTTCGATCACCAGCAGGCCGTCTTCGAAATACTCATAAGAGGCTTCGATGCCCACTTCGGCGGGGTCGGCGATGCTGTGCAGAATGGCGGCACGGTAGGCTTTGCGAGTCAAAGGCATGGTCATCTCGATTCAAATGGCTTGGCTGCGACGCGACGCCGGCAGCAGTTTGGCAATCGGTTCGGCGCTGGCGGTGTGCTGGCCGAAATTGGCGTTATAGGTGGCGATGATTTCGCCGGCGATGGAGATCGCGATCTCCACCGGCAACTTGCCCTTCACCTCGGTGAGGCCCATGGGGCAGCGCATGCGTTGCAACTGTGCGGCGTCGAAGCCGCGGTCACGCAGGCGATGTTCGAACTTGACCCGTTTGGTCTTGGAGCCGATCAGGCCGAAGTAGGCGAAGTCATTGCGTTTGAGCAGGGCGGCGGTGAGTTCCAGGTCCAGCGCGTGATTGTGGGTCATGACGATGCAGTAACTGCCCACCGGCAGGTCGGCAATTTCATCGACCGGCTCTTCGCTGACGATTTTACGCACGCCTTCGGGGATATGTGCTGGAAACTCCTGCTCGCGGGAATCGATCCAGCGCACCCGACACGGCAGGCTCGCCAGCAGCGGCACCAACGCACGGCCGACATGACCGGCGCCAAACACCGCGATCTGTGCCTGCACCTGGCCCATGGGCTCGAACAGCAGCACGGTCACGCCGCCGCAGCACTGGCCCAGGCTCGCACCGAGGCTGAAGCGCTCCAGATGGGTGTTCTGCTGGCCACGCACGAGCATGTCGCGGGCAATCTGCATCGCCTTGTATTCCAGATGCCCGCCGCCGATCGTGTCGAAGGTCTGGGCGGCGCTGATGACCATCTTGGAACCGGCGTTGCGCGGGGTGGAGCCGAGTTCTTCGATGATGGTTACCAGTACGCAGGGTTCGCCGCTGGCTTGCAGGTGGGCGAGGGCGCTGATCCAGTTGTTCATGTCTACCTCAACATTGCTGTTGTCAGTCAGGCCGCTATCGCAGGCAAGCCAGCTCCCACATTTGACGGTGTTCACGCTCAAAATGTGGGAGCTGGCTTGCCTGCGATGGCAGCACCTCGGTCCTAAAGCGAAGCCAACTCGGTTTCAGTTTCCACAGGCGAAGCCGCCGTCAACTGCCGCATCTGCTCACACCCCCAAAGCACCCGCTCCGGCGTCGCCGGCGCATCGATCTTGGGCTGATACCGATAGTCACCCAAACTCGCCACCGCATCCTTGATCGCACACCACGAGGCAATCCCCAGCATGAACGGCGGTTCGCCCACGGCCTTGGAATGGAACACCGTGTCTTCCGGGTTCTTGCGGTTTTCCACCAGCTTCACCCGCAGGTCCAGCGGCATGTCCGCCACCGCCGGGATCTTGTAGCTGGCCGGGCCGTTGGTCATCAGCTTGCCTTTGTTGTTCCACACCAGCTCTTCCATGGTCAGCCAGCCCATGCCCTGGATAAACCCGCCTTCCACCTGGCCGATGTCGATGGCCGGGTTCAGCGAAGCGCCCACGTCGTGGAGGATGTCGGTGCGCAGCATCTTGTATTCGCCGGTCAGCGTATCGACGATCACTTCGCAGCACGCCGCGCCGAAGGCGAAGTAGTAGAACGGCCGCCCGCGCGACTGGCTGCGGTCGTAGAAGATTTTCGGGGTCTTGTAGAACCCGGTGCTCGACAGCGACACCTGGGCGAAATACGCCTGCTGGATCAGCGCCTCGAACGTGAGGATCTGCTCGCGCACGCGCACGTGGCCGTTGTGGAATTGCACATCCGCTTCGCTCACATCGAACTTGCGCGCGGCGAATTCCACCAGGCGCTGCTTGATGATTTCGGCGGCGTTCTGCGCGGCCTTGCCGTTCAGGTCGGCGCCGCTGGAGGCGGCGGTCGGCGAGGTGTTGGGCACCTTGTCGGTGTTGGTGGCGGTGATCTGCACGCGGTCGATTTCCACCTGGAACACTTCGGCCACCACCTGCGCGACCTTGGTGTTCAAGCCCTGGCCCATCTCGGTGCCGCCGTGGTTCAGGTGGATGCTGCCGTCGGTGTAGATGTGGATCAGCGCACCGGCCTGGTTGAGGAAACTGGCGGTAAACGAAATACCGAATTTCACCGGAGTCAGCGCCAGGCCTTTTTTCAGGATCGGGCTGTGGGCGTTGTACAGGCGGATCGCTTCGCGGCGCTCGGCGTATTGGCTGCTGGCCTCAAGCTCGGCGGTCATCTCTTCGAGCAGGTTGTGCTCGACGGTCTGGTAGTAGTGGGTGACGTTGCGCTCGGTCTTGCCGTAGTAGTTGACCTTGCGCACGGCCAGCGGATCGAGGGCCAGATGGCGGGCAATGGCGTCCATCACCTCTTCGATGGCGACCATGCCTTGTGGGCCGCCGAAGCCGCGATAGGCAGTGTTGGACGCGGTGTTGGTCTTGCAGCGATGGCCGTTGACCGTGGCATCGCCCAGGTAATACGAGTTGTCGGAGTGGAACATCGCGCGGTCGACAATCGAGTTGGACAAGTCCGGCGAGCAGCCGCAGTTGCCGGCCAGGTCGAGGTTGATCCCGTGCAGGCGGCCGCTGTCGTCAAAGCCCACGTCGTATTCGATATAGAAGGGGTGGCGCTTGCCGGTCATCAGCATGTCTTCGACACGCGGCAGGCGCATCTTGGTCGGCTGGCCGGTGAGGCGTGCGACCACGGCGCACAGGCACGCCGGGCTGGCGGCCTGGGTTTCCTTGCCGCCGAAACCGCCGCCCATGCGGCGCATATCCACGACGATTTTATTCATCGACACGTCCAGCACTTCGGCCACCAGTTTTTGCACTTCGGTGGGGTTTTGCGTGGAGCAGTAGACGATCATGCCGCCGTCTTCGGTGGGCATCACCGAGGAGATCTGCGTCTCCAGGTAGAAGTGTTCCTGGCCGCCGATGTGCAGGGTGCCCTGGATGCGGTGTTTCGCCGACGCCAGTGCGCTGGCTGAATCGCCGCGTTGGTGGGTGTGGCTGTCGAGCACGAAGTGTTTCTTGCGGAAGGCCTCGACCACGTCCAGCACCGGTTCCAGGTCTTCATATTCGATCACCGCCGCCATCGCCGCTTTGCGCGCGGTTTCCAGGTCACGGGCGGCGACGGCGAGCACGACCTGGCCGACAAACTGCACCGTGTCGATGGCCAGCAGCGGATCGCCAGGCATCAACGGGCCGATGTCTTTCAGGCCGGGCACGTCTTCGTGGGTGATCGCGATGCGCACACCTTCAAACGCGTAGCAGGGCGCGGTGTCGATGCTGATGATGCGGGCGTGGGCGCGGTCGGACATGCGCGCATACAGGTGCAGCTGGTTGGGGAATTCCAGGCGGTCATCGATGTACTGCGCTTCACCGGAAACATGCTTGGCGGCGCTGTCATGCTTGACGCTGCGGCCGACACCGGAGGTGAGGTCCTGGGCGAACAGCTCGGCCAGTTCGGCTTGGGTTTTAACGACGGCGTGATGGTTAGACATAAGCGGTCACCCGAGTCTCGATGTGCGGCGTTTGCAGTTCGATGAAGTATTTGCGCAGCAGGTTCTGCGCACTGAGCAGGCGGTATTCCTTGCTGGCACGGAAGTCTGACAGCGGGGTGAAATCTTCGGCCAGGGCGGCACAGGCTTTCTCCACGGTGGCGCTGTTCCAGGTGGCGCCGACCAGCACGGCTTCGCAGCTTTTCGCGCGTTTCGGCGTGGCAGCCATGCCGCCGAAGGCGACGCGGGCTTCGCGGATCACGCCGTTGTCGATCTTCAGGTTGAACGCGGCACAGACGGCGGAAATATCATCGTCCAGGCGCTTGGACACCTTGTAGGCGCGGAACAGCGCGTGGCCCTTCGGCACGATGATCTTCTCGATGAACTCGCTGTCCTGGCGCGCGGTGACGCGGTAGTCGATGAAGTAGTCTTCGAGCGCCAAGGTGCGCCGGGTGTTGCCCTTGCACAGCACGACCTGCGCACCGAGGGCGATCAGCAGCGGCGGCGAATCGCCGATGGGCGAAGCGTTGCCGATATTGCCGCCGAGGGTGCCCTGGTTGCGGATCTGCAAGGAGGCGAAGCGGTGCAGCAACTCGCCGAAGTCCGGGTATTCGTGGTGCAGTGCTGTGTAGCAATCGGAGAGGGCGGTGGCGGCGCCGATTTCCAGGCGATCGGCGAAGTCGTCGATGCGCTTCATCTCTTCGATGTTGCCGACGTAGATCATCACCGGCAGCGTGCGGTGGAACTGGGTGACTTCCAGCGCCAGGTCGGTGCCGCCGGCCAGCAGACGGGCTTGCGGATAGGAGTCGTAGAGGTCGGCCAGGTCGGCGACGGTCAGCGGCACCAGGCAGCGTTTGTCGCCGCTGTTGAGTTCGCCGGTTTGCGTCGGCGCGATGGCTTTGAGGCGGGCGATGGTGTCGGCCTGGCGGCTGTCGAACTGATCCTGCGGCTTGTTGCAGCAGGCCTGTTCGGCGGCGGCGAGGATCGGCCGATAACCGGTGCAGCGGCACAGGTTGCCGGCCAGGGCTTCGTGGGCTTTCTGGCTGTCGGGGGCGTCGCTGTTCTTTTGCAGGGCGAACAACGACATGACGAAACCGGGGGTGCAAAAGCCGCATTGCGAGCCGTGGCACTCGACCATCGCCTGTTGCACGCTGTGCAGTTGGCCCTGGTGCTTGAGGTCTTCGACGCTGATCAATTGCTTGCCGTGCAGGGACGAGACAAAGGTCAGGCACGAGTTGAGGCTGCGGTAACGAATCTGCTCCGCGCCTTGCGCATCGGTGTGCAGCTCGCCGACCACCACGGTGCACGCGCCGCAGTCGCCGCTGGCGCAGCCTTCCTTGGTACCGGATTTGCCCAGGTGCTCACGCAGGTAGTTGAGCACAGTGAGATTGGGGTCCAGGGCGTGCTCGCTACGGAGTTCCTGGTTAAGTAAAAACTGGATCACGGAAGGCCTCGCAGACTCATTATTGTTGTTAACCGCTTTGCGCCGAATCTAGTCATGTCTGACTTTTCGGTCAACGATTTTCTGACCAGAAGGTCAAGAAAATCCGGTCGCAACACTTTCAATTATGGTCCAGTCTTCTGGAACCGGCGTTTTCAGGGGCTTTTGCGTTTTCCACGCTGCTTATTCCGTGCCAAATTCGCCACGGTGGGCGTAGCGCCATCAGCGGGCCAATGCGCTACACTGCCGCGCTTGTATCGATAGAAGATTTTGAAGGTAAAACATGACGTTCAAGGCGCCGGACAGCCTCGCCGAGCAAATCGCTCACCACCTCGCCGAACGCATCATTCGCGGCGAACTCAAGCCTGGGGAGCGGATCCAGGAGCAAAAGGTCACGCTGGCGCTTAATGTCAGCCGTGGTTCCGTGCGCGAAGCCTTGCTGATCCTCGAACGCCGCCACCTGATCGCGATCCTGCCGCGCCGTGGCGCCCACGTCACCGAACTCACCGCGCACAAGGTGCAGAGCCTGTGCACGCTGATGGGCGAGTTGTACATCCTGCTCGGCAATGCGGTCGCCCAAGGCTGGCAGACCCAGGCCGACATGGCGCCGTTCGTGCAGATCCAGCAGCGCCTGGTGACCAATTTCGAGCGCCAGGACATCCGCGCCTTCGTCGAAGAAAGCTTCAACGTGATGCGCGCCGCGTACCCCTTCGCCAACAACCCGTACTTGCAGGAAACCGTGGAAAACCTGCAGCCGGCGATGAACCGCGCCTATTACCTGGCCCTGGATCAGCGCAAGGCGTCCATGAGCGAATACCTGGTGCTGTTCGAGCAATTGCTCGCAGCCGTCCTCGCCCGTGACCTGCCACAGATCCGCCAGGTGTTGTCGGCTTACGGCGAGCGCAGCTGCTCGTTGGTCATTGCTGCGTTGGCGGACGCCTAAACGTGCGGCTCAAGTGCATCAAACTGGCGGGGTTCAAATCCTTCGTCGACCCGACCACGGTGAACTTCCCCAGTAATATGGCGGCGGTGGTCGGGCCCAATGGTTGCGGCAAGTCGAACATCATCGACGCCGTCCGTTGGGTGATGGGCGAGAGCTCGGCCAAAAACCTGCGCGGCGAGTCGATGACCGACGTCATCTTCAACGGCTCCACCAGCCGTAAGCCGGTGAGCCAGGCCAGTATCGAACTGGTGTTCGACAACTCCGATGGCACCTTGATTGGCGAGTACGCGGCCTACGCGGAAATCTCGATTCGCCGCAAAGTGACCCGCGACAGCCAGAACAGTTATTTCCTCAACGGCACCAAGTGTCGCCGTCGGGATATCACCGATATTTTCCTCGGCACCGGCCTGGGCCCGCGCAGCTACTCGATCATCGAGCAGGGCATGATCTCCAAGCTGATCGAAGCCAAGCCCGAAGACCTGCGCAACTTTATCGAGGAAGCGGCCGGCATCTCCAAGTACAAGGAGCGCCGCCGCGAGACCGAAAACCGCATCCGCCGCACCCACGAAAACCTCGCCCGCCTCACCGACCTGCGCGAAGAGCTGGAGCGCCAGTTGGAGCGCCTGCACCGCCAGGCCCAGGCGGCCGAGAAGTATCAGGAATACAAGGGCGAAGAGCGCCAGCTCAAGGCCCAACTGTCGGCCCTGCGCTGGCAGGCGCTGAACGAGCAGGTCGGCCAGCGCGAGGCGATCATCGGCACCCAGGAAATCAGCTTTGAAGCGCTGGTGGCCGAACAGCGCAATGCCGACGCCAGCATCGAACGCCTGCGTGACGGGCACCATGATTTGTCCGAGCGCTTCAATCTGGTGCAGGGCCGCTTCTATTCGGTGGGCGGCGATATTGCTCGCGTCGAGCAGAGCATCCAGCACGGCCAGCAGCGTTTGCGCCAGTTGCAGGATGACTTGAAGGAAGCCGAACGCGCGCGCCTGGAGACTGAATCCCACCTGGGTCACGACCGCACCTTGCTGCTGACCCTCGGTGAAGAACTGGACATGCTCACCCCCGAGCAGGAAGTCACCAGCGCTGCCGCCGAAGAAGCCGCCGCCGCCCTGGAAGAATCCGAAAGCACCATGCACGGCTGGCAAGAGCAGTGGGACACGTTCAACCTGCAATCCGCCGAGCCGCGCCGCCAGGCCGAGGTGCAGCAGTCGCGCATCCAGCAACTGGAAACCAGCATGGAGCGCTTGGCCGAGCGCCAGCGCCGCTTGCAGGAAGAGCGCGTGCTGCTCGCCGCCGACCCGGAAGACGCGGCGATCATGGAGCTGAGCGAGCAACTGGCCGAAAGCGAAATGACGCTTGAGGAGCTGGAAGCCAGCGAAGAACAACAAGTGGAGCGCCTGGAGCAACTGCGTCAGCAACTGCAACAGGCGACCCAGGCGCAGCAGCAGGCCCAGGGCGATTTGCAGCGGCTTAACGGCCGGCTGGCGTCCCTTGAAGCGTTGCAACAAGCGGCGTTGGACCCCGGCACCGGCACCGCCGAATGGCTGCGCGACCAGCATCTGGCCGAGCGCCCGCGCCTGGCCGAGGGTTTGAAAGTCGAAGCGGGTTGGGAGCTGGCGGTGGAAACCGTGCTGGGCGCCGACCTGCAAGCCGTGCTGGTGGATGACTTTGGCGGTTTCGACCTGGCCGGTTTTACCCAGGGCGACCTGCGCTTGCTCAGCCCTGCTGCCGATGGCCAGCGGGTGCCCGGCAGCTTGCTGGACAAGGTTGAGGCGGCGATTGATCTGTCGCCGTGGCTGGGGCCGGTCAAGCCGGTTGAATCACTTGAGCAAGCCCTGGCCCAGCGCGGTCAACTGGCGGCCGGCGAAAGCCTGATCAGCCGCGACGGCTATTGGGTCGGCCGGCACTTCCTGCGGGTGCGCCGCGCCAGCGAAGCGGAAAGCGGTGTATTGGCCCGTGGCCAGGAAATCGTCAACCTGATCGCCGAGCGCGAAGAGCGCGAAGCCACCCTGGAAAGTCTGGAAACCCAACTGCAAACCCTGCGCGCCACCCAGCGCCAGCAAGAGACCGGTCGCGAACACCTGCGCCGCCTGTTGCAGGACGAAGCGCGCCAGCAAGGTGAACTCAAGGCCCAGCTCTCCGCGAGCAAGGCCAAGGCCGAACAGCTGACCCTGCGCCGTACCCGCCTCGACGAAGAAGTCGCCGAGATGGGCGAACAGCGCGCCCTGGAACACGAACAGATCGGCGAAGCGCGCCTGCAGTTGCAGGACGCCCTCGACAGCATGGCCCTCGACACCGAGCAGCGCGAACTGTTGCTGGCCCAGCGCGACAGCCTGCGCGAACGCCTCGACCGCGTGCGCCAGGAAGCCCGCCAGCACAAGGATCACGCCCACCAACTGGCGGTGCGCCTCGGCTCGCTCAAGGCCCAGCATGCGTCCACCGCCCAGGCCCTTGAGCGCCTGGAGATGCAGTCCGAACGCCTCACCGAAAAGCGCGAGCAACTGAGCCTCAACCTGGAAGAGGGCGAAGCGCCGCTGGAAGAGTTGCGCCTCAAGCTCGAAGAATTGCTCGACAAGCGCATGACCGTCGACGAAGAACTCAAGACCGCGCAAATCGCCCTGGAAGACGCCGACCGCGAACTGCGTGATGCCGAAAAACGCCGGACCCAGGCCGAGCAGCAATCCCAGTTGATCCGCGGCCAACTCGAACAACAGCGCATGGAATGGCAAGCCCTGACCGTGCGCCGCAAGACCCTGCAAGACCAGTTGCTGGAAGACGGCTACGACTTGCACGGCGTGCTCAACACGTTGACCACCCAGGCCAACGAGAAAGACGCCGAAGAAGAACTGGAGCGGATTGCCGCGCGCATTCAACGCCTGGGCGCGATCAACCTCGCGGCCATCGACGAATACCAGCAACAATCCGAGCGTAAACGTTATCTGGACGCGCAGGACGCCGACTTGGTCGAAGCCCTGGATACCTTGGAAAACGTGATCCGCAAGATCGACAAGGAAACCCGCAACCGCTTCAAAGATACCTTTGATCAGATTAATAGCGGTTTACAGGCGTTATTCCCGAAAGTTTTCGGCGGTGGCAGCGCTTACTTGGAACTGACGGGCGAAGATCTACTCGATACAGGGGTAACGATCATGGCGCGGCCTCCGGGCAAGAAGAACAGCACCATCCATTTGTTGTCCGGCGGCGAAAAAGCCCTGACCGCATTGGCCCTGGTATTTGCCATCTTCAAGTTGAACCCGGCGCCGTTCTGCATGCTCGATGAAGTTGACGCACCGCTGGATGACGCTAACGTTGGACGCTATGCACGACTGGTTAAAGAGATGTCCCAGACCGTGCAGTTCATCTATATCACCCACAACAAGATCGCCATGGAAATGGCTGATCAGTTGATGGGCGTAACGATGCATGAACCGGGCTGTTCGCGTTTGGTGGCGGTGGATGTGGAAGAAGCAATGGCGATGGTGGAATCCTGACCCAGGCTTCGAAAGAGAATTTTCAGCAGGATGTAAGGTGTTTTACCGGTCTGGCAAAGATGGCCTAACGACATAATTGTTCAAGGCATTTTGACAGACGGTGTAAAGTTATCTTTGGTCGTGCTAGTTTAATGTCAATTTTTCGTGTGCGTGGGCAAAACGTCAGTCAGAACATAGAGTTGGCGCCACGTTTTAAAGCGGTTTGCACGGTGCTAAACCCCTTATTTTTCAGCATTTTTTATTAGAGGCACGGGATTACATGGAAATCGGTCTGCGCGAGTGGCTGATCGTCATCGGCATTATTGTCATTGCCGGTATTCTTTTTGATGGCTGGCGCCGGATGCGCGGCGGCAAGGGCAAGCTTAAGTTTCGCCTGGACCGCAACCTGTCCAACCTGCCAGACGACGACGGCGCCGCCGAGCTGCTGGGGCCGCCCCGTGTGCTGGATACCCATAAAGAACCGCAACTGGACGAGCACGACCTGCCGTCGATGAGCGCGCCGCTGCGTGAAGCCCGCGAGCCGTCGTCCAAGCGTGGCAAGCGTGCCAGTGCCGCCGTGGCCGAGCCGCATCAGGGCGACCTGAACCTCGACGTCGATGATGGCCCGAGCTTCAGCAGCCGCGACGATGACTTCCCGGATGAAAACGTCGGCAAGCCCGCGCCGCGCCAATCGGTCAACGACCAGCCAGCCGCTGAAGAAGTGCTGGTGATCAGCGTGATCTGCCGCGACGCTGCCGGTTTCAAAGGCCCGGCGCTGTTGCAGAACATCCTCGAAAGCGGCCTGCGTTTTGGCGAGATGGATATCTTCCACCGTCACGAAAGCATGGCCGGCAACGGCGAAGTGCTGTTCTCCATGGCCAACGCGGTCAAGCCGGGCACCTTTGACCTGGACGACATCGACCTGTTCAGCACCCCGGCCGTGAGCTTCTTCCTCGGCCTGCCAGGCCCGCGTCACCCGAAACAAGCGTTCGACGTGATGGTGGCTGCAGCGCGCAAGCTGTCCCAGGAACTGAACGGCGAGCTGAAGGACGACCAACGCAGCGTCCTCACTGCGCAGACCATCGAACATTACCGTCAGCGCATCGTCGAGTTCGAGCGTCGCGCCCTGACACAAAAACGCTGAGTAGAATAAGCGCACCAACATTTGAGCAGCTTCGGCTGCTCTTTTGCTTTATGAGAGAACACCCATGACCGCCGCCCACACCCGCATCCTCGAACTGCGCGCTGAACTGGATCAGCACAACTACCGTTACCACGTCCTCTCGACGAGCCGAGCATCCCGGACGCCGAGTACGACCGCTTGTTCCACGAGCTCAAGGCCCTGGAGGTCGAGCATCCGGAGCTGGTCACGCGGGATTCGCCGACACAGCGTGTGGGCAGTGCGGCGTTGTCGGCGTTCACCCAGGTCAAGCATGAAGTGCCGATGCTCAGCCTTGGCAACGCATTCGATGAAACCACCATGCTCGAATTTGATCGCCGCGTGAACGAGGGGGGCCTGGACCTGCCGGCCGGTGATCTGTTCGGCGGCGGCGCGGTGGTGGAATACAGCTGCGAACCCAAGCTGGACGGCCTGGCGGTCAGCCTGCTGTATCAGGATGGCGAACTGGTACGCGGCGCCACCCGTGGCGACGGCACCACCGGCGAAGACATCAGCGTCAATGTGCGCACCGTGCGCAATATCCCGCTGAAACTGCACGGCAGCGGCTGGCCGGCGACCCTGGAAGTGCGTGGCGAAGTGTTCATGTCCAAGGCCGGTTTCGAGCGGCTCAACGCCTCGCAGCTGGAAGTCGGCGGCAAGACCTTCGCCAACCCGCGCAACGCCGCCGCCGGCAGCCTGCGCCAGCTGGATTCGAAGATCACCGCCAGCCGCCCGCTGGAGTTCTGCTGCTACGGCGTGACCACCGACATCAGCGACACCCATATCGGCAACCTGCAACAATTGCAAAAGTGGGGCATGCCCATCAGCCACGAGCTGAAACTGGCCAAGGGCATTCAGGATTGCCTGGATTACTACCGCGACATCGGCGAGCGCCGCAACAGCCTGCCGTATGAGATCGACGGCGTGGTGTTCAAGGTCAACAGCATTGCCTACCAGCGCGAGCTGGGCTTCCGCGCCCGTGAGCCGCGCTGGGCTATCGCGCATAAATTCCCGGCCCTGGAAGAGCTGACCGAACTGCTCGACGTGGAATTCCAGGTCGGCCGCACCGGCGCCGTCACCCCGGTGGCGCGCTTGAAGCCAGTCAAGGTCGCGGGCGTGACCGTGTCCAACGCGACCTTGCACAACATGGATGAAGTGGCGCGCCTGGGCGTGATGATCGGCGATACCGTGATTATCCGCCGCGCCGGGGACGTGATCCCGCAAGTCGTCTCCGTGGTGCTCGAACGCCGCCCGGAAGACGCCCGCGCCGTGCCGATCCCCGAAAGCTGCCCAGTGTGCGGTTCCCATGTGGAACGCACCCAGCTGGTCAAACGCAGCAAGGGCAAGGAAACCGTCAGCGAAGGTGCGGTGTACCGTTGCGTCGGGCGCCTGGCGTGTGGCGCGCAGCTCAAGCAGGCAATCATCCATTTCGTCTCGCGCCGGGCCATGGACATCGACGGCCTGGGCGACAAGACCATCGAGCAACTGGTGGACGAAAAACTCATCGGCTCGCCGGCGGATCTCTACAAGCTCAAGTACGAGCAGATCATCGACCTGGAAGGCTTCGCCGACATCTCCAGCAAGAAGCTGATCGCCGCCATCGAAAACAGCAAGACACCGACCCTGGCGCGCTTTATCTATGCGCTGGGCATCCCCGACGTGGGCGAGGAGACGGCCAAGGTGCTGGCGCGCTCCCTGGCGTCCCTGGAGCGCGTGCAGAAGGCCTTGCCGGAAGTGCTGACGTACTTGCCGGACGTGGGCCTGGAAGTGGCGCACGAGATCCACAGCTTCTTTGAGGACAGCCATAACCAGGAAGTGATCGGCGCGTTGCTGTCGCCGGACGAGTGCGGCCTGCAATTGCAGGAGCAGGGCGACCTGAGCGCCGAGTTCGCCGCCAGCACCACCTTGGGCGGCTTGCTCGACAAGCTGCATGTGCCGAGCGTCGGCCCGGGTGCTGCGCAGAAACTCGCGGACAAGTTCGGCAGCCTCGAAGGCGTGATCAAGGCGGACTGGCTGGACATGCGCCAGGCGCTGCCGGAGAAGCAGGCCAAGGCCGTGCGTGAGTTTTTCGACAATCCTGACAACGCCAACCGTGCCCTGGCCATCGAGCAGCAGCTCAAGGACTTCGGCATGCATTGGCACAGCGAGAAGAAGGTCGTCGAAGGCTTGCCCGAAGCCGGTCACACCTGGGTGCTCACCGGCTCCCTGGAGCTGATGAGCCGCGACGTGGCCAAGGACAAACTCGAAAGCCTTGGCGCCAAGGTGGCGGGTTCCGTCTCGGCGAAAACCCATTGCGTGGTGGCTGGCCCGGGCGCCGGTTCGAAACTGGCCAAGGCCAGCGAACTGGGGCTCAAGGTTCTCGACGAAGAAGCCTTCGTCGCCTTCCTGGCCAAGCACAACATCACCGTCTGATCGCGCCCTGTGGCGAGGGAGCTTGCTCCCGCTGGGCTGCGCAGCAGCCCCCCTTGTAGGAAAGCGGAACGATCTCACCCTGGAAATGATCTAGTCTCTGTCATCCAGGGGAGAGATCGCCATGTTCCGCTACTTCGAGCAGCTCAGTTCACGCATCGCCGCCCCTTTCGTGGCCGGGCCATCCCGCGACGGCAAGGTGTGGCAATGCCGCTGCGGCCAATCCCTGTTTTTCCGCAACAGCCAATGCCTGGCCTGTCAGGCCCTGCTGGGCTATCAACCGCAACAAAGCCGGCTCGCCTCCCTGCAACCCGGCCCCGTGGTCGGCACCTGGCTACAAGACGGCAACCTGGAAGCCGGCGCCTTCCGCCGCTGCGCCAACCTCGACACTCCGGCCGCCTGCAACTGGCTGATCCCCGCCCATAGCACCGCGCCACTGTGCGTGGCGTGCAGCCTCAACCGCACCATCCCCGACCTGTCTATCCCGGAAAACCCCGAACGCTGGCGCAAAGTGGAGATCGCCAAGCGCCGCCTGGTGGCCCAGCTCATCAGCCTCGGTTTGCAAGTGGTGCCCAAGAGCGTCGACGAAGACAGCGGCCTGGCCTTCGATTTTGTCGGTATCGACCTCGAAGGCAACGCGCCCATGACCGGCCACGCCAACGGCCTGATCACCCTCGACATCAAGGAAGCCGACGACGCCCATCGTGAGAAAGTTCGCGTACAGATGCGTGAGCCTTACCGCACCTTGCTTGGGCATTTTCGTCATGAAGTCGGCCATTACTACTGGGATCGCCTGATCGCCAATACCCATTGGATTGAACCGTTTCGTCGCCTGTTCGGCGACGAACGCGCCAGCTATGCCGACGCCCTCGACCAGCATTACCAGAACGGCCCGCGTCCCGACTGGCAACAGACCTGCGTCAGCGCCTACGCCACCATGCACCCCTGGGAAGATTGGGCCGAAACCTGGGCCCACTACCTGCACATGATGGATGCCGTCGACACCGCGCTGGGCTTTGGCATGAGCGCCCGCGAGATGGACCTGGATTACCAGCCATTCCCCCTCAGCACCCTCTACGACCCCGAACATCCGGGCGGCGTGGCGTTCCTGTCGTTCGTCAACGCCTGGATCGAACTGGCCGGCATGCTCAACGAACTGTCGCGCAGCATGGGCCAGCCGGATTTCTATCCCTTCGTGCTGCCACCGGCGGTGATCGCCAAGCTGCACTTCATCCATCTGGTGATCCAGGAAGAGGGCGGCCGGGCGGACCAAGTCCTCCAGGCCCAATGAATTGGCTTTTCTGTGGGAGCTGGCTTGCCTGCGATAGCATCACCTCAGTCCAACAGATACACCGAGGTGCCTGCATCGCAGGCAAGCCAGCCCCCACAGGGGGCGATGTACTGGCTGAGGCCGTGGGCAAGTGCTTGAACCGCCAGATGTTTTTATTCCAGCACCAACGGTTGTAACTTCCGATGAGATCGGTACAATGGCCCCGCTTGCCGAGAGGCAGGCGTCGTTATGGTGACCCCATCGGTCCCCCCGCAACGATTACCCGTGAACCTGGTCAGAGCCGGAAGGCAGCAGCCACAGCGGGAACATTGTGTGCCGGGGTGTGGCTGGTGGGGTTGCCTCCATAACGCTCTCCCTTGCAGTACCTCTTCTGCGCCAAATCAAAAATCTTTATTCAGTCACCTGGCCGGTTTATTGCGCAGTTGTGACGGCTATTTCACAGTTTTCCAGTTCATCTCAGGTGGGGGGCATTCTCCTCCAGTACTTCTTCAGCAATGCTGCCAAAGAAGTTCCGTGTGATGCTGAAGAAAGGGCTCAGTTGTTTCCCACGAGGAACGAGGTCAATGCCTGCAAGGCAGGAGAGGCTCATATCCTGTTCAACATGATCATCGAAAAGCACCGACAGTTCGTCCCACCATTGCTGGCGTAAGTCCTTCAGGACGAAGCTATTCAAGTTGAGCAAGTCAATGGTGTAGAGGGCTCGGTCTTCATCCTGAGCAGATAAGCCGTCAGCAGGGACAATCCGTCCATCGGACAGGTAGGAAAAAAAACGGCTGCAATCAGCTTGATGGCAGGACACAAAGCGCTGGATATCAACTGAATCCGATTTCCCAAGGGCGTGTCCGCCAAAGACTTCTGACGCCCGGCCTTTGAAGTGATGCAGATCTGTTTCGCTGTCTAGTGCTGAGGCCGCGAGGTTGTCGTAATCGAACGTACGCTGTGGGTTTTGGCTTTTGTTTTCGACATGCTCTATATGCAGCCCCAGGCTGAGCTGGTCGGGTCGAATTTCACTGTAGCAACACAGACCATATTGCTCTTCAAGCAGGTAGCCAAGTACCTGCTGTTTATAGCCAAACCCTGACCATCGGCTGTCCGCGGCCTTGGCCGTCTGTGGTGGGTTTGCATGTGAGTTATTCAGTTGATACGGGCCTTGGCCCTGTTTGTGAACGGCCCTCATTTTTTTAGTGCTCTTTGCCGTTTGATACTGCGTTGGAGGCGCTGAAGCTGGGGATGTTGTTCACTTAATGCGTTTGTAAGCTGCGTCATCAATTCAATCGCCGGTTGCTCGTCGAAGCGCCCCTTGTCTACCCATTCCGTGAGTTTTAACAAATCGGGCTTTTCGATGACCGGAGGCTGAGGATCTACCTGCATGACGCTATGTAAAACGCTGCTGCTCGGCTCGCCATAGGTCATCGCCAGTGGTGGCGAGGCGATCAAGTTGCCCTGCACATCCTTGCCAATGACTCGAATGTTTTCGCGCCGCACGGTACTTAGGACTTGTGGGCTGTGCGTTGTGACAATGAATTGCATAGCTGGGAAGGCTTCACGCAATGAGCCCAGGATTGTCTGTTGCCAATGAGGGTGGAGAAACATATCCACCTCGTCGATCAACGCAATGCCCGGCGTTTGCAAAGGCGCCTGATCTCCCAGCTGAGGGTTGAGCTTGCAAGCACGAAAGGCCAAGTCAGCAACCATTGCAATGGCGTTACGCAGTCCGTCACTGAGCATCTCTACCGGCAATATTCCTTGTTCTGGATGATGCATGATCAGTTGTTGTTGATGGCTCTCACTGTATTCCAGGCTATGCCAGCCTGTCGGGGCCTGTATCAATCGATCAATCGCTTCTTTGACGGACTTGATGATCTGCCCGAATCGAACACCAAGAACGGACATCGCTGCATTGCGCTCAAGCGCGATTACCTGAGCTTCCCGATAGCTGCGATAAATCCAGACGTACCAAGCAGTAAAGGTTTTGAAGCTCGACGAGTAGGAAAGACAGTTCAGATACCCCGATGTTCTGGAATACTCAGTTTTATCGAGAGTGGTTTGGGCAGCTGCCGAAGTGAAGCGACCCTCGAACCAAAGGCGCGAGGTCCCCAGATAAGTAACCAGTGGCAACACGACGGGCTCATCGCTCCGTACTTTTTCCTGAAGAGACTTGCCGTATCCCGTCAGTGCTTTCGAGCCGATATCACCAAGGGTGTTGGTTGATTTCTTCAGGCTCGTACGCTGCTGCAACCAGTTGTTATCAGTTTCACTGGGTGACCAAGGCCCCCATGCTTCGATCACACTGGCAATCTGAGGCTCCATGTTGCCGCTGGCAAGGTGGGCAAGACGTACGTCGTCGATTTGGATTGTTGCGGATTTTCCGGTCTGGCTCCCCAAGTCAAAGCCTTTGACAAAAGGCCATAGGGCAACTCGCGCGGCATCCAGAATGGTGGTTTTACCACCTCCGTTGGAGGCGATCAATACGGTCAGATGAGGGTCGAAGTCGATCTCGAACTCTCCAAAGCAGCGGTAGTTCTGCACGCGCAGTTTGTCGAGCCTCACAGTTGTTTCTCCGATTCGATTATCTGACCAAGCATAGGGTGTATCCCTCCGCGTTTTTGGGGGGTACAGCATACTAAAGGGAAATGATGAAAATGCTAAGCAAACCTAGCTTGGCAGAAGCACCACCGCCGGACTCTACCGGGAGGACATTCGGGGCAGTAGCCTGAAAGTCGTCGATCGTCGTATACCATTCGATTGCTATCTCACAACTCTCGATCCTCCCACTTTACAAGCCAAAACCACCTTGTTAGTTTGCGCCGGCCACTTGTTTCAGAATGTGACAAGTGCACGGAATTGATATTGAAGTGCCATCACTTCTTTAACTAACAAGGATGTTTGTGATGAAAAGCCTGCAAGGGTTGCCCCGTCTTATCAGTGCGTCGGTGGGCGCTCCCGGTAAAGCCCGCAACTTGCCCGCCGATGTGCAGTGCATCCAGTACTTGTTCAATCTGATCATTCCCAAGCTGGGTTTTCCGCTGGCCGAGAACGGCAAGTGCGACGGCCAATTGGTGCAGTGCATCAGCCAGTATCAGTTCCGCCATCTCAAGTACGCGCACCCCGATGGGGTGATCGATCCCACGGGTCGCACCTTCAACAGCCTGATCGAAGAAGCGGTGAAAGTGCCGGTGAAGGCGTTCCCGGCGATGCGCATCCCGAGCTTTCTCAATGTGTTCGGCAATAACCAGGGCGATGCGGTGCAGGCCACGGTCAATGTGTACCTGGACCGCATGCGCGCCATGGTCGAGGCCGAGCGGCGCAACCGCCAGTTGGTGCTCCAGGCCACGTGCGACGGGGGCATGACCCTGACTGAAACGGACTTCCAGAACGCCGCCAAGCAGGTGGGCAATGGCATTTCGGTAAATATCATCAAGGCCTTTGCCACAGTCGAATCGGGCGGGCGCTCGGGCTTCGGGCCGGCGAAGTTGCCGGTGATCGCCTTTGAAGGGCACCTGTTTCGCAAGTACACCAAGCACATCTACGACCAGGCGCATCCGCTGCTGTCGTATCCCTATGTGCGCAAAGCCGGGCCGCAGTGGCAGGTCAACAACAAGGACCAGGTCAAGGCCTGGGAGACCATGGCCACCGCCTTTGCGTTGGATCAGGACGCGGCGTTGATGTCGGCGTCATGGGGCATGTTTCAGGTCATGGGTTTCAACTTCGCGGCGTGCGGTTACAAGACGGTGTTTGAGTTTGTCGCGGCATTGAAGATCAATGCCGGCAGCCAACTAAGGGCGTTCCTGAGTTTTTGCAGCCAGAGCCCGGCACTGATGAAGGCCATGAAAGACAAGGATTACGTGGCCATGGCCCGTAACTATAACGGCAAGGATTACGGTAACTATGACGTGCTTATCGAAAAAGCCTACAACACGCTTGAAGGGAAAAAATAAGATGAACCGTGTTCTGACGATGGGTGTGTTGTCGTTGTGCGCCGTGGCCCCGGCGTTTGCGGGTGCGCCTGCGCTGCATTCGGGCACGTATGAAGGGCTGATGCTGGCGGTGACGCCCGAGCACCGGGTGGAAGGTTTTTACGCGGAAGAGCTGGGTGAGGGCGTCAGCCGATGTGCGTTCTACCTACAAGGCAGCGGGAACGTGCTGACCACCTGGCTCGTCGATGCCTACCCTGGCAGCGTGACGCCGTCCGCCGACGGCGTGACCTTGACCGTGGAGCAGGGCCGCCAGCATCCCGGTTGCATGAGCGTGTTGATGCCGGAGATTGCCACCGGGTTGGACCTGACCCAGACCGCGAATAAACAGTGGATTGGCTTGGTGACGGTGTCCGTCGATAAGGTTTTCCTGCTGAAAACCCCGGGGGCCAAGGCGGCCAAGCGTCCGTATATCGTCAAGGATGATGTGGTGGGCGTGTTGGCCGTCAAGGATGGCTGGGCGCAGGTTGAGTTTATCAATGCGCAGAATCGATCGTTTATTGGTTGGATTAGCCAGGATCAGTACGCGCGCCTAAATGCCCCTGGAGGCTGACCTAGACTGTGGGAGCTGGCTTGCCTGCGATAGCATCACCTCGGTATCACTGACAGACCGAGGTGCCTGCATCGCAGGCAAGCCAGCTCCCACAGAAGCCAGCTTCCACAGTTATGTTGTGTGTCAGCCAAAGGTTTCGCGCAGCAGCCCAGCGAACGCATCCCTCGCCAGATGCCGCTGGGTGTCCGCGTGCCAGAACAGCAGGTTGTCCACCGCCTGCAACTCCTCAAACCGATACGACGCCAGCTGATTGGCCTGCTCATACCGCGCCAGAATGCCCTCCGGCGCCAACGCCACGCCAATCCCCGCGCTGACGCAACCGATGATCGTGCCCCAGCTGGCATAACTGGCGATGCTCGGCTTGAACGCTTGAGGCTTGACCCAGTTCTCCAGCGCCGCGCGATAGGGGCAGCCCGGCGGCCATACCAGCAGCGTGCGTCCGGCCAGGTCTGCGGCGCTGTGGATCGGCGCGCTGGACGCGCTGGCGATCAGCACCAGGCGTTCGCTGTAGACCACGCTGTGTTCGAGCTTGGCGCGCTTGCCGCCGCTGGCCACCAGTGCCACGTCCAGGCGGTGGTGTTGCAGGTCGTCGAGCAGTTGGCTCCAGGCGCCGGTCACCAACTCCAGGCTGACGTCCGGGTAACGCCGGTGATACTCCGCCAGCAGCGGCGGCAAACGCCCGCTGGCGCTGGATTCCACCGCGCCGATGCGCAAGGTGCCACGGGGGATGGCGCTGGCGTCCACGGCGCGTTTGGATTCGTCCACCAACGCGAGGATGCGCTCGCAGTACTCCAGGAAGATCTCGCCAGCGGCACTGATCGCCAGCCCGCGTCCGGCTCGGATAAACAGCGGTGTGCCCAACTCGTTTTCCAGTTGCTTGATGCGCGTGGTGATGTTGGACGGCACGCAGTGCAATTGCACGGCGGCCTGGGCCACGCTGCCGGTTTGCGCCACGGCTCGCACCATCTTCAGTTGGGCCAGTTCCATTGCTCAGTTCCAGTGATTGCAGAAGTCAGAAACGGTTAATTGTCCTGCGGGTGACCGGGGCCAAGACTGACGGCATTCCTTCTCTGTTTCTGGATGCCTTCGATGAAATCCCCGTCACCCGTGAAGCTTACGCTAGTGGTTGCCAGCGTCATCCTCTGTTGGGCCTATTCGCCGATTGGCGTGCACATGGGGCTGCACAGCTACAGTCCCGGGCAATTGGCGTTGCTGCGGTTTGTGATTGCGTCGCTGTTCATGGGCGGCGTGGCGCTGGTGCTGGGCATTGGCCGGCCGCGCCTGCGGGATCTGCCATGGTTACTGGTGCTGGGTTTTTTCGGCGTGTTCCTGCACCACACCAGCCTCAACTATGGGCAGCAATTCGTCACGGCGGCGGCGTCCAGCGTATTGGCGCAATCGGCGCCACTGTTTAGTGTGTTGATCGCATTTTTCGCCTTGAAGGAGCGGGTCAGCGGCTGGCGCTGGGGGTGTGTGTTGCTCGGCTTGCTGGGCGTGCTGGTGGTGATCTGGGGCGATCAGGGCGTGGCAGGCATCGACCCGCGTGGCCTGTCGATCCTGCTGGCGGCGCTGTCGTGGAGTGTGTATTTCGCCATCCAGAAACATTATTCCCATCGCTACAGCCCGCTGACGCTGGCGTGTTACATGGTGTGGGCGGGCACCTTGATGCTGTGCGTCAACCTGCCAGGCCTGCCCGCCGCCGTGGCGCAGGCGCCGTTGGCGGAGAACCTGGCGGTGCTGGTGCTGGGGATTTTCCCCAGTGCCTTGGCGTACCTGGCCTGGGCCTATGTGTTGAAGCATGTCGAGGTCAGCCGCGCGTCGGTGGCGATGTACCTGATCCCGCCAGTGGCCATGCTGATGGCCGCGACGCTGCTCGGCGAGCAGATTGCCGCGCAAGTGGTGCTGGGCGGGGTGATCGTGCTGGCCAGTGTGGCGGCGATCAGTCTGGAGGGGCGCTGGTTGCGCGATCCCCGGTGTACAACTGGATGATGTCGTCGATCTCGCCGGACATTTTCATCCGCAACAAGGTGCGCAGGATGCGTTGCACCGGCACATTCGGGTCGTTGCGCACGGTGCAGCCCAGGCTTTGTTCTTCGAGCACCGCGACTTTGTGCAAGCGCCGGCCGGGCGCCAGGCGTTGGTTGAAGCGGTCGAGTATCCATTCATTGGCGACTGCGTACTTGAAGCGACCGGCCACCAGTTTGTGCAGCACCTGCTCTTCACTGCGGGCGTCGTCACGGGTGAGCTGGCCGCTGGCGAACAAGGGGTCGAGGGTGCTGTAGCGGTAGTTGAGCACCGTGCCGATCAACTGCGGCGCCAGCTTGCTCAACTCCACGGCCTGCGCGGGCACATGGGTGCTGACCAGCAGGTTGCGCTGCACAAACAGCGGCACGCTCCAGGTGTAGTCGCCGGACATGTCATCGACCCACGCCTGGGCGACATAACAGCGCACATCAATCTCGCCGTGCTCCATGGCGGCGGCGATGCGCGCCCGGGCCAGCACGTGGAAGTGCGCCGGGTGCCCGACCTGGGTGGCGAGGCTGGACATCAAGTCATACAAAATACCCTGGGTCGGCCGGCCGTCCTCCACTTGCACCATGGGCATCGCCCAACTGTCGGAAACCGAGAAACGCAGCGGTGCAGGCGCCGCCAGGCTAGCCGTGGCAATCATCCATAAAGCGCCCAGGACTACGCGCATATGCTCTCCGGGTTCAGGCCTTTTCGGGGCCAGTGCGATGAGCTTAGTCAGATTAGGCGAGCGTGCCGGATGCAATTTCCCCCTTGCTCCGCTAGCATTACCGGCTTCCGCTTCCCAGTTGCGACGGTTTTCGATGAGTTATCAGGTTCTTGCACGTAAATGGCGTCCGCGCTCGTTCCGCGAAATGGTCGGCCAGACCCATGTGCTCAAGGCTCTGATCAATGCCTTGGACAGCCAGCGGCTGCACCACGCCTACCTGTTCACCGGCACACGCGGGGTGGGCAAGACCACCATCGCGCGCATCATTGCCAAATGCCTGAATTGTGAAACCGGTATCACTTCGACGCCCTGCGGCACCTGCTCGGTGTGCCGGGAAATCGACGAAGGGCGCTTTGTCGACCTGATCGAGATCGACGCCGCGAGCCGCACCAAGGTCGAAGACACCCGCGAGCTGTTGGACAACGTGCAGTACGCGCCGAGCCGCGGGCGCTTCAAGGTCTACCTGATCGACGAAGTGCACATGCTGTCCAGCCATTCCTTCAACGCCTTGTTGAAAACCCTGGAAGAGCCGCCGCCCTACGTCAAGTTCATCCTGGCCACCACCGACCCGCAGAAACTTCCTGCAACGATTCTGTCGCGGTGCCTGCAGTTCTCCCTGAAAAACATGACCCCCGAGCGCGTGGTCGAGCATTTGACCCACGTGCTGGGCGTCGAGAACGTGCCGTTCGAAGACGACGCGCTGTGGCTGCTCGGCCGCGCCGCCGATGGTTCGATGCGTGACGCCATGAGCCTCACCGACCAGGCCATCGCCTTTGGTGAAGGCAAGGTCATGGCCGCCGACGTGCGCGCCATGCTCGGCACCCTCGACCATGGCCAGGTGTTCGACGTGCTGCACGCGTTGATCGAAGGCGACGCCAAGGCGTTGCTCGAAGCCGTGCGCCACCTGTCGGAGCAAGGCCCGGACTGGAACGGCGTGCTCTCGGAAATCCTCAATGTGCTGCACCGCGTCGCCATCGCCCAGGCCCTACCCGAGGGTGTGGATAACGGCCATGGCGACCGCGACCGCGTACTGGCCCTGGCCCAGGCGCTGCCGGCCGAAGATGTGCAGTTCTACTACCAGATGGGCCTGATTGGTCGTCGCGACCTGCCCCTGGCGCCGGACCCGCGCGGTGGCTTCGAAATGGTCCTGCTGCGGATGCTGGCGTTCCGGCCCGCCGACGCGACAGACGCGCCGAGACAGCCGCTAAAGCCAGTGGGGATCAGCCAGGCCACAGTTGATTCCGCCAAACCAGTGGCTGGCGCGGCGGTTGTCGCGCCAGTGGTTGCTGCACCGGCGCCGGCTCCCGAGCCGGTGGTGGTTGCGCCGGAACCGGTTGTCGAACCCGAACCCGCGCCGGTCGTCGACCTGCCGTGGAACGATCCGGTAGAAGCCGAGGCCGAACCCGAAGCCGAGCAACAGCCCGCCGTGGAGCCCGTGCTGGAAACCACTGGCGAACAGCCCGAGCTGACGCCGATGCCCACGCCGACCCCGGACAGCGCGGTGCCCGACGCCCCTGAGTGGGTGTCTGCGCCTGTGCCCGAGCCGACCGTCGCCCAGGTTGAGGCGGCTGTGCCGGGTATCGACGACGACGAGCCGCCGCTGGACGAAGACTACATCGAGCCGGACATGGATTCGGCCTACAGCTACCTGGACGACCTGGCCAGCGAGCACACCGCCGAGCCGGCCCCCGAGCCCGAGGCAGAACCCGCCGCGGCGCCGGCCACCGGCCTGGCCCTGCAATGGCTGGAGCTGTTCCCGAAACTGCCGATCTCCGGCATGACCGGCAGCATCGCCGCCAACTGCACACTGATTTCCATTGAGGGCGACCACTGGCTGCTGCACCTGGACCCGGCCCACAGCGCCCTGTTCAACGCCACCCAGCAGCGTCGCCTGAATGACGCACTGAACCAGTACCATGAGCGCACGCTGACCATCGCCATCGAGTTGATCAAGCCGGAGCAGGAAACCCCGGCCCAGGCCGCGACCCGCCGGCGCATCAACCGCCAGCGCGAAGCCGAAGACTCGATCCACGCTGATCCGCTCATCCAGCAAATGATGCAACAGTTCGGTGCGGTCGTCCGTCACGATACTATTGAACCTGTCGAAGCCCCGGTGCCCCAGGCGTCCTGATACCGGGCTACTTACTTGATCCACGTACTTTGAGGTGATTCCCATGATGAAAGGTGGCATGGCCGGCCTGATGAAGCAGGCGCAGCAGATGCAGGAAAAAATGGCCAAGATGCAGGAAGAACTGGCCAACGCCGAAGTCACCGGTAAAGCCGGTGGCGATATGGTCAGCGTGGTGATGACCGGTCGTCACGACATCAAGCGCGTCAGCATCGACCCAAGCGTATTGCCAGGTGTTGGCGAAGACGACCTGGAAATGCTCGAAGCGCTGTTCGCCGCGGCCGTCAACGACGCCGTGCGCAAGATCGAAGCCAACAGCCAGGAAAAAATGGGCGGTGTGACCGCTGGCATGCAACTGCCGCCGGGCATGAAGCTGCCGTTCTGATCGGCGAGCGTTAGCTACACTCGAATGCCAGGCCAAGTGCCTGGCATTTTTTTTGCGCGCGCCGCGATCCCTGTGGGAGCTGGCTGATCGTTCCCACGCTCTGCGTGGTAACGCCGCCGCGGACGCTCCGCGTCCAATCTGAACCCAGGCACCCCAATCACGGTCTGCACCCTATACCGATGGATTCGCGAAAGGAGCCCCAGATGCCGCAACAACCGACTTTGAACCAGCGCATTGTCCTGGTCTCACGCCCACAGGGCGCACCCACCCCGGAAAACTTCCGTCTGGAGCGTGTGAATCTTCCGGAGTTGGCAGACGGCCAAGTTCTGCTGAAGACCCTGTACCTGTCCCTCGACCCCTACATGCGCGGACGCATGAGTGACGCACCGTCCTACGCAGCACCAGTGGAAATCGATGAAGTGATGACCGGTGGTGCTGTCAGCCGTATCGAGCAGTCGCGCAATCCGAAATTCGAAGTGGGGGATCTGGTGGTGGGCGCCACCGGCTGGCAAAGCCACAGCATTTCCGACGGACACAACCTGATCCCGGTGCCCAAGGGCCTCGCCAGCCCCTCCATGGCCTTGGGTGTGCTCGGCATGCCGGGCATGACCGCCTACATGGGCCTGATGGACATCGGCCAGCCCAAGGCCGGCGAAACCCTGGTGGTGGCTGCCGCGTCCGGTGCGGTGGGCTCGGTGGTGGGGCAGGTGGCCAAGCTCAAGGGCTTGCGCGTGGTGGGTATCGCCGGCGGTGCGGACAAGTGTCGCTACGTGGTGGACGAGTTGGGCTTTGACGCCTGTATCGATCACAAGAGTGCAGACTTCGCCGATGAACTGGCCCAGGCCTGTTTCAAGGGCGTGGACATCTATTTCGAAAACGTCGGCGGCAAGGTGTTCGACGCGGTGCTGCCGTTGCTCAATCCCAAGGCGCGCATCCCGTTGTGCGGGTTGATCGCCGGCTACAACGCCCATCAGCCGCCGAGCGGCCCCGACCGGTTGCCGGCACTGCAACGCACGTTGCTGACCAAGCGTGTGCGCATCCAGGGTTTTATCGTGTTCGACGACTACGGCGACCGCCAACCCGAGTTCATCAGCGCCATGGTGCCGTGGGTGCGCGAGGGCAAGGTGAAATTCCGCGAAGACGTGGTGGACGGCCTGGAGCAGGCGCCCGAAGCCTTTATCGGTTTGCTCGAAGGGCGCAACTTCGGCAAGTTGGTGGTGCGCGTCGCGCAGGATTGAGCATTTGACGCTAATCCGGGGCGCGGGTATAAACCGCGTCTCGTTGTTTTGTCGGACCCTTCGCCCATGAGCTTCAGCCCCCTGATTCGCCAACTGATCGACGCCCTGCGCACCTTGCCCGGCGTCGGCCAGAAAACCGCCCAGCGCATGGCGCTGCAACTGCTGGAGCGTGACCGCAGTGGTGGCACCCGGTTGGCCCAGGCCCTGAGCCAGGCCATGACCGGCGTCGGCCACTGCCGCCAGTGCCGCACCCTCACCGAAGAAGACCTCTGCCCGCAATGCGCCGACCCGCGCCGCGACGACACGCTGCTGTGCGTGGTGGAAGGGCCGATGGATGTGTACGCAGTGGAGCAGACCGGTTATCGCGGGCGCTACTTTGTGCTCAAGGGCCACCTCTCGCCGCTGGACGGTTTGGGGCCTGAGGCGATTGGCATCCCGCAACTGGTGGCGCGGATTGCAGAGCAGGGCACCTTTACCGAGGTGATCCTGGCCACCAACCCGACGGTGGAAGGCGAAGCGACGGCGCATTACATTGCGCAGCTGCTGACCAACAAAGGCTTGATCACCTCGCGTATCGCCCATGGCGTGCCGTTGGGGGGCGAGTTGGAGCTGGTGGACGGCGGCACGTTGGCGCATTCCTTTGCCGGTCGTAAACCAATCGCGCTCTAAGCAACACCGCAAACCCCGATGTGGAAGCAGGCTTCTGTGGGAGCTGGCTTGCCTGCGATAGCGGTGGAACAGCGACATTGATGTCGCCTGACACTCCGTTATCGCAGGCAAGCCAGCTCCCACAGTGGTTTTGTGTTGTTGGTGATATTTGCGGACAGCTTGATAAACCAAGCAAGCGCTTGGTAATTTCCCTCCACCTCACCGTGGAGCTTGCCGATGTCTGCCTATCAGGACTACTTCGACCCCAGCCACCAATTGGTCCGCGACAGCGTGCGCCGTTTTGTCGAGCGCGAGCTGCTGCCGGGCATCGAGCAATGGGAGGAGGCCGAGCGCTTTCCCCGCGAGCTGTACCTCAAGGCCGGCGCGGCGGGGATACTGGGTATCGGCTATCCCGAAGCCCTCGGCGGCAGCCATGAAGGTGATCTGTTCGCCAAGGTCGCGGCCAGCGAGGAGTTGATGCGCTGTGGCTCCGGCGGTGTGGTGGCGGGGCTCGGTTCGCTGGATATCGGCCTGCCGCCCGTCGTCAAATGGGCACGGCCCGAGGTGCGCGAACGCGTGGTGCCGTTGGTGCTGGCGGGCGAGAAGATCATCGCCCTGGCCGTCACCGAACCGGGCGGCGGTTCCGATGTGGCCAACCTGCAAACCCGCGCCATTCGTGATGGCGACTACTACCGGGTCAGCGGCAGCAAGACCTTTATCACCAGCGGCATCCGCGCCGACTTCTATACGGTCGCCGTACGCACCGGCGGGCCGGGTTTTGCCGGCATCAGCCTGCTCCTCATCGAAAAAAACACCCCCGGTTTCACCGTCGGCCAGCCCTTGAAGAAAATGGGCTGGTGGTCGTCGGACACGGCTGAATTGTTCTTCGACGATTGCCGGGTGCCCGTAGGCAACTTGATCGGTGCCGAGAACATGGGCTTTGCCTGCATCATGGGCAACTTCCAGAGCGAACGCCTGGCCCTGGCGTTGATGGCCAACATGACGGCGCAGATGGCCCTGGAGGAAAGCCTCAAGTGGGCGGCCCAGCGTGAAGCGTTCGGCAAGCCCATCGGCAAATTCCAGGTGCTCAAGCACCGGTTGGCAGAAATGGCCACGGCGGTGGAAGTCTCGCGGGAATTCACCTATCGCCAGGCGGCGAAGATGGCGGCGGGCAAGAGTGTGATCAAGGAGATTTCCATGGCCAAGAACCTGGCGACCGACACGGCGGATCGGGTCACTTATGACGCGGTGCAGATCCTGGGCGGGCAGGGGTATATGCGCGGCAGCCTGGTGGAGCGGCTGTATCGCGACAATCGCATCCTGTCGATTGGTGGGGGGACGCGGGAGGTGATGAACGAGATCATCAGCAAGCAGATGGGACTGTAGTTTTGTAGTATTTTTCAGGGCCTCATCGCAGGCAAGCCAGCTCCCACATTTGAATGTATTAGCAAATCAAAATGTGGGAGCGGGCTTGCCCGCGATGGCGTCAGCCCTGGCAACCCTTACCTTTCAGTGAGGGCAAACTGCGTCAAACAAAACGTCGGAATCCCCATATCTTCCAAGCGCTGCGAGCCACCCAGCTCCGGCAAGTCAATAATCGCCGCCGCTTCAAAAATCTTCGCGCCCATACGCCGCACCAGGTTCGCCGCAGCAATCAAGGTCCCGCCCGTGGCGATCAGGTCATCGAACATCAGCACCGAGTCGCCTTCACACAGGCTGTCGGCGTGCACTTCCAGGAAGGCTTCGCCGTATTCGGTCTGGTAACCCTCGGCCAGCACGTCGGCCGGCAGTTTGCCCTGCTTGCGGAACAGGATCAGCGGTTTGTTCAATTGATAGGCGATGATCGAACCGATCAGGAAGCCCCGCGCATCCATCGCGCCGATGTGGCTGAAGTCGGCTTCGACATACCGCTGGGCAAAGGTATCGGCCACCAGGCGCAGGGCGCGGGGCGATTGGAACAGCGGCGTGATGTCACGAAAGATCACCCCAGGCTTGGGGAAGTCGATGACAGGGCGGATCAGGGATTTGATGTCGAACGAATCAGCGATCATCGTCGAAGAGTCCTGGGGCTGGAAACGGACTCGAAGTATACCTGCGGCCTCGCCGGTTGGCGCGGCCGCAAGTGTCTGGATCAGCCCTCGAGGGAGCCACCGGCCAGCGCACAGAGCTGGATCGGGTCGAGGATATGCACTTCCTTGCCCTCGGCGGCGATCAGTTCGTTCTGCTGGAAGCGGGTAAATACGCGGGACACGGTTTCTACCGCGAGGCCCAGGTAGTTGCCGATTTCATTGCGCGACATGCTCAGGCGGAACTGGTTGGCCGAGAAGCCCCGGGCGCGGAAGCGTGCGGACAGGTTGACGAGGAAGGTAGCGATGCGTTCGTCGGCGGTTTTTTTCGACAGTAGCAACATCATTTGTTGATCGTCACGGATCTCGCGGCTCATCACGCGCATCAGCTGACGGCGCAGCTGCGGCAATTGCAGGGCCAGTTCGTCGAGGCGTTCGAAAGGGATTTCGCACACCGACGTCGTCTCCAGCGCCTGGGCCGACACCGGATGAATCTCGGTGTCCATGCCGGACAGCCCCACCAGTTCGCTGGGCAGGTGGAAGCCGGTGATCTGCTCTTCGCCGCTGTCGCTCAGGCTGAACGTCTTCAACGCGCCGGAACGTACTGCATAGACGGAATCGAACTTGTCGCCCTGGCGAAACAGGAACTCGCCTTTTTTCAGCGGGCGGCCGCGTTTAACGATGTCGTCCAGCGCATCCATGTCTTCCAAATTCAGCGAAAGTGGCAAGCAGAGGGGGGCCAGGCTGCAATCCTTGCAATGAGCCTGGCTGTGAGCGCGCAGTTTAACTGGCTCGGACATTTCTTAAATCCTTGTGGGAAAACACACATAAGACGTAAGGGTAACGCACTGAGGGAGGGTGAGGCCAGCCTGTACAAAAAACCGGCAGGGGTATAAAGATTTTTCGCCAGGTGCCGATGGCATGCTATCAACCCTGGAACCTGGATGTTCACAAGATGGCTTCCCTTACGCTCGACCTGGCAATGCGCACGCAGATTACGACGACGCCAGATACAAAAAAAACCGCTGTTAAAACCGACGACGCCGACCCCAAGGCCACCGATGCGACCAAACCTGCGGTCTCGGTGGTTATTTCCGGTGCGGCGATGAAAGCGGCGGCGGCCGAGAAAACCTCCAACAGTGACATCGACGACAGCGGCCTGGCAGAAAACGTCAAGCAACTGTTGAAGATGATTCGCGAGATCAAGAAGCAGATCGCCGAGAAACAGGCGGAAATGGCGGCGGTCATGGCTGACAAGAGCCTCAGCCCCGAGCAGGCCAGGGCCAAGGCCACTGCCCTGCAATCGGCGTTGGGTGCGCTGCAGGCCAGCCTGACCAGTGCCCAGGCGTCCTTGACCAAGGCGATGAAGGACCTGAGTGCCGGCGACGCGATCAAGGCCGCCAGCCTGGCAATGAAATAACCGCGCTCAAATCACCCGTGAAAACCGCTGCCTATTCTGGTGCTCCAGGTAGGCATCGAACACCATGCACACCGAGCGCACCAGCAGGCGCCCGGCTGGCAACACGCGAATGCCCTGGGCATCCAGTTCGATCAGGCCATCGGCGGCCATCGCCTCAAGTTGCGGCCAGATCTCGTCGAAATACCCGCGAAAATCGATGTTGAAGGCCTGTTCGACCTTGTCGAATGCCAGGCTGAAATTGCAGATCAACTGCTGGATCACTTCCCGGCGCAAGCGATCGTCCGTGGTGCACACCAAGCCCCGGCTGGCGGCCAGTTGCGCGCTGGCCAAGGTGTTCTGGTAAACGTTGAGGTCGCTGGTGTTCTGGCAGTACAGGTCGCCGATCTGGCTGATGGCCGAGACCCCCAGCCCGATCAGGTCGCAATGGCCATGGGTGGTGTAGCCCTGGAAGTTGCGTTGCAAGGTGCCTTCTTCCTGGGCGATGGCCAGTTCGTCGTCCGGCAGGGCGAAGTGGTCCATGCCGATATAGCGGTAGCCGGCCTGGGTCAGCTGTTCGATGGTGGTTTGCAGCATCAGCAGCTTTTCCGCCGGGGAGGGCAGGTCGTCGGTGTTGATCCGCCGCTGCGGCATGAAGCGCTCCGGCAGGTGGGCGTAGTTGAACACCGACAGGCGGTCGGGTTGCAGCTTGATCACTTCTTCCACGGTGCGTGCAAAGTTGAGCGGGGTTTGCTTGGGCAGGCCATAGATCAGGTCGATGTTGATCGAGCGAAATTGCAGGGTGCGCGCGGCATCGATGACGGCGCGGGTTTCTTCCAGGCTTTGCAGGCGGTTGACTGCCCGTTGTACCTCGGGGTCGAGGTCTTGCAGGCCAATGCTCACGCGGTTGAAGCCCAGCTCGCGCAACAGGCCCATGGTGGCCCAGTCCGCTTCGCGCGGGTCGATCTCGATGCCGTAGTCGCCGGAGTCATCGTCGAGCAGATTGAAGTGCTTGCGCAGGCAGCCCATGACTTGGCGCAGTTCGTCGTGGCTGAGAAAGGTCGGGGTGCCGCCGCCGAAGTGCAGCTGTTCCACTGGCTGTTTCGGGTCGAGGTGGCAGGCCACCAGTTGGATTTCCTGCTCCAGCCGCTGCAGGTAGGCATGGGCGCGGCCACGGTCCTTGGTGATGACCTTGTTGCAGGCGCAGTAGTAGCAGATGTTCGCGCAGAACGGCACATGCACATACAGCGACAACGGCCTTGAGGCCTTGCGGCTCTCGCGCAGGGCGTGGAGCAGGTCGAACGTGCCGACCTGGCTGTCGAATTGTACGGCGGTGGGGTAGGACGTGTAGCGCGGCCCCGCCAAGTCGTAGCGGTGAATCAGATCGGTGTCCCAACGAATGGCGTCGAGCATGCGGGCGTTCCCCCGGATAGGCTAATGGGCCGAGTCTAGGGGCGAGGCGGGGATGGCATCTTGATTTGTATCAACGGGGAGCGGCGCTATGCCACATGGCGATTTAGTGGCCCATTAGCCAGTGCTGATGGGGACCCGGCAGCGTCCAAATCCCAAAGAGCATGACCAGCAGGCCACCGGTCATTCTTACGCTGCGTTTGCGCAATAGCGCCGTGACCCGCTCCGCCGCCAACCCGGTGGCCAGCAGCACCGGCCAAGTGCCCAATCCAAACGCGAGCATCAGCATCCCGCTGTCCAGCGCATTGCCCTGGCTCGCCGCCCACAGCAGGGTGCTGTAGACCAACCCGCACGGCAACCAGCCCCAGAGCGCACCCAGCAGCAAGGCGCGCGGCAGGCTGGACACCGGCAGCAAACGGTTGGCAATCGGCTGGATATGCCGCCACAGGCCGCGCCCGAGGCTTTCGATACGGGTCAGGCCGCTCCACCAGCCGGCCAGGTACAGGCCCATGCTGATCAGCAGCAACCCGGCCAGCACGCGCATGAACATCGCCGCCGGGCTGTTCGCCACGGCCCAGCCTGCCAGGCCGATCAACACGCCGGCCGTGGCATAGCTGAGGATGCGCCCCAGGTTGTACGCCAGCAGCAGGCGAAAGCGGCGGCTGCGCTGCTCCTTGGGGATCGCCAGGGTCAGCGCGCCCATCAACCCGCCACACATGCCCAGGCAGTGGCCGCCGCCCAGCAGGCCAAGGATCAGCGCGGAGATCAGCAGCGGCGCCAATTCAAGCATGGGGCGGGTCTTTGGGTGGCTGTTCGGGGCCGTTGGCCTCGTCGACGGCGGCGAGGTGGTTGGGGTCCTGGTCGTCAAACAGCACGCTGTGGGCCGGGCCGTCGAGGTCGTCGTACTGGCCGCTGTCCACCGCCCAGAAGAAGATGTAGATGGCCACGCCCACTAACAGCAGCGCCGCTGGAATCATCATGTAGAGAGCTGGCATCGGTACTCCATGCCCGCCCGGCTCATGCCGGCAGCGGGCGGGTGACGGTGGGGGCGCTGGTGGCCGGCGTGCTCGGCTGGCGAGTCAGGCGCAGGGCGTTGAGCACCACGGTCAACGAACTGAGGGACATGCCGATCGCCGCCCAGATCGGCGTGATCCAACCCAGGGCGGCAAACGGCAGCATAAGGCCATTGTACAGCCCGGCCCACAGCAAGTTTTCAATGATCACGCGCCGGGTGCGCCGTGCCAGGGTGAAGGCTTGGGCCAGGGCGTCGAGGCGGTTGGACAGCAGCACCGCGTCCGCGCTGGTCTTGGCCAGGTCGGTGGCCGAACCCATGGCCACGCTGATATCGGCGGCGGCGAGGACCGGCACATCGTTGACCCCATCGCCGAGCATCAGCACCTTGCGGCCTTGCTGATGCAACTGTTGCAGCACCTGCAGCTTGTCGTCCGGGCGCAGGCCGCCACGGGCTTCGTCGATGCCCAATTCGGCTGCCACGCTGGCGACCATCGGCGAGCTGTCTCCCGACAGCAGCAAGGTGCGCCAACCGCGCGCCTTGCACGCCGCCAGCAGGGCCGGGGCGTCGCTGCGCAAACGGTCATCGAGGACAAACCAGGCGAGGGCGCCGTGGGTATCGCCCAGCAGCAGCCATTGCCCGGCTTCGTCCGGTGAGGCGGGGATCGGGCAACCGCTGAGGGCGCAGACAAACCCGGGCTGGCCGATGCGCAGCTGGCGCTCGCCGACACGGCCTTCCAGGCCCAGGCCGGGGGAGCTGAGCACCTCGTCGGCGGCCAGCGGGGCGCGGCCAAAGGCGCGGGCAATCGGGTGTTCGGAGCGGTTTTCGAGGGCGGCGGCAAGGCCCAGGCAGGCATCGCTGTCCAGCGTGCCCAGGGGGCGGATCGCGCGCAGGGCCAAGCGGCCTTCGGTGAGGGTGCCGGTCTTGTCGAAAATCACCGTGTCGATCTGGTTCAGGCCTTCCAGCACATGGCCACGGGTCAGCAACAGCCCGAGTTTGTGCAGGGTGCCGGTGGCGGCGGTGAGGGCGGTGGGCGTGGCCAGCGACAGCGCGCAGGGGCAGGTCGCGACGAGCATCGCCAGGACAATCCAGAAAGCACGGGACGAGTCCAGTTCCCACCACACCAGGCCGATCACGGCGGCGGCAATCAGCGAGCACAACAGGAACCACTGCGCGGCACGGTCGGCGATTTGCGCCAGGCGCGGTTTTTCCGCCTGGGCCCGTTCCAGCAGGCGCACGATGGCGGACAGGCGCGTGTCGTGGCCGAGGGCGCGCACTTCGACGGTCAGCGCGCCTTCGACATTGAGGGTGCCAGCGGTGACGGCATCGCCGACCTGGCGTGGTTGTGGCAGGTACTCGCCGGTGAGCAGGGATTCATCGATGCTGGATTGGCCGTCGAGGATCACGCCGTCTGCCGGCAACACGGCGCCGGGATGCACCAGCACGCGATCGCCCAGGGCCAGTTCGCTGAGCAGGATGCGTTCGCTCTGGCCGTCGTTTTGCAAGCGCAGGCAGGACGCCGGTAAGAGGTTGACCAGTTGCGCGGTGGCGGCGGCCGTGCGCTCCCGGGCACGGCGCTCCAGGTAGCGGCCGGCGAGCAGGAACAGAGCAAACATGCCCACTGCATCGAAATACAACTCGCCGACGCCGGTGATTGCCGTCCAGATTCCCGCTAGATAAGCCCCGCCGATGGCCAGGGACACCGACACATCCATGGTCAGGTGGTGCGTGCGCAGGTCGCGCAGGGCACCTTTGAAAAACGGTGCGCAGCTGTAGAACACGATGGGCGTGGTCAGGAACATCGCCACCCAACGCAGGATCACGTGCAACTCGGGGCTCAGGTCGATGTTGAATTCCGGCCAGGTGGCCATGGTTGCCATCATCGCCTGGAACCACAGCAGCCCGGCCACGCCCAGCTGGCGCAAGGCCAGACGGTTTTCGTTGGCCAGTTGTTCGGCCGCGCGGTCCGCTTGATAGGGGTGGGCGGCGTAGCCGATATGGCGCAACTCGCCGAGCAGTTGGCTCAGCGGCAATTGCCCGTCGGCCCAGCGCACTTGCAGGCGATGGTTGGACAGGTTCAGCCGCGCCTCGGCCACGGCGGGCAGGCGGCGCAGGTGTTTTTCGATCAGCCAGCCGCAGGCGGCGCAGCTGATGCCTTCCATCAATAGGGTGGTTTCGGCCAGTTCGCCTTCGTGGCGCACGAAGGGTTTTTGCACGTCGGCACGGTCGTACAGCGCCAGTTCGTCCACCAGTTGCACCGGCAGCGCGTCAGGGTTGGCCGAGGCTTCGCTGCGGTGCTGGTAATAGCTTTCCAGGCCGCCGGCGACGATGGCTTCGGCCACGGCCTGGCAACCGGGGCAGCAGAGTTCGCGGCGTGAACCGAGGATGACCGCTGTGAAACGGCTGCCGGCGGGGACGGGCAGGGCGCAGTGGTAGCAGGGGGTGGTCATGGTTTGGAATCTGTAGTGGCTGGGAGGGCCTCATCGCGGGCAAGCCCGCTCCCACAGTTGGAATGCGTTCTTCCTGTGGGAGCGGGCTTGCCCGCGATGCGCGAAGCGCCGGCTGTTACTTTTTCAGGTCTTCGGCACCTTGCAGCGGTTCATCCCCCAGCAGCAAGTCTTTATCGTGGCTGACCTGTTCCTCTTCGAACATGCGCCAGGTACGGTCGCCTTCCACGCCGAGCAGTTCGACGAAGCGGCGGCCTTCGACCTTGTCGGTGACCTGGCCGATGTAGCGCCCGGGTTCGCTGGCGCTGCGGGCCAGGTTGATCTTGCGATCCTTCTCTGGCTGCGTCGGGGAAATCAGGTTGAGCTCCAGGGTGGTTGGGTTGCTGTTGCCGGTCAGGTGCAGCTCGACTTCACCGGTCAGCTCGTCCAGGTGCACCTTGGCGCGCAGTTGCAGGGTCTGGGCCAGCAGTTCGCGGTCCAGGGAGCGGTTGATGCCTTTGCCGGCCTCGTAGTAGTTGTCGTTGACCAGGTTGTCCGGGTTGTTCACCGCGATGGTCACCATGGACAAGGTCAAGGTCACCGAGCAGGCCAGGATCGCAATGATGATCCAGGGCCAGAGGTGCTTGTACCAGGGGCTTGCGGCAGTAGCTACGGGCATTGTCGTGCTCTCTATTTAACGAACTTGGGGGCCGATGAATCGGCTCTTGGCTTCAATACGGACGTCGGGATCATCGGCATCGGTGAGGATGAATTTGACCTCGTTGGTGCTCGACGGCAATTGCTCCGGCGCACTGGACAGCTCTACCGGCATGCTGACGATATCACCGGCAGCCACCCTGATCTCGCGGCGGCCTTGCAGCTTGAGGTCGGGCAGGCCAGCGGCGTCGAGCACGTAGGTGTGGTCGCGCTGGTCCTTGTTCATGATCTTCAGGCTGTAGACGTTTTCGATGCGGCCTTCGGCGTTTTCGCGGTAGAGCACGCGGTCCTTGCTCACGTCGAAACCCACCAGCGAACGCATGAAAAACGCCGCCACCAACAGGCTGATCATCGCCAGCAGCACCAGCGCGTAGCCGATCAGGCGCGGGCGCAGCTTGTGGGTTTTCTGCCCGGACAGGTTGTGTTCGGTGGTGTAGCTGATCAGGCCGCGTGGGTAGTCCATCTTGTCCATGATGTTGTCGCAGGCGTCGATACACGCCGCGCAGCCGATACACTCGATTTGCAGGCCGTCGCGGATGTCGATCCCGGTGGGGCACACCTGCACGCACATCGTGCAGTCGATGCAATCGCCCAGGCCCTCGGCCTTGTAGTCGCTGCCTTTTTTACGTGGGCCGCGCAGTTCGCCACGGCGTGGGTCGTAGGACACGATCAGGGTGTCCTTGTCGAACATCACGCTCTGGAAGCGTGCGTACGGGCACATGTAGATACACACCTGCTCGCGCAGCCAGCCGGCGTTGCCGTAGGTGGCGAGGGTGAAGAAACCCACCCAGAAATACGACCAGCCATCGGCCTGGCCGGTGAAGAAGTCGAACACCAGTTCGCGGATCGGCGAGAAATAGCCGACAAAGGTCATGCCGGTGACAAAACCGATCAGCAGCCACAGGGTGTGCTTGCTGAATTTACGCAGGAACTTGTTGGCGCCCATCGGCGCCTTGTCGAGCTTGATGCGCTGGTTGCGGTCGCCTTCGGTGACCTTTTCGCACCACATGAAGATCCACGTCCACACGCTTTGCGGGCAGGTATAACCGCACCACACGCGGCCGGCGTACACCGTGATGAAGAACAGGCCAAAGGCCGCGACGATCAGGATGCCCGAAAGCAGGATGAAGTCCTGGGGCCAGAAGGTGGCGCCAAAAATGAAGAATTTGCGTTCCGGCAGGTTCCACCACACAGCCTGGTGGCCACCCCAGTTCAGCCATACCGTGCCGAAGTAGAGCAGGAACAGGCCGGCGCCGCCGAGCATGCGCAGGTTGCGGAACAGGCCGGTGAAGGCGCGGGTGTAGATTTTCTCGCGCGAGGCGTAGAGATCGATGGTCTTGGCAGGGGGGGTAACGTCATGTACCGGTATTTGGTCGCTCATCATTGCATCCCACGGCGGTGGAGATTTGCCTCGGCCAGTACGTGCCGGCCGGGGTCAAATTAGGGGTGTTGCAGTGGCCTAATGATACGCCCCCGATGGTGCGCAAAGGGTGCGACCTTTGGTCGCGTTGGGGGAAATCAATTGATGGTGTACGTGATCTGGATCAATTGACTTGGCAAGTATGGATGGTTTTCGGCGGTAGGTTGGTCATTTGTCCCATGGATCTGCCTGTGCAAAATTGTTCGATCCACACTGCTGGCATTGCCCATGCGGTCACGGCGAGCCTCTGTGGTGGAGTGGTTGTGACGGTGTTCTTTATATCCTGCCTGTCAGACATTGAGAGATTTCTCCCCACTCATTTGAGATTTTGCATACCAAGTGATGTAGGAGCAGCAACGTATTTGCTATAGGAAATATTGTTAAACACTTGTTCAACATTCAGAGGGAACGGTGGGTGGAGGTGTTTCCACGAAAGGTGGGCTACATACAATTTTTTTAATTGAGGAACTGTTGATGACTGCTACTAGTGGTGTTTCTTATAACCCTTCGTTGGCCCCGTTGCAGGCTTCGAACTCTCCAGCGGCGGCCGATGTTTCCGATTTTTACAAGTCTACTTCAGATGAAGGGCTGGTCTTTCTTCTGCGTATGGACTTTGAAAAGTTTACCGATCCGAAGCATCCAGGTTCTGTGACTCGTGAATCACTGGCGAAAATGGCTTACGCGGGCGAGCAGAATGGTGTCGATCCCTTTGAGTCAGCCCTCGCGCGGGCCGTCCTGGAAAGAGAGGGACTATTTGAAAAGTGCGATGGTTATGGCAAGCACAAACATGATGGAAAAATTGATCAGGCCAGTCTCGGGGCGTTTGAGGCAAAGGAAAACGGCCGATTCAGCCTCATGAGTGACAAGGACATCGCGCGGCACTTATTTGATAATTTCAATGATTTCAAGTATGTGAGCCCACTCAGTACGGCAGGTCGTGCTTTCGACGAGTTATCGGTTCCACGACTTCAGCATGTACTCACTTCGAAGACCTCCAGTGATGAACAAAAAATGTTCGTGCGTGAACTGTTGAGTCGTCCTGAGTTAATGCAGCAGTTAGGGTTCGATGGTAAGCGCGCATCGGTCGTTCGTAATGATGTGGAGAAGAAACTTCCGTACATCAAGTAAGTGCGAGAAGTCGCCAGGGCGCTGTGGGTTGTCAACGCCTATAAAAACACCGCGGCGGCTTGGCAAGTTTCCCTATTTGCACCAGCGTCTCAAGACTGAATCCTGAGCTAACCAATTCTTGTAAGGTGGCCTGAGGCATTGCCCTGTCAATACGCCAGTTGGCGGTAGGGGAGTGTCGGGTTTTCAGGTAGTGCAATACGGTTGTTGGTCATCATCAAGCCCCTTACGGTGCCACCGTAAGGGGCTTGATGTTTTACGGGGGTTACTGCTCTTCGGCTTTCTTATCCCCATGCGACAAGCTGTACACATACGCGGCCAGCAAGTGCACCTTGTCGTTGCCCTGCATTTGCTCCTGCGCAGGCATCTGGCCCTGGCGGCCATAGCGGATGGTCTGCTGCAATTGCGCGAAGCTCGAACCGTAGATGAATGCACCCGGGTGGGTCAGGTCGGGCGCGCCCATCGCCGGGGTGCCTTTGCCGGCCGGGCCGTGGCAAGCCACGCAGTTGGTGGCGAACAGTTTTTCACCGTTGGCCACGTCCGCCTTGGCGCCTTCCGGCAGCTTGCGGCCGTCGAGGTTGGTCAGCACAAAAGCGGCCACATCGGCCACGCCTTGTTCACCGATCACTTCGGCCCAGGCCGGCATGATCGCGTGGCGGCCTTTCATGATGGTTTCCTTGATCACGGCCGGGTCGCCACCCCAGCGCCAGTCGGCGTCGGTGAGGTTGGGGAAGCCGTAGGCACCCTTGGCGTCGGAACCATGGCACACCGAACAGTTGGACGCGAACAGGCGGCCGCCCATCTTCAAGGCTTGCGGGTCCTTGGCCACTTCTTCAATGGGCATCGATGCGAACTTGGCGAAGATCGGCCCGAACTTGGCCTCCGACTTGGCCATTTCCTTTTCCCATTCGTGTACGCCGGTCCAGCCGGTCTGGCCGTTGGCGAAGGGCGTTTGCTTGTCGTTGTCGAGGTAGTTGTAGCCCGGCAGCACGCCTTTCCAGTTGCCCAGGCCCGGGTAGAGCACCAGGTAGCCGAGGGCGAAGACGATGGTGCCGACGAACAGCATGAACCACCATTTTGGCAGCGGGTTGTCGTACTCCTCGATGCCGTCGAACGAGTGGCCGACGGTTTCGTCGGTTTGTTCGCTGCGCTGCCCCCTGCGGGTCGACAGCAACAGCCAGGTCAGGGCGAAGATGGTTCCCAGACTGAGGACTGTGACGTACAGACTCCAGAACGTAGTCATTCTTTGTTACTCCTAGAAGCTTGCTCGACGTGCTTGATGGCTTCGGGATCATCCGCAAAGGGCAGCATGGTTGCGTCGTCAAACTCCGACTTGCGGCGGGGGCTGAACACCCACAACGCCAGGCCGACAAAGGCCACCATCACCACAACGGTGCCCAGGCCTCGAATCATCCCGATATCCATGTAGGTCACCGTTTGCTTTTGATGATGGTGCCAAGGCCTTGCAGGTAGGCCACCAATGCGTCCATTTCGGTCTTGCCCTTCACGGCTGCGGCTGCACCGGCGATGTCTTCATCGGTGTAGGGCACGCCCAGGGTGCGCAAGACTTCCATTTTCTTCGCGGTGTCCTTGCCGTCGAGCTTGTTTTCCACGAGGAACGGGTACGCCGGCATTTTCGACTCAGGCACCACGTTGCGCGGGTTGTACAAGTGCGCGCGCTGCCAGTCATCGGAGTAACGTCCGCCGACACGGGCCAGGTCCGGGCCGGTGCGCTTGGAACCCCACAGGAACGGGTGGTCCCACACGCTTTCGCCGGCGACCGAGTAGTGGCCGTAGCGTTCGGTTTCGGCGCGGAACGGGCGGATCATCTGCGAGTGGCAGCCGACACAACCGTTGGCGATGTAGACGTCGCGGCCTTCCAGTTCAAGGGCGGTGCGCGGCTTCATGCCTTCCACCGGCTTGTTGGTGACGTCCTGGAAAAACAGCGGAACGATCTGGGTCAGGCCGCCGATACTCACGGCGATGACCATGAAGAAGGCCAGCAGGCCGATATTCTTCTCGACTACTTCATGCTTCATCAGTGGGCTCCCACTACGGCGATCTTGGCGGCGGCTTCGGCTTCTACTGGATCGGCGGCACGCACGGTGCGCCAGACGTTGTAGGCCATCAGGAACATGCCGGAGGCAAAGAATGCACCGCCCAGGGCGCGCACGATGAACCCCGGATGGCTGGCTTGCAGCGCTTCGACGAAGGAGTAGGTGAGGGTGCCGTCATCGTTGATCGCACGCCACATCAGGCCCTGGGTGATGCCGTTGACCCACATCGAAGCGATGTAGAGCACGGTACCGATGGTGGCCAGCCAGAAGTGCGCATTGATCAGGCCAACGCTGTGCATCTGCGGGCGACCGAACAGTTTCGGGATCATGTGGTACAGCGCGCCGATGGAGATCATCGCTACCCAGCCGAGCGCGCCGGCGTGTACGTGGCCGATGGTCCAGTCGGTGTAGTGGGACAGCGAGTTGACGGTCTTGATCGCCATCATCGGCCCTTCGAAGGTCGACATGCCGTAGAACGCCAGCGACACCACGAGGAAGCGCAGGATCGGGTCGGTGCGCAATTTATGCCAGGCGCCCGACAGGGTCATCATGCCGTTGATCATGCCGCCCCAGCTTGGGGCCAGCAGGATGATCGACATCGCCATGCCCAGCGACTGCGCCCAATCCGGCAGCGCGGTGTAGTGCAGGTGGTGCGGGCCGGCCCAGATGTACAGGGTGATCAGCGCCCAGAAGTGCACGATGGACAGGCGGTACGAGTAAATAGGACGTTCGGCCTGTTTCGGCACGAAGTAGTACATCATCCCCAGGAAACCCGTGGTCAGGAAAAACCCTACCGCGTTATGCCCGTACCACCACTGGATCATCGCGTCCGTCGCCCCGGCGTAGGCCGAATAGGACTTGAACAGGCTGACCGGCAGCGAGGCGTGGTTGACGATGTGCAGCATCGCCGTGACCAGGATGAAGGCACCGTAGAACCAGTTGCCCACGTAGATGTGTTTGGTCTTGCGCTTGACGATAGTGCCGAAGAACACCACGGCATAGGTCACCCACACAATGGCGAGCAAGATGGCGATGGGCCATTCCAGCTCGGCGTATTCCTTGGTGGTGGTGTAGCCCAGGGGCAGGGTGACGATGGCGCCGAGGATCACGGCTTGCCAACCCCAGAAGGTGAAGGCGGCGAGGCCATCGGAGATCAGTCGCGTCTGGCAGGTTCGCTGCACGACATAGTAGGAGGTGGCAAACAATGCACATCCACCGAAGGCGAAGATCACCAGGTTGGTGTGCAGCGGGCGCAGGCGACCGAAGGTCGTCCAGGGCAAGCCGAAGTTCAATTCCGGCCAGACCAGTTGCGAGGCGATGAACACCCCGAGCCCCATGCCAAGGATCCCCCAGACCACCGTCATGATGGCGAACTGGCGGACTACCTTATAGTTATAAGCAGTCGGACTGATTGCTGTGCTCATTCTAAGGTTCCACGGTTTAGGTTTTTTTATAGGTAAAAATCGGCCGCAAGTATGTAGAAAGCGAGAGGCCAATGCAACGCAACGCTGACCTGTGTCAAGGCGTTCCACGCCAGATTCTGCGCCCTTTCCCTGTTTTACGTAAGGATAAAGTCGGCGTTCGAAAGCTGATCAAGTGGACAGGAATTTTTTCGGCTCGCAACGGTACTCGTCGCGTACGCCAGAACCGGACCGCTGTGGGGGAAGCGTAGACCCGAATGGCGGGAGGGGAAAGTTGTGCTTTGGAGGGGGTGTGACAAAAGGTCGCGAAGCCAGGGCGGGTGAACGCCCGATTATTCGCGAAGGGCATCGGCGAGCACTTTCTAGATTTATCTATGCAAAAAAATGAGCGGATGGGAACCGCCCCGGTCCTTTTCCCACATAGGAGAAGCAAATAGACCGTAGGACTTCCAGTTAAGGAGAATGTGATGAGTGTGAATACTGTGTCCAATAACGCTGATGGGTGCTATGCAGCCGGCCGCGCAACTTTCGGCAAAATCCGACACCGGCAACCCGTTCACGCGAATGAATGAGACGGAGTTGGCCAATCATCTCTACGTTCATTTCGACAGATTCAGCGACCCCAAACAGCCAGGTGTTATCACGCGTCAATCCCTTGAGAACATCGCGTATAGCTCCACGCAGTCTGGTGTCAGCACTGAAGATTCGCAGTTTGCACGTGCGCTGTTGGAAAACCACGGCCTCATGGACAAGCTCGACAGGTACGGCAATACCAAATATGACGGCAAGATTAAGCGGGAAAGCGTTCGCATGGTCGCATCCCCGGAGCACCAGAAGTTCAGTGCCATGAGCAATAAGGACATGGCCAACTACTTGATCGCTCATTTCGATACGTTCAAGGAACACCCGGACACTTTTAATGCGTCCAAGTCCATGCAGGGCGTGACCCTCTGGTCGCTTGAGGATGTAGCCCTTTCGCAGGCGTCGCCGCCTGAAGCAAAGATGTTTGCGCGTGAGCTGCTTGCTCGCCCTGAGCTAATGGATCAACTGGGATTGGCGGACCGGGGGAGTCGAGTCACTAAACAATCGCTTGTGATCTCTCTGCCCAATGTTCAGTAGCGGTGCTCAATCAGCGTTGCCGGGGGGATTGGCGTCGCTGTACGCGCAAAAAAGCCCCGCCAGTTTTCACTGAGCGGGGCTCCAGGCCTGCCAAGAAGGGCCTACTCGGCAGTTTGCTTATCACCATGGGACAAGCTGTAAACATACGCCGCCAACAAATGCACCTTGTCATTCCCTTGCAGCACATCCTGCGCCGGCATCTGGCCCTGGCGGCCGTGACGGATCGTCTGCTGCAACTGCGCCAGGCTGGTGCCGTAGATGTAGCCAGCCGGTTTGGTCAGGTCGGGTGCACCCATGGCTTCCATGCCAGTGCCTTGCGGGCCGTGGCAGGCGACGCAGGTGGTGTTGAACGCGGCTTGGCCGGCGGCCAGGTCGGCGCTGTTATCCGCCGGCAATGGCAGCTTGGCCAGGTCGTGACGCACATAGGCGGCAACGTTTTTCACGCCGTCTTCACCGAGGATTTCGCCCCAGGCCGGCATCGCCGCGTGGCGACCGTTGAGGATCGTGGTCTTGATCGCCTCGGCCGAACCGCCCCAGCGCCAGATGTTGTCCGCCAGGTTCGGGAAACCGTACGCGCCCTTGGCGTCCGAGCCGTGGCACACCGCGCAGTTGGAGGCAAACAGGCGACCGCCCATTTTCAACGCTTGCGGGTCTTTCGCCACTTCTTCCACGGGCATGGCCGCGAATTTGGCGAAGATCGGCCCGAACTTGGCGTCGGCCTTGGCCATTTCCTTGTCCCATTCCTTGTTCTGCGTCCAGCCGTCCTCGTAGCCTGGCAACACGCCTTTCCAGTTGCCCAGGCCCGGGTAGAGGATCAGGTAGCCGACCGCAAACACCAGGGTGCCGGCGAACAGCATGAACCACCACTGGGGCAGGGGGTTGTCGTACTCCTCGATCCCGTCGAAGGCGTGGCCCATGGTCTGGTCCACACTGCCCTTGGTCTCGCCCTTGCGGGTGCCGATCAACAGCCAGGTCAGGCCGATCAGGCTGCCCAGGGTCAGTACGCAGATCCATGTACTCCAAAATAGGGTCATGGCCGAGTGCTCCTTATTGCAGGCTCTTCTTGAGCGTCGGATGGAGAAGGTTCATCGGCGAACGGCAGCAGGCGCGCCTGCTCGAACTCCGCATTGCGGCGGTTGTTGAACACCCACAGCGACAGGCCGATAAAGGCGATGGCGACGACCAGCGTGCCAAGGCCGCGGATGGTGCCCGCATCGAATTCAAATCCCATGGCTCACCTCTTGCTCTTGATGGCAGTGCCGAGCACTTGCAGGTACGACACCAGCGCGTCCATCTCGGTCTTGCCCTTGAGGCTGGCGACGGCGCCACTGATGTCGTCGTCGGTGTACGGCACGCCGAGGGTGCGCATCACTTTCAACTTGGTCTCGGTGTGGCTGCTGTCGACCGCGGCGGTGACCAGCCACGGGTAGGCCGGCATTTTCGACTCGGGCACCACGTTGCGCGGGTTGTACAAGTGCGCGCGGTGCCAGTCGTCCGAGTAGCGTGCGCCGACGCGCGCCAGGTCCGGCCCGGTGCGCTTGGAGCCCCACAGGAACGGGTGATCCCAGACGCTTTCGCCGGCGACCGAGTAGTGGCCGTAGCGTTCGGTCTCGGCGCGGAATGGGCGGATCATCTGCGAGTGGCACTGCACACAGCCTTCGCGGATGTAGATGTCACGGCCTTCCAGTTGCAGCGCGGTGTAGGGCTTCATGCCTTCCACCGGCTTGTTGGTGACGTCCTGGAAGAACAGCGGGACGATCTGGGTCAGGCCGCCGATACTCACGGCCAGCACCATCAGCAGCATCAGCAGGCCGACGTTCTTTTCAATCGTTTCGTGTTTCATCACTGACTCCTCAGGCCATCTGCGTGGCGGTGGCGGCTTCGACAGGTTGTGCCGAGCGCACGGTGCGCCAAGTGTTGTAAGCCATCAGGAACATGCCGCTGAGGAACACTGCACCGCCCACCAACCGCACGATGAAGCCAGGGTGGCTGGCCACCAGGGTTTCGACGAAGGAGTAGGTCAAGGTGCCGTCTTCGTTGACCGCACGCCACATCAGGCCCTGGGCGATGCCGTTGACCCACATCGAGGCGATGTAGAGCACGGTGCCGATGGTGGCCAGCCAGAAATGCGCGTTGATCAGGCCGAGGCTGTACATCTGCTCGCGACCGAAGATTTTCGGGATCATGTGGTACAGCGCGCCGATGGAAATCATCGCGACCCAGCCGAGGGCGCCGGCGTGTACGTGGCCGATGGTCCAGTCGGTGTAGTGGGAAAGGGCGTTGACGGTCTTGATCGCCATCATCGGGCCTTCGAAGGTCGACATGCCGTAGAACGCCAGGGAGACCACGAGGAAGCGCAGGATCGGGTCGCTGCGCAACTTATGCCAGGCGCCCGACAGGGTCATCATGCCGTTGATCATCCCGCCCCAGCTCGGTGCCAGCAGCACCAGCGACATCACCATGCCCAGGGACTGTGCCCAGTCCGGCAGCGCGGTGTAGTGCAAGTGGTGGGGACCGGCCCAGATGTACAGGGTGATCAGTGCCCAGAAGTGCACGATGGACAAGCGATAGGAATACACCGGACGCTCGGCCTGTTTCGGCACGAAGTAGTACATCATCCCGAGGAAGCCGGCGGTGAGGAAAAAGCCTACCGCGTTATGTCCATACCACCACTGCACCATGGCATCCGTCGCACCCCCGTAGAGGGAGTAGGACTTGGTCAGGCTGACCGGGATTTCCAGGTTGTTGACGATATGCAAAATGGCCACGGTGATGATGAACGCACCGAAAAACCAGTTACCGACGTAGATGTGCTTGGTGTTGCGCTTCATCACTGTGCCGAAGAACACGATGGCGTAGGCCACCCAGACAATGGTGATGAGGATATCGATCGGCCATTCCAGCTCGGCGTATTCCTTGGAGCTGGTGTAGCCCAGCGGCAAGGTGATCGCGGCCAGCAGGATGACCAACTGCCAGCCCCAGAAGCAGAACGCGGCGATTTTCGGCGCAAACAGCTGGGTCTGGCAGGTGCGTTGCACCGAGTAGAAGGAGCTGGCGAACAGCGCGCAGCCACCGAACGCGAAGATCACCGCGTTGGTGTGCAGCGGGCGCAGGCGGCCGAAGCTGGTCCAGGGTAAATCGAAATTCAGAGCAGGCCAGACCAATTGGGCGGCGAGAAAAACCCCGAGCCCCATGCCGACGATGCCCCACACCACCGTCATAATGGCGAATTGGCGGACCACCTTGTAGTTATAGGCGGTACTTAAAGTAGTGTTCATGGTTCCCCATCCACGGTTCAACCCAAGCAAATGCGGCACTTGGGCTGGAGTTATAGGCAGACTAAATAGCGAGGCAAGCATGGGCAAAGAGCACAAGGCCAGTATTGACGGGGATCAATGGGCGCAGTGTGTGCGGGAACACGGCTGGTTGTGGGGCGTCGCGACAAGCGTTGCAGGGCATGAACCTGTGACGCTGATCCTGGCCCACGGCGCCGGCGCACCGATGGACTCAGCCTTCATGAACGACATGGCTGCACGCCTTGCCGGGCACGGCGTCAACGTGTTGCGCTTCGAGTTTCCCTACATGGCCCAACGCCGTGTGGACGGCGGTAAACGCCCACCGAATCCGGCGCCGAAACTGCTGGAAGCGTGGCGCGAGGTGTATGCGCAAGTGCGACGTCATGTCGCTGGGAAACT